>JAITUU010000030.1 GCA_031286165.1 Bacteroidales bacterium
TAGTCTATGTTGTGGGTTGCCATACATCTAAAAGTCTGATTTTTAGAGTTGTGGTTATGGGTGGGCTATTTTCTCACTGCGCTTGGTGGTCGCACTGCCGCCCCTGCATTAGGCACAACTCATAAATATGCGCAATATCGCACTTTTTTATGAAATGCGCAAGGTCTTTTTTGAAATTTTTTTGAACTTTTTTGTGCAACTTGCGTTCTATAAAGCGGTGCGCACGAATTGGAGTTGCGCAAAATGAATATTTTTTATGCGTATTCTGTATTGTTTTTGTTGCGCATGGGGAATATTCGGCTGCTTTTTCGGAAACCTAACTATACAAAATGCGTATGTCGTTCAATTCTCAAAATTATACCTTCACGCCGGGCGATTATGGTGGTCGTGCGGTTATCTTTATAGCCTTCCAATACACGGCGGAGTTGAAAAACGACTTGCGGGTGCAGTTTCCTTCGGCGCGTTGGCTGCCTGTTGAGCGCGTGTGGTATGTGGCGGATAGCAATTCCATTCGCGCTCTGTGCGGACTACCCGAAAAAACGGAGCCGGGCAAGGCGGCGTTGCTGCACATTCACGAGGTCAATGTGCCTGCCATGCAGCGTATGCACGAGTTGCTCTTGCTCAAAGGCTACAGCGCGAACACCATACGAAGCTATTGCGGAGAATTTGCACAACTGCTTTATATTCTGAAAGATACGGACGTTAATTCGCTCACGACGGAGCGGTTGCGCTCGTATTTGCTCTATTGCACGCGCACGCTCAAATTGTCGGAAAATGCCATTCACAGCCGTATGAACGCGCTCAAATTTTATTTCGAGCAGGTGCTGGGGCGCGAAAAGGTGTTTTTTGATGAAATTCCGCGCCCCAAAAAACGACTATCACTACCCAAAGTTTTGGGAAAGAGCGAAATAACTCGTCTTTTTGCTGCGTTGGAAAATCCCAAACACGCGTTGATGCTCCGCTTGTGCTATGGCATGGGACTTCGCGTGAGCGAAATTACCAATCTAAAAATCAGCGATATAGACAGTAGTAGAATGCAGGTGCGCATAGAAAATTCCAAAGGAAAGAAAGACCGGTATGTGAACCTGCCCGAATCCATTCTCGGCGATTTGCGGACGTACTACACGGTGTACAAACCGAAGGAATATCTGTTTGAGGGGCAGTATGGCGGTAAGTATTCCATTCGCAGCGTGCAGGCGGTGTTCAAAACTGCCATGCGCAAGGCGAAAATCAACAAAGCGGTGGGCATACACGGTTTACGCCACAGTTACGCCACGCACCTGCTCGAAGCAGGCACGGATATGACCTTTATTCAAAAACTGCTGGGACACGCCGACCTGAAAACCACCGAAATTTACGCCCGCGTGAGCAATCGGCAGTTGAGCCGTGTAAAAAGTCCGTTGGATGATATGTAGGGTGGGAGTAAGGGTTAGAAAACAGGGGAAAGTATGTCAGAATGTCATGTTTTTTTATGACATTTGCGCGAGAAAGGAAAAAATAGGTGAGATGTATGACAAAAATTCTTATTTTTACTCGCGAATTGTGCGTGGCACAATTTGTGAAAGCACACTGCGAAATTAAATGTAAGTTACACTTTAAATAAATAAAATTATGGCAAAAGTTACAGGAAAACCCCTTGCCGGTAAGGTTTTGGTGAAACCGCAAGAGGTAGAGCAAAAAACAGCAAGCGGCATTTTTATTCCCGATTCGGCAAAGGAAAAACCTTTGACCGGCGAAGTAGTGGCAGTGGGAAAAGCAAAAAAAGACGAGGAAATGGAAGTGGCTGTGGGCAACACGGTGTTGTATGGCAAATATGCCGGCACGGAATTGACCATAGACGGCGAATCGTATTTGTTGCTTTCGCAAAACGATGTATTACTTATTTTGTAATAACAAACTTTCAAACGTATTAACTTATAAACAGTATTATTATGGCAAAAGAAATAAAATTTGATATTGAAGCCCGCGATTCGTTGAAACGCGGAGTAGATGCGTTGGCAAACGCAGTGAAAATAACCCTCGGTCCCAAAGGACGCAATGTGGTGATTGAGAAAAAATTTGGTGCACCGCACATAACCAAAGATGGGGTAACGGTGGCAAAAGAAATAGAACTTTCCGATGCGTTCGAGAATATGGGCGCACAAATGGTGAAAGAAGTGGCATCGAAAACCAACGACAATGCCGGTGATGGAACTACTACTGCTACTATTTTAGCGCAAGCAATAGTGGGAGTGGGGCTTAAAAACGTTGCCGCCGGAGCCAATCCTATGGATTTGAAACGCGGTATAGACAAAGCGGTTGCTGCGGTGGTTGCCAATTTAGATACACAAGCGGAATCAATTCCAAGCGATGGCGACAAAGTGGAACAAGTTGCCCGCATTTCGGCAAATAATGACGAAGAGATTGGTCGCCTGATAGCCGAAGCAATGAAAAAAGTAAAAAAAGAAGGTGTGATAACCGTTGAAGAAGCGAAAGGTACCGAAACTACGGTGGAAATTGTAGAAGGTATGCAGTTCGATAGAGGTTATATTTCTTCGTATTTTGTAACAAATACCGAAAAAATGGAAGCCGTGCTCGATAATCCATTCATTTTGCTATACGATAAAAAAGTATCGACTATGAAGGAATTGATGCCAATATTGGAGGCTGTGGTGCAAACCGGTCGTCCGCTTTTGATAGTGGCAGAAGATGTTGATGGCGAGGCTCTTACTACGCTCGTTTTGAATAAATTACGTGGTTCGTTGAAAATTGCCGCGGTGAAAGCACCCGGATTTGGCGACCGCCGAAAAGAAATGTTGCAAGATATAGCCGTGCTTACCGGCGCAACAGTGGTGTCGGACGAAGTTGGTTTGAAACTTGAAGCAGCCGGTATGGAAGTACTCGGAAATTGCGAAAAAATCACTATCAATAAAGATAATACCATAGTAGTGGGTGGCGCAGGTGAAAAATCGCAGATAGATGCGCGTGTGGCGCAAATTCGTTCGCACATTGCGGCATCAACTTCGGATTACGATAAAGAAAAATTGCAAGAACGCCTTGCAAAACTTGCCGGTGGTGTGGCTGTACTCTATATAGGTGCTGCTACCGAAGTAGAAATGAAAGAGAAAAAAGACCGCGTGGACGATGCGCTGAGCGCAACTCGTGCCGCTGTGGAAGAAGGCATTATACCCGGTGGGGGTGTGGCACTTATTCGTGCGCAAGCCGCTCTCGATGCCATAAAAGTAGAAAATGACGATGAATTGACCGGTGTGCAAATTATTCGCCGTGCCATAGAAGAACCGCTTCGCCAAATAGTGGCAAATGCCGGCGGCGAAGGTTCGGTGGTGGTGCAAAAAGTGCGCGAAGGAAACAATGCATTCGGTTACAATGCTCGCACCGATGTATATGAGGATTTGAAAGCCGCAGGAATTGTGGACCCGAAAAAAGTAACTCGTATTGCTTTGGAAAACGCAGCCTCTATTGCCGGCATGATGCTTACAACGGAATGTGTGATAGCCGAAGAGAAAAAAGATGAACCGGCTATGCCAATGGGCGCACCGGGCATGGGCGGCATGGGTGGTATGATGTAATATATTACTATTAGACACAAGACGTTTTAGATTTCAAAAGCGACCGGAGATATTTCTTCGGTCGCTTTTTTTTGTAAAATCATTACAAAGAGTAGCATTGTGAGTGAAGTACTTAATTGAATGTAATTCGGAATTTGAAACCGGTAAAATAATTTTTAATTTTCAATATTCAATTTTTAATTAAAACCGTATATTTGCCTTGCAAAAAACTAAGTGTCAATTACGAAAAAAATGCAAAGAACTATTTTTAGTGTTCGGTATATAGTGTGGGTTTTGGTGTTTTGCCTGCCGGCGGTAGCGTTTGGGCAATCGTTTTCGGTTACGGCAACAATCGACAGTACAAAAATTCTCATAGGGCAGCAGGCGCGAGTGGTGGTGGAACTCCATGCCGGAGTAAATGCTGCGGTGCAACTGCCGTTTTATGACGAAGGATTGAACGAAGCACTCGAATTTGTAAAAACACCGCAAATAGATACAATGCAGAATGACGGCACGCAACTCGTTGTAAATCTTATATTTACTATTACGGGTTTTCGCGAAGGAACATACGATTTTCGTATAGGTCCTTTTGTGGTGAACGAGCGCGACACACTATGGAGCAATACTATGGAATTGCAGGTGGTGGATTTCCCTGTGGATTTACAGGGCGATATTCAAGATATTCAACCTTTGCAGCCGGTGATTTACTCGTGGCGCGATTATATATGGTATATTGCAGGCATTGCATTTTTGCTTATTTTGATAGCAGTGTGCATTATTATATGGGTGAAACGCCCGAAACAACTTCCTTTATTTACAAAAGAAGAGGTGATAATTCCTGCGCACGAAAAAGCCCTGCAACAATTAGAAGCGTTGAAGGCTAAAAAACTCTGCGAACACGATAAATACAAGCAATTTTATACTGAATTGACCGATATTGTGCGTGCTTACTTTGCAGAACGATATGGCATACAAACGTTTGAAAAAACCAGCGATGAACTGATTTTCGACATTGCCGCCGGTGGAAAAGTGGCACACAGTGTGGTGAATGATTTGCGTATGGTGTTGCAAGAGGCTGATTTAGTGAAATTTGCAAAACATACGCCGCTTTTACAAACTGCCTATCAGCATAGCGGCATGGTACTTTATATAATTACCGAAACCGCAGAAAAAGAATCGAACAAAAAATAACACGAAATCTATGTTTCCTCACTTGTTTTCATACACCTATTTGCACCCAGCCGTATTTTGGTTATTTTTATTGTTTATACCCATTATTGCATGGTATGTGTGGAAACAATCGCAATCGGTGCCGCACGTGCGCATGAGTTCACTCGGTGATTATAAAGATTTAAAAACGAGTTTATTACAATATTTTTTGCACAGTGCATTTGTTTTGCGCTTATGTGCGCTTGCCCTCATTATTTGTGCATTGGCACGTCCGGTGTCGTTCAGCATTCATTCCAAATCTTCTACCTACGGCATAGATATAGTGCTGGCAATGGATATTTCGAGTTCTATGCTGGCGCAGGATTTACGCCCCGACCGCTTGGAGGCAGCAAAAGAAGTGGCGGCTAATTTTATCAATTCCCGCCCGAATGATAGGATTGCGCTGGTGGTGTTCAGTGGCGAAAGTTTTACGCAAACGCCCCTTACTACCGACCACGCTACGCTTTTGAACCAACTTGCGGAAATTCATTCGGGAATGATACAAGACGGTACGGCTATTGGTATGGGTTTGGGTCTGAGTATCAATAGATTGAAAGAAAGCACTGCGGCGAGTAGAATAGTGGTGCTGCTTACCGACGGGGTGAATAATATGGGTGATATAGAACCTATTACCGCTGCGGAACTTGCACAAAAATACGGTATCAAAATTTACACCATAGGTGTGGGCACGCGCGGTATGGCTCCCTATCCGTTGATAGATGCCTACGGAAAAACGCATATACAAATGGCACCGGTGGAAATAGATGAAGAAATGCTTACGGCAATAGCAAAACTTACCGGCGGACAGTATTTTCGGGCAACGAATAAACAGGAATTGCAGAAAATTTACGATACCATAGACGCGCTGGAAAAAACCAAAATAGAGGATTATAACATGACTTCCAAACAAGAAGAATTTCCGCTTCTACTCTTGTGGGCACTCTGTTTGCTGGCTCTTGAAATTATACTGAAACAAACGATTTTTAAACGCTTTCCATAATGAACGATACACATTTTCGATTTGCCTCGCCTCAGTATTTGTATGCACTATTCGCAGTAGTGCTTTTTGTGCTTGTGTATGTGTATGGGCAGTGGCGCAGCAAAAAGAAACTCGCGCTTTTTGCCGATACACACTTGCTTGCCACCATTGTACCCGATTATTCGCCGTTTCGTAATGCGGTAAAATTCAGTTTATTGGTGTTGGCATACATATTTTTGGTGCTTGCACTTGCGCGTCCGCAATACGGTATAAAATTGCAGGAGCTACAAAGTAGTGGTATAGAAGTTGTTGTGGCTCTCGATGTTTCCAATTCCATGCGTGCCACCGATATTGCGCCCAATCGTTTGGAGCGAGCAAAACTTTCAACCCAACGCCTGCTCGACCAACAGAAAGGCGATAAAGTAAGTTTGATAATTTTTGCCGGCGATGCTTTTGTGCAAGTGCCCATGACGAGTGATATTTCTTCGGTGAAAATGTTTTTGAACGCTGCCAATACTTCGCTCATTGCCCGGCAGGGAACAGCAATAGGAGCCGCTATTCGCAAAGGAATGTCTTCGTTTACCGCATCGGAAGAAAGTTCCAAAGCGATTATTGTAATCAGCGATGGCGAAAATCACGAAGACGATGCGGTGGCTGCTGCGGAAATGGCGCACGCAAAAGGAATTGTGGTGCACACCATAGGAATGGGCACTACGCAGGGTGTTCTCATTCCCTTGCAGGGAAAACAAGGGTACTTAACCGACAAAAGCGGAAAACCTGTAACCACGCGCTTAAACGAAGAAATGCTGCAAGAAATAGCGAAAGCAGGCGGCGGCGTGTATTCCAATACCGAATTTGCGCCCGTAGTGCAGGCTTTGCAAGAAATGCAAACAATAGACTTTGAAACTCAGCAATTTAGCGAATATGATGAACGCTATTATGTATTTCTACTCTTCGCAGCACTGTGTTTGATACTCGAATTTGTAATTCTTGAACGAAAAAATAGATTTTTACAACGTTTGCAAATTTTTACAATAAAACATAAAACAATAAAATCATGATTAAACACGTAGTAATGTGGTCGCTCAAAGATAATGCAGAGGGACATACAAAAGAAGAAAACAAACAAACAATGCAAACGCTGTTGCGCAATTTAGTGGGTGTAGTTCCCGGCATTGAAGCATTTGAAGTTGGTATTAAAGGAGCATTATCGCCGGCAGATAACCACGATGTGGTGCTGATTTCGGAATTTGCTACATGGGAGGCTTTGCAGGCATATAATGTGCACCCCGAACATCAAAAAGTGGTGGCATTTGTGAAAGCAGTGGTAAACGGTCGCCATGCGGTGGATTATGAGTTTTAAAAAATAGCTATTGCTTGTCAGTTGTTAGGTATTAGAAAATATGATTTAGGATAGAGTATGAATTTTCAATTTTCAGTTTTCAATTTACAATTACGCAGTTCTCTTGTGCTTGGAGTCTTGTGTTTTGTGTCTTGCATTTCGGCATTTGCGCAAAAAGATATTCGTCCCTATATGGAAAAAGGAACGGCGTATTACAATGCCGGAGAATTTCGTAATGCGGCGGTAACGTTTAAGCACGCAGCGCAACTCAATCCCGAATCCTTCGATGCGTGGTATAATTTTGGCAATGCACTCTATAAATCCGAAAAATATATTTTGGCAAGCGATGCCTTTCAGCGTGCGCTATTGCTCACTTCCGATACTGCTTTGCAGTTCAAAACTTTACACAATTTGGGCAACGCTTTTTTGAAAACCGAAGATTTTCGCGAAGCAATAGAGTTTTATAAAAAAGCCCTACGATTGAATCCTGCGAGCAACGACACGCGCTACAATATTTCCTACGCGCTACGCATGATGTATCAACCGCAACTCACGCAGCAAAACCAAAATGCACAAGGAAACGAGAGCAAAAATGCGAGTGATTTTGCAAAAGAAAGCAAGGAAAAAGCCGATGCACTCATTCGCGAATATCGCTTTGCCGATGCACTTGCACTTATGGAGGCTGCGCTGGCAAAAGACGAAACTGTGAATAATTATAAAGAATATATACAAAAACTTGCCGAAATTGTGGATATTTTAGGGATTAGGAAATAGCAGTTAGGAATAAGGAAACGTAATAAATATGAAACAGATACTTACAATACTTACGTGCGTATGTGCATTGCACCTGAGTGCGGCGGCACAAAAAACGGTGCAGGATTATGTGAACGAAACCTCGAAACTCTATGTGGACGGAAAATCGCATGAGGCAAAACGCATGGTAAATAGAGCGTTGGAAGTGTATGAAAATGATACTACCTTGCAACGTTTGAAAATGATTATAGCAAAACCGAACGAAAATAATCAGAAGCAAAACGATAAAAGTAAGGATAAAAACGAGCAAAACCAAGACCGGCAAAACGACCAAAATAAGCAAAATCAAGATAATTCCGATAAAGATAAGCAACAGCAACAGCAGCAACAAAACCAACAGCAGCAGAACAATAATTCGCAGCAGGAACACAATGACAAAGGAAAAATTTCGGAAACCGAAGCGGAAATGATTTTGCGTGCGCTCGAACAAAGTGAAAAAGAAGTGCAGCAACGCTTAATGGAGCGCAAAAACGAAGATTTGAAACAACGCACGATTGATAAAAATTGGTAGATAGTTTTTAGGGTTTTGTGAATAAAAGAACTAAACACCATGCCCCCACAACTACTATAATCGGAAAAAAGGGATTATTTGCTACTGTACTACCGAAATTATTTGTTTTTGATTTGTGGTTAGTTACGATTGTTTTTTGCCTATGTTCGGAAGAAATTTTATTAGTAACCCGCGCTTGTTCCGCCGCTACTGTTTCGTTCGTCGGAGCATTGGTATTGTAACTAATTAAGGTAGGGGTGGCATTGTTGAGACCAGGTGATTGTGTAAATTCCGCCGTGTAATCGTAAGAGTTATAGCCTTTTGTGCAGAATGTAAGAGGGTTTTGAGTGTTGGTAATACTATCAGTAGCAATTCGCCAACCGGCAAATTTCCAGCCGCTTTCTGCCATTGCATATACGGTAAAACACGTGCCTTGTGCTACGGTAAACGCATCGTTATTGTGTATGATACTTTTGTCATCTTTCACAATGTTTCCGCTTCCCGTAGTGTGAAACCTAACGGCATATAAACACGAGCCATCGTCCATGGTAGCATCGGCATTGTAATTGATTGAAACTTTATCGGTGCAGCCGAGAACGGGAATACGTGCAAATTTTGCCGTAACAGAATTAGTGTTTTTACCTACTACGAAGGTATAATCGAAGGTAGCACTTTCTATGGAGAGAGAATTATTCATGCGCCAGCCTACAAATTCCCAACCTGCGGCAGGTTTTGCCGTGAAGGTGAACGATTTACCGATTTCGGCGGTAATACTGTTCGATAGTTTGGTTGTACCGTTGTAAATTTCGCCGCTACCAAGCGTTTGTAAGCCTACTATAACTTCGTATTTACACGAGCCATCATCTTTGGTTGCTCTCGGATTGAAATTCGATGCTTTATAATCGGGGCAACCTTCTACATAGGGAACAACGCTAACCGATAGATTTTTAATTCCAAACAAATATTCTTCTGATTTTACTTCGGCACGGAGTGCAATGGTGTTTGCGTTTGCCGCACGCCAATCCGCAGGGATTTCGGTAACTGTTACAATTCCTTCTACCGAAAAATTTGTTCCTGCACCAATAAACGATGAAGCATTTTTCGACAATCCTGCCACATTCGACAATCCCACCACATTCGATGATTCTTTCCAAAAGTTGACATTTGTACTTTGGTCCACAGCAACGGCACTGAGTTGTGTAATATCGGCACTTGGCGTTCCTTTTACCACCACAATGAATTTATCGCCCACGGCGTGTGGCGCAGGAAGTGCTGCGGGTGCCACATCTAATTGCCATATACCATCGCTCCGTTCGGTGAATAGCGTTCCTTCGGGTATTACCAATTTGGTAACATTGATAGAAAAATTGGAGAACGTAACTGTTTTACTTGCCTTAGAAACTCCTGCATTATCAGGAAAGGCTTTACTCAGAGCATTGATAGTCAAGGTTAAATTTCCCGATGTATTACATGTATTGTTTTGTACTACAAGCGTAAAATCTTTGGTGAATATCGTGTTGGCAGCAACCGGAATTTTAGATATACCCTGCGATGATGCTTGACACCAATAGTTGTTTTTTGCATCATCGTATGCCAACACAACGTTTACCGTATCAAGTGCATCGGAAGAAGACGCAGTAAGCGATACTTTATACACGCCTTTTGTTAAAGACAGAGATTGATTTACTTTCCCTTGCACCATATTCCCCCGTTGGTAGGCATTTGTCAAAGTCAAGGTTTGCGCCTGTAACCCCAATCCCCCCAAAAGCGCAACACTTATTAGTAGGTAAATTTTTTTCATGCTGTTTGTATATTACAAATTTCTGTAAATATACGCATATTTGCCAATAAAGTCAAGAGGAAAATGAAATATCTTTCAACATCTTTTACAGAGAAACAGACAGAATGAGTGAGGGTGAATACTGCGAGTAAAAAAAGGAGTTGTTATTCTTTACTTAGTTTTATCGCCTCAAACTGCGGTAATTCGGCACTGTCTAAGTAGAGGGCTGAAATTTTTTCGAGAAAGCCTTCGTCTTTCACGATTATATCTTCGCCTACAAACATTTCTATATCGCGCACATCGGCAAAGTGTTCCAAAATCTTCTCATCGCTTGTGTGCAGGCGGTGGCGAATGGTTTTGAAAAACTTGATTTCGGAATATTCCAGTACATCATCGGCGTACATGGTTTGAATAGCGAAGTCGAGCAGTGTGAGTTCTTCCTTTTCTGTCAGGGTGCTTTCTTGGAGGCTGTTCAAATAGTCGGCAATGAACTTTTTTCCTTCGGCATTGATTTTTTTTACAAGCGTGTTCAGTTCTGTGTGAATGTCGAAATCGACAAAAAGCGGTGATTTTTCGCATAGGGTTTTGATAACGTCCACTTCGCGTGGGTCAATGGTGCCGTCCGAAGCCATGCAGCAGAAAGCGGTTGTAAAAACTACGTTTTTGAAATTTGTTGTACTCATAATTAGTTTATTTTTATTGTTTAAATCCTATTGGTTTGCGTTCTTGTTTTGGAGGAATTTCACCCTCCATTTTTCGTTTTATCTCGTCATATTTTTGCAATTCATGCAATGGCACGGAGGGTTTGGTGTTGCGAATAACGATTTCCAGCGTATTCATCGAAATTCGCGATTTGGTTTTCAATGCCAATCGTGCCGCTTCGTTTACCAACAGTTCTATGTCGGCAGAAACGTAGTGTTCGGTGAGCGCGGCGAGTTGGTTGTAGTCTATGCCGAAATCCAACGGGCGTTTGTTCAGATACATCTCGAACATTGCTTTTCGCGCCTCGTGGTCGGGCGGCGGTAGGTAGAATTTTTTATCTAACCGTCCGGCACGCAGCATGGCGGGGTCTATCATATCGGGATAGTTGGTGGCACCGATAATGAAAATTCCTTTTTCGCCGGTTCTGTCCATTTGTGCCAGCATTTCGTTTACGGCACTTTTCGCCATTTCGTGCGCCTCGCTGTCGCGGTTGGGCAGCAGTTCGTTTATTTCGTCTATAAAGATAATGGTGGGCGCGTTTTCTTCTGCTTCGCGAAACATTTTGGCAATGTTCTCTTGCGTGGCGTTGATGTAGCGGCTTTTGAGCGTACTTGGCGTGGCAAGCACAAAATTGAAACCCACCTCTTCGGCAAATCGCTTGGCAAAAAAGGTTTTTCCGCATCCGGGCGGTCCATAGAGCAACATTCCGTTGGGAAGACTAACGCCGTAGCGTTCGTACTCTTCGGGATTGCGTAGTGCGTCAATCACGTCCAACTGCAACTGCGCCTTCAACTCCGTCATACCGGCAATGGCAGCAAAACCGAAAGTCCCTTTCGACCTCTCCGAAGGAGAAACGTTCTCCGCTTTTTTTTGTGAAGGAGAAGGAGTATCTTCTATTGCCATTTCTCCGTTCAACGCCTGCAAAAACTCCTTTGCCGATTGGAAGCGTTTTTCGGTGTCCGTGTGCACTGCTTTGGCTATGATTTTCAATACCGAATCGTCAAAATCGACCATACGCCCGTAAATTTCGGGGAAAAGCAACGGTCGCTCGCGCTGTTGCAGCAGTTTTTCGGTGTTGGCACTGTTCCACGGCGAAGTGCCGAAAAGCATTTGATACATCACTACGCCTACGGAAAACAAATCGCTCTGCGGCGAAAAAGTGCCAGCCGTAATGCACTCCGAAGCCACAAAATTCAAATCCAAGCCTTCGCGGTTGTATGTTTTGGACGACTGCAAAAACGAGCGCGAGTAGCCGAAATCTATGATTTTAGCCTGCGGATAGTCGCCCGAAAGGTCGAGCATAATGTTGAGCGGCGTGATTTCGTTGTGAATAATTGGGTCAGGCAGCGAGTGCAGGTACTCCAATCCGCGCAACACACCCGACAGGATTTGCCGAATGTCGAACACGGTAGAAATCGTTTTCCGCGCCATTCGCTCCGCCAGCGTTTCTCCGGGTATAAAGTGCAACACCAAGTAGAGGTGCTTTTTGCCCTCCACAATCACCTCGCCGCTCTCTTTGTATGCCACAAGGTTTTCGTGTTTCGCCTTTTTCAAAAATTCAATTTCGAGCAAATTCCCTTGTGCATCGAACGCCGTTCGGTGCAATTTTGCAGGGTTGAACAGTTTCAAGAAATAGAGTTTCCCGTCCGCCCCGCGCACGCGATAGGTTTCGGCGTTACTGCCTTTTTTTATGAAAAGCAGAACGGTGTATTTACCGGCAATGACAGCATCTTTTTGTATTATGGATTGTGTGTTATTCATGCTTAACAAAATTAATGTCGGCTGTAACTTGTACTTATGTAATATGATACTCCATAATTACCTCCGCTTAGTTTTTCTGTGCCTGCAAAGGGTCTAACATTGGACGCACTTACACTTGCAGCAATTCTATAATTTCCATTTGTAAGAGAAATCGACCGAGTTTTGTAAGGAGGAATAATTAATCTTTTACTTGATGGTCCACTATATAAAATTGTGAGCGTATAAGATGTTTGGTTCTTTATTTCTAAATCAGAAATTTCTCCATATCCATACCCTCGTTTTTCCATTGCAGGCATTTGTCCATACTGACCGGACATTATTTTTGAAACCTCCAAATCAATTATCTTCGCATTAGCATTTTCTATATATTTTCCGGAAGGAAAGTAAGATATGTATTTTTTGTATCCTGCAATAGAATTTGTTTTTTTTGCTGTTTGCCATACTTTTTCTTCTTCTTCTTCTTTTAATTTATCAATCATATTTTCGGCATCTTCCGAATATTTTCCATTAGGGTACGAACTCAAATAGAGTTGATATGATTGGGTTGTATTGTTATTCTGTGCCGTTTGCCAACTTTCAAATTCTTTTAGTTCCAATATTCTTTTTTGTGCATCTTTGTTATATGAAGAATTTGGATATTGTTGTAAAAAGGTTTCATACGTTGCAATGGTATTTGTTTTCGCTGTTGCATTCCATATATCACGCTCCTTTTTTTCTTTTTCCAATACTTCTTTTTTAGTTCTTGCATTGCTGGCATACATTCCATAGGGATATTGTTGTAAATAATTTTCATACGCAGAAATAGTATTCTGTGTCATTGCAATATTCCATGTATCACGTTCCATCTTTTCTTTTTCTAAAGCATTTTTCTTTGTTTTTACAGTACTTGCATATTTCCCGTATGGAAATTCGCGTAAATATTTTGAATACGAATCAATGCTATTTTGGACAACCGCAATAGAATATGCTTTTTCATCTTTCAGATTGTATAGACGATTTTCTACATCTGATTTGTATTTACTTTTCGGAAATTCAGACAAATAGTTTTCATACACCGGGATTGTATTTGTTTGCACAGCCTTTTCATACTGTTTTGTTACAGCACAACTACAAAGAAGTACTGCTGAAATTATTATTCCTATAATTCTTGATTTCATACTATTTTATTTTGATATTGACTTTGAAATATACTACTTTTTATAAAAAGTTCCCGAAGAATATGATACCTCCAACACTCCTTTATCATATCTATACAAGTATGGAGAATACCGGAACAGCAAATAGAGATTCGTTTCTTTTACTTGATACAATTTTGAGGATGTTTTATCACCTATCTCCACATCGTATGTTCCGCTATTCATTTTTGCCGGCACATAGAAAACAATGTTTCTATTCCTAAGTTCTTCTCCATTTTCATCTAATGAATTATAATCTACGTTGATTTCTTTTTTTTCGTAAAAACGGACAACATCGTGTTTGTTCCATTGTTTATACTCTTGTGAAAAAGCCGACAACGAAAGCAGCAATAAAAATCCGATTGCAATAATTTGTTTTATTTTCATTTTTTCTGTTTTATCTTGTTAATTTTGTTGAATCTAAAAATCCCGGTTCCGACATTTTTAGCACGCAGATAACGCTGATTTAACAGATTTTCGCTGATAACAAGGGATTGAAATCCCTTGTTAAAAATCTGTGTTCTTCTGTGCTATTGGTGTTATCTGCGTGCTACATTTGTATTTTGGTAATCTTTTCCCGGTTCTTACTATCTCAACGTTCCGCCACCGCCTTGCTCGTCATTTGGCAGCAGTTGCACAATCTCTACCAACAGTGGACGAATATTGCGGTTGCCGTTTGCCACTTGTTGCAATGCCTGATTGATGAGTTGTCGGGCTTTGGTTGGGTTTTTCCAATGGAAGGAACCGAAATTTTGGTTGAAATGCTGCAAATATTGCACGTCCATGGCTCCGCCCGTAACTTCGTTGCGCAGGTTGAAACTGAGCGAACCGATTTCGCGAATCAACTCCTTCGCCTCTTTCATATTTTTCTCGCGAATAACGGCATCTACTTGTTTGCGCATTTCGCCAAGCATGGTTTCTACCTGACCAATATTCACTTCGCCGCTATCGCCGTTTTTCTTAATTTTTCCCACTAAATCTTCCAATTCGTAAAACTCACTTTTCAACTCTTCTGCCACTTTTGGAAAAGCCGTTGCTTTGTCTGCCTCGTCCAATTTGAGGAGTTCTTTGCGCAAACCGTCCAAAATGCGCATTTTGCCATCCGCACTTCCTTTTTGGTTTTCCAACTGCGTTTCGTAGTCGTCCAATCTACTGAGCGTATCGCTGTCGTTCACTCGCTTGGCGGTGCGTTTGGCAGCGGCAATTTCGCGTTTCAACTTCTCTTCGGTAGGCGGCTCGGTCTGTTTAATGGCAATTTTCAACTCTTCGGTGTGCTCAATGGTGGGAAATTCGGCAACGAACTGCATTTGTTCCGACCTATCAACTTTTATTGTTATGTTCACCGGACTGCCTTCGGGCAGGAGTTTTGGTAAACTTTCGCCCGAAATTACCACTTCGTTTACCAAATTATTCAAAATCGGATTAGTACCTTCGGCATCGTAGTCGCCCTGATAAATCGGAATTTCGATGGTGTCGGCAGATACGCCGGGGCGTACTGCGCGGCGGGTTTTCAAGCCGTTGATAACGCCCGTAGCCGGTACTTTTTTGTTTTTTTCTAAGCCTTTCACCGGCAGAAAGAGGTCTTTTTCTTCGGCATCAAACCATTTGCCGATACCGATATGGTAGGGCAATACGGTCATGCCGTCCAATCCGCCGATGCCTTGCAAAATGCTGAATTGGTTGGGTTGGCACTCTAATTTATTGCCTTGCGCGTCATACACATTCACGGTAAAAACGTTGGACGCGCCCTCGTTCAACATCACGTCTATCAACACCGCTTTTTCGCCAATCTGCTTTTTGCCGCTGCTCCACGCGCCATCGCCGCGCACCACATCGGCAAAAATCGTGTCGGGAATTGCCCCTTCGGTTTTCTCTTTCAAAATTTTGATGCTCACCATTTCGTCCGTTTCCACACTCGTAGCCTCGTATTTGAGGTCTAACTGCAACTTGGTTTTGTCGCGGCTCGCCTCTTTTACCTCTTCCGAAACCGAAATGGTGGAGGCAAAGAGTGCCGCACCTTTGGCAACCACCGTCATAGGGTCCACCGAAGTATCCACGTTTTCGGAAATTTGCTCTTTCAACATTCGGCGCAAAATGGGCGAATAGGTGGGTCCGCCCACCAAAATCAATGCACCCAAATCACTGCCTTTCAGATTGTTGCGCTTTAAAAGGTCTTTGGTAATATCTATCGACTTTTGAAAAATGGGTGCCAACACGCGCTCCATATCTTTTTGCGTAACGGTGATGTCTATTTCGGGTTCTTCGCCATTGTCGTCCTCAAAAGGCAAATCGCCCAAGTTGGAGAGAATGTTGTGCGTGTCTTTGAACGACAACTGAATTTTGGTTTCTTCGGCAAAGGGTTTCACGGCATTGCGCAAAATCTCTTTTTTGCCGCTGTCGTTTAAAATGCTGTCGATGGCATAGTTTTCTTGCAAATAGGGGATAATGATTTCATCGACAATAGCCTCGTCCAAGTTTTTACCGCCGAGCCAATTATCGCCTTCGGTATCTTTCACTGTCAAAATTCCTTCTTCGGATTTTACGATAGCGGCATCGAAAGTTCCGCCGCCGAAGTCGAACACGAGCCAATAACTATCCTTCTCTTTTGCCGTCAGTCCGTAGGCAGTGGCGGCGGCAACCGGTTCTTGCAAGAGTTCAATGTGCTTGAAGCCCGCCAATTTTGCCGCTTGCATGGTTGCCTCTTTTTGCGGGTTGAGAAACTTGGCAGGCACGGTAATCACTATGGACGAAATGTTTTCGTCTTGAATAAAGGATTTGAGTTTTTTCAGCACCTCTGCCGAAAGTTCTTCGGGCGAAAAATCCTTGCCCATGTTCGTGCTTTCGTATTTGTGGGTAGTACCCATGGTGCGTTTGAACTCAATGTAGGTGTTGGTTTTGCCCGCTTCAAAGGTTTTCAATGCCCGCGTGTTGTCGTTTTTCATCACGTTGAAAGCGGTGTCGCCCACCAGCGTATCGCGTTTTTTGTTGAAGTGCACGCACGAAGGAATGGTATCTTTGAGCGTGTCCGATTTTTTGATGCTTGGCGTGCCGTTTTCCATTCGTGCAATGGCAGAGTTGGTGGTTCCCAAGTCAATGCCGTAGTCAATTTTGTTTCTCATTTTGCTATTTTGTTTTTTCGTTATTTATTATTTTGTTATTTTGTTATTTTATCTTCCTTTTGTGGAAAAGTTTGGGAGAGGGCTAACCTACACTTACCTCTATTTGGGCTGTTTGTATCATCACTCCGTTGTAGTTCACTTGCGGAATCAGAATTTTGGTGATTTTTTCTTCGCCTTTTTCCAAGTTTTCGTCCGGAATGGAACTTGCCACCACCACTTTCATGCCTTGATTGAACTCTTTGCCGAGCAGTTGCGGAATTTCGTAACCGTTTGCCGCGAGGTTGTCTTTGAGTTTTTCTACCGAACGGTTGAGTTGCTTCAATCCTTTGGTTTTCTCGTCCATGAGGTTGATGTTGCGCTCAATGAGATTGATTTCGCTTGCCACTTTGAGCGCGAGGGAGTGGTCGGGTTCGGCGGTTTTTGCAGAAGATTGAGATGCCGCTTGCATTTGGGAGAGCGTTTCTAACGCTTCCGCGTGTTTGGCAAATTCGCTCACCAGCGTTTCGTCTATCTGCTGCTTGGTTTCCGAAAGTTGCGCAATAAGGTCGCTTTTCACCGCTTTTTGTTTTTTGTGGAGCAGCAAGTAGAGCACGCCCGACACAATCATGGCTGCGAGCAAACCGATAATGACCCACAACAGAGCCGTGTCGGTGTGCGATTTGACTTCCGTAATTTGCGTGTTGGCAGAGGTGCGCGTGTCGGCTATTTGTATGCCGAGCGTGTCGGCAAGTTGCCCTGTAATACGCCGGTTTTCCTCTACTTGCATTTGCAGTGCGGAAATCTCGCCGGTTGCCGCGTTGAGTTTTGTCGAAAAATCGGTTTTCTGACTTTTCATTTCGGTTTGTAACTGCTGCGTTTCTGCTTGCAAAGAGCCTACTTTGTGTTGTAATTCGCGGATTGCCACACTGTCTGTTTGCGAAAATGCTGTGAATGAAAACAGCATTAAAGCGAGGGGTAGGAGTTTTTGTTTCATTGATTTGTATTTATTTGATTTTACGTTAATTTATTTGCTTTTTTGATAATCCAACCAATGCCGGCACCTATACCAACACCAACCAAGAAACTACCTGCCGCTGCGCCAATAACTCCGCCGCTGATACCCAATACCCACCACGCATTTTTGGGGAACCAAGATTCTTTGTTTGAATAATCCAAGTATTTTACGCTACGTTCTTGTGAGTTACTCAATTTGGAAAACAAGAAATTAACCAACTGCTTATATTCGCTTATTTTGCTTTGATTGCCTGCATTTTTGATTTTTTCTATATTTCGCGGCGGAATGGATTGTTTTACCAAATTCACAATCTCGTCCCACTTCAAAGAGTTTCGTTTCATTTCCTCAACCGCACTCCAATTTATGGATTGTCCAAAAGGCATATTTCTTGATGCCTGTGCTACCATTGCATCTATTTTTCTTTCATTTTCTTGGTAGGCAGTTTTTATGAAGAGCAGAACGGCAAGTGCCTCTTGCAGTTCCTTGTCTTTCATCTCTTCGAGCGTTTTCAAGTTTTCTTGTATGCGTCCTTTCACTACGCTGCCTTCGGCAATGCTTTCTGCTTGTTTTGCCAACTGCATGGCGCGGTGGTGGTAGTCGGTGGTGGCATCGGTATCTTGGCTGTGATTGAAAAAGTCTATGGAGCATTGCAGCATCTCGTTTGCCACTTTGTCGGCAGAGGTGGTGTAGGCGTAATCGGTGGCACCGGCAAGGGTTTTGAGTTGGGCTAAGTCGTTTTTGGTGTTCGTGTGCAGTTCTTCGCCTGCGGCAGCGGCGCTTGCTTTGTTCGCGCTGCGTTTCTTTTTGCAGGTTTCTATTTGCGCCGCAATCGCGGTGGTGTGTTTTTGCGTGAGGCTTTTCAAAAATTCCGTTTTTGCCTCAAATTGGTAGCCGTTCAGGTATCTTACCAACTTTGCCAACTTTTTGCTATCAATTGCTTGTGCTACTTCCTGCAAAAAGTTCAGTTCTATCTCCTTTTTGTTCACGCGGAAGGTGCTATCCACCGTAGCCTCCACAAATTTGTCGAAATAGGTGCTTTCTATGAATTTGATATTGGCAACTACGGCGGTTTCAAAAGAACCTTTGTTTGTACTTGCTGCAAGTACAAAAAGATTGTGGAACGCCGAAGCGTTTTTCCCTGTAACCTTGCGCAATACTCTGTTGCCGTTTTCATCTACTTCGCTCACCAATCTATCCCAAAGTTGGTAGGCGGCATCTGTGTTTCCTTCGCGGATGGCTTCAAACGCCACTTCGTCCGTCAGGGGTTTGCCGTTCCAAAACCAGAAGAGGGCTGCGTGCATTTTGTCGTTGTCAAGGTTGAGTTTCGAGGCGGCACTTTCAATGCTTTCGGTGGTACGGGTGAGTTTTCCCAAAGCGGGGAAACTGAAATCGTCCGCAGGCGGCGTTTGCTCTGCCTCTATAAATTTGCGCAGGCGGTTGGTTTGCTTGCTTAGTTCGCGAGCGGTTGCACCGGCAAGTATGCCGAGTGTGCGGTAAGGGTTGTTGAGTATAGAGTTCATATAAAAAATAAGTATTGTTAATTTGATGTATAGTTGATATATAGACACAAAAAAAGCGCGGACAAAACTTTGTTTATCAGCACTTGAGGTCTTCGACTACCTATCTAACGGATAAATTGAGTAAAGCCCACGCCAAACGGCATGAGCGTTACTGCTTTACTCTCGTTAGATTTTTGAATGTGTCGAAGATTCAAGTGCTTGAAATATAAGCAAAACGCTATGTTCTATGTGTCATATAAGGTGCTTGTTGGCACTTCGGGTATTATTTTTGTAACGTTATTTATGTATGTTATTTTTTACCAGATTTTAAGAACCTGCAAACATAGTAAAAAATGTGAACAAAGAAGTAACGCAAAAAAATAAATTTTAGTGTGTGGTTTTAAACCTTACAAAAAATAAATTGATTATCCGTAATTAGAAATAATTTTATATATTTGCCTCAGAATAAAACAAGTAACAGTTATGGATATATTCAGTTTTACAGCCCATTTTGGCAGCGAGGAAGATTGCATTGCGCA
>JAITUU010000026.1 GCA_031286165.1 Bacteroidales bacterium
AACCCATCAGCGAGCACCGCAGGGAACAAATCCGGGCGAATACTCCGAAGATGTGAAAGCAGCACTCGCCGCCGCCATTGCCGAAGCGCAGGAGGCGTATAATCACCAGCAGATTACCACACACATTGCCAACAACGCTCATGCTGCCTTAACTCAGGCTCTTGAAGCATTCAGCGGAGCGGTGAATGTGGCTACTCCTATTAACACCACTGAATTGGAAGTCTTGCTTGATATTATCAAAAATTCGGTAGAAACCGGTGTGCGCTATACTGCTTGTTACAACGATGGATATCCGCTATCGGCAATCGAAACAATGACTTCTGCGCTTTATACTGCAAAAGCAAATCTTGCAAGAGCAATTACGCAAAGCGATGTTGATGGTATTTTCTCTGCCATATTGCCAAAATACACCAATTTTACATCTTCGTGGACAGAAAAAGAGATTGAATGTAATACGGCAATAGAAACGGTACAAGACCTTGCGCTTCGCGTGTATCCTACACTTGCCACTTCATACATTACCATAGATGCCGTGAAAGAAATTCGCTCTATTGCTATTGTTTCTGCACGAGGTTCAGTGATGGCTGTGGAAGTGCCAAACGCTCCGCAAGCGATAATTGATGTTGCAAATCTTGCACAAGGCTGTTACATAGTGCGAGTGAGTTGTGCCGATGGCACAGTGGAAACGCAAACGATTATTAAACGATAAGAGTCCTCACTCAATCCCCCGAAGGGGGAATTAAAGCGAAAAACTCCTGCGAAATAACTATTTGCAGGAGTTTTTTTTACTGCGTATAGTTCGATTTGAACACCAAGCGCACCAAAAGAAAATTAATAGGTACGGCTATTGCAAATACCAAGAATGGTGCGTATTCGGTAGGGGTTACAAGCAGTTCGTGCGAGCGAAACGCAAGCGTAAACGAAGGCAGTGAAAGCCATAAATACAATTTCAATAAACCATTGTGAATACCGAAATTGATAAGGTGGCACAGCACAAAACCAATACTTTTTTTTACATTTGCTTTGGTTTTGAAGGTAAAAATGCTGGTTAAAAAGAAATTGAACACAAAACTTACAATATAGCCAATGCTATACGCAATATTTTCGTGATAACTCATATTCGCGCTCAGTATGCGCAGAAAAAGCAGATACACGCCGTAGTGAATAGCAGTAGCAAGCACACCCACTACGGCAAAACGGATAAATTCTTTTTTTAATAAACCTGAGATGGCAGACATTTATCCTTCTTTTTCTTCTACTTTGAAAAATTTTCTTTGAAAGAGTAGTAAATACACCACTCCAAGAGTAATGGCAGCATCTGCTACGTTGAAAATAGGGCTGAAAAAGGTGAAAGGTTCGCCGCCGCGCAGGGGCAGCCATTCGGGAAAGGTGCCGCGAATAATGGGGCAGTAAATCATATCGACCACACGACCTTGCAAAAACGATGCGTAACCGCCGCCTTCGGGCAAAAACTGCGCCACAGTGCTGTATGTGCTTTCGCTGAAAAGCAATCCGTAAAACATGCTGTCGATAATATTGCCCAGCGCACCGGCGAGCACGGCACTCAGCCCTATTACCACTCCAAGCGATGCACCTTTTTTGATAATAGAACGAATATACAATATAATAAGAGTGGAGGCTACCACGCGAAAGAGCGTGAGAATAATTTTGCCCGCCGCACCGCCAAATGACATTCCAAATGCAAAACCCGGATTTTCCACGAAATAAATATATACGCGCTCGCTGATAATCGGTATGCGTTCTTCGAGCATCATATTGGTTTTTACCAGAATTTTGCTAAGTTGGTCTATGAACAAAATGGCAACTACCACCGCACATGCCCAACGTGTAGCCTTTGTTGATTGTATTTGTGGGGTAGGATAATGTGTTTCACTTTGTTCCATAGTTCGTCCTTTTTGTAGTAGTTAGTATCAAGTATTGAGTACTCACTACTAACTACTTGATACTATTACTTGCTTCCTGCATTTTTAGCCTCTATACTCAGTGTGGCATGAGGTACGGCACGCAAGCGTTCTTTTGAAATCAATTTTCCAGTGTCGCGACACACGCCGTAGGTTTTGTTGTCTATGCGCATGAGTGCCATTTTTAAGTTTTTGATAAACTTTTCTTGACGCTCTGCCAATTTTCCGGCTTCTTCTTTCGAGAGTACCGCTGCACCTTCTTCAAAAATTTTGAATGTGGGCGAAGTGTCTTGAATATCGTTACCATCTTGATTGCGAATAGAGAGTTTCAATTGTTCGTAATCTTCTATTGCTTTATCTAATTTTTGCAAAATCAATTCTTTAAATTCCGCCAATTCAGCATCGGAATAGCGTACTTTTTCGGTATTTTCACTCATAGTGTACTTGTTTTTTTGTTTTTATTGTGTGTTATCAGTTTTTTTCAATTCCTATTTCTATCGCAATATCGTCAATTTCGATGAGTTTTTTCATACTACTGCTCACTTTTTCTACCAATTCTATGCGCGAACACAAGGTTTCGGCAGCAATGTAGGTTTTGTAAGTTTCCACCGCTGCGTTTACAAAGTCGTGGCGTTCAATGAATAAGGAAATGGTGTCGGTTACATCAAGTCCGCTTTCTTTGCGTAAATTTTGTATGCGATTCACAAATTCGCGAGCAATGCCTTCGTGCAAAAGTTCGGGTGTAATGGTGGTATCTATGGCTACGGTAATTGCGCCTTCGTTTGCCACTTGCCAGCCCGGAATATCTTCCGAAATTATTTCTACATCGGCAAGACCAATTTCTACCGGCGTGCCTTCTATGGCAAAGGAATAACTACCGCTTTTTTCAAAGGCAAATATCGCGTTGTTTTTCATTTCGCTTAGGTGCACGGCTATTTGTTTCATTATTTTTCCGTAGCGCGGTCCGAGTGCTTTGAAATTCGCCTTCACTTTTTTTACCAAAATTCCGCTCGCATCACTCAAAAGGTCAATTTCTTTCACATTTACCTCGCTTTTCACAATGTCGGCAATTTTGCGCACATCGGTAGCAAACTCGTCATTAACAATAGGTATAATGATTTTTTGCAGCGGTTGGCGCACTTTTATGGAAACTTTGCGGCGCAGCGCAAGCACCATTGAAGAAATAGTTTGCGCCAAGTGCATTTGTGTTTCAAGTTTTGAGTCTATCACCGCCGTGTTTATTTTCGGAAAATCGGTCAAATGCACCGAATCCTGCGTTTTGCTAACATCGGCATAGAGTTGCTCGGCATAAAACGGTGCAATGGGAGCCATGAGTTGCGCCACCGTTTTCAAGCAGGTGTGCAGGGTTTGATACGCCGAAAGTTTATCGGTATTCAATTCGCCTTTCCAGAATCGTTTGCGCGAAAGTCGCACATACCAATTACTTACATTGTCCATCACAAATTCTTGAATTGCACGACCGGCTTTGGTAGGGTCATAATTCTCGTATTGTGCGCTAACTTCCTGAATAAGAGAGTTCAAGAGAGAAAGTATCCAGCGGTCGAGTTCCGGACGTTGCTCAAAAGGCACTTGCGGTGAATGAGGGTCGAATTTGTCTAAATTCGCATAGAGTGCGAAAAATGAGTAGGTATTGTAGAGTGTTCCAAAGAATTTTCGTTTCAATTCCTCTACTCCTTCATTGTCGTATTTCAAGTTTTCCCATGGTGAAGCATTGGTTATCATGTACCAGCGCAAAGGATCGGAGCCGTATTTTTTTATTGTTTCAAATGGGTCCACTGCGTTGCCTAAGCGTTTCGACATTTTATTGCCGTTTTTATCGAGCACCAATCCGGTGGAAACCACGTTTTTGAACGCCACTGAACCGCGTATCATGGTAGAAATGGCGTGTAGTGTGAAAAACCAGCCGCGTGTTTGGTCCACACCTTCGGAAATAAAATCGGCGGGGAAGTTTGTTAAATCACCCTCAAACGGATAATGTACCTGTGCATAAGGCATGGCACCGCTGTCGAACCACACATCTATGAGGTCGCTTTCGCGTTTCATTGCTTTTCCGCTTTTGGAAATTAGCGTAACAGTGTCCACAAACGGGCGATGCAAATCTATGTTTTTGGTAGAATAATTTTCTGCGGAATAATCGCCCGGTTTGAAGTTTTTGAAAGGATTTTCTGTCATTACACCGGCGGCTATTGCTTTTTCTATTTCGCTCATAAGTTCTTCTATGGAACCTATGCAAATTTCTTCGCTGCCGTCTTCCGTGCGCCAAATGGGTAGGGGAGTTCCCCAATAGCGGCTGCGCGAAAGATTCCAATCGTTCAAATTTTCGAGCCATTTGCCAAATCGCCCGGTGCCCGTACTCTGTGGTTTCCAATTAATGGTATTGTTGAGGGCTATCATTTCGTTTTTTACCGCAGTGGAGCGAATAAACCAACTGTCTAAGGGATAGTACAATACCGGTTTGTCGGTGCGCCAGCAGTGCGGATAGTTGTGCGTGTGTTTTTCTATTTTGAAGGCTACGCCTTGTTGTTTGAGCATCACGCTCAAATCCACGTTTAAATCTTCGGTTTCACTCTCGGCATATTCTTTTTTTACAAATCGTCCGGCGTATTCTTTGTATAAATCCACGTTTACGCTGTGTTTCACAAAATCGGCATCTAAATCTTCTATGTTGAAGAATTTTCCGGTCAAATCCACCATTGGGCGGCGATTACCGTCTTTATCTATCATCATAAGCGGCGGCACACCGAAATTTTTGGCAACTCTATCGTCATCGGCTCCAAAGGTAGGGGCTATGTGCACTATTCCCGTACCGTCTTCGGTGCTTACAAAATCACCCGAAATCACCCGAAATGCTCCTGCTCCCGGATTGACCCACGGAATTAATTGCTCGTATTCCAATCCTACCAAATCAGCACCTTTGTAAGTGGCTAAAATGGTGTATTCTTGTTTGCCCAATACTTTTTCCACAAGTGCCTGCGCCAAAATTACGTGCACTTCGGCTTTGGTGTAAGGATTTTGTGTATTCACCAGCACGTAGTCTATTTTTTCGCCCACGCACAGAGCCGTGTTTGAAGGCAAAGTCCATGGCGTGGTAGTCCATGCAAGGAAATAAACAGGTATTTTACTGTCCACTTTCAATTTTCCACTTTCCACTAATTTAAACATTACCACCGCCGTAGTATCTTTTACATCGCGGTAGCAGCCGGGCTGGTTCAATTCGTGCGAACTCAGTCCGGTACCCGCAGCAGGCGAATAGGGCTGAATGGTGTAGCCTTTGTAAAGTAAATTTTTGTGATACAATTCTTTGAGTAAATACCACAGCGTTTCTATATATTTATTGTCGTAGGTAATGTAGGGCTGCGACATATCTACCCAGTACCCCATGCGGCGCGTGAGTTCTTCCCATTCTTTGGTAAATTTCATTACATCTTTTCGGCAGGCGGCGTTGTAATCCTCCACACTGATTTTTTTACCTATATCTTCTTTGGTAATGCCGAGCGATTTTTCTACACCAAGTTCTACGGGAAGTCCGTGAGTATCCCAGCCGGCTTTGCGCTCCACGCGAAATCCCTGCATGGTTTTGAATCTGCAAAAAATATCTTTAATGCTGCGAGCCATTACGTGGTGTATGCCCGGCATTCCGTTTGCCGAAGGCGGACCTTCGTAAAACACAAAACTTGGAGCATCGGCACGAAGGGCTATACTTTGTTTGAAGGTATCATATTGTGCCCATTTTTCAAGAATGTGCTCATTGACAGCCGATAAATCTAAACCCGAATATTCTGTAAAATCTTCTTTCATAGTGAACTCCCGATTTCTGATAGTGTTAATTTTTTAAAAGTGCAAAGATACACTTTAATTGTAAATGGTAATTTACAAATGGTAAATTATTTTCACTGTATTACAAAAACAAACCGAACTCATTCGCCTGTGGGCAAACAAGTTCGGTTCCGTTCGTTCGTTTTCTTTTTTTTGCTCAATCGCAAGCAGTCATTTCTGACTATTCAAAATCTTTAAAAGTTTTTTTGATAATTTCAATACATTCGCGAAGTTGTTCTTCGGTAATTACCAGTGGTGGCGCAAAGCGCACAATGTGTTCGTGCGTTGGTTTGGCAAGCAAACCATTTTCTTTCATTTTCAAACAGAAATCCCACGCGGTTTTTCCTTTGTGTGGTTTGATAACAATAGCGTTTAATAAGCCTTTGCCGCGCACCAATTCTTTCATGGGGTGATTGAATTTCGATAATTCTTCGCGGAAGATGTTGCCCAAATATTCTGATTTTTCGGTCAATTTTTCGTCTTTCAACACTTGCAGCGCAGCCATAGCCACTTTGCAGGCTACGGGATTTCCTCCGTAGGTAGAACCATGTTCTCCCGGTTTTATGTTGAGCATAATGTCATCATCGGCAAGCACTGCCGACACAGGCAACACACCACCGCTGAGGGCTTTCCCCAAAATCAAAATATCGGGGCGCACGCTTTCGTGGTCGCAGGCAAGCATTTTGCCGGTACGTGCAAGTCCGGTTTGCACCTCATCGGCTATAAACAATACGTTATGTTTTTTACACAAATCGGCGCAGGTTTTCAAATATCCTTCATCGGGCACAAACACACCGGCTTCGCCTTGAATTGGTTCTACCAAAAATCCCGCAACGGTTTTTCCGTGTTCTTCGAGTACTTTTTCGAGTGCTTTGCTGTCGTTGTAGGGAATACGAATAAAACCGGGCGTAAGCGGACCATAGTTTGCAAACGAATCGGGGTCGTTCGACATAGAAATAATGGTAATGGTGCGACCATGAAAATTGCCTTCGCAGCAAATAATTTTAATATCTTCGTTTTTAATTCCTTTCTTTTTTGCACCCCAGCGGCGAGCGAGTTTGAGCGCGGTTTCATCGGCTTCGGCACCGGTATTCATGGGCAGAAGTTTATCGTAGCCAAAATACTGAGTTGCATATTGTTCAAATTCTCCCAATACATTGTTGTAAAATGCACGCGAAGTTAAAGTCAATTTTTTCGCTTGGTCTATCATTGCACCTACTATTGCAGGGTGGCAATGTCCTTGATTTACAGCAGAATACGCCGAAAGAAAATCGTAATATTTGTTTCCTTCCACGTCCCACATAAATACGCCTTCGCCTCGTTCCAGCACTACCGGAAGCGGGTGATAATTATGAGCACCGTATTTATCTTCGAGTGCCATATAATCCTGTGAAGTTAATTTTGTCATAGGTTTTAGTTGTTTAGTATGATTAAAATTTTGAGTGGTAAAAGTAATATTTTTATTAATTATCAATGAGTAATTGCAAAAATAATTTTAAAAAAACACTACTTTTGTGCGTTCAAAAATGTGTACAATGTAAAACAAATAAACATGGGCTTATTCGATTTTTTTAAAGGCAGTGCAAAAAAAGAAGTTCTCGATAAAGGACTTGAAAAAACCAAAGAATCGGTGTTTAAAAAGATTTCGCGCAGTTTGGTGGGAAAATCGAAGGTCGATGATGAATTGCTCGATGAATTGGAGGAAATTCTCATTAGTTCCGATGTGGGCGTGAATACTACGCTGCGTATAATAGAACGCATAGAGCAACGAGTGTCGCGCGATAAATTTTTGGGTGCCGATGAATTGAACAGTATTTTGAAAGAAGAAATTTCGGCACTTTTGGCAGAAAATAAAAACGATATTTCCGATAATTTTTTGGACATCAATACCAAACCTTACGTAATAATGGTGGTGGGAGTGAACGGTGTGGGTAAAACTACTACCATAGGAAAATTGGCGCACGCCTTCAAAAAAGCCGGAAAAACTGTGTATTTGGGTGCAGCCGATACCTTTCGCGCAGCAGCAACGGAGCAACTCGATATTTGGGCGGAGCGCGTGCAAACTCCCATAGTAAAACAGCAAATGGGTGCCGACCCTGCGTCTGTTGCTTTCGATACACTCAATTCCGCAGTGGCGAACAATGCCGATGTGGTGATAATAGACACCGCCGGAAGGCTGCACAATAAAGTGAATTTGATGAACGAACTCTCGAAAATAAAACGAGTGATGCAAAAAATAGTACCCGAAGCACCGCACGAAATTCTGTTGGTTCTCGATGGTTCTACCGGGCAAAATGCCTTTGAACAAGCAAAACAATTCAGTGCCGCCACCGAAGTAAATGCGCTGGCAATCACAAAATTAGACGGCACTGCAAAAGGCGGTGTGGTAATAGGCATTTCCGACCAATTCAAAATCCCGGTGAAATACATAGGTGTGGGCGAAGGTATAGACGACCTTCAACTTTTCGACAAACAAGCCTTTGTTAACTCGCTTTTTGGGAATTGAGTACCGATTGTCTTTCTAACCTGAGTTCGATTAATAAAACAATGCTAATTGAGTAGATTTTTGATTGGTTTGATATGTAATAGCCGGTTTTTTTGGCAAAAAACAATATGCAATCAATCCTGCAATAAGATTTGA
>JAITUU010000031.1 GCA_031286165.1 Bacteroidales bacterium
AACCCATCAGCGAGCACCGCAGGGAACAAATCCGGGCGAATACTCCGAAGATGTGAAAGCAGCACTCGCCGCCGCCATTGCCGAAGCGCAGGAGGCGTATAATCACCAGCAGATTACCAAAGAAATTGTAGATAATGCGCATAAAACATTGTCAAACGCGCTGAATACCTTTGGAACATCTGCAAATCAAGAACCTATCGAAATTCTCGACAAAACGACACTGAGCCAAGCAATAGCCGATGCAATAGAAGAGTTGGAAAAATCAATCAACAACGTAGGTTTGCAGCAAGGAAATTATCCGCAAGAGGCTGTAGATGCGCTTGGTTATGCTATTACACAAGCACAAACAATTCGCACAACAGCAACTACGCAATCGGAATTAACCTCTGCCTGCAATTATGTGCAAAGCGCAGTGGAAACCTACCGGAATGCGCACATTATGTACAACAACCAATTATTGGTTGAATTGCTTTCTAATGTGGACGCACAACTTGCTACCGCTACTCTATATGCCCCCTGCGCCGGAGATGGTTATTCTACCGAAGAACACGCTGCACTTTCAGCCATGTTCAATTCTGCAAAAGGAAACTATGCACATTCGCAAGCGGAAATTAACTCTATCTACAATAGTCTTTTACCGCAATACACCCGTTTCTTGGCTTCGTGGACAGAAGATATGTGTATCGACATTGAACCAACAGCAGCATTGGGCGTGTATCCCACAGTGGCAACATCGCACGTTACCATAAATTCCGACAAAACTATTCGTTCAATTTCGGTAATTTCGCTACAAGGCGAGGTGCTTGTGGTAGGAAAACCAAACGCTACCAAAGCCGTGATTGATGTTTCAACACTTGCAAAGGGTACGTATGTAGTGCGCATAGTGTGCGAAGGCAGTAAAAAACCGAAAAAACAAACTATTCTCAAACTCTAAATAAAAAAAGGAGGCTGCCCACTTTTAATCCAGCCTCCTTTTTTACTATAACGCAACCGAAAATTCTTGTGCCAAATTTTGCAAATCATCTACCACCGCAGGCAGGAGCGGAATACCCGAAACAATGCGTTCGGCAGTGGTTTCGCGCTCGTAATCACCCGGAATTTGTACTTTTTGCTTAGCATCTATGGGCGTGCACGCACGGAAAGTTTCTATCCAATTATCCATGTGTTGCTTAAATTCTTCGGCAGGGCGAAAGGCATCTATACGCATAGCACCCACAAAATGCCCTATTCCTTTGCCCACTTGATGGGCAGAAGGTTCTAAAAACGCCAAAAATGGCGGCACCCACGGACCATAATTAGCACCCGAAAGCACGGCACACAAAATATCGACAATAGAACCCAAGCAATATCCTTTGTGGCTGCTGTGTTCGCGGTCGGAGCCAAGCGGCAGCAACGCCCCGCCCTTTTTCAAGCCGTGCGCATCGGTTATGGTATTTCCTTCTTTATCTTGAATCCATCCTTGGGGCGTGTCTAAATTTTTACGCTGTAAAATTTCGAGTTTGCCCACTGCTGCCGTAGTGGTTGAAAAATCGGCAACCATAGGCGGTTGTTTTTCGGTGGGAAACGCCATGGCAATAGGATTGGTTCCCAGCATTTTTTCTTTACCAAAGGTAGGCGCGGTGGTAGGTGTGGCGTTTGTGAGTGCCATTCCTATCATATTTCGCTCCAATGCCATCATAGCATGATAGCCGGCTATACCGAAATGATTGGAATTGCGAATAGCCACCCAACCGGTACCCACATTTTCGGCTTTTTCCATAGCAATGCGCATAGCCTTAGGAGCAACCACCAAGCCAAGCCCCAAATCACCGTCCACCGTAGCAGTAGAAGGTGTTTCGTGCACAATTTTTACATTGGGCGTGGCGTTCATGCGCTTTGCCTTCCATAAATTTACATAGCCGCGCAAACGCGCCACGCCGTGAGAATCTACCCCACGCAAATCGGCAGAAATAAGCACATCGGCTGCCAACGAAGCATCTTCGGCACTGTGCCCCATTGCTTGCAATATTTCTTGGGTAAATTGCTGTAATCGTACATAATCAAACAACATTGTTTCCATATTCACTGTATTTTTTTGAGTGCGTAAAAATAGTAAAAAATAAAAAACTCAGCAACCAAAATCAATGATTGCTGAGTTCCGAAAACTATATATAACAACAAATTATATCAACTGAATATTGTGTTTTTTACAACCTTGTTTGGTTTCTTCGTCCCACAAACTGCTTTGCACTTCGCCAATGTGCGCTTTGCGCAAAAGGTACATACAAATACGGCTTTGACCGATACCGCCACCGATTGAAAGTGGTAATTCACCATTCAAAAGTTTTTTGTGGAAGAGTAAATTTTTACGGTCTTCGGCATGTTCTATTCTCAACTGCGCTTCCATTGCTTTGGCATCTACGCGAATACCCATTGACGAAATTTCGTAGGGAATACCAAGTACATCGTTCCAGAGTAAAATATCGCCGTTCAATCCCACGTGTCCATCGCCTGTTGGGGTGCTCCAATCATCGTAATCGGGAGCGCGACCATCGTGTTTTTCGCCATTTGCAAGTACCGAACCAATACCGATTACAAACACTGCTTTGTGTTGTTTACACACTTCTGCTTCGCGTTCTTTCGGCGTTTTATTCGGATACAGTTTGAGCAAATCTTCGGAGTGAATAAAGGTGATTTCTTCGGGAAGAACTTGTTGAATTTGCGGATAATTTTCAGAAACAATAAATTCGGTGCGTTTGAGCACTTCATAAATTTTGCGCACTATGGTTTTCAAAAAATCAATATTACGATTTTCGGCGGTAATGCTGCGTTCCCAATCCCATTGGTCCACATAAATTGAGTGTAGATTATCCAAATCCTCATCGGGGCGAATTGCATTCATATCGGTAAGCACACCGTAACCCGGAGCAATTTCGTATTCAGCGAGAGCCATACGTTTCCATTTTGCAAGTGAATTTACCACTTCGGCTTGTTGGTCGCCAAGTGCTTTCACAGGAAAGGTTACTTTGCGCTCCGTTCCGTTCAGGTCATCGTTGATACCGGTGCCTTTGAGTACAAAAAGCGGCGCGGTAACACGGCGCAAACGCAATTCGGAGGTAATGTTACGTTCAAAACTATCTTTTATTAATTTAATCGCCTGTTCGGTTTGTTTTAAGTTCAAAGGCGACTTGTAATTTGGTGGAATAATTAAACTATTCATACTATCTGTTTTTTTGTATTTTGATTACTATATTAATAATTCGACACAAAAATACATATTTTTTCTAAAAAACTATAATTAATTATTAATTTTTATTGTCAATTTATAGGTTCAAAAAAAGAGGTTACTCTCCTTGCGAGAACAACCTCTTTTTTCAATATCAACGGTGCGTTCACTGCTGTTTCATAGTGTTTACTGTTTAATAATGGTGTGCGTTTCCACCGTGCCGTTACGCAAGGTTACTTGCACTACGTATGTTCCTTGTGCCAAATGTACCACATTCACTACGGTTTGGGTAGTATTCAGGCTTTCTGCCGAAACTACTGCGCCGCGAGCAGAAACAATTACAATGGAACGAATTGCAGTTTCGGCACTTACGGAAACAAGCGAAGTTGTAAGCGTAGGATACACGCGCACAGCCTCTTCATTCACCATGCTCACTGCGGTATTACAATTATCTTCTGTCCACGAATTAACAAAACTTTCGTGGCGAGGCAGTAAGTTGGTAAGAATATTGTCGATTTCCGCCTGTGTAGTGGCTTTTCCAAGGTCTTCTTTTGCTTTTTTTACTGCTATTTTCAGCGCAGTGTGTTCTTCGCCGGAGTAGCCGGCACCATTACACTGAATATACAATTTTGCGGCGTTAATGTGATTATCGGCAGAAGCAAGTAAATCGCGCAAGGCTTGGTCGTCAATGGTAGCAGAAATTTGTGCATCGCCAAATTGTTTCACTGCATTTTGTAAATTTTCAGCGGCAGTAGTAAGTTCAGTTTGTGTAGTTGCACTTGTAAGCACATCGCTCGCTTCGTTTATAGCATTCAAAAGTGCCGATACTGCCGATTGCGGATAATTTCCCGGTTGCGCACCAATGTTACCATTCGATTTTTGCAATTCGGTCATGGCATCGCTTATTGCTTTGGTCAAAACTTCTTTATCGAGCGTAACAGTTGCGTTCAAGAATATTTCACGAGCAGCAGCAAGGTCTTCCACTGCCTTATTCACATCGGCTGGGGTAAGGTTTGCAGCATTTTTTACGCCGTTGGCAGTTTGCATAGCAGCAAGCAAGAGTGCTTTTGAACCTACTTGGTAATTACCCACAGGCACTTCTTCCGAAGAAGAATATAGATTGGTAACTTCGTTGATAAGAGCAATCAAGGCTGATTTATCTACCACCACTTTCGCTTTATCGAATTTTTCTTCGGCAACAGCAAGTGCGGTTTTTGCCTCGTCAAGACTACTTTGTGCGCCGCATTTATCAGCAAGTATGCCTTCGGCAGTTTCTATGACAGTTTTAAACGTTGCTCGCGAACCTACTATATATTGTCCGTCCGCCACACCTTCTTTTCCTGCGGAGTTGGTGTATTTTGCATTTGCATTGCTAATTGCAGTAGCAAGTGCAGTTTCGGCACTGCGATTGATTTCCGTAACATTGAAGGTAGTAACTGCTCCGTTCAGTGTAGTAACGGCATTGTTCAATGTAGTAGCCGCCGCCTCAATTTCTTCTTGCGTAGTTGCCGATGTTAGTTTTCCTTGTGCAGTAGTAATTGCTGTTTGCAGCGTACTTAGCGCATCAGCAAGAGTGCTTAGCGCACTTACAGGATATTTTCCGCCATTGGCGCAGGAATTACTACTTGTTGTTTTAGCATTTGCTGTGGTTTTTGCAGCATTTGCAGCAGTAATTGCATTGTCGAGTGAAGTTGTGTTGAGAGGAGTTATTACCACTTTTGCGTTGTCGAAAGTTTCGGTTGCAGTTGCAAGATTGTTGATTGCAGTAGTAATATCTGTTTGTGCCAAACATTTATTATCTACCACTGCTTGGGCTGCGGCAATTTTTTGTGCAAATTCGTCAATCGCGGCTTGCGGATATTGTCCGTTGGCAGTACCCGGATTTGCAGTGCTGCGTTTTAAATCTGCTACTGCAATAGCATCTGCCAAAGTTGTTTCGTTACTACGATTGATTTCCGCATTGTTGAAATCTGTAATTTTTCCGTTGAGTACGGTTGCTGCATTCGTAATCACTGTTTGATTTTTGGCAGTAAGAGAACTTTGCGCGGTAGCAATTGCACTTGTGAGCGTATTCACTGCATTTGCAGGATATTTTCCGCCATTTTCACAAGAGTTCGCAGGTTTTGCCTTCGCTTGTGCTGTCGAAATTGCATCGTTCAGTACGGCATAATCCACCGTGTTCACAGTTTTATTGAAATCACTCACGGCTTTATCTAAATTGTTGATTGCAGTAACAATCTCGCTTTGCGTGGTGGCACTCGCGAGTGCAGTTTGCGCATCGTCTATTGCTTTTTGCAAATCGTTGGCAGCCGCTTGTGGGTGTTGTTCGGCATCTTCGCCTATTTTACCGGCGGCTATGGCATCACCAAGCACTTTTTGTGCATCGGCAATAGCATCTTTCAGCGGCTGGTCGTTTTTACCATTTGTAGAACCCAAGTATGCACTGCGAGCATCATCGAGCGTTTTTACGGCAACGGCTACATCGGCATTTTTCGTTACCGTAGCAAGCGCAGTTTCTGCATCGCTAATTGCTTGTGCAAATGTGTTTGCTGCCGCTTGCGGATATTGCCCCACACCTGTTCCTATGTTACCGGCAGTAGAACTTTGCGTTTGTTTTGCTGCTGTTATGGCATCTTCCAAGAATTTTTTATTCAACACAATTTGTGCTTTACGGAAGTTACTCATAGCAGTTTCCAAATCTTCCACCGCTTGGGCTACGGAAACATCGGTGCGTTCATCGCTTGTTTGCACTTGTTTTGCTACTGCAATGGCATCTTCGAGGGCTGTTTTTGCACTTTGCGGATATTCGCCGGCTTCGCTACCTATGGTAGATTGCACCAATGTTTCAGCATCGCTGATTTTGGCATCGAGGGCAGTAGTAGAAACGCTGATTTTTGTGAGTTCAAATGCTATTACGGCTTCATTGATTTCGTCAGCCACACTATTCACTTCTTCTTGCGTTAATTTTTCGGTAAGTTTGATTTTGCCCGCTTGAATATACGCACTCAACAAATATTTTTGCGCTGCTGGATACGAACCATGACTACCGTCTGTTTTTGCGGCATCATGTACTTTTTGCGCTGCGGCAATGGCATCTTCAAGCACTTTGGTATCTACCGGCACTATTATTATTTTACTATCTTCAAATGTTTGCACAGCAGCGGCAAGTGGTGCAAGTGCAGCGGTAATATCCGTTTGCGCCAAGCATTTATTGGTTACTACTGCTTGTGCAGCGGCTATTGCACTCGCGAGTGCAGTTTTCGATTCCGCACTATATTCTTCATCGCTTGCAGCGGAAAGTGTTTTGTTTGCAGCAGCAATTGCATCAATGAGTGCTTCTTCGTTGCGCACAATTTCTGAATTATTGAATGTACTCACGGCGTTGTCAAAACTTCCTTTCGCGCCATTCAATGTTTGCGTAGCGGCATCTATTGCACTTTGCGAATCAGATGTTAGAAATCCTTGTGCCGTAGTAATTGCAGCAGTCAGGTTATTTATTGCTGTTCCAAATATAAGCACTTCTGCATGAGGATATTTTCCTCCTTTTTGACACGAAAAATCATTACTTAAACTTGCAATAGAAGGAGCCGCATTTTTAGCATCGGCAGCAACACTAATTGCAGCCTCCAACAAAGCGGTATTTACAGGATTTGCCACTACTTTCGCTTTATCGAAGGTATCTTCGGCACTTGCAAGGGCTGCTATGGCAGTTATAATATCGGCTTGTGCCAAACATTTATTTGCTATCACCGTTTCGGCTTTTTCTATGGCGGTTTTGAACGTTGCTCGCGAACCTACTATATATTGCCCTACGCTTGTGCCTTCCTGATTTGCAGTGTTGGTATATTTTGTGTTTGCATTGCTCACGGCAGTAGCGAGCGTTTCTTCGTTACTGCGGTTGATTTTCGTGAGTTCAAAATTCGCAAGTGCCGTAGCAAGGTCTGCTTTTGCAGCATTGAGTGCGGTAACTGCGGCAGCAATTTCGGCTTGGGTAAGCGCGGAAGTGAGTTTGCCTTGTGCCGTAGTAATAGCAGTATTCATAAGTATTACATCTTGCGAAAGTTGCGCTCCGCCGGCTACGGTGTATGCACCGCCGTTTGCACAGGAATTTGCAGGTGTTACTTTTGTAAGCACAGCATTATAATCGGTAGTTGCACTTTGTATTGCGGTTTCAAGCGTTGAAAAATCAAGTACCTCTCGCGCATTGGTAAATATTTCTTCGGCAGTAGCAAGTGCGCTCGCAGCATCGTCAAGCGTTGATTGAGCACCGCATGTATTGGCAAGCACCGCTTCGGCTTTTTCTATGGCAGTTTTGAACGTTGCTCGCGCACCTATTATATATTGTCCTTCTTGCAAACCTTCCTGACCTGCGCTATTGGTATATTTAGCGTTTGCATTGATAATTGCTGTGCTCAGCGCAGTTTCGGTGCGCGAAATTTCCGTACCATTGAAAGTTGCTATGGCAGTATTGAGCGTTCCTGAGGCAGTATTCAGTACTGTAACAGCGGCATCAATATCGGCTTGGGTGGTAGCAGTAAGTTTTCCTTGCGCGGTAATAATGGCAGTTTCTATTGTTGATACTGCTCCGGCAAGGGTGCTTACGGCTGCGGCAGGGTATTTTCCGCCATTTTCACAAGAATTAGAGTTTGCCGCCTTTCCGCTTGCGGTAGTTTTCGCTGTAGTTGCTGCGGTAATTGCTGCGTTGAGTGCAGTAAAATCAAGCGGTTCGTCTTCGGGAGCAAAGCGGAGTTTCACATTTTGGAGAATTACATTGTTCAACGAACTTCCTAAGTTAAACGCCAACTGCGTAGCATTGTCGCTATCGTAAGTCATTTCAAATGTGTAGGAAAACGATTGCATGGTAGTAGTGAGTGCCACATTGCTACTCCAATAAGTGTCGTAATTAGCCGATGCTTTTTGAAACATTACGTCCATAGTGCGGGTATCTACCGCCTGCGCATCGAAGGAGAATATGTATTTTTGCCCTTTTATAAGGCTCACATTTTTTTGCACAAATTGCGGTTCCCACAAATCTTTACCAAGTGCGGTAATGTTCACGGTGAGTGCATTGTTCGCTGCCGAAATAGTGGCAGCGGAACTGTTTCCATTTTGCACTGCCCAATTCGTAGTGCCGCTGAATGTTCCGTTTTTAATTAAATTTTCGGTACTCACGCTCCATGCTGCCGTAGCAGTTTCGTTGGCAGTGAGCACGTAGGCAGCCGTAATTACCGTACCATTTACTTTCCAACCATCGAAATCGTAACCGGTGCGTGTGGGTGTAGGCAGTGTGCCTACTGCGGTTCCGGGTGCCACGCTTATAATTGTTTGGCTCAGTGTTCCGCCATTAGCATCAAGGGTGAGCGTTACCGGCGTTACCCATTGTGCTATTGCCGTAGCATTGGCAGTTGGTGCGTAGGTGCTTGTTATGATGGCAGTGCCCACTTTCCAACCGTCAAAAATATATCCCGTGCGCGTAGGTGTAGGTAGTGTGCCCACTGCTGTTCCCGATTTTACGCTTATAGATGCTGGTGTTACAGTTCCGCCATTGGCATCGAGCGTAAGCGTTACCTGCGCCGCCCATTGGGCTACGGCAGTAGCAGCAGCATTGAGTACGTAGGTAGCATCAATAGCAGTACTTCCTATTTTCCAAGCGTCAAAAATATATCCCGTGCGCGTAGGCGTGGGTAGTGTGCCTACGACAGCACCTTTAATCACTTCTATACTTGTGGGTGTTACCGTGCCGCTATTGGGGTCAAGCGTGAGCGTTACTTTTTCGGTAGATGTAAAATTTGCTATATATACCAATTTTATATCACTCAGCGTAACGCCTATTGCCGCCGCTCCAAGTTGAAACGATAAATTTGCCGCAAGGTCGGTGGCATCTTTCATTTCAAATTCAAAAGTGTACGTGCTTGCCGTAGTGGTGAGGTCGAAAGTTTTACTTGCATAACCCGTCCATGGGTCCACTGCTTTTTCAAATGTTACGTCCAATTTCCGCGCAGCCGTGGCTTGCGCCGTAAAGGTCAGTCGATACTTATAGCCTTTTTCCAAAGCCACGTTCTGCTGTTGCAGTTGTGGTTCCCATACATTGGAACCCACCTTTGTAACGTTAATCGTTGCTTTTCCGTTCGACACCGAAGACGTTGCCGTAGAACCGCCATAATTCGTTCCCGTATTGAGGCTCCAATTCGTGGTGAGTGAAGAACCGGGAAAGTTACCGTCTTTTATCAAATTCACATCGCTATCACCGGTGAGTTTAAATTTTGCCGTTACCGTTTTATCGGCACTCATAGTTACACTTGCAGTGGTAGAAGTACCGCTTGCATCGCCGCTCCATCCGTCAAATGCCCAGCCAGTATTTGCTTTTGCGGTAAGCGTAACCGTTTGCCCTTTGGTATAGGGTGGATTTGCCGAGGCTGTAACTGCTCCTCCGGCAGAAGGAGAAACATTCACGGTAAGTGCCGGACCTGTTTCACCAAAAATCAAGAGATTTTTCTTTACTTTTGCCGAACCACTTGCATTACTATTATTACCGGTGTACGACTCAATTTTTACCGAAGCAATTTCATAGAGTTTCCCCATTGGCATACCGCATTTTGCCCACGCCTCAAAGTGTTTGGAAATCGAAATCGTTCCTTTGGTGCGATGTTGGCTTGTTTTACTTGGAAGACTCCAATATTGTTTAAATGTTTTATTCCCCGAAAGACAAGGTTGATTAATACGGTCGGTGGTATAAAAATCATAGTCGATACCATCAATAGTTGCTGAACCTTTTTTGGTTGCACCCGAACCACAAGGATTGTAACTACCACGGTCTTGTACTATATAGTACTCAATTTCATTAATAAATCCACTTGGTATATCTTTTTGGTCGTAATAACCCCAACCATATACGCTCACATATTTTACATTGTCGGTAGAACTCCACTCTACTTCAAATTCACAGGATACCGTTCCCACGTTTTGTACCGTAGTGGTAGAGTTCGTTCCCCAGCGTTTTCCTGAGCGAGCGAGCATATTAATCGTTTTCGACCAGGTACACTCAAAAGTACCACCGTTGGTGGTGTTTCCATTCACGGTCATCGAGGCAGTTCCGGCTCCGTCTTGGCTCCAAAGTTCATAGTCGTAGCCTGCGGTAGAAGTTTGCCGTTGCGAAGTTCCGTTCGAGCAGGTTAGTGTAGTTTGTGCAAAAGTGAATAAACACGAAAGCACGAAAAAAATTGATAGTACAAATCTCTTTTTCATAACAATAAGGTATTAGTGAGGTATTTAAGTTTAAAAACGTGCGAAGTCCTTATCTTTTCTCATTTTCTTGATTTTTGCGTGGTGTGTGCATGATACAAATGAGAAAAATTCAGTGCAATGTACAATATATTTTTCTGATTACCAACACAAAACGCAAAAAAAATTTCATTTTTTTTGCAAAAAAACCTGCAAGGCTTATAGTTAGTGGAGAGTTGAAAATTGAAAATTGAGAGTGGATAGTGGAGAGTTATTTTCAATTAAGAAAATACTACTCATTGCGTACTCCAAAACCTATTCTTTTACGATTTTTTTGTTCTGTTTCTATGCGGTCTTTATTGAGCAAATATTGTATTGCGTTTTCGTTGATTATATGCGGTCGCAAATTGCGACCGCATAGTTTTCCATTCTTCTTGCGAAAGTCGAAACATAAATCGCGGCGGAAAACGTTCACTATTACGGTGAACGGCTTCGTTGAGCCGTTTTGTTTCCACTTCATATAATTCGGCAATATCAAAATCGAGCATTACATTTTGACCTCGCAATTCGTAAATTTTATGTTCTATGCGTTGTAGTTCCATGTGTGGTGTAGTTTTTACGAAAACAAAAAAAAATGTAAAAAAACTTCCTTTCTCTTGTAAAAGTATTTTTATTCTACTACTTTTGTACTAATTTTAGCGAACGATATACATTGAGAAATAATGAACGAAGCAATGCTTGATAAATTACAACAACAAATAGCCTCAGTGCTATTGATGTATCGTGCGCTGAAAGAGAAGAATGAAACATTACAAGCAACAAATAACACATTACAAAAAGAATTAGAACAAAATAAAAAAACGATTGACGACTTACAACGCAACTATGCGGAATTGCACACGGCACAAGCAGTGATAGGTTCACAAAGCGATGCCGGCGAAGCAAAAAAACGCATAGAAGAACTTGTACGAGAAGTTGATGAATGTATAGCACTATTACGATGAGCGAAAACGAAAAACTATCCATAACATTAAAAATTCTTGACCGCAGCTACCCTTTAAAAGTAGAATGGAGCGATGAAGAAAAGTTTCGTAAATCTGCGGAACGAATTAATGATTTGGCAAAAAAATTTGAAAGTCGATTTGGCAATAAAAACGATAATCAGGATTTTTTGGCAATGGTAGCCTTGCAATTTGCTCATAAAATAATAGAATTGGAACAACATACTGCACATACAACATCGACTGCGACATTGGAAAAAATTTGTGAAGAACTTGATGAATTTATAAAAACAAATCAATAAAAAAACAAACAAGAACCGACATACTCGTGCTATTTTCTTAATTGCTGTGAAAACTCAACATTTACACAATACCGGAGCAAGTAACAATTACTAATATCGAGCCTCAAAAATTCGTAAGAATTTCTGCAAAGTGAATGAGGATTTTAGCGGTAATTATCCCTCCAAAACCTGTCTTATCGGGTTTTCTACGATTTAAGGAAGTACGCGAGTTTTTTTATACCTATATATATACTATTAACTACAAAATCTACAACACACAATGGAGATAACAACAATTATTTTTACCGTAGTAGGCGTGCTCGCAGGAGGTGCGGGAGCCTTTCTGATTCAAAAATCAGTATTCAAAAACAAAGCAAATTCGCTACTTACCGAAGCCGAAAAAGAGGCAGAGGTGATTAAAAAAGAAAAAATGCTGCAAGCGAAAGAAAACTTTTTGCAACTCAAAAGCGAACACGAAAAAGCAGTGCAGGCTCGCAATCAAAAAGTAGCGCAAGAAGAAAATCGCATTAAACAACAGGAAAACAGCCTGCGCCAAAAACAAGAAGACCTGCAACGCAAGCAAAAAGAAGTGGAAAATCAAAAAGAACACCTCAACGCACAGTTGCAAATAGCCGAGCGCAAAGCCGAAGAATTAGAAAAAGCGCATCGCCGCCAAGTAGAGCAGTTGGAAACTATTTCGGGGCTTTCGGCAAGTCAAGCAAAAGAACAACTTGTGGATTCACTCAAAGCCGAAGCAAAAACCGAAGCACTTGCCTTGATTAACGAAATTATGGAAGAGGCAAAAATGACCGCCAACAAAGAAGCAAAAAAAATAGTGGTGCAAACCATTCAACGCACTGCAACAGAACACGTTGCCGAAAATTCCGTATCGATTTTCCACATAGAAAACGATGAGGTAAAAGGTCGCATTATAGGTCGCGAAGGACGAAATATTCGTGCGCTGGAAGCCGCCACAGGCATAGAAATAGTGGTGGACGACACCCCCGAAGCCATTATTCTTTCGGGTTTCGACCCGGTGCGCCGCGAAATTGCCCGCCTTGCCCTCCACCAATTAGTTACCGATGGTCGCATTCACCCTGCGCGAATTGAAGAAGTGGTGGAAAAAACCCGCAAACAAGTGGAAGAAGAAATTATAGAAACCGGAAAACGAGTAACCATAGACTTGGGGATTCACGGACTTCACCCCGAACTTATCCGCTACATTGGTCGCATGAAATACCGTTCTTCATACGGTCAAAACCTTTTGCAACACTCCAAAGAAACCGCGAAACTTTGCGGCATAATGGCTGCCGAACTCGGACTGAATGCAAAATCGGCAAAACGCGCCGGTTTGCTCCACGATATAGGAAAAGTGGTGGAAGAAGACGATGAATTGCCACACGCACTTTCGGGTATGCGCTTAGCCGAAAAATACAAAGAACGCCCCGATATTTGCAATGCCATAGGTGCTCACCACGAGGAAATGGAAATGGAAACCCTCATTGCGCCCATAGTGCAAGTGTGCGATGCTATTTCGGGTGCTCGACCCGGTGCTCGCCGCGAAATTGTGGAATCCTACATTAAACGATTGAAAGATTTGGAAAACATAGCACTTTCGTACAATGGTGTGCTCAAAACATACGCTATTCAAGCCGGACGCGAATTGCGCGTAATAGTGGGTGCCGAAAAAGTAAGCGATAGCGAAACCGAAATACTTTCAATGAACATAGCAAAACGCATACAGGAAGAAATGACCTACCCCGGTCAAGTAAAAATTACCGTAATCCGCGAAACTCGCGCGGTGAATTATGCGAAGTAAATCAATATGCTAATACGATAATGTGCTCATTGGATTGCCTCTCTGCGTTCGCAATGACGAGAAAATATGTAAAGTGCGTAAAAACAAACGAAAGAGCGTCATTGCGAGCGCAAGCGAAGCAATCTAAAAAATATACCTAATGCAAGCATTACACAATAAACGCATAGTAGTTACCGGCGGAGCGGGATTTATAGGTTCAAACCTGATAGAGGCTCTGCTTGCGCTTGGCAACGAAGTGCTGTGTCTTGATAATTTACTCACGGGGTTCAAAGCAAATATTGCGCGATTTTTGAACAATCCTCGATTTACCTTTGTGGAAGGCGACATTCGCGATATGGCTATCTGCGAAGAAGTGGTGAAGGGGGCGCACATAGTGTATCACGAGGCTGCGCTGGGTTCGGTGCCGCGAAGTATAGAAAATCCCATACCCACTGCCGAAATCAATATTATGGGATTTGTGAATATGCTCACTGCGGCAAAAAATGCCGGCGTAGAACGATTTATTTACGCAAGTTCTTCGAGTACCTACGGCGATGCCGATTATTCACCAAAAGTAGAAACACGCAAAGGACATTTGCTGTCGCCCTACGCCGTTACCAAGCAGGCAAACGATTTGTTTGCCGAAGTATTTTCGCGAACCTACGGCATCAAAACCATAGGTTTATGTTATTTCAATGTATTCGGACCCTACCAAAATCCCGAAGGAGTGTATGCTGCGGTTATTCCCAAATTTATTGCGCTCCTGCGCGAACACAAGGCTCCGCAAATTTACGGCGATGGCAAGCAGTCGCGCGATTTTACCTACGTGGAAAATGTGGTGAATGCCAATATTCTCGCCGCCACCGCCGAATTTGATGCTTTGCACGAACACATCAACATTGCCTGCGGCGATTCCATAGATTTAACCACGCTCACGCAGTATATGATAGAAAAACTGTCGGAATTTGACCCCGAAATTGCAGCAATACAACCACACTATACCGCCGTGCGTAAAGGCGACATACTCCATTCCTGCGCGTCTATAGATAAAGCACGGAAATTGCTGGGATACGCCCCCAAAATTACCGTAAAAGAAGGTATTGATAGAACAATTCAGTGGACTATGCTACACAGATAAACATTGATAAATAGAGATAAAAAATTTATCAGCGGAGCATTTTATCATTTTCAGTTATTCAATTATTTAGTTATTATATTAGGTAGGTATGCACTCGGAATTTCAAAAATTGGGAAGCGAAGAATTGGGCAGAAAATCCATTGAAGAATACAAAGAAAGCCCCAAAATGCCCATAGTGGTGGTACTCGACAATGTGCGCAGTGCCAATAATGTGGGTTCGGTGTTTCGCACCTCCGATGCGTTTTTGGTGGCACAAGTATATTTATGCGGCATTACCGCCACACCGCCCAATAAAGATATTCAAAAAACTGCACTCGGAGCGCAACTTTCGGTGCCGTGGGCTTACGCGCAAAGTACTGTGGTGCAAGTGCGCGAATTGAAACAACAGGGCTACCGAATTATTGCCGTAGAACAAGCGCAGGGAAGTATTTTTTTGCAACATTTCAAACTACAAGCCGAAGAAAAAATTGCTCTTGTAATGGGCAACGAAGTATTTGGCGTGAGCCATGAAGTAATGGCAGAATGTGATGCCTGCATAGAAATTCCGCAATTCGGCACCAAACATTCTTTCAACGTAGCGGTTACATTCGGCATGGTGATGTGGGAAATTTGTAAAACGGCACCGCTTTTTCAAAAATAGGTTGCGCAACTCAATAAAATGCCCATTTACACGTTTTATAGAAAATCTCATATAAAACCGCTCGCAGAATTGCAATTTATAGTATATTGCAACGCTTGAAACTTTTCTAAAACTATACTAAAATTTAAGATTATGAATAAACGAATACTCCCCCCTCAAAAAGCACTCGAAAAATTGATGTCGTATTGCAGTAAAATGGAACGCTGCGAATCGGACGTGCGCAAAAAACTCTATAATTGGGGAATTGACACAAAAAAAAGCAATGAAATTGTAGAAAAACTCAAAGGAAACGGATTTATACAAGATTCGCGCTACATTCAAGCCTTTATTCGCGGAAAATATTATTACAACAAATGGGGTCGCGTAAAAATTCGTTTCAATTTGAAACTCAAAGGCTACTCCGAAGAAGAAATCAATGCAGCAATGGACGCTTTCTTCTCTACGGTGGACTACGAAGGCATGATTTACGAACAATTGGAACGAAAAAATAAATCACTAAATATAGACGATGAATATCAACGCAAATCAAAACTCATTCTTTTTGGGCAAAGCAGAGGTTACGAAACCGAAATTTCGCTGAATTGTGTGGATAAGATTATCAATTAAACACAAGATATGAGTACAAAGTATCAAGTACTCAGTACTAATTACTAACTACTAATTACTGATATATATGAATAAACAGAAAATAGTGCGAATGTGTGTATGTGTGTGTGTGGCACTTTTCTCATGTTCTACACTTTTTGGGCAAGACACCGTAAAAGTGTATTGGCGCAACGGCAAAATTGCCGGCAAAGGCTATATGCTCGATGGCAACGAACACGGCACGTGGCAATATTGGGATTCGTTGGGGCGAAAAACCCAAGAAACCGAATATATGCGCGGACGATTGCACGGAAAAAACACCGAATTTTACCCGAATGGCTCACCCAAAATTGTGGCAACCTACAAACTCAATGCGCTCAACGGCATTTATACCGAATACAGCGAAATTGGACACAAGCAAATAGAAGGATATTTTAAAAACAATGCCAAAGATAGTGCGTGGCAGTATTTTTACCCCACAGGGAACCGCGTGCGTGTGGAATATATGTATCGCAACGACACTGCTTTTTTGTGGAACAACTGCCTGCAAAAAGGATTTTGCATGGTGCGCAATGGTAACGGAAATTGGGAAGATACGTGGCAAAACGGAAATCTCAAAGAAAAAGGACGTTACGAAGACGGTTTAAAGACCGGCGAATGGGAAAGTTATTTTGAAAACGGTGCACAGCAATCGAAAGGCGAATATGAACGCGGTGAAAAAGTGGGCGATTGGGTGGAATACTACGAAAACGGGAAATTGAAAGAACGCCGCAATGCACAAAAAGGAACGTATGAGGCGTGGTTTATAAGCGGAAAACCGCAGGTGCAAGGATTTTTGAAAAACGATACACGCGATTCGCTGTGGACTACGTGGAACGAAAACGGCACCGTAATTACGCGCTCGCGCTACAAAAACGGAAAAATGGACGGTGTGCAGGAACAATTTTTTGCAAACGGGAAACCCGCATCCACCATAGAATACAAAGCAGGCAAAAAACACGGAAAAGCAGTGTGGTATCACGAAAACAATGCCAAACAAGCAATAGACATGGAAGGCTACTTTGCCGATGATGTACAACAAGGCACGTGGATTTATTGGCGAGCCGATGGCAAAGGCGTGGGCAATACCGGCGATTACGACAAAGGTTTAAAAACCGGACATTGGAAATGGTACTACGATAGTAAAAACCTGTGGAAAGAAGGCGATTACGCACAAGGACTAAAAACCGGCACATGGACATTTTACTACGAAAACGGACAAAAAGAACACGAAGGAAAATTTGTGAACGATAAAGAACACGGAAAATTTGAACAATGGTTCGACAACGGAAAATTACAAACCGTAGGCTACTTCGATATGGGAAAAATGACCGGCACATGGCAGGGTTGGTACGAAGAAAAACCCACGCAACAAATGTACAATACCGAATATAAAGACGGCGTAAATCACGGAACTGCTACTATGTGGAACTTAAACGGCATAGTACAATCCGAAAAAAATTACCAAAACGGTGATTTTCACGGAACATCGAAAACCTACTTTATGAACGGGAAACCCAATATTTTTGGCGAATACAATAAAGGAAAAATGACCGGAACGTGGCAGTATTACAACGAATCGGGAACATGCGAACGAGAACTTTCGTACAACAACGGTATTCCCGAAGGAAAATGGACAATTCGCTACAAAGAAGGTCCGCTCAAAGAAGAAATAACCTACAAACACGGAGAGCGGCACGGCGATTACAAGCACTACGGCATTCGCGGCGAGTTGCAATACCACGTGGTGTATAAAAACGGGCAAATTGCAAAAACGAAAATTGATGCAAAAAAAAGTATCAAGTAGTAAGTACTGAGTAATGAGTACTCAAATCGTAATACTGAATACTTGCTACCGAATACTACTATGCAAATAGAACTCCTTTCTCCGGCAAAAAACTACGACTGCGGTGTGGCTGCCATTCAGCATGGTGCCGATGCGGTATATATAGGTGCTGCGGCGTTTGGTGCGCGCGCTGCGGCGGCAAATTCACTCGCCGACATTGCCCGATTGATTGATTACGCTCATCAGTTTCATGCGCGAGTGTATGTCGCGCTCAACACCATTCTTTTCGACCACGAAATAAACGATGCCGTACAACTCTGTTGGCAACTTCACGAAATTGGTGCCGATGCCCTCATTATTCAAGATTTGGGATTATTGGCGAGCAATCTCCCTCCTATTCCACTCCACGCCAGCACGCAACTCAACAATCGCACGGCAGAAAAAGTACAATTTTTGGAATCCGTAGGATTTTCGCAGGTGGTGCTTGCTCGCGAACTTTCACTGACGCAAATTCAAGAAATTCGCACAAATACAAAGATTGCACTGGAATGTTTTGTGCATGGCGCAGTGTGCGTGTGTTACAGCGGACAATGCTACCTGAGTGCCTACGCACAGGGCAGAAGCGGCAATCGCGGTGTGTGCAGCCAAATGTGTCGCCATAAATACAAAGTGGAAGGTTTGGGCGAAAGTTTTGAAGCCTACGCACTTTCGCCTATGGATTTGCACTTGGGACATAAAATTCCCGAACTCATGGCTGCGGGCGTTACAAGTTTCAAAATTGAAGGGCGGCTCAAAGATAGTGCCTACGTAAAAAACACCACCGCCTATTTTCGCCGCATACTTGATGCCGAAATTGCGAAAAATCTGCACTACCGCCGTGCATCGCAGGGCGTAGAAACAGTTTCGTTCACGCCCGATATTCACAAAACGTTTGCCCGTGCCTTTACCGATTATTATATAGAAAAACCGCGCAATACCATTGCCGATTTAGAAACACCCAAAGCACGCGGTGAATATTTGGGAAACGTTGCATTTTTACAAGGAAAAACACTGCGCATAGAAACCGCTAAAACCCTCCACAATGGCGATGGCTTGTGTTTTATAGATTCTCAAGGCGAATTGCAGGGCGTGCGCGTTAATTCCGCAAAGAATGGCAACATTGAACTATCGCAAAACAGCACAATTCCTATCGGTACACAAATATGGCGCAATTACTCCGCAGACTTTCATAAACAGGTAGAACAAAGCGAAAACTGCCGACACATAGAAGTAGATGCACTATTTTGCGAAACGGAACACGGCTACGCGCTCACGCTGAATGACGATTACGGAAATTCCGCCACCATAGAAGAGCACACCGAAGCGCAGCAAGCAAAAAATCCCGAAAAAGCGGAAGAAAGCGTTCGCACGCAGTTGCGCAAAAGCGGTGATACCATATTTACCATACGCACTGTGGAAATTTCGTGGCGGCAGCCGCTATTTATTCCCATTGCCGCACTCAACGAACTGCGCCGCAGCACACTGAATAAATTGCAGTCTATTCGTTTGCAGAATTTTATCACGCCTCCTTTTGCAATTGTTGAGCGTAGTCGAAACAAAGGGCTGCTCTACCCCCTACCGCACGATACGCGTCTGAATTGCGCAAACGAAAAAGCACAAGAATTTTTCAAACATCACGGCGTGGAAAATCCCGCACCGGCATTTGAAATAGAACAAAACACTGCAATTCCACTCATGACCACCAAATACTGCCTGCGATTTGAAACCGGAAATTGCCCTCGCACGAACAAAAACATTCCCAACGCACAGGAAGTGTATATTTCCGATAACAAACACCGTTTTCGCCTATCGTTTAATTGCGCACAGTGCGAAATGAATGTGTGCAGTACTTAGTTATCAGTTAGTAGATATACGATTATTTGCAAAATTATTCTAACAACTAAGCACTAATAACTAAGAAAAAATACAGTAGGTCTATAAGCCGGATTCTGTATCAAAAAACGTATTTTGATTTCTATCATTTATCTAATGCAACCTACCCTCCAACTTGGGCGAGCAGCCCTCAGGCGTTGGTTTACTTGGTCTTGCAACTTGTGAGTAGCACGCCTGCCTCAATCGCTTGCCGCAGCGGTAGGCTCTTACCCCACCTTCTCACCCTTACCAATTGCTTGGCGGTTATTTTCTTCTGCTATACTATGCACTCGCGCACATCTGTTCTTTCAACAGCACAATGCTCTGTGTTGTCCGGACTTTCCTCTCCCATTACCGAGAGCGATAGAACGACCTACTGCGGCACAAAATTAAGAATTAAGAATTAAGAATTAAGAATTAAGAGAATTATTTTAGAAAAAGTTTAAAAGCCAGCAAGTCTATAAGTCAAAAAGTCTTACATCTATTAGTCTTGTATCTACACTTCTCGTTGTGCTATATAATTTCGCCAGCGGCGCATCAATTCTTGCATATCAGCGGGAATTTCGGAATCGAACTGCATATATTCACCGGTTACGGGATGTTTAAAGCCCAGCGTTTTGGCGTGCAGTGCTTGTCGTGGGCATAGTTCAAAACAGTTTTGCACAAATTGCTTATAATTTGCAAAGGTCGTTCCGCGCAAAATTTGATTTCCGCCATAGGTTTCATCGTTGAAAAGCGGATGCCCTATGGATTTAAAATGCACGCGGATTTGATGCGTTCTGCCGGTTTCCAATTTACACTCCACCACCGACACATAGCCCAATTCTTCCAACACTTTGTAGTGCGTTACCGACCATTTTCCGCCGGTTTCATCGGAAAAAAGTGCGCGAATTTTTCTATCTTTAAGACTGCGCCCCATGTAGCCGGTTATGGTTCCGGTGGGTTCTTTGAGCCTTCCCCACACTACGGCTACGTAAGTGCGTTCGCTCGTTTTATGAAAAAACTGCGATGCCAATGCCGTTTTTGCCGCTTCGTTTTTTGCAAGCACCAAAAGTCCCGAAGTATCTTTATCTATGCGGTGTACCAATCCGGGTCGGGGGTCGTTTTCTTCAAATTGCATAGTATCGCGCAAATGCCACGCTACGGCATTTACCAGCGTGCCGCTGTAATTTCCACAACCGGGGTGCACCACCATACCTGCCGCTTTATTGATTACCATCACGCTCTCGTCTTCATACAGCACATTGAGCGGAATATCCTGCGGAATTATGGTAATTTCCTGTTTGGGAAATGCCATTTCTATGGAAATAACATCGCCCGGCTTTACTTTGTAGTTCGATTTTATAGCCTTGCCGTTGGCAAAAAGTTGTCCGTTTTCCGCCGCTTCTTGAATTTTATTACGCGAAAAATCATTGAGTTTGTCGCACAAAAATTTATCTACGCGCAAGGCTGTTTGCCCTTTATCAACTTCAAATTTGTAGTGTTCGTACAAACCTCGCTCGTTTCCCGCACAATCATTCATAGAGCAGATTTAATCCTCTACCGAATTGTATAATTTAATTTGATTTGCCAAAATTTTGGTAAATCCCTTCACATCTTCGCCCGAAAATGCGGTGTTCATTTCGCCGTATTGGGCGAATTTCGCCTGCATCATGTCGTATTTCGATTCTATACCTATCACATCAAAATAATAAGGCGCGAGTTTCACAAACACTTTTCCGCTCACGTGCTCTTGGGTATCTTTCAAAAATTTTTCAATATTACGCATCACCGGCTCTTGATATTGCGCTTCGTGGAGCAACATTCCGTACCAATTCGCAAGTTGTTCTTTCCAATAGAGTTGCCATTTGGTAAGATTATGTTTTTCAAGTTGATGATGTGCTTTTATAATAATCATGGGAGCCGCCGCCTCAAACGCCACACGACCTTTGATACCTATAATGGTATCGCCCACGTGCATACCGCGCCCAATGGCAAATTGCGCCGCACGTTTATTGAGTACTTGAATAATTTCGAGCGGATTTTTGTAAATCACGCCATCGAGAGCCACCAAATCGCCTTTGTCAAATTCCAATTCTATACGCTCTTCTTCGTGTTTTTGCAACTGTGATGGATAGGCAGTTTCGGGAATGGTTTTCGATGAATGAAGCGTTTCTTTTCCACCTATGCTGGTACCCCAAAGTCCTTGATTGATAGAATATTCCGCTTTTTTGAAATCAAAATCTATACCATTATCTTTCAAATATTGTATTTCATATTCGCGGCTCAATTTTTTATCGCGCACGGGGGTTATAATTTCAATTTCGGGGCAAATTACCTGAAAAGCCAAATCGAAACGCACTTGGTCGTTGCCGGCACCGGTGCTTCCGTGAATTATACAGGTTGCGCCCACTTCTTTTGCGTATTTTGCAAGTGCCATAGCCTGAAAAATGCGTTCGGAACTCACCGAAAGCGGATAGGTATTGTTTTTAAGAATATTTCCGTAAATCATGTAGCGAATACATTTTTTGTAATATTCCTGCGAAATATCCAAGCACACGTGTTTTGAAACACCCAAAGCCATAGCGCGGCGTTCTATTTCATGTAATTCTTCGGACGAAAAACCGCCGGTATTTACCAGCACCGAATGAATGTGTAATCCCTCTTCTTTACTATAATATTTTGCGCAATACGAAGTATCTAATCCTCCGCTGAATGCTAAAACTGCTATTTTCGACATTGACTCTAAAATTTTATTTCGGCAAACATACAAATTAATGAGTAATGAGTAATGAGTAATGAGTATTTTTTTTTGCACTATTCCCATACGAAAATATATCAATATGACGATAAATTCAAAATAATTTACAATTTACAATTTACAATTTACAATTAATATGTATCTTTGCGCGTTCTTTCTCAATATATGAATATTCTTATATATAAACTTGTATGTTCAAACCAACATTTTTGCTGCCGAAAACTCTTGCGAGCAGCCTCATAGTGCTGTGTGCACTTAGTTTTTTCAGTTGCACATCGAACCGTGATTTGGTGTATTTGCGCAACATGGGCACTCGCGATTCTTTGGTATTTCCCAAGCAAAATACCGAACCTCTATTGCAAATAGGCGATATTGTGTATGTACGCATAGTGAGTATCAATAAAGACATCAATGATTTATTCAATTTAGATAATAATGCAAATCTTGCCGGTGCAAGCGATGCGCAAATTTCACTTAAAGGCTTCACAATAAACAACGATGGCACCATACGCCTGCCTGTGATAGATACCGTAAGCATAGGCGGACTTACCATAAACCAAGCCGAGCAGGTAATTCAAAAAAGAGTAGATGTGTTTTTTAAAAATGCTACGGTAATTCTCAAATCACTGAACAATAAAATTTCGGTATTGGGCGAGGTCAATCGACCCGGTAGTTTTGTGGTAGCCCGCCCCGAAATCAATGTATTGGAAGCACTTGCCATGGCTGGCGATGTGGGGCAATTTGGCAACAAACGCAATATTACCATTATTCGCAACGATGGAAAAAACAACATAACCTACACCATAGACCTTACCGATAAAAACATACTCAAAAGCAAAGAATTTTACCTCTACCCCAACGATGTGGTAATAGTAAATCCGCAGTCAATGAAGGCGTTTCGCATGAGTTCGCCCACCTTTTCGCTCTTTTTTGCGGGGCTTACCACCTTGGTTACTACTATGTCATTCTTATACACTATTTCACGATAATTTTTCATGACTACACAAACAAACGAACAACAAGAAGAACAAAGTATTGATATAAAAAAATACATTTACCTCATTACCTCTCATTGGTATTGGTTTGCACTATCCATAGTGGCGTGCTTGATTGTAGCCTTTATTTATGTGCGCTACGCTACCCGCATTTTTTCTACGAGAAATTCAGTGGTGCTGCTCGAAAAAGACGATGCGCTTGGTTCCATGAGCAGTATTATGCAAGAATTTGGTTCCTTTGGCGGACGAAGTCAGAATATCGACAATCAAATTGTGATACTTTCATCGTACAATTTAGTGCGGCAAACGCTCGAACGCTTGGATTTTCAAGTATCGTATTTCAGCGATGGGGTGGTGCACGATGTAGAAATTTACGATAACAGCCCTTTCACCGTGCAACTACTGCCCGATACCGTAGCCAACAATGACCTCAATGTGGGATTGAACGAAAAAATCTTTGTGCACATACTTTCGGCAAACGAATTTACCATAGAAATTCCGCGTACACGCAATGCGGTGGAACGCCGTAAAATGCTTTTCGGCGAAGTATTCCAAACCCCCGACTATAAATTTACCCTTCTCAAAAAAGAAAATTTTGCCGACAGTTTACACGTGGGAAACAGATATGCGTTTATTGTAAATAATTACAATGATTTAACGAATGACTACGTAAAAAATCTTAATACAGTGGCAAATTCCAAACGAAGTTCTATTATAGACCTTTCGCTGAGCGGCAATGTGCCCGAAAAAATGGTGGAATTTTTGAACACTCACATTCAAATAGCCATAGAAAACGAAATGAACGAAAAATCGAAAACATCGCTCAACACCATTCGTTTTATAGACGAGCAACTTGCCACCATTACCGATTCACTCGCCTTTGCCGAAAGTAATTTGGAAAATTTCCGCGCCGACAACCGTATTATCAACATTTCCGAAGAAGGCACGGTAATACTCAAACGCTTGGAAGAGCAACGCTCAAAACAAATAGCACTGCAAGCAAAAATCAAATACTTCAATTACTTACAAAAAAGTATCAAAGACAAAGATTTCCACGATATGGTGGTGCCTTCGGTGGTGGGTATTCAAGACCAAACACTCAATGCGCTGGTAACACAACTGAGCAAACTATACAGCGAACGCCAAATCATAGAATTTAGCGCGAAAGAAAATCACCCAAGTTTGCAAATTATCAATTCACAAATATCGAACGCTATTCAGTTGCTCAACGACAATGTGAAAAACATGATAGAAAGCACGCAAATAGAATTGCGCAGCGTAGATGGAGAAATTGCCCGCATAGAACGCGACATAGAACGCCTGCCGAATACCGAGCGACAAATGATTTCTATTCAGCGTAAATTTCAGTTAAACGACAATTTATTCAACTTTTTGCTGCAAAAACGCGCCGAAGTGGGTATTACCAAAGCCGCCAATATTCCCAATATGCGATTTGTGGACCACGCCATACTCGACAACGTGAAACAAACCGCACCACGCAAAACGGTTGTGGCGCTTATAGCACTCCTACTCGGATTTATTATTCCTATTGCCATCTACCTCATTCGCGACTTTTTGAAAGATACTATTTCCAATATTGATGCGGTGAAAGAACGCACCGGACTTCCGCTGCTCGGTTCTGTTATTCACAATAAATACGGCAACGGAATTATTGTAAAAAAACACCCAAAATCGTCTATTGCCGAAAGTTTCCGTACCGCGCGTACCAATCTTTCCTTCTTCCTTTCTCAGCAAAAAGACGGCTGCCACACTCTGGCACTCACTTCCACCGTGAGCGGCGAAGGAAAATCTTTCTGCGCACTGAATTTGGCGGGAATTATAGCCATGAACAACAAAAAAACACTCGTGGTAGGTCTTGATTTGCGCAAACCAACCTTACACAAATATTTGGGAATAAACAAAACTGTGGGTGTAACCGATTATTTGATAGGAAAAGTGAGTTTTGAAGATATTCTCAATACTACCACCGTACCGGGTTGCGATATTATTTTTTCGGGAACCATTCCGCCCAATCCTTTGGAATTAATAGAAAGCGAAGGATTTGCCAATTTTATGACCCACATAAAAAATTCCGGCTACGATTATATAATACTCGACACACCGCCTATCGGGCTGATAGCCGACTCGCTCAGTATTATGAAAAATAGCGATTTGAACATATACGTAGTTCGCCAAAATTACACTTCGAAAAGTGCACTTGAATTTATAGCAGGGGTGCGCCGAGAGAAAAAAATAGATAATTTATGTGTATTGGCAAATGATATACACGAAGGATACGGATACGGATACGGATACGGATACCGATATAGTTCCAACTATCGCTACAATAGTTACTACGAAGAACACGAAGAAAAACCAAAAACCTTTCTTCAAAAAATTCAAAAAGTGTTTAACAAAGGGTAGAAAATAGTTTTCAATTGTTAGTTTTTTATTGTTTGCTTCCAATTAATAATTAGTCAACTATGAATATAGTATATATGGGCACGCCCGATTTTGCGGTAGAACCGTTGGAAACCCTCATTTCACAAGGATTTTCGGTAGTGGGTGTGGTAACATCGGTAGATAAACCGGCAGGTCGCGGGCACAAACTCACACAATCGCCGGTAAAGCAATGTGCTCTGGCGCACAATGTGCCCGTATTACAACCCGAACGCTTGAAATCTCCCGAATTTATAGCACAACTCACCGCGCTTGCGCCCGATGTAATTGTGGTGATAGCCTTCCGCATGCTTCCCCAAGTGCTGTGGCAGTTGCCGCGATTGGGCACTATCAATATTCACGCATCGCTTTTGCCGCAGTATCGCGGAGCCGCACCTATTAATTGGGCGGTGGTGCACGGCGAAAAAACTACCGGCGTTACAAGTTTTTTTATCAACGAAGAAATTGATATGGGCAAAATAATTTTGCAAAAAGAAATTGCAATAGCCCCCACCGACACCGCAGGAATTGTGCACGATAATTTACAACACGCAGCCTCGGAATTACTTGTGCAAACGCTGCGCGAAATAGAAAATCACGGTGTTTCGGGAGTGGAGCAATCCACACTTACACAAGGAATAGAACTCAAACCCGCGCCGAAAATCAATAAAGAAACCTGTAAGATTGATTGGAATAGTTCTGCAAAAACCATATACGATTTCATTCGTGGATTTTCGCCCTATCCCGGCGCGTGGACTACACTGCACAATGGCGAGCAAGCATTGTTATTCAAAATCTTTTTTGCAAATTATATTCAAGAACAGCACACACTTGCTCCCGGCACCTTAGTAGTAAACGAACACACTATGCTCATAGCCACTGCCGATGGATTTATAGAACCCACCGATGTGCAAATAGAAGGAAAAAAACGCATGACACTGCACGATTGTATGCGCGGATTTTCGTTTGCAGCGTGGCATATAGAATAAAGACGAAAAAATTTGAAAAAAGCACTCACAATATTTGTAAGTTTCAAAAAAAGCAGTATTTTTGCAATCCGATTTTTTAAGTAGTATCAAATAAGTTTAAATACAATGAAAAGAACATTTCAACCTTCACAACGCAAAAGAAGAAACAAACACGGTTTCCGAGAAAGAATGTCCACTGCAAACGGTCGCAGAGTTTTGGCTTCACGTAGAGCAAAAGGCAGAAAAAAATTAACTGTGTCTGACGAAGGTCGCCACAAACGTTAATATACCTACGCAAAACATATAAAATTTTAAAAAGAGCCGTTTGATTTTTTCAGATGGCTTTTTTTAATACTGAATATTCGTAATATAGCACAAACAACTAAAAGCACCCGTCATTCCGCACTTGATGCGGAATCTCATATTGTTTTAAGAAAGCTTCCTGCTTTCGCAGGAATGACAAAAAGAATATATGGTATTGCAAATAATCGCTTTTAATAGAAACAAAACACAAGACACGAAATACAAGAAAAATTATGCAAAAAAAAAACAAGGAAAATCCGCTGTGGAATATTGTATTCAATATTGTAATCCCTATTTTGGTGCTCAATCGCTTTGAGCGCGTAGTAAGTCGTTTGCAAACTGCGGGTATTCTACCCGAAAATCTATTTTCTTCTCCCACCTCTATGGCGGTGGCGGCTCTCATTGCAGCACTCTTATTTCCGTTGGTGTATTTTCTGCTCGATTGGTTTGGCAAGCGAAAAACCAATTTTATTTCCATTCTCGGTTTCGTGGGAATTTTACTCACCGGCATTATCGGCGTATTTCAACTTCCCACCGAACTGATTGCCTACAAAGAAGCCTCTATTCCCTTTATTATAGGCGTAGCAGTGTTGGTAAGTATGCGCACGCGCTTTCCGCTGCTCAAAAAACTCCTTTTCAATCCCGAAGTGATGAATATGGAAAAAATCGAGGAAAAACTGCAAGAAAACCACGCACAAGCAGAATTTGAGAAAACTATCAATCGTTCGTCCTATTTTTTAGCGGCATCGTTTTTCTTTTCGGCAATTATGAATTTTGCGTTGGCAAAAATTATTATGCACAGCCCCACCGGCACTGCGGAATTTAACGAAGAATACAGCCGAATGTTGGGGTTAAGTTTTCCCGTAATAGCCCTTCCTGCCACTATTATTATGGTGGTGGTACTCTTCTCTATTTTCAAAAAAGTCAAACAATTAACCGGTTTGGAACTCGAAGAAATCGTAAAAATGTAATATTTCTGCATTGTATGGTTGTGAAATTGCGAAAAATTCCTATTTTTACGCAAATTCTAAATTATAGTGTATGAAACGAATATTTTTACCTTCATGTGTTGTTGCAGTAGTAAGTTGCTTTGCGAGCCAATCGGCGCAAGCACAAAGTTGGATTTCACAAGGTTGGGGCATAGGAGCACAGATGGGCGCAAGTTATGCCGTTGGCGATATTTCTTCCACAATTACTAACACACGAGGACAATTGGGCTTGTTGGTATCAAAACAATTAGTACCCTACTTGGATTTACAAGGACACGTTAGTTACGGCGAACTCTATGCCTACAAAGAATATTTCGATAACGAAGCACCGGCAGATTTGAGTTTCAAATCACACTATTACACTTACAATGCACAGTTGAAATTCGACCTTACCGGCGCACTCGGTGCCGGAGAAAACGCACCTCACTCTACCTACTTACGCGCCGGTATCGGCTTTATAGGTTTTGAATCCACGTTATTTCACTTTGGTGAAAAAATAGCACAATCGGGCAAAACCACCGAATTGGATTTTCCGTTAGCAATTGGCTATGAATACCGCTTTTCTCCTGCATTTTCCATGAATTTAGACATTGCCGGACACATAGTGAACACCAAAAAACTCGATGTGGTAGAAAATAGAAGATTCAAAGATATGATGTTTACACCAAGTATAGGGGTAAAATACATATTCGGACGACATGCACAACCGCAACAAGTGCCCTACCCTACCACCTACACTCCTACCACAGTACAGCAGCAGCAACCTACGCCCCAAGTAGAGGAAGAAGTAACCGAAGTATTTGAAGATACCGAACCTTCGGCACACAGCCGTCAAACAACAAGCGAAACTGCGGTAATTCCACCTGTTTCGGCAATAGACCAACAAGTAAACGCACAGCAAAATGCACAACAAAATCAAGCGACAACACAGCAAGCAAACCAAAACCAACAAGTGATGGATGTGCGTGCCACTGCCGCTCCTGCCACTTCTCGCGAAGGCTTGGTGTATCGCGTGCAAATAGCAGCCTTCCAACAATTCAACAGCAATATGGCTATGCGATTGAAAGAACAATACAACCTTTCGGCAATTCCTTTTGAAGAAATTGACGGCGGATTTTTCAAATACACCATTGGAAATTTCAGAACGCTCGATGAAGCCATGGCATACCGCAATGTGCTTGTAAATCAAGGCGTGAGCGAAGCATTTGTAGTGCCGTATTATGTAGGAAAACGAATTACCAACCAAGAAGCACGTAATCTTTTGCAACAACAATAAAAGCGTATATGAAAACTCTCAAAGGCACGCAAGCAATGATATTTGCCGCAGGTTTGGGTTCGCGCCTCAAACCTATGACCGATACCATGCCGAAAGCCTTAGTGGAAATTGAAGGAATTACCCTACTCGAATACGCTATTCGCAAACTGAAATTCTACGGCATTACCGATATTAGTATCAATGTACATCACTTTGGGGAGCAAATCATAGATTTTGTACAACGCCACAATTTTGATGTACGCTTTCACATTTCCGATGAAGGCGAGCAACTTATGAACACCGGCGGCGGACTGCTCAAAGCGCAGGAATTTTTCAATCGAGAAAAACCCATCATAGTACTCAATGTAGATATTATCAGCAGCATAGATTTAGCAACCATGTACGAATATCACTGTAATTCAGATGCGCTGGCAACACTTGCCGTGCGCAATCGAAACACTTCGCGCTACTTACTTTTCGATACCGAAAATCAACTCTGCGGCTGGGAAAATTGCGAAACAAAAAAGCAAATTTTTGCTCGACCCAAACACTACGCCGACCTGCACCAAAAAGCATTCAGCGGCATACAAATACTTTCTCCGCAGATTTTCGATTTAATGAGCGAAACAGGTGCGTTTTCCATTATTGATATGTACGTGCGCTTGGCGCAAACGCAGCAAATACAAGCATTTGAACACAACGATGATTTTTGGATTGATGTAGGAAAATTCGACAGTTTGCAAGAAATTACTCAATCACTGCACGCGCAAAAATTCGATTTTATTGCGTAGCACAACATCAGCAACAAATCATTATGAAACAACACCGATGGCAGGTAAAACCGTGTCAAAACGCTCGCATACTCATTGGCGATTTAGCCCAAAAACTCCACATTTCGCCCATCATTGCGCAATTACTTGTATTACGTGATGTAAAAACAGAAGAAAACGCACGAAAATTTTTGAATTTAAAACAATCGCTTTCCGAAATTTACGACCCGTTTTTAATGAAAGATATGCACAAAGCAGTGGCGCGAATTGGCGAAGCGATAGACAAAAAACAAACTATTTTGGTGTATGGCGACTACGATGTGGACGGTACTACCGCAGTTTCTATCATGTATTCATTTTTACGCCGTGTGCACAGCGGAAAATTGCACTTTTACGTTCCCGACCGCGAAAAAGAAGGCTACGGAGTATCCTCGCAAGGTATAGCATGGGCGGCACAGCACAAAGTGGATTTGATTATAACTCTCGACTGCGGCATAAAAGCCATAGAAAGCATAGCGCAGGCACGTTCTGCCGGCATGGACGTAATAGTGGGCGACCACCACGAAGTGGGCGAAACCCTGCCCGATGCCTTGGCAATTTTGAATCCCAAACAAAAAGACTGTAACTATCCGTTCAAAGAACTTTCGGGCTGCGGCGTGGGTTTCAAACTCATTCAAGCACTATGTATTACCAAACACCTGCCCTTTAAAGAATATCTGTTTTGCTATTTAGACATTTTGGCACTCAGCATAGCCGCCGATGTGGTGCCTATTATAAACGAAAACAGGATTTTTATGTACAATGGCTTGTGGAAAATGCAGGAAAAACCCAGCCTTGCCATACGCAGTATTTTGGAAAGTGCCGGTGTGTTCAAATCTAAAATCACCGTATCCGATGTGGTATTCAAAATCAGTCCGCGCATTAATGCCGCCGGGCGCATACGCCACGCAAAAACAGTGGTAGAACTGCTTTTGAGCGAAAGCGCACACGAAGCCTACGAAATTTGTCAAGAAATTGAGAGTTTTAATCGCGAACGCAAAGAAATCGACAGCAGTATTACCAAAAATGCCATTCATAATATTACACAAATAGACCCTGCGAACGAAAAATTTACCTGCGTGGTGTATGAACCACAGTGGCACAAAGGCGTGATAGGAATTGTGGCATCGCGCATTGTGGAGCATTATTACAAACCATCGGTGGTTTTCTGCGGCGAAGGCGATGTAATTTGCGCTTCGGCGCGTTCGGTGCACGGATTCGATTTATACAACGCCATAGAGCAGTGTGCGCACTTGCTCACCAACTTTGGCGGACATAAATACGCCGCCGGTTTGAGTTTAAAAAAAGAAAATTTAGAAGAATTTATAGAAACATTTGAACGGGTGGTGGCTCGCAGCATTACGCCCGAACAGTTGCAACCAAGCATTTTGATAGATGCCGAACTCGCGCCCGAAGATGTTAGCATGAATTTATACGAAGACTTACAATGTTTGGCACCCTTCGGACCCAAAAATATGCGACCGGTATTTGTATTGCGCAATGTGCCCGTGAGCGAAAAAACCACCACCATGGGGCACGACAAATCGCACGTAAAATTCTTTTTCGATACCATTCCCGCCGCCGAAGGAGTGGCTTTCGGTATGGCGCACAAGTGGGCACAACTGCAAAATCACTCACTCGCACAAGGAATTGATGTGTGTTTTTCGCTCGCCACCAATACCTTCAACGGACGCACCACCCTGCAACTCGACATAAAAGATATAGCCCTGCCGCAAACATTTGAACAAACATTTGAATTTCCTCCCATTGCGAAGAAAAAACGAGTTGGAGTGGCTCGAAAAGGCAGGCGGTGCAACCGTAAGAAAAAAAGCGTATCTTTGCAGAGAAAAAAATGTACTATGTAGTAGAATGAAAACTGCAATACAAAAACAAATTCTTTGGGACAAATACATTAAAAATAGTCCTAAAAACGTTCTATTAACCAATGAAGATATAATGAACGAAATGAAAGCGGTGCGTGATGCAAAAGCACAAAAATTATAACATATAGCAAATTTTCAAAAATTTAAACAATATCTCATGTCAAAAACAATATTAATTACCGGCGGAGCCGGATTTATAGGCTCTCACGTGGTGCGCAGATTTGTAAGCGAATACCCGAATTACACCATTGTCAATTTAGATTTACTTACCTACGCAGGCAATTTGGAAAACTTGAAAGATATAGAACGTGCACCGAACTATGTATTTGAACACGGCGACATTGCCGATAGTGAGTTTGTAACCGCGCTTTTTGCAAAATACAATTTCGATGGTGTGATTCACCTTGCTGCCGAATCGCACGTAGATAGGTCTATTACCGACCCATTTTCCTTTGTACGCACCAATGTTTTTGGCACCGTAACACTTTTGAATGTGGCAAAAAATGCGTGGAAACACGATTTTTCGGGCAAGCGATTTTATCACATTTCCACCGATGAAGTGTATGGTTCGCTGGGCAGCGAAGGATATTTTACCGAAACCACTCCCTATGACCCGCAAAGCCCCTATTCGGCAGCAAAAGCGAGTTCCGACCACTTTGTACGAGCCTATCACAATACCTACGGAATGCCGGTGGTAGTGAGTAATTGCTCAAATAATTACGGACCAAATCATTTCCCCGAAAAACTAATTCCGCTGTGCATAAATAACATAAAAAATAAAAAACCACTGCCGATTTATGGCAAAGGCGACAATATTCGCGATTGGCTTTACGTAATAGACCATGCACGAGCAATTGATACCATTTTTCACAATGCTGCCGATGGCGAAACCTACAACATTGGCGGTAATAATGAATGGACAAATCTCGATTTGGTGAAATACCTCTGCGCTGTGATGGACAAAAAATTGGGCAGAGCCGAAGGAGAATCGGCACAACTCATAACCTTTGTAACCGACCGCGCCGGACACGACAAACGCTATGCCATTGATTCCTCAAAATTGATGCGCAAACTTGGCTGGAAACCTTCGGTAACGTTTGAACAAGGGTTGAAAAAAACCGTAGATTGGTATTTGGCAAACGAAGAATGGTTGCACAATGTGGTTTCGGGCGAATATGAAAACTATTATAAAACAATGTATAAATAGTAATTAGGAAATAGGAATTAGGAAATAGGGGGGTTAGGAACATGAATAAAAATCTTTTGTATGTGTGTGGTGTTGCTTTGGCAATACTATATGCTTGCGGCAATAAAAAAACCGAGTATCAAAAAAGCGATGCCGGATTTGAATATCTCTATCGTGTAGAATCCAATTCCGGAAAATTTCCACACGATAGCACCATGCTTTTTTTGCAAATTCGCTTGTTCAACGACCGCGATTCGGTGCTCTTCGATTCGCGTGATGTGGCTCCGCAGTTCAAAGATTTTTTTGCAGAACCTATTCCTACCGACCAACCGCTACACCGCGCCTACGCCATGATGCAGGAAGGCGATAGTATGAGTTTTTTATTCAATGCTCGTGATTATTATCGGCAAATCAATCCGCACACCACCTTTGTAGATAGTTTTGCAGAACACGAAAAATTGCGTTTTGAAATAAAATTAGAGAAAATTTTCACCGAAGAAGAAATTTTGACTTCGATGGCAAAACAACTTGCCGATAAAAAATTAGAAGAAGAATTTTTGGTAGCAGATTACATTGAACACAATTATCCTGCCGCAAAACCAAGTGTTTCGGGTTTATATTTCATTCAAGAACGTGCCGGGAGCGGTGCTTCGCCCACCGCGAAAAATACCGTAGTGTTGCACTACAAAGTTACCTATATCAATGGCGAACCGCTGTATTCTACCTACACAAAAAACGACCCGTTGGTGTTTCAAGTGAGCGACCCGAATGTATTTCCTTGTTTGGCAGAAGCCGTGCAACGCATGAAACAAGGCAGTCGGGCAATTATTGTGGCACCCTCGAAAATCGCTGCCGGAGAAAAAGGAAATTCACAACAACGCATTGCGCCTTACACGCCGCTGATATTCGATATGGAATTGGTGAATATTCTCAAATAACTACACGTACAATACTTCGGGTGTAATTTTCACACCATACTGTTGAAATACTCTGTATTCAATTTCCTGCGCCAGCGCAATAATATCATCGCTTGTAGCAGTGCCGGTGTTTATCAACACAAGTGCTTGCCGCGTGTGCACCTGCGCAGCACCCACGCAAAACCCTTTCAATCCGGCATTTTCAATCAACCAGCCTGCGGCAATTTTTACTTGTCCGTTTTCAGCAGGGTAATACACCACATTGGGAAATTTTTGTTGCAACTGCGTAAATTCTTCCTGCGAAATAATCGGATTTTTAAAGAAACTCCCTGCATTTCCCGTAATTTCGGGATTGGGTAATTTTTCATTGCGAATATCGCAAATTATGCGGCGCAGCGTTTGCAAATTCTGTTCTTCACTGCGTTCAAATCGCGCCTTCAAATCACCATAATTGAGCAGCAATTCGCCCTGTTTGCGCAAGCGAAAATCCACCGAAGTAATGCAAAAATTGCGGGCACATTCGGTTTTAAACACACTATGGCGGTAATCAAAGGCACATTCTTCTGCCGAAAAAATTCGTTCTTCAAGCGTAAACACATTCACCGCACGCACCGCCACAATACTTTGCGCCGCCTCCATGCCGTAAGCACCTATATTTTGCACCGCCGAAGCACCCACCGTACCGGGAATGAGCGATAAATTCTCTATTCCATATAAATTGTGCTCCACCGCCCACGCCACAAAATCGTCCCACACTTCGCCGGAAGCCACGCGCAGCAGCACATCACTACTCGTTTCGCGCACAATTTCAATTCCCTTACTGCGGCTGTGAATAATCGTTCCCGCAAAATTTTTGGTAAATAACACATTACTGCCACCTCCCAACACAAAAAATGGCAGGTCTTTTTGAAAATCGTTTCGCAAAAAATCGTACAATTCAGCATTGTTTTCGTAATCGAAAAAATAACGCGCACTACAATCTATGCCAAATGTGTTGTGTTTTTTGAGCGAATAATTTTCGTAAATCATTTTCTTTACGTTTTTTTGCAAAACTATACTTTTAATCCGTAATTTGCAATTTTATTCGCTCATGATTATTCATAAACTCCCTTCGCCCTCAAAAACCGAACGATGTATTCTTTTTTTCAATGGTTGGGGCATGGATTGCAACGCCGTAAATCACTTACAACACTCTGATTATGATGTATATATGTTTTACGATTATCAAAATTTTGAAGAAGATTTCAAAAATTTTTCACCTAATTTTTCTTCCTACAAAGAAATTTCAGTAATAGCATGGTCGCTCGGCGTGTGGGTAGCGCAAAAAATACTCGCGCCCTTTCGCCACACCTTCACAAAAACCATTGCAATCAACGGCACTCCGCAACCGATACACAACGAATATGGCATAGCAGAAGCAGTATTTGCCAATACACTCGCGAAGTGGAACGAAGTTTCACGCAAAAAATTCAATGCGCGTATGTGCGGCGGAAATTCGCAATTAACCGAATGCCAACAGTACATGAGTGCCCGCAACTGCGAAAATCAACTCGAAGAATTGCACTATTTATACAACAATATCACTTCGCACCCCTGCAATAGCACCAATTTTTATTCCGTAGCACTCATCGGCGAAAACGATTTGATTTTCACTGCAAAAAATCAAGAAAACTATTGGCAGAATGTCGCAAAATTCCAAACCCTACCACTCCCCCATTTTCCCTTTGCTGCCTTCAATTCGTGGAACGAAATTCTTGATATTCTATGACTTTTGCACACAAGAAACACATTACTCGGCGATTTGGAAAATCCATAGAATCATACAAAACACAGGCTACGGTGCAGCGCGAAATGTGTACTTTGCTGGTACAAATACTTTTGCAAATTTCCGCGAAACCTTCACAGGTGCTCGAAATTGGCTGCGGCACAGGATTTTTAACCAAAGAATTTTTGAAAACATTTTGCGTACAATCCTATACGGCAAACGATATTACACCGGCTATGACGCAAGAAATTGAACATATAGCACAGAAAACCGCACAACACATAGAATTTCTTGCCGGCGATGCCGAAAACATCTCCTTTTTACGCTGTTTCGACACCATTATTTCGGCATCTACCCTGCAATGGTTTCACAATCTTCCGCAGTTTTTCAAAAACATACAGCACTACCTGCTCCCGCAGGGAATACTTGCCTTCACTACCTTTGGCACAGAAAATTTCAAAGAAATTACCACACTCACCGAACAAAGTTTGTACTACTACTCCGCCGAAGAATTGCGCGAACTCCTCGCACCCGATTTTCACATTCTCCACTGCGAAACCTACTGCAAAACACTGTATTTTTCGCAGGCAATAGAAGTATTACAACACATTCGGCAAACAGGCGTAAATACTCTTTCCTCCGAATTGTGGACAAAATCGCGCTTGCAACAATTCTGCGCAAATTACCAAAGTATGTTCTCCTCCGAAAAAGGATTATCCCTCACCTACAATCCCATTTGTATTATAGCACAACGAACCTAATTTTCAGTTATTTCATTATTCAGTTATTTTCAAATATGGCACAAGCATTTTTCATCAGCGGCATAGATACCGATTGCGGTAAAACCTTCATTACCGCACACATAGCGCGAAATTTACACAACAGCGGCGTTCGTGTTATCACGCAAAAATTAGTACAAACCGGCTGCACCGAAATTTCGGAAGATATAATAGAACACCGAAGAATTATGCAAATCCCATTACAAGACGTTGATACAAAAGGAATTACTTGTCCTTATAATTTTGCATTTCCTGCATCACCACATTTTTCGGCAGCATTGGAGCATCGCGAAATTGATACAAATCGTATCACAAAATCCACCGAAATACTATTGCAACAGTATGACATTGTGCTCATAGAAACTGCCGGCGGATTGTACGTTCCTCTCAGCGAAACACTTTTTTGCTGCAATTACATGGCTGCACACAAGCATCCGCTTATGTTTGTAACAACATCAAAACTTGGCAGTATCAATCACAGTATCAGTAGTTTAAAGAATATCAAAGACTTACACATTCCTCTCTATGCCGTAGTTTACAATCGTTTACCCAATTCCGATGCTGCAATCGCTCAGAATACCGAAGCATTTTTGCGAAAGTATGTGCAACGCGAATTTCCCGATACAATATTTATTACAAGTGAAAAAATTCTTGACGGGCACAGCGTTATTCAGCACTAATTTGCCGTAATATAATAGCGTAACACGGCAAATTTTTCAGGTTCTATAATATTATGTTCCAGCAATTCCGAAGGGTTGTGGATTGCTCCCACTATTCGTTTGTAATCAAAAATCCGCTTTGCCACGTAGTATGATGACTGCGGTAAATTTTGAATTTCTTTGAAGCTACAGGTATTCAAATCCACTCGCCGAATATGCAAAGTATCTATATAACAATAGGTTGCAACATTTGCACAGGCAGCAGAATCGAAACTATACAACAAAGCAAGTTGCGCCATAGAATAAAATCCGCCCCATTTTTTACGGGCATCTACAATTTTTTGCGCACGAAATGCTCCTATCAAAGGAATTTTCACAAGCGCAGCACTATCTATTGTGTTCAAATCCTGTTTTACAATCGCTTTCTTTTCATACTGCGGACGTGCATTTTTCGATTTTTCGTAAGAAGAATATGAAGTATTCTGCGCATTAGTTTTGGCAGTATTCGATTTCGCCGATTTTTCAGGTAGGTCTATGTATTCGCGCAACTGCGCATAATCGGCGGCACTCACGGTATAGAGTTTGGCAATATCTTCGCGATAGCGAAAAGTACCGCCTGCCTTGCGGTATTTTATGAGAGTAAACGCCTGTTGTTTGGAAAATCCCGCGTGCAGCAATTCATCGAGCGAAGCAGTGTTTGGGTTCACTGCATAGCGTTCCGTTGGTATAGATTTGTGTGCAGAGTCTTCGTGTACAATCGCAGCGGTATCAACAATAATTTCAGTAGAAATTTGGGCAGTTTTGGGTTCATATAAACGAAAAAACACTACCACGCAGAGCAAAATAATCACGGCAATTATATTGTGCATCATTCGTTTTGACATAGCGCAAAAGGTTGAATGTGCAATATACGTGGCTCTGTTATTGCACAGGTGTTTGATTTTTCTTCGGCTTTTTCACAAAAGCATTGTAGAGTAAATATAGTACAAAAAGAATTGCCCCAGCAAGCAGCACGTATGAGAGTAATTTGCTGTTTTGCTGAATTATATCAGCATTTCCGTGAGCAATGTAACCAATGAGTGCCAAAATAATATTCCATGCAGTGGCACCAATAAAGGTAAAAAGCACGAAATTTCCGAAGTGCATGCGCGCAAAACCAGCCGGCACCGAAATCAGTTGGCGCACGCCCGGTATCAAGCGGCAAATCAAGGTTGCCATATTGCCGTGTTTCACAAATAATTGTTCCGCTTTTTCAACTTGCTCTTTTTTGAGCAGGCACATTCGCGCAAAGCGCGTTTCCACAAAGCGGTAAATAAGCGGTCGCCCCAGCCACAGTGCCAAAACGTAATTGATAATAGCCCCCAAAAGCGCACCAATACTTGCAAAAAGCACTACTAAAAAAATATTCAAATCACTGCCGGGTTTGCTTGCTTTGTACGCCGCAGGCGGCACCACCACTTCCGATGGGAAGGGAATAAAGGAACTTTCTATGGTCATGAGCAGAGCCACCGTGCCATAATTGATATTATCCAAATACCACGAGGCTATGCGCTCCGTAGTGGACAAGTGCACCACACTATCGCGAGCAACTTGTGCGCTCGCAAGCGACTGAAAAGCAAAACTCAAAAAAAGAAATACGGAAAGTACTTTTGCAAACTTCATCACGCACTATCCTCTGTTGATAATTCCTCTATCGCTCATGAGCACAAAATCAATAATTTGCTCACGTTCGGGCGACACCGGAAAATCGCGTTTGATAATTTCCAAGGCTTGTGAAATATTCACTCCTTTTTGAAAAAGCACACGATAAATATCTTGTATGGTATTGATTTTTTCTTCCGAAAAACCTCTACGGCGCAGTCCTACGGCATTAATTCCCATATAACTGATAGGTTCGCGAGCGGCTTTTACGAATGGAGGAACATTTTTGCGAATGGCAGTAGTGCCGGCAATGAATGCGTGTGCGCCAATGTGAATAAATTGCCCTGCACCGGCTTGTCCTTCTATAATTGCATAATCGCCCACCACGCAATGCCCCGAAAGAGCGGCGTAATTGGCAAAAATACAGTGATTTCCCACTATACAATCGTGGGCTATGTGCACATAGCCCATAAGCAAACAATCGGAACCTACCACTGTTTTCATTTTGTCGGTAGTGCCTCTATGAATGGTTACGCACTCGCGAATTACCGTGCGGTCGCCAATTTCGGTAGTGGTATATTCTCCCGAAAATTTAAGGTCTTGCGGCACAGCCGAAATCACCGCTCCGGGAAAAATCTGACAGTTTTTTCCTATGCGGGCACCGTCCATAATGGTGGTGCTGGGACCAATCCACGTGCCATCGCCTATTTCCACATCGCCACTGATGTAAGCAAATGGAGAAATGGTAACATTTGCGCCGATTTTAGCGTCAGGGTGTATAAATGCAACTGTTTGAGACATAAATATATGCGAATAAATTTTGTTTTTACTTATTTTTAACTATTTGAGCCATCAATTCTGCTTCGGTTGCCAATTGGTCGCCCACAAAAGCAAGACAACTCATGTGTACAATACCACGGCGAATAGGACTGATTAATTTTAATTTAAACACCAGCACATCGCCCGGCACCACTTTCCGGCGGAATTTAATTTTATCCATCGACACAAAATACGTGCTCCATCGTTCGGGTTCTTCCACACTGCTCAGTGCCAGCACTCCACCGCATTGCGCCATTGCTTCCAAATGCAACACTCCCGGCATTACCGGTTCTTCGGGAAAATGTCCTTGAAAAAACGGTTCGTTATTGGTAACATTTTTTATACCCACTATTTCTGTATCGGTTATACTCATTACTTTATCTACCAATTGGAATGGATAGCGGTGCGGCAATATTTTTTTGATTTGATTAATATCGTACACCGGCGTAGCGTTTATATCTATGCGCGGTGCTTGTGGACCTCTATGACTTTTTATTTGTTTGCGTATCAATTTTGCAAATTCCGTATTTGCTTTATGACCCGGAATAGTTGCTATAATATGCCCTTTTATAGGCATTCCTACCAACATCAAATCACCGATTACATCGAGTAATTTGTGGCGGGCAGGTTCGTTATCAAAATACAAATCGGGATTGCTTACATAGCCTTGTTTTGCAACCAAACCTTTTTTATTGAGCAAATTCGCAATCGTATCTACGTCCGACTGACTGATTTCAGAATCCACAATTACTATGGCATTTTCCAAATCGCCGCCTTTTATCAAATTTGCCTGCACCAACTGTTCTATTTCTTTAAAGAAACAAAATGTACGACTATCGGCAATTTCTTCTTCAAATTTACACAAGCAATCGAGCGAAGCATACTGACTGCGCAAAAGCGATGAATCGTAATTGATTTTCACATCAACTTTGAAGGTATCACTCGGATAGGCAACTATTTCCACACCGCGCTCCGGTTCGCTATACACAATTTTTTCGCTTACTTCAAAATATTCTCTTTCGGCGTCCAATTCCGTAGTGCCGGCTTGTTTCAGTGCATCAAAAAACGGACGCGCATTTCCTTTCAAAATCGGAATTTCGGGTCCGTTAATTTCTATCAACGCATTATCAATGTGCAGTGCACACAGTGCTGCCAATAAATGTTCTATGGTACTCACCGTAGCACCATTTGCACCCAACATAGTGCCGCGAGCGGTATCTACTACATTTTCTGCCAAGGCGGGAATAAGAGGAGTATTATCTAAATCCACTCGTTTGAATTTTATACCTTCACCTGCGGCAGCCGCTTTCACCACTGCCTTACACTCTACGCCCGTGTGCAATCCTGCACCCACAAAAACGACATCTTGCGATACTGTTTTTTGTTTTTCTGCCATACAATTCTCTTTTTTTTCAATTTACCTTGCAAAGATAATAATATGTTTTAATTTTACACCAATGTAACATATTTTTGTATGACCTCACACAATAATTCTTGCCTACAAACCGCCGAAATTATTCTTCGCGCAGTAGAAACGAGTGATTTGGAACTTCTCTACCAATGGGAAAACAACTCCGAATGGTGGCACATAGGCTGCACCACCACGCCGTTTTCGCGCGAACTGCTGCGTGAATACATTGCCCAAGCGCATTTGGATATTTTCACTGTAAAGCAATTACGCCTCATGATAGAAAGTGTGAACTACGCTAAAACCGTAGGAATGATTGATTTATACGATTTCGACCCCTTGCATGGTCGCGCGGGACTTGCCATAGGTATAGAAAAGCAGTTTTGCGGAAAGCATTTTGCGCATCAAGCCATTGATTGTATGACACAATATTGCAAAGAAATATTATTTCTTCATCAAATTTTCGCCGAAGTACCCGAAACGAACGCTGTAAGTAGTGCCTTATTTCGTTCCTGCGGATTTACGCACACCGGCACAAAAACCGCGTGGCTCAAACGCGCAAACGGCTACGAAAACGTATTGTTTTTTCAGAAAATTTTGTAATTATTTGCGTTTTGTTACCGCTTCGCCAATAAGTTCTATGGCAATTTTCGCGGCTTTTTGCTCGGCATCTTTTTTTGAAAAACTATGTGCTGTGGCTATTTCCACATCGTCTATGAATACCCGCGCATAAAAATTCGTATCGCAATCGGGGCGCACCACTTCCGATGCTATGGTATCGAAGGAATGGGTCAATTTGTATTTTTGCACATACTCCAAAAGTTGGCTTTTATAGTTTGTGTCTATTTGTTCCAATTCCTCGAAACTAAAATGCGGCAAGAGCGAAGTAAGAATATAGTGTTTGGTAAATTCATAGCCTTTATCCAAATAAATTGCACCTATCAAAGCCTCCACCGCATTGCCTACGGCATCGTTGTCGCGCAATTTCACTACATTGGCACGCAGGTATTTGTGCAATCCCAATTCTATTCCCAAATGATTGAGTGATTTGCGATTCACTATTTTTGCTTTCATTTTCGTTAAATATCCTTCGGGTTTATCGGGATATTTTGTAAATAAATATTCGGCAAACACCGTATCGAGTACCGAATCGCCCAAAAATTCCAAGCGTTCGTTGTGTTTATCTTTACGATGTTTGGGGCGCACTGTGATAGACCGGTGCGTGAGTGCTTTGTTGTAATACTGAATACCATTGGGCATAAAACCCAGTAGTTGGTAGTATTTAACAAAAAACTCCCTTTCTGCCTTTGGGCAAAAAAGGAGTTTTTTATAATAGGACAGTGGGTACAAAACGCTTATGCTTTATATTTTTTCAAAATAATTGAGCCGTTATGTCCACCAAAACCGAATGTATTGCTCAGAGCATATTCTACATTACGTTTTTGTGCCACATTGAGTGTTAAATTTAATTGCGGGTCTAATTGCGGGTCTAAATTTTTGCAATTAATGGTTGGCGGCACCACTCCCGTTTGCAGGGCTACAATACAAGCCATAGCGTCCATAGCACCGGCGGCACCGAGTAAGTGACCGGTCATAGATTTTGTGGAACTTATATTCATATTGTAGGCATGGTCGCCAAATAAATGTTTAATTGCCGAAACTTCCGCTATATCGCCAAGAGGCGTAGAAGTACCGTGTACATTGATATAATCAATATCGGTGAGTTTTATACCCGCATCGTTTATTGCTGCTTTCATACACCCTGCCGCACCTTTTCCTTCGGGTTCGGGTGCAGTTAAGTGATACGCATCGGAACTCATACCTCCGCCTACTACTTCGGCGTAAATTTTTGCTCCACGTGCTATGGCATGTTCATATTCTTCAAATAAATACGCTATACCGCCTTCACCCATTACAAAACCATCGCGCGACACATCGAATGGACGTGATGCACTTTCTGCTTCGGCGTTATTTTCCGAAAGGGCTTTCATGGCATTGAAACCACCCACACCACATTCGTCTATTGTGGCTTCGGAACCACCGGTGATAAACGCTTTTGCTTTTCCCAAGCGAATATAATTGAACGCATCTATCATGGCATGAGTTGCCGAAGCACAAGCCGAAACGGTACCGTAACTTGGTCCGCGCATACCATATTTCATGGTAATATAACCTGCCGCTATATTGGAAATCATTTTGGGAATAAAAAACGGATTGAAACGCGGCGAACCATCGCCGGCTGCAAATGCCGAAATTTCGTTCTGAATGGTAGATAAACCACCAACTCCCGAACCCCAAATCACTCCTATTTCGTCAAGATTTTCTTTGTCTAATTCTATGTTTGAATCCAACACACATTCGTGGGCTGCTGCCATTGCAAAATGTGTATATGGGTCCATTTTGCGAGCCTCTTTCCTATCAACATACGGTGAAACGTCAAAGTTTTTCACTTCGCACGCAAATTTTGTTTTAAATTTCTCGGTATTAAAGTGAGTGATAGGGGCACTACCACTCACTCCATTTACGAGATTTTTAAACACTTCTTCTACTGTACTTCCAACAGGAGTAAAAGCTCCAATTCCTGTAACTACTACTCGTTTTAATTCCATTGAATTTTCAAATAATGTGTTTAATTAAATTACTTCGAGTTTTTCTCGATGTAAGCAATAGCATCTCCTACGGTTGCAATACCTTCGGCTTGCTCATCGGGAATAGCAATCTCAAATTCTTTCTCAAATTCCATGATTAATTCCACTGTATCCAATGAGTCTGCACCCAAATCATTAGTAAAATTAGCTTCCGGAGTTACTTCGCTGGCATCTACGCCTAATTTTTCCACAATGATTGCTGTAATTTTTGATGCAATGTCTGACATAGTTTTAAAATTTTTAGTTAGTAATAATTATTTAATTAATTTTGTTGGCGCAAATGAATATATTTTTTTTTACAAAAAAAAGAAAAAAACGATAAATGTTTCAACCACTTTTTGTAAGTATAGTAAAAATCAAGCATTTGCATTTTTTAAAACTTTTAATTTAATCTATCTGTTATGCCTCGTTTAGCAATTTTTGCCTCCGGTTCGGGTTCAAATGCCGAAAATCTTATACGTTTTTTTACTGATTCCTCTACGCACATTACGCGAATTTTTTGCAATAATCCCAAAGCGGGAGTAATTGAACGTGCAAAAAAATTCAATATTCCTGTTACAATTTTTTCGCGCGAGGATTTTTACAATTCCACAAACGTATTAGACCAACTCGTGGACGATAAAACCGATGCGATTATTCTCGCCGGATTTTTATGGCTCATTCCGCAGAATTTAATTGCGCAATTTCCGGGCAGAATTATCAACATTCACCCTGCGCTACTACCGCAATACGGCGGTAAAGGAATGTATGGTTCGCGCGTGCACGAGGCGGTAATTGCCAACGGTGAAAGTCGCAGCGGCATTACCATTCACTTAGTGGACGAAATTTACGACAACGGAACAATTCTCTTTCAAGCGCACTGCTCCATTACTCCCGAAGACACGCCCGAAACACTTGCGCACAAAGTTCACGCGCTGGAATACGAGCATTTTCCGAAGGTGGTGGCGGAATTTGTCAATAATTTGAAATAATTATTTCAGTAATTGAGAAAGATATTGTTCCAAAGCACCGCCGCGCACGTTTTTTGCAATTATTTTTCCTTGTTGGTCTATCAAAATAGTGAAAGGAATGGAACTTACGCCAAATTGCGAGGCGTATTCCTGCGAGGCATCAAACACGTTTGTCCACGGCATATTGAGTGCAGTGAGTGCTTGCAACCACGCATCTTTGGTACGGTCTATCGACACCGAATACACATCGAATCCTTTGCTGTGATAAGTTGAGTAGGCTTGTTTTATGTTCGGAATTTCGGCACGACACGGTCCGCACCAACTCGCCCAAAAATCGAGCAACACCACTTTACCGCGCAATGACGATAGGGCTACTATTTTTCCGTTTTTATCAGATAGTTTAATATCGGGAATCACACTTCCCTCTTTCAAAAAAAATCGTGCAGAAACCTGTTTGTAAAAATCTTGCACAAGAAAATTATCGGGATAGGTGAGATGCAACTGTGTAGCCAAATTTTCATACACATCGGGATATTCCTCTATATTCACCATATTGATAAGCCCCAGTGTGGTGAGCGAAGTAGCATTGTGATTGATAAAACTCACGAGTTCGTTCATGCGTTTTTGTTCCAATTCTTCAACTTCGGCTCGTTTTACAGCCAGCTCTTGGGTGTATGCCTGCGTTTTTTGCACATTATGCTGCCATTGCTCGCTTTCTTTGGAGCCGGTTACGGTGTAATTTTGCCCAAAACCTACATAATCGGCGTGTAATTTCACTTTTTCACCCGGCGCAAGCACCAAAATTATGGCATCGTTTCTATTAAAATAAATTTGTGCAAATTCCGGTTTCTTCAATTTCTGCGTATATGCAAATTCCCCCTTATCATCAACTGTGAGCGACACCGGCTGCGCATTATTATCGGTTAAAAATATCAGTTTGAGTGAATCGCTTCCGGAATAATTCGTAATTTTGCCCGAAACAGATACGTTTTGAGCACAGAGCGAAAGTGAAATCGCTGTAAAAACAATGCTGAGAAAAGATTTCATTAGGTATTAGTTGTTAGTGATTAGTTGTTAGATTTCAGTTACTCAATTATTCAGTTATTCATAATTAAAATGAGCGTGGCAAATTACAAAAATATTCTGAATGTAGAAGAAGTTTCTTCCACAAATGTATATCTCTGTTCATTACTGAACGCAGAAACGCCCCCGAATATTTTGGTAGTAAGTGCAGAATTTCAAACTGCGGGCAAAGGGCAGCATGGCAATGTGTGGCATTCGGAACGAGGAAAAAATCTTTTATGTTCGCACGCGGTGTTTCCCGAAAAACTACCTGTAAACGAGCAATTTATCCTTTCGCAAATAGTGGCACTTGCACTGCGGAAAACGATGCAATCGTATGACATAGAGGCACACATAAAGTGGGCAAACGATATATACGTGGGCGACAAAAAAATTGCCGGCATACTTATAGAAACACACATTCTGGGCAATTTCATTTCAAATGCAGTAGTTGGTATTGGATTGAATATCAACGAAATAGAATTTCCATCATGGATTCCCAATCCTATTTCTATGGCGCAGTGCAGCGGCGTTTTGTTCAACAAACACGAAGTATTGGAGCAATATTTACAGTATTTTGAAGAGTATTTTGCACGAATTGCACACAAAAAAGAACTTCACGAAGAATATCTTTCTGCACTATACAAATACCGCACGCCTGCAAAATTTTCCGATACAAGCGGTGAATTTCGCGGCAGCATAGTTGGCGTAGAAAGCGATGGCAAACTCCGTATTCAGCACGAAAATGGCGAAATTCGGCGATATTATTTTAAGGAGGTGCGGTTTGTAATGTGCTAATATACTAATGAGGCAATATGCTAATGAGAGAAATGTGGAATTACTCTGCCTCAGTCGTATTGTTCTTTCTGTTTTTCCAATCTAATATCCACCAATCGCTTTTGTAATAAAACCCTGTTACTTGACTTCGCTTCTGCGACAATACGGCAGTAATTTTAAGCCCTGCCATAAAGGGATTGACCGATTTTGCATTTTGTGAATGTGCAAATGCACGGTATTTCACCAGAGTAGGGTCGCTACCTGCACTACTACTTGCAGGAATCGATACAAATTCACCGTCATGTGCCGCACGCGATTTGATGTTCAACAAGCCATAATCGGCAAAGGCAGCAATGCGAATTTCCTGTAACACGGCGTGCGAAAAAAGTACATTAATACCTGCTTCCGCCGATGCAGCAAGATTCACACCCATTTTCCCATGAAAGCGAGTAACATTGCTACCCTCATTGCCTCTGCTAAACGAATGATGGGGCATGTCCTCCAAAAAATCGGCATCTTGCGGAAAATAGCCTTTTGCGGAATGAACACCGCTTGTTACGGCAGCAGCAAGCACATTCACACCGATTTTTGGTCCGACAAGAAAATAAAAAGGTCCAAAGGTTCCACCCACGCGCAGAGGAATATTCACATAACCTATGTGATATGTGTCTTGCAAATTACGTAGTTCATAAAGCATCACAAATTGACTTTCGGGCAAAAATTCCGTGTGATAAAATCCACCCTCTGCCGCAGGGCGCATGGCACTTGTAATGGGCGCGCCCAGCGGAATTTCTCTGCCGGTATTTTGGTCTATCAGCCTGCCTATTTGTTGGCTAAAATTGCTATAATGCACCAAAGAACTTTTGTAATCAAATTCAAGACCTGTTTCAAACAACCAGCGATACCGCCTATACCCATAGCCAATACCTATAATGCCGCCCACGCCACCGCGATTGCGCTCCACTTCGCTATTGCGCAACATTAGCTGCGAATAAGCGCCCTGCACCCACGCATTGAAGGAGTGAACGCCTTTTTTGATTTGTGCGTTTGCACCGCTTACAACCCATAAGAGAGCAAAACATAGATATATTTTTCTCATTATTTCACGTTGATTTTTTGTGAGTAACTATGCCCCTTTTCGGTTGTGAGGCGCAAAATATAAAATCCGGCATCGACATTGAAGTCTATTTCGCGGTGGGCATACTGCCTACTTGTACGCACCTGCCCGTGCATAGTTATCAACTGCACTTCCACAATGGGTTCTTCGCACGAAATGCGCACAGCGTTTTTCAACTCTGTAACCTGTATGCGCGGAAAGGGAAATACATATTCGTCATCGTGCGGCTTTTCTTTCACTATCAGCGGACAGGAAAATATACGCTCATGTTCGTTCATACGCATCAATCGCACGCGGTATTCCGCGCCAAATTGCAAAGTCGAATGTTCCATGTAAATATAGTTTCCCCTATTATATTGCTCACGGAGCGGTTGGTCGTTCACAAACCACCAATGATTGTAAAACTCGTAACCGCCATTGAAGGCAGGATTTTTCAACACTATCACATCGTTCCAGCGTTGCTCCATTACAGAAGCCGGATACAACACCGAAAAATCAACCGTAAAGGTTTTCTCGCTGCATCTGCCATCAAAATTCAAAGTTGCCGTGTAGGTATCGGGGCGAACGTTTTTGGGTAAGGGAAGCGCAATGCTATCGTTATTGGAATTATATTTTGTAAAATCTCGAAAACCGGCATTGTGTGCTTGTTCGCCAAATTTCTCGAAAGTTGCCTCATCGAGCACCGTGCGGTAATCCACTTTTTCTTTGACGCTGCCGGCGGCTTGCGCCGCCGATTGGTCCAAATAGTGTACGGTAAACGCCCAGCCGCAA
>JAITUU010000018.1 GCA_031286165.1 Bacteroidales bacterium
TGTAAAACTGAATATATCCATAACTGTTACTTGTTTTATTCTGAGGCAAATATATAAAATTATTTCTAATTACGGATAATCAAAAATATTTAGATAAAAAATTAATCGAACTCAGGTTAATATGTTTATTCGTTTTATGTTCAACTACATTTTTGTCTTTCGGACAATTTTTTACGATTGAAAATATAACAATAACCCCAACCATTCCTTACAAAAATAATACAATTACTATTTCAGCAAAAATAACGTCAAATAGTAATATTGAAGTACAAACTGTAAGATTAAATTATCGACATAAATATCCATTAGAAGCATATATAACAGTAGATATGGCACCTTGTGGCACAGATGCCAACATATATTGCGCTACTATACCGGCAGTAGCAGATGTTGAATTTGGGTTAGATTGGTTCATTGTAGCATCAGACCAATTTGGTACAAGAACGCAATTTGCCACACAAGAACTATATCCGGCTATTCCCGAAAATGACTTTTACGCTCTTATCAGTACAGAATTACAAAACGGAACAATGCAAATAGAGAACCGAAGTTGTGTTTTAATAGACCCGGAAGAGAGTTATACTATTACAGTTACTCCCAATATTGGCTACAAATTACAACTTGGAAGTGTTTATATGCAATACAACACCCTTATTGGCTCATCTCACAAAATCACATTAGCACCAAATGCAGACGGTACTTATACACTCTTTGGAGCAACTCGTAATACCACTATTTATGCCACTTTTGACATGATAACGTATAACATTACAACCAATGCCGCAAATGGAGCTATTTTGTTCAATACCAATCAATTACATTACGGCGAAAGTTGTACATTTACCGTAACGGCAAACGAGGGTTACGAATTTGAAGAAGGCAGTTTAACCGCTACAAACGGCACAATTACCAAAAACGCGGACGGCTCTTACACGCTTTCCAATGTTACAGAAAATGCAACCGTTTCCGCCAATTTCATAGGAAAAAGGTATGACGTAAGCGTTGCTTCGGGCATAACGAATGGAAGTATTGTGCTAAACTCGAACACCATACAGCATGGTGGTAGGCTTGATTTTACCGTAACCCCAAACGAAGGCTACATACTTGAACCGGGAAGTTTAAAATCTTCCAATGGCAATGTTTACGGAACGGGGCAAGCAGACGCACACTATTTGATAAACGTTACGCAATCTGCCGTTATTACGGCAAATTTTGTGCGCATTACCGATTTGTTCGATGCCGGAGATATTGCGGTTATTAACGCCTTGATAACCGAAAACGACTTGCAAAATGTCACCGTAGATGCTCCGAATTTATGGTTGTCGCCGGAAGGATTTGCCGCGTGGAACAACGACACGCCCAAACGTATTTTTATGATAATTGCAGGAAATAAGGGGCTGTCGGGGCACGCATCCGTTACAGGTCTAAGCGGTTTAACCTATTTGAGCGTAAGCAGCAATCACCTTTATGGAATTGATTTGAGCGGTTTAACCTCATTGGCAACGTTTCAAGGCGCATATCAAACCGTTTCCCTCACGCTAAACGGCAACGCCGAAACTGGCTACACGCTTGCCCTTCCGCTCAATAATCCTACCTTTGATAATGCAGCAGTTTCCTACGCAGGCGGCGTACTCACCAGCACCGATAACAGCGTAACTTCGGTAGAGTTTACCGTAGAAACCGGCTTGGCGAGCTATCAACTTTCGGGCACCATAACGTTCGACTATGCAGAAAAAGCACCGGCGTATTTCGTAACCTTCTCCGGCGAGGAAATTAGCATTGAGCAACAAGAAATTGAGCACGGAAGCGTAGCCACGCGCCCCGAAAACCCTACGCGCGAGGGTTACAACTTCGCCGGTTGGTTCACCGAGCCGGCGTGCGAAAACGAATGGGATTTTGACACGCAAACCGTAACCGCACACACTACGCTCTATGCTAAATGGGTTCTCCAAACGGAAACCGGCGTGAAAACGGTGCTTGCACTGGCTGCAAAACCGGTGGCGTATTATAATCTTTTGGGTCAAAAACTCAATGCAGCCCCCGAAAAAGGCATCTTCCTTGTGAAATATGCTGACGGACGGGTGGAGAAAGTTTTTAAATAATTGAAAGTGGAAAATTGAAAATGAAACCCCTCCTGCGAAGCGAAGTTTGCAGGAGGGGTTTTTTGTGTATTACGTCCCCCTTATGAGGAGAATTAGGGACTTTTTAGAAATTAATCGTGTAACTGATATTCGGTATCGAAATAGCATTCATATAGTATTCGGGGCGATTGGCAGCAAAATTGAATCCTGAAAAACTTGGTTCTTTCGCTTGGGTGGCGTTTATCATTTTCAGGGCAAATTCGTGCGAGGTTTTTGCTTTGTTTATTTTGTAACTCACTGTGAATGAAAGCAGAAATTGTGTGTTAAGTTGATTTTCCCAAGCACGCTCGTTGTCATACACCACAGTTTGCGTGGCAATGGAGGCGGCTTCGTCAAACGGCGTGTAGCGTTCGCCGCCTTGCAACGTGGCGCGGGCATTGGCACTCAGCATATTTTGGCGGTTGCGCCCCATTTTCCACTCTTTTCCGCCCAAAGCGTTTATCACAAAATTGCGGTTGAAGCGCGTGTTGCGCCACACGCCATCGCTGCCCGTGTAGCGCGATTGGAACAATGAAGTGGTGAGAAGGTAGTAATATCCGCCATACAAATAGCGTTCGAGCGTGAGGTCGATACCGTAATTGCGCCCCTTGCCGTCATTGCTCAAAGCGTCCAACATCCAAAAATAGCGTTGGTTGATAATCGACATCGTGCCGTCATTGCCCACCGGAATATCGTAGAGAATTTGCAAATAAGGTTCTACTTTCAGGTGGAGATTTTGGAAAATAGACCAATCGTAGAGCAACACAAAGTGCTGCGCTTTGGCAAAATCCAAGTGTCGATTGACCAACTCATCGCCCGTTTCGGGAGTTTTTACAAAGTAATAGTCGGTATTTTCGCGGCGGCTGTGTTTGCCGTAGGCAATGCCGAAGGAATGGCGCGGAAACGCCCGCCAGCGAAGGCTTGCACGAGGTTCCACTACTGCTTTTTCGGTGAGGGCAAAATAACTGCCGTGCAGCCCAACGTTTGCCGAAAGTTGGTCGGTAAATTGCACGAGCGACTGCGTAAACGCCTGATACGCCATGGTGTGTCCGCTGCCGCTGCCCACTGTGTGCATTTCGCCCGGCGGCACGGCAAAAGGATTTTCCACCGTTTGATAATCTAAATTGTAGAACAATCCGGTGGCGGTAAATCCGGTGCGGTTGGCGTGGCGCGAACTGAATTTGGTGTTCACAAACGAAGAGAAAGCCACATCGTATTTGGTATTGTGCATATCTAAAACCCGGTGTTCCGTTTCTCCGTCAAAATGATTCATTTCTCCAACGTTGAAATTATAATTCGTTGATATATTGCTTTTTACAAACATGTTTTCATTCAAAAACAAGCTATGCCCCACGCCGCCTACGGCTTTCGTTTGCTGAATATCTTCATTGCCAAGAGCCTTGAAATCGGGCAAATTGTTGTTTATGGTATAATGGTCTTTCGTGCCAAATCCATACACCGAAAATACACCCGCCCGCCGCGTGGGGAGATTCACTTTGAACGATAAATCCTGATAGCGCAAACTCGCCGCATCGCCCACCAAATCGGGCAAAAGGTCGCCCACCAGAGCCATAGACGAGTAGCGGTAGTTGAATAAATACGATGCCCTCGCCCCTTTTTTCAACGGACCTTCGGAGCCGAACTCCACGCCGAGCGTACCAATTTGCGCTGTGTGCTCGTAGGTTTGATTGTTGCCGTTGCGCAACTGCATATCGAAAATTCCCGAAATCGCGTTGCCAAATTCCGCCGGGAAGGCACTCATAAAAAAGTCGGAGTTGTCCAACATTTGCGAACTCAGAGCCGTGAGCACGCCGCCGCCCACGCCCGACACATCGGAAAAGTGCGTGGGATTGACCGTTTCCACATCTTCCAAACGCCACTGCAAAAACTGCGGCGAATTGCCGCGCACCGAAATCGCATTGCTCGTTACTCCGCCGGCAACACCGGCAAACGCCGTTACCAACCGCGCCGGGTCGTCAAATCCGCCGGCAAAACGGCTCGCTTCCTCCACATTCAACATTCGCGCACCCACCAACGTCATTTCGTTGAGCGGCGACTCCTTGTTCACTCGCGGACGCACCACCACTTCACTGAGCATTTGCACATTTTCGCGCATCACAATTTCGAGAAACACCTCACGAGCCGAACTCACCAGCACCTCGCGCGTAATGCTCGGCTCGTAGCCCACCAGCGAAGTTTCAATATCGTAGCGACCAATGGGCAAGTTGGTCAAACTAAACCGTCCCTGTTCATCGGTAACAGCACCTATGGCTGGACTTGAATTGCGCACCTGCACCGTAACAAAAGGCAGCGGTTGCCGCGAAACACCATCGGTTACTACGCCGCGAACAGTGCCAGAAGGCTGCGCCGCACACAAACCGGAATAAAACAGCGCAAGAAACACCACCACTGCGCGAACACTTATTTTTTGCATCATCATGAAATTTTAAATTTCCGGCAAAAGTATAAAGGCAGTGGCGGAGAGCCAAAGAAATGGGGTATATCGCCTACTTTTGGGGCGAATAGTCAGTGATTTTCATCTGTTCCACAAGGTGTGCGCGGTAGGTTTTGGAAATGGGAATTTCCACCGGCGGCACGCGCAGCCACAATTTCAGCCCTTTCAGATTTGCTACGCAGTAAATATTCACCATAAACGCGCGGTGGCAACGTACCAAAAACGGATAATCGCGCAGCACATCTTCCACCTGCCGCAGGGTTACGCGCAGTGTTTTTTGCAGCACCGCATCGTTCACTTTATACGCAATGTGCACATAATTGTCCGAAGATTCCAAGTAAACCAATTCGTGCGGAAAGAGCGTGAGCGTGTCTTTGGTGGCACTCGGAAGGGTAATGAGCGATTGCTCTTTGGGCACTTCTTTTTGCAAACGGAAGGCTAATTTTTCGTTTTGGCTTGCCGTTTCGTGCAAAACAGTACGCAAACTTCTGTTTTTCAGCCAATAAAATCCCACATACACCGGCAGAAATCCCACCATATATACGATTAACGAATTGGAATACAATGCTTTGTAAAACGAAATGGGAGTATTCATATAGTGGGAGAGCAACACATAATCGTACAGCGAAATGCCGAGCCAACTCAAAAAAAGAAGAAAAACGGCGAGCGAGAGAAATTGTCCCTTGGTGGAATGTGCGCTGCCAAACGCTCGCGGAAATAGCAAGGGAAGCAGATACACCACCACGCAGGAACTCACAGCAGCAATGAGGGTGTGAAAACCCACAAAACGCGCCACACGAGCGAAACTAATATCACTCACAGGGGTAAATTCAAGAATAAAATAGGAAATAATACTCAGTATCAAAAACACGCCGGCGGTTACAATCGCCGCAAATTTCCACTGATTTCGCAACGGCGGCAATGGTTGTTTCAGCCACCCGCGCACGTTTTCCAAAATAATGGCAAGTGATTTTCTGTTCAATTTCATGACGGCAAAAATAGTGCTTTCGCGCTACTTTCGCAAAGTATAGCATATAAAAAAATCCCTAAAATCTCTTGCGTGTTACTAAAAAGTAACATATATTTGCAGCGGAATTGAAATCAAACAGAAGTTGCAGCGTTGCAATTTTTTTTGAGTGAAATGTTTCCAATAAGTAACAAATAAAAATAATCATAAAAACAGAAAAAATGAAACGATTTTTTACAATTACTGTTGCCGCGCTGTTGGCAATGTGCGCGGTGGCGCAAGAGGAAGTGCAGGAGAAAATAACCAGACAAGCATTGGAGGTGGAGAGCCTTTTTCCCATGTTTTTTACGGGCGGATTTCACGCGGGCGTGGGTTATCGGCTCAACGATTTTCGGGTGCGCGTGAGTGTGATAAACGGCGGCACCTACAATGCCGAAACTGCCGGCGTGCACAATTCTTCTGCCGATTTCAACCGCTTTTACAAAACTTCGCCCGGCGTTTTCTTGGGCTACAATGTGTGGAAAGACTTGGAAGTTTATACGTTTTTGGAGTTTCACACGTTTGAAATAGAGCAAAAAAGCACGGGCGCACGGCAAAAATTGCACAGCACCGATTGCGGTGGCGGCGTGGGTTATCAGTTTTTTGTGTGGAAGGGAATTTACATTCAGCCCGCGTTTCATGTCTATCTGCGCAAAAGTCAAAATTTGGATTTCGGCACGGAAATCTACTCGATTCCCAACGTGGATTTGTCGCCCGTCATTCGGCTTGGCTACCGCTTTTGGAGCCGCCCGAAACACTATCATTGGAGCCTTTTTTAGAAACACAAACAACACACAATGAGTAAATTAGCAATGATTTCAGTGCTTCTATTCGTGAGTGCTTCGGCATTTTCGCAAACAAAAACCGTGGAAATAGAGATACATAACGCGGTAAAAAACGGCGGAACGGTATATATTTCGGTGTCGCAAACGGCGGAAGCGTACAAAAATCGCACGCCCGACAAGGTTTTTCGCGCCACGCCAACGGAAAGCATTGTGCGAAAGGAAGTTACGCTGCCCATGGGCAACTGCGTGATAAACGCTTTTCAAGACCGCAACGCGAACGAGAAGTGCGACAGCAATTTTTTCGGAATGCCCAAAGAGCCGGTGGGCATCAGCCGTTGGGACGGCAGCGGCATACCCGGAAATTTCGAGAAACACAAGGTGCGAATTGACGAAAAAACGCAAAAAATCACCGTAAATTTATACGAATTATGACAGGAATTTATTTCAGCGGAACGGGCAATACACGCCACTGCGTAGAGCGGTTTGTGCAATGCTTTGATGCTAAAAATCAAGCATTTTCGATAGAAAATCCCGAAATTGCACGTTTGCTGCAACCCGAAGAAATTATCGTGTTCGGGCACCCTACGCATTTCAGCAACGCGCCCAAAATGGTGCGCGATTTTATTGCGAATCACAAGGACTTATTTCGCGGAAAGCGCGTGTTTATCATTGCCACTATGGGGCTTTTCAGCGGCGATGGTGCAGGTTGTTCGGCGCGAATTTTCCGCACAATAGGAGCGCAGGTTATCGGTGCTTTGCACCTGAAAATGCCTGACTGCATTGGCGACAAAAAAATGCTACTCAAACCGTTGGAAGAAAACAAACGGCTTGTGCGCGAGGCGGACGAAAAAATTTGCACCGCCGCCGAACGCTTGAAACAGGGCAATCCCACGCAAGATGGATTGAGTATGTTTCACCACATTGCCGGACTTTTCGGACAACGACTGTGGTTTTACGGCAAAACGCGCAGCTACCAAAACGCCCCGAAGATTGACCACGAAAAATGCACCGCCTGCGGTGTGTGCGTGCCACTTTGCCCCATGAAAAACCTCAAAATCGCGAACGGAACAATTACGCACAGAAAGCGTTGTACGATGTGTTACCGCTGCCTGAGCCACTGCCCCACGCAAGCAATCACCATTTTGGGCAAAGAGGTGTATGAGCAGTGCCGGGCGGAGCGGTATGTATGATAAATGTCATATACAAACATGTTGAATAAGAATAAAAACACGGCTGTATTATATATTTTTTTATGTTCTTTTGCAGCAGTAATACTAACATAAAACGATTATAAAAATTATGAAAAGACTTAATGCGTATGACATGCGAAAAGCAGTATGTGAAAATGTAAAAAAAGTAGGGCTTACTTTGTTCGCGGCAAGCGTTCTTTTGTGCAGTTGCGACAAAAACAACTCAAAACCTACGGAGGAAGAAGAAAAACCTGATGTTTCTACAAGTTTGATAGATGAATTTATCAATTCTAAAACAAATGTAGGCAATGGAATAGTGTTGGGTGTAGCAGAGGGTGAAACGCCCACGTTTACCGCTGCCGAAAACAATACCTTTGTAGGCTACGGTATCAATATTTTTAATGGACCTACGTTTGCCGATGCTATGCTCTATCCACTGCTTGCAAACAAAGTATATGCAGCCGAAAGTCAATACATTACCATTCAGAAATATTATGAAGGAAGAAGTGAGATTTCTATTCGAGAAAACCTCAGCGATGTATATTCAAATATGGACATTGATGTGAAAGCAGAGTGTAAGGTAGCCAAATTTGGAGCCAATGTATCGGCTTCGTATGGGAGTAGAAAACAGGTGAAATCGCAATCAAAGTTTTATAAAAATGCGTTTTCTTTTTTAATAAACAAACATCAACTTAAAATGTCGTATGTAATGACAGATGAAGATAAAGCGAAAATGTTTGACCCGAAAGTTCTTTCTATTATAAACAATCCGGCAATATCGCCTCAATCTCTCTTTGAAAACGTAGGAACGCACGTTATTACGGGTTGTGGAACCGGAGGTTCGGCTACTATTGCTGCCATATATGATTCCGAAGAAAGTGTTGATTCTGCGACTCTTGCAGCAGCATTAAGTGTTTCTTATGGAGTGTATAGTGGGTCTGTGAGAACAAATTATTCATCGAGCGAAAAAAACTGTTTAAAAAATACAAATATTACAGTAACATCCAGTGGTGGAACGAAAAAAATTCTTTGTTCAGGACTTACCGGTGAAGAAGCCTTACAATCACTTATACCTCAATTGAAAGAATGGGCTGAAACTATCGAGGCAAATCCCGTACTTGGTAAAGTGTATTCTGTGATGCCTATTTGGGATTTGGCAACCGACCCTGCTCGCAAAGCCGAAATAATAACAGCATTTACTGCAAAAGCGGCTGAAATAAACGGAATGTTGGCAAATTATTTCTCAAAAGAAAGTACTACGCCCGAAGCACTCATAGTAAGTGGCAGAACCTATGAATTTACCAACTGGGTAACACAAACCAAATTTGGTGCACCGGATAAAAATAATTCTTCGTTGCTTAAACTGCAAGAAACGTTTAGTCCTGCCGAAGCAGCACAGTGGGAACTCGTACAATCTACTGCATATCCGGGGTATTATATGCTTAAAAACAAATGGAGCGAACGTATTTTAGATTTGAGAAATGCCAGCGAAAGAGAATATTTTCAACAATATTTCATGAATGGTACCGATGCTCAATTATTCAGAATTATTGACAATGGCGATGGAACAGTTTCGTTGCGCAATAAAAAATATGACTACGAAAATTTTTGGGTAGTTCCTACTTCCGACCGACAGTACATTCGACTTGAAAATAGAACGGGGTTAGATACAAAATGGAAAATAAAAAAGATGTATTAATTATTGTTTAACACATAAACATAAATCACAAAAGCACAGTCCATTATGGTTTGTGCTTTTTGCTTTTGTAAAAACTGATATTACATAGCGACAGTTTTGTCGCGATAGTACAATTTTTTGCGCTCGCGATAGTCTATTTTTGCCTTTCGTTTAGTATCTTTACAACCATTAGAAAACTAATACATACACAAATGAACATTACACACATAGAAGAACGTTTCAGCCAAATCGCGCAGCAGTATGACGCTCAGCGCAGGCTTTTTATTCCTTGTTTTGACGATTATTACGGGCTGGGAGTTTCGTTTTTGAAGCGCGTGAAGCCAAGCGTTCGCACTGTTCTCGACTTGGGCGCGGGCACCGGCATACTCACCAAACGGCTGTATGACGAATATCCGAAGGCGGAATTTTCGTTGGTCGATATTTCGGAAAAAATGCTCGAAGTTGCTCGCCAACGTTTTTCGGGATTGGAAAATTTCCACTACGCGGTGTTGGATTATTCCCAAAACTTGCCCAAGCAAAAATTTGATGTAATTGCCTCCGCGCTGTCGATTCATCACCTCGAACATGAAGACAAAAAACGCTTATATGCAAGCATTTACGAGCATTTAGAAGAAGGGGGCGTGTTGCTGAATTTAGACCAATTCAACGCCACCTCTGCCGAAATGAACGACCGCTATAACCACTATTGGTACGAACACATCCACGCGAGCGGTATTTCTGCCGAAGAACAAGCAGCGTGGAGCAAACGGCGCGAATTAGACCGTGAAAACACGGTGGACGAAACCAAACAGATGCTTACAACGGTAGGTTTCCGAAACGTGGAGTGCCTGTACGAGTATATGAAATTTGGGCTTATCTTTGCGGAAAAATAAATCATAAGAAAATGAATACAACAGCATTGAAAATAGAGCAGTTAATTAAAAATCAATCGGTTAGTTATATCAGTTCGGTAGATTCAGAGGGATTTCCAAACACCAAAGCGATGCTTGCGCCGGTGAAGCGCGATGGCATAAAAACCTTTTTTTGGCACACCAACAGCGGTTCTCTGCGCGTGAAGCAATTTCGCGAAAACCCGAAAGCCTGCGTTTATTTTTGCAACCCGCAGTCCTTCGTTGGCGCAATGTTGAAGGGCACAATGGAGGTGATAGACGACCCTGAAACGAAACTCGCCATGTGGCAAGACGGATTTTCGATGTACTACACCGGCGGCGCACTCGGCGGCGATTTCATTCTGCTCAAATTTACCGCCACCGGCGGACGAGTGTACGGTAATTTCAGTTCGGAGAGTTTTAAAGTGGAGTAGATTTTTTGAAGGACAGAAAATTTGTATCATTTGCCAAATAGCAAATTTTGTGTACTTGTATGCTGAAATAAAATAGAGGACAGAAAATACCGACTTTTCTGCTTTCTGTACAACACAATTTTTTACCGAGATGATTGGAAATGGATAAACTAACACCCGAACAACGGCGAAAAAATATGCAGGCGGTTAAGGCGACCGGTTCTAAAATAGAGATTGCTTTGGCGAAAATGCTTTTTGCTCGAGGGCATAGGTATCGAAAAAATGACAAAACGGTGTTCGGAAAACCGGATTTGACGTTCAAAAAACATAAAATTGCCGTTTTTATTGACGGTGAATTTTGGCACGGCAAAGATTGGGAAATCCGAAAACACGACCATAAATCCAATCAAGAATTTTGGTTGCCGAAAATAGAACGAAATATAGAAAGAGATAAAGAAGTAAATGCAGAGTTGGAAAAGCAAGGTTGGACGGTTTTGCGATTTTGGGGCAAAGAAATCGAAAAAGATTTGCTAACTTGCGTGCTGAAAATTGAATCTGTAATTAAGGATGAAAAATGGATTTTAAGGAAAAAATTACCATAGAAGAAGTTTGTGATAAAAAGTTCAAAATCAGAATTGTAGAACCGGAATCGAACGGCGATGCTGCGCTTACGCATTTTTTGCACAATTCGCAAAATGGGGTGTCGAAGTTTTACAAAAACGATGCGTTGGATTACACCAAAAAAATTTTGGAATATAAATTTCCGGAAGAAGAAGTTACACTGCAAGTTGCCGAAGAAGCCTTGCAGTACGGACTTTTCAACACTTTTGAAGTGCCATTTTTGCCCAATGAAAAACCGAAATTCAAATTCATAGATTTATTTGCCGGCATTGGCGGTTTTCGATTGGCGTTGCAAAATTTGGGCGGAAAATGCGTGTTTACAAGCGAGTGGGACAGCGAAGCAAAACGCACATACAGAGCCAATTTCGGCGAAACGCCCTTTGGCGATATTACCAAAGAAACAACAAAAGCATACATTCCGGACGGATTTGATATTTTGTGCGGAGGATTTCCGTGTCAGGCATTTTCGATAGCCGGAAAGCGCGGAGGCTTTGAAGATACTCGCGGGACATTGTTTTTTGATGTGGCAGAAATTATAAAAAGAAAGCGAGTAAAATATGCAGCGTAATTACAAAGATATAAATCGTCAAGAATTTATGGATTTTTTTCGAGATGACGAAAAACTAAATGAATTAACTCCCGATGATAGAGTTGAAATTTTTCGTCAAATATTATTGGGAAGCAGTGATTTTTCTAAAAAATTATTAGATGAAGTTATATCTGATTATTGTGTAGGTAATCTTGAAATAATTAAAGTATGAAAAGCAATAATTGGACAAAAGAAGAAACTATCGTAGCCTTTAATGTGTATTGTAAAATACCATTCAAGAGCAGTAGTAAGACAAATCCGACTATAATAAAATATGCAAATATTATCGGTCGTTCGCCGTCTGCGCTCAATATGAAAGTTGGAAATTTTGGACGATTAGACCCTGAATTGAAAAAACAAGGAATTGTAGGATTGACAAATGGGAGCAAATTAGAGGAGGTTGTTTGGGACGAATTTCATGGAAATTGGGATAAATTAGCGTTTGAAAGTGAGCGTTTAATCGCTGATTTTCAGCATAAAACAATAGAGGAAAGTGCAGAAATTGATTTGACTGATATTCCATTAGGAAAAGAGCGCGAAAGAGTTGTGAAAACGAGAGTGAATCAATCGTTTTTCAGAAGTGCGGTTTTATCTTCATACAATCAAAAATGCTGTATTACAGGATTGTCGATACCCGATTTTTTGGTTGCAAGCCATATTATTCCGTGGACAAAAGACGAAAAGAACAGATTAAATCCGCAAAATGGATTATGCTTAAATTCTATTCACGACAGAGCATTTGACCAAGGATTTATTACGATAACAACCGACTTTAAAATCTGTGTTTCAAAATATTTTGAAAATTACACCAGCGAAAATGCGGTAAAAGATTTATTTTTGAAATACGATAAACAATCTATATCTTTGCCCGACAGATTTTTGCCTGCAAAAGAATTTTTGGAATATCATAATGATGAAATTTTTAGGAGATGAATGAAATAGAATGTATTGAGGGACATTATTTGCGTGCTAATCGAACTATAGAGACGATTGTAATAACGATTGGAGACCAAAAACATGTTTCTTATATTTATAATTACGAAGGTATTCACTTCCGATTTTTTATAAATATTGAAGATTTAATTGATTTTTTTGCAAAAAGAAAAGAACCCAAATATCAATTTGAAGATGAACAAGATTTGGATAATTTTCTTTTGAATATTCCAGAAAAAGAGTTTTTTTATATAATGTTCAAATAATAAAAAAATGGGAAACAATAACTTATTTTCTACATACAAAATAAAACATTTCTTAACGGATACTGCATTAGGAATGACTGCGGGAACATTGTGGCGTGGACATTTTAATGTAACAGGAGGTTATTTGGTAGTGAAAGAAGATGGTGATGTTTTGTGTTATCACATTTACAATTGGAATGATTTTCAAGAATATCTATTTAATCACACAAAAATAGACTCACCGGATAGCAGCCCGAATAGATGTGATTATGGAAGAATTTTAACTGCACAAGAAGTTGAAGAGTCGAAAGGAAGTTACATTAAGTTGAATTTTTAGGTACGGTTTACTAATTAAAAAAGAACGATTTTGGGATTTTCTTGGTGGAAAAGGTGCTTACAATGAATTGCTTGACTGTTTTGAAAAAGCAGGGATTGAATTAAGACCGGAAATTGACGAATATTGTACGAAGTTTAATTGGATAAATAATGTAATTCTAAATAGAATGAAAACTCTAACCCCCAAACCCGAAAAAGACCGAGCGGCAACCGAACAGCGATTGCTCGACAGCGTGGGCACAATGATTGCCGCGCAAGGTTTTGAACGTATTGGCGTGAACGCGGTGGCGGCGCAATCGGGTGTGTCGAAAATATTGATTTACCGCTATTTTGGTTCTGTCGATGGACTGCTTGCTGCCTACATTCGCAAACACGATTTTTGGATAAATTTTGAGCGCGAAGTGCCGCACAAAGAGAATTTGGCGGACTTCCTCAAAGCCATTTTTCGCCGTCAGGCGGAATTGTTACACTCTAATCCTGCCCTCAAACGCCTCTATCGCTGGGAACTTTCCTCGCACAATGAATGGATTGACCGCCTGCGCAGTCAGCGCGAAGAAGCCGGGTTGTGGATTATACAAACCGTGAGCGACATTTCCGGCAAAGACCCAAAAGAAGTGGCATCGCTCGCCACCATTATCAGCGCGGCGATAGATTACCTTGCGCTCCTCGAAGATTTTTGCCCTGCCTACAATGGTATTCCGCTGCAAACGCCCGCAGGCTGGGAATCCATTTTTGCCGGCGTGGATTTGCTTATAGAGCAGTGGTGCGAGCGAGCGTGTAATGTTTAATTATTCCTACACTTTCTCCAACTCGTCATCGTATTTCATTTCGTCCCACTTGCCGATGCGGGTTTCGCCGTTTGGGTAGAAGTAGTAACCTTCGCCTTTGTCGTCCGCAAAAATGCCCTCGAATCTATCGCCGTTGGGATAATAAACAACTCCTTTGCCATTCATGGCACTGTTTGCAAACGCGCCTTCGTATCGTCTGCCATCTGCAAAGTAGTAAATGCCCGCGCCTCCCATATCTCCATGTTGATAATTGCCCTCATAGCGGTCGCCGCTTTTGAAGAAAAATGTACCGAAACCTTCCATTTCGCCCTTCTCCCAAGTGCCCTCGAAGCGTGCGCCGGCGGTTACGAATGTGAGCGTTCCTCGCCCGTGCCTCTCGCCATTGGCAAAGCCGCCTTCATAGAGGCGTGCACCGCCATACTCGCCCATCGGCTGAAACTCCTTGCCTTGTCCGTGTTTTTGCTCGTCTTTCCACTCGCCCTCATACCACACTTCCTCTCCGGAAATCATGTCCGGTCGCGTTTCTCTGCCGTAGCCGTTTTTCATGTTGTTGCGCCAATAGCCGTCATATTTTTGACCGTTTTTCGAGTACAGATACACCCCTTTACCGTCCATACTGCCCTCTTTCCATTCGCCTTCGTAGCGTGCGCCGCTTTCAAACGTAAAAATTCCATATCCATCGCGTTTGCCGTTGCGAAATTCGCCCTCGTAGCGCGATTTGTTCGCAAAAAAATATACCCCTTTGCCGTGCGGTTTGCCGTTCAGCGTTTCGCCGGTGTATTTGTCGCCGTTGTGGGCGGTAATGGTTTTGTGGACGGTTCCGGGCGTAGGTACGGATTTCGTATCGGATTTTGCCGAAGAATAGGTGGGCGCACTTGGTGCTGTATGTTGCATTTTTTGCACAAGTTGCACTTGCACGCGCTGCAACGCCTGCTGTATGTAGGGCATATCGGCTATGGTGAGTTGTCCAAACTCGCCTTGCATGGCGCGTTGCACCGTTTGCTGCAATGCCACCGCCGCCGCTTCGGGCGATTGGGTTTCGTCTATCACGCTTTGAATAGCCTCCTCAAATTTACTGTTGTCGAACATAATTTCTGAAATTTTATACCTTTTTAAATGGAACTTTCTGCTTGTCTATCTATTTCCATTTTATTGTAAATTTGTGATAAAGATATATCTTTTTGGTGTATATTGCATACCTCAAAATAGAGAATTTTTTAGAATGAAGTGTTGTACTCATATATGTGTGGGGGTGTTGTGTTGCCTTGTACTTGCCGGGTGTTCTACTGAAAAATTGCGGATAAAAGCGGGTACGGAATTAGGTAGTAGTGTAGTAACCGATGTTATTGGCGGTGGATTTATTATGCCGGAATGGCTACCTGCACACAATGTAGAATTTTCCGGTGGAGTGAAATATACGAACGAACGAAAAACGAATGTTTTTTTGGAAAACAGTATTCGTATGCCGGTAGAGCGATTGAAAATTCAGGTGATAAACAAATTTCAGTACAATAAATATTTTGCATGGACTATTGATGAGTATTTGTTTTTCAGTAGATTGCAGGCAGTTATTTCTCGTTTCGATGCTGCGTTGGGATTGTCGTTTCGCACGATTGTGCAAAATAAATCGTTTCAAGAAACTATATTTGAACCTTTTAACGTTCAATACGATGTGGGGGTGTATATTTTCCCCGTAGAGAATCGGGTATGGAATGTACGCTTAGGAATCAGTAATTACGATATGTTTATAACAGAACGAATGGAGCAGTTCTTACTTTCACTCAAAAGTGAATATCACGTTTCGGAACAAATAGGAGTATTTGCATCGTTATTTTTGCGTTCGGCGGGGAATTTTAATTTAAGTGCTTCATATTATTCACTTTATTCACACATAGGAGTTCGATGTATAATTTTTTAAAAAAAGGTGGATTGATTATTGTTGCATTCAGTTTTTTTGCGTGCAGCGATGGGGATATGTTGGGATTTTTTGTGTCGCAGAGCGGAGGTGTTGATAACAGAACAGAATATTCACTGCTGCAAAATAGCGAAACAGGCGTGCAAATATTTACAACAGAGAGTGAAACATATACCCTGTGTTTGGTGGGCGATACGCATATTGGCAATGCCGAGAATATACTAAAAATGGAGCAAATTGTGAGAGATAGTGTGATGGCAATAATTATACTTGGCGATATATCTACCGGAAAAGAAAGTGATATGCTGATTGCCGCCGACTTTGTAAATAATTCTCCTACGCCCGTAGTTACTCTTATTGGTAATCACGATTTGTTTTTCAATGGCTGGGAATTATTTAAAAAATTATTTGGATCTTCGGTTTTTTATTTTGAAGTACACACACCTTCGGCAAAAGATTTGCATATTTGTCTTGATTCGGGAAATGGAATGTTGGGAAAAAAACAATACGATTGGTTGCAAAATGTATTAAAAACGAAGAGAGGCACATACCGTCATTGTGTGGTTTATACGCACGTTAATTTGTTTCGCACCAACCATTCGCAATTAGGCTCAGCCAATATGCCCCTCGAAGAAACCTATCAACTCATGCACCTATTGAGTTCAAATCATGTAAACTTTGTATTTATGGGGCACGACCATTATCGCGAAGAATTGACTCAGAATCAGGTAAGATACATTACACTTGATGCTTTGTCGAACGAAAAAATTACACAACCTTCGTATGTAATACTCAGTGTGAATGAGGCAATACACTATCAATTTGAAGATTTATAGAACAAATACTTGTGCGGAACTCTGCTCTATTCGATGAGGTTTTCAAAAAAAATGAGTACAAACCAAAGTTCGGTACGGCTAATTTAGATACAATTTGAGAAAACAAACAATTATGTACCTTTGCTTGAAAAATCTTATCCCGCCCAATTTTCGCGGTCGAGGCTACGGTACTGAATTGCTTCGGCTATGTGCGAGGCTTGAATATCGACACTATCGTCCAAATCGGCAATAGTGCGCGATACTTTTATAATTCTATCGTAGGCACGAGCCGAAAGACCGAGTTTTTCCATTGCTTGTTTCAGTATTTGCGAACATTCCTCGTTCAATTCGCAATATTGATGCAGCATTTTGGTATCCATTTGCGCATTGCAGTAAATCGAAGTGCCTTCAAATCGTTTTTGCTGAATTTCGCGTCCACGAATTACTCGTTTGCGAATTTCTGCACTCGTTTCGCCGTTTTTTTTGCGCGTGAGTTCTTCAAATGGCACAGGAATTACTTCTATGTGAATGTCTATGCGGTCGAGCAGCGGTCCCGAAATTCGGTTTAAATATTTCTGCACCACACCGGCACTACACACGCAGTCTTTTTCAGGGTGATTGTAATAGCCACAAGGACAGGGATTCATAGATGCTATGAGCATAAAACTCGCCGGATAATCCACGCTGAATCTCGCTCGTGAAATGTTGATTTTTCTATCTTCGAGCGGTTGGCGCATTACTTCGAGCACGGTGCGTTTAAATTCCGGCAATTCGTCTAAAAACAATACGCCATTGTGCGCAAGTGAAATTTCGCCGGGTTGCGGAAAAGAGCCGCCGCCTACAAGGGCAACATCGCTCACAGTATGGTGCGGCGCACGAAAGGGGCGTTCGGTCATGAGCGAAACCTCAGCACCAAGTTTGCCGGCTACGGAGTGGATTTTGGTGGTTTCAAGTGCTTCGTGAAGCGTGAGTGGCGGCAAAATAGATGCAATGCGCTTGGAAAGCATAGTTTTTCCTGCTCCGGGCGGACCTATCATAATCATATTATGCCCACCGGTAGCGGCTATTTCAAAGGCACGTTTCACATTTTCCTGCCCTTTTACATCAGAAAAATCAAACTGCGATTCCACATTGTGATTGAAAAATTCCTCACGAGTATTGACCTCCGTTTTTTTCAACTGCGCCGTAGCATTGAAAAAATCTGCCACTTCGCGCAAACTTTCCACGCCATACACATCTAAATCGTTTACCACCGCAGCCTCGCGAGCATTTTCTTTGGGTAAAATAAATCCCTTAAATCCGTGTTTGCGTGCTTCAATAGCCATAGAAAGTGCGCCTTTTATGCGATGCACACCGCCATCGAGCGTCAATTCTCCCATAATGAGGTAGTTTTCAAGATTTGCGGAGTTCATTTGCTCCGAAGCCGCCAAAATTCCTACTGCTATGGGCAAATCGTAGGCAGTTCCTTCTTTGCGCATATCGGCAGGAGCCATATTGACCGTGATTTTTTTTACAGGAAAGCGATAGCCTACACTCCGCAGAGCCGAATCTACTCGCTGCTGACTTTCCTTCACGGCATTATCGGGTAAACCAACAATATAAAAATTCACTCCTGTAACCACATCGGTTTCCACAGTTATAATGTGGGCATCTATGCCATTCACGGCTCCGCCAAAGGCTTTTACGAGCATAATTGTAGGGGGTTTGATTGATTTTTCGTGTGTGTTTCACAAAAATATACAATTTTTCAATCCCTTGTACGCATTGCTCCTATTAATTTACGTACACCCTGTATTTTATAAATGGTGTTACACCAAATTATTGCAAAAATGACTCCACGCGGTCCACCGTGCGTACACCGCGTATTTTCTGCAATTTCAACATCAAATTATTCAAATGTTGCTTATCTACCACATATAAATCGAGCGTACCCTGAAATTTGCTTTCGGTGGATTCTATTTGCACATTGCGTATATTAATATCGAATTGTTCGGTAATTACATTCACTATATCTTTCAAAATTCCTATGCGGTCTTTACCCTCTAAGTGAATACTCACCAAAAATCCGGCGGTACGCGAATTTTTCCAATGCACCTCATAGTTTTTGTGCGTTACTTTCAGTTCTACTGCTTGGGGGCAATTACTTTTGTGGAGCACAAAATTTCCGTCTGTTTTGAAAGCAATCACACTATCGCCCGGAATGGGGTGGCAACATTGGGCAATACTATAATTGGGGTTTTCATCGTGCGAAATTTGCAACACATTATTGGGAGTCGCAGGAAATTCTTCGCTTGGTTCATCTTTCAAAAGAAATTGCGGTGTGAGCAGGCGAATGAGTTTGCTGGTGCGTTTTTTTGTGGCATACTCTATAATTTTACTCTCCGGAAAGGTTTCGTTGGCAATTTTTTCGTACAATTCATTTTTGTCGGCGCACACCAGCCCTTTTATCAATTTATCGAGCACGCCGGCTGTTTCCTGCATTTTGTGGCGTTGCAGCATTTCTTGCAACATTTTTTGCCCGTGCAGAATAAGTCGTTTTTGCTCGGCTTTAAACACTTGTTGCAGTGCTTTTCGCGCTTTGGTGGTAGTAACCATATTGAGCCACGACATTTGCGGATGCTGATTTTCGGTAGTTAAAATCTCCACTTGGTCGCCGCTTTGGAGTTTATAATCGAGGGCTACGGTTTTGGTTTTATTGATTTTTGCGCCAATGGCATGATTGCCTATTTCGCGATGAATTTCATACGCAAAATCGAGCACAGTGGCATCTACCGGAAAGCGTTTCATGTCGCCATGCGGCGTGAAGGCAAACAAATCATTGGAATAGAGATTAAGTTTAAAATCATCTAAAAACGCAAGTGCATCGGCATCGGGATTTTTCAACGTATTGCGCACGCGCTCCAACCACACTTCGAGTTGGCTTTTTTCGTAGCCGTCTATATTTTTATATTTCCAGTGCGCGGCATAGCCCCGTTCGGCTATATCATTCATGCGTTCAGTGCGAATTTGCACCTCAACCCACGTGCCATCGGGACCCATAACGGTAGTATGCAGTGATTCGTAACCATTATCTTTCGGTGTAGAAATCCAGTCGCGCAGGCGTTGTTGATTGGGTTTGTATTTATTGGTAATAATAGAATACACGCGCCAACAAATCGCTTTTTCCTCTTCGAGCGAAGGTATCACATCGGTGAGCACTATGCGCACCGCAAAAACATCGTACACGTTTTCAAACGGAATATTCTGTTTTTGCATTTTATTCCATATAGAAGTAATTGATTTTGAGCGACTTGAAATATTGTATTTAATACCGTTTTGTTCGAGAGTAAACATAATGGGCAGGCAAAACAGATTGAGATAATGCACCCGTTTTTTTTCGCTGCTTTTGAGTTTTTTGGTAATATCGTTGTAAACAGTTGGTTGTAAGTATTTTAAACACAAATCCTCCAACTCCATTTTAATATTGTAAAAACCCAAACGATGCGCCAACGGCACAAATAAATTCTGTGTTTCTTCGGCTATGCGCAGTTGTTTTTCGGGCTGCATAGATTCCAGCGTGCGCATATTGTGCAGGCGGTCGGCTATTTTGAGCAAAATTACCCGCACATCGTCTGCCAGCGTGAGGATTATTTTTTTGAAATTTTCGGCATGACCGGCTTCGGTTTTCAGCGCGTCCTTAATTTTAGTAAGTCCGTCTATTATTTGCGCCACTTTTTCGCCAAACATATCGGAAATATCATCAAGCGTAATTTCGGTATCTTCCACCACATCGTGCAGGAGCGCGCAAATTACCGAAGTTGCACCAAGTCCTATTTCACTCGATGCAATTTTTGCAACTTCTATGGGGTGCAAAATATAGGGTTCGCCCGATTTGCGGCGGCTGCCGTAGTGCGCAAAATTGGCAATATCGAACGCCTTGCGCACCAACGCCTCAGTTTCCTTATCCTTACTGCATTTCGGGCAGGTTTTAAGAATACCCTCAAATTCCTTTTCTATGTTATCTTTTTCTTCTTGCGAAAATTCTGCCATACCTATTGTGTTTTTCCACGAATACAAAGGTACACTTTAATTGTAAATTGTAAATTGTAAATTGTAAATTATTTCCCAATTTCTTAATTAGCACATTAGCACATTGTTGTATTAGCACATTATTTTCAACTACGCATTAAATCCCGAAGTTACGTGAATGGCATCGCAAAAGGGTTTGTTTTCGGAATTTCCGCAGCGGCACAGCGCAGTGCGATTGCGATGCTCGTATTCCACACCATCGGCACCTATAATGCTAATATCACCTTGCACAAAAAGTCCGGCACTTACGCCGCGTTGGGGGTCTTCCACCACAAGAATTTGTGGTTCGTAGTTATTTTCCACTAAGTGATTTTCGAGAATTGCAGTCAATCGCCCGGTGGGGCAAAGCGATGCGCCTTCCACTATTTGGTCGCGATACATTCGGTCGTTGATTTGCAGTAAATCCCACACACTGCCATCTTGCCGGTGGCAAAAACGCGCAAAGGCGCAGCGGTCATCATCCAAAAGTTGCATGGTGCGACCTTCATACACTCCCGCGCGTTCCAAATAAGGTGTGTGGTCGGCAGTTTCGGTACCATTAAAATGAAATTTTACGTGTTCACCATCGCAAAACGGCGCATTTTTACTGTGTCCGCAGCGACAAAGGGTGTAAAATCCATTGTGCGTGTGCGGTGCGGTGTTGTACTCTCCCAAAAAACTCGATTTCAAAGGTTTAATTTTCACGTGTTTCAATGGAATATCGGCACTTACCAAATAGGGTCCATTGGCGGTAATTTTGATTGTTCGTTGTGGTGTCATGGTGTGTGTTTTTTATGGTTTTTATTTTCGTAATGTTCGTATATCACCTTCTGTAAGCGGCAGGTAAAGGTCTTCTTCAAACAAATTAAAGGTGTGATTTTCAATGGATTTTTGAAGATTGCACAGAAAAATACTGCGCTGCTCTTCGCTCGGTTGATTGGAATGCACCAAATATAATTGTTCTTTGTAGGTTACAAACAAAAATGTATCGTTTTCCAATGGCACCGTGAAACAATTATAGGAATACGAAGGGTTGGTGTATTTCAAAATCAGCGTGGTGTCGGTGGTGGTAAATCTGCCTGCTTCGTGAAAGGCAACGCCCCGCTCGTGATGAGCCTTGTAATCAAACGTGCTATCGTGATTGAGTTGCAAGCGAATAGAAACCTCATCGCGTTGCAGCGCAAACACTACGGGTGTGGTTTTCGATGTATTACACGCTACAAAAAGGGTGAGTGCACAAAAAAATGATATATAGTTTTTCATGTTTTTATTTTTTACTGATTTTTTTAATTCCTTCAAAAAGCAAGCGCACGCCCCAGCCGGTGGCACCCACTCCTTTGTAACTATATTTTGTTTTCAAATACGCCGAGCCTGCAATGTCGATGTGTATCCACGGGTAATCGGTGAATTTTTGCAAAAATTTTGCAGCGGTAATAGTGCCGGCGTACTGTCCGCCTATGTTTTTCATGTCAGCCATTTCCGACTTCAGCAGTTCGGCATACATATCCCATAGGGGAAATTCCACAAGTGGTTCCCAGAGTTGCAAACCGGTTTCTTTTAACGTTTGCAATTCCTGCGAAGCAGTGCCAAGTGCAACGGCAGCATGGTCGCCCACGGCGGCTTGTGCGGCACCGGTGAGCGTTGCCACATCTATACACAGCATAGGGTTCAAGGTTTTTGCATACGAAAGCGCATCGGCTAAAATCAATCGACCTTCGGCATCGGTATTGAGCACCTCCACAGTGGAGCCATTGTGCATGGTAATAATATCATCGGGCGCGGTGGCGTTTCCGCCGGGGCGATTGTCGGTAAGGGGCAATAATGCGTGAATGTGCACCGGTACATTATTGTCTATGAGTGCTTTGAGTACACCCACCACCGTAGCCGCTCCAGCCATATCGCCTTTCATGGTTTCCATATACGATGCAGGTTTCAAGCTCAGTCCGCCGGTGTCGTAGGTAATGCCTTTACCCACCAGCACTATGGGTTGTTTCTGTTTTTTCGCGTTGTTCCACTCTATATGCACAAATCGTGCTGGGTCCACGCTACCTTTGTTTACAGCTATAATACCGCCCATATTTTGCTTGGCTATCCATTTCTCGTCATACACAGTTACTTTGGCAGGCGTATTGGCAAACAGTTGTTCTATTTCTTGCGCAAATTTTGGTGCATTGAGTGCACACACCGGTTCGTTCACAAAATCGCGAGTTTTAAAAATCGCATTGCTCAACACACAAAGTTCGTCAATGTTTTCTTGGTCGAAATTTTTCTCAAACTTCATAGCGGTAATTTCGTGTTCTTTTTTCTCACTTTTATAGCGGTCGAAAGCGTAACTCGAAAGTATAAATCCTTCCACTACCGCAAAACCGTCTGTTTGGGTACTATGATTGGTAAATTCCACCGATGTTACTTTTTGCGTTACACACTGAGAATAGAGCGTACTGCCGCTTTTTCTCACTTTTTCGCGTTTTTCTACATCGTTTTCGGCATTTGCCTTCACAAAAAACGTAATGCTTTCGGCATCTTCTATCCACACAATTTCACTTTTTGTATCCTGTATTTTTCGTTCCATGAGTGCTTTATGCGCAGGAAGTATAATTGTCGCTTGTGCAAAATCGGGCACTATGTGAATGTGTGCCGTAAGTGTTTTTTTTGTTGTCATAGGTTTTTAAATTTTAGTACAATAGTAGTGAATTTTTATTTCCAAAAACGAATAATAGCAATTTCGCCTGCCAAACAGAGCAATGCCAACAGCACAAAATATCGCCACAATTCAGTGTCGCTATCGAGGGAGCGCACGCTTTGTTCCAAATTTTCGTGGGCGGCATCTATGAGCGCGGCGTTGAACAATCCGCCTGCGGCAAGAATGTGTGTAATTTCTTCGGGCGAGAAAAATTCCGCCTGCGATTCCGAGCGGTCGTAATTGAACGACACTAAGGCAATGAGTGAATCGTTTTGCTCCACGCGATAGGTGCCTGCCTGCGTTATCATGTTCAAAGGATTCAATTTTACGGTAAAATTACTGTAATCTATGCTCCATTGCGGAATAATATCAACCTGCACACTGCGATTGACTATATGAAAAGCGTGGTCGCTCTGCTCGCTTGCAAAAGGAAGGTGAAAACTTTCGCCAAGCATGTAAGCCAACTGCGCTGCCTGCGCACGATACAACGCCATATTGAACAGCGAAAGCACCAGTGGCGACTGCGTAAAATTGGTGGACTGCACCTCGAAAGGCATGGCAAACATGAAAAGCGATGCCCGCCCTTGCTGCAACTGCACAAGTGCCGGATAATTATTGGCAAGCGAGAGTATGTGCGTATGCGCCGGTGCGTTGATTTTGAAATAATTGCGCACAAAGGGCAACTGCGCGGTGTTATCGCTTTTCTCGAACACGCCGGCAAAAATACTGTGGCGAAAATCCACCTGCGCTATGGAAACTTTTGCGGTATCCTGTTCGGAAATTCGCGCTGCGCCAAACTGCGCCAACAGTGCATTGTAGGACTGAATAGTACTCGCTCGCGCAGGAATACACACTATGTTTTTGCCCTGTTTGCTCATGGCAACTACCATGTGCAGCAATCCCGAAGGAAGTTCGGGCAGTTGGTCTAATATAATGCAATCATAGCGCACAAGGCTTGCGTAATCTAAATTGGCAGCATTGAGTGCGGTGTAACTAAAAAAATCGGCAGCAAAAAGCGATACTATATTCGTAGGGTTCAATCCGCTGTACACGTGCGCCACCGCTATTTTCGATGCGTTTTTGAAAGAAAAGTAATAGGTATTGTCATACAAAATAGGGTAATCGTCTATCGACACGCGCCCCCGCACCGCGCCCTGCGCATTGTTTACAAACTCCATAGTGAGCGTTTGCGCGGCATTTGCCTCCAAATTCACGTTGGCGAGTGCTTTCAAAGAATCGTTGATAAACAACCGCACGGCGGTATTGCTCTGCGCTTCTTCGGAGCGATTGTGCACCTGCACATGGAGCGTTTCTATGGCACCCGGCACGCGAAACGGCGTTTCAAACCAGCAAGAATCCACACTGATATTGCTCTGCAAAATATTTGGCACCGGCACGCAGTAGAGTTGCACCGCGCTATCGGCGGCAATGTTTTCAAAATCACTCGTAGTTTTTTGAAAATCGGAAATCACAAACAATCGCACCGGCGACTTAGTTTCACGGGCTATTTCTTGCGCTTTTTTATACACCGCCGAAAGCGTGAGCGGAAAGGCACTCACTGCGATTGCTGCGATTTTTTGCGCTGCACCTTCTTGGGTCAAATCCTGAAATTCGCTCGCATCGCCGGCATTGCTAATCAAGCGGAATTGCTGCGTGGCAGCGTAGGATTTCACAATACTCTGCGCACGATTTTTGGCATTGTCGAGGGCTGTGCCTTCGGTGGTTTGCGCCTGCATACTAAACGAATTGTCGATATAGAGCAACACCGGCGCAGTGGGCAATGAAGGGTGTAGCGTGTGTTGCGAGGCTATTCGCGGCTGCGCAAAGGCTATAATCAGTGCCGCAAAGGCGAGCAAGCGCAGGCAAAGAATCAAAATGCGTTTGAGTTTGTTATAGGTTTTATTCTGCTCTATGCGAATAGATTGCAATAAATGAATATTGTGAAACAGTACCGGCGTGTATTTACGAAAGGAAAACAAATGCACCAGCACCGGAATTGCCAGCGCAAACAAGAAAAATAATACTGCCGGATAGGTAAAATACATAGAGATTTCGAGGGTTTAGTTGCAAACGGTTCAATCTATTACAAAAGTACACTTTAATTACTAATTGTAAATTATTTGAAAACAAAAAAATTCCCATGAACAATGTTCGCAGGAATTTTTTTAGAGATTGCTTTACTCTATCCGCAATTTCAAACCTATATACAACATTCGTCCGGAGAGTGGTCCCCACACCATAGAGGCATCGAAATTGGGGTCGCTGAGTGGATTTTCGGGGGCTATTACGGGATTTTTTTGCATAAATCCTGTCATGTTTTCAGTTCCGGCGAATACCGACCACTTGTCGAAATATTTGGTAATTTGCCCAAGCAATACGGTGTAGGGTTTAAATCGGTCGTTCCATAAAGGATTTTCGGCATCGGGCGTGGGCATTCTGCCGCCGCCGTTGAACTGCGCCGTGAAATCGAACTGCCAACTGCGTTTTGGCGTGGCATAGGACGTAGAAAGCATACTTTTGTATCGGCTCGTGAGCGGTACTTCGCGCAATTCGCCGTCTATGGTTTGGCGCGTGTGTGTAATGCGGTGCGCAGCGGTTACAGTCCAGCCTTTGAGCACTTCCTGCGCGGCTTCAAACTGCATACTGCTTGCGTATGAACGATTACCATCGAGATTTTCAAACCACACTTCGTGAGCATTTCTATCCATATTCACCACCACTTGCTGCTCAAAATTGGTGTAATAATACTCGGCACTCAGTATCAATTCCCGTTTGTGAATAGTAGGAATGTGCGCCACAGCACTCATTCCATAGTTCCACGCTTCTTCCTGCTGCATATTGCTATCGAAATGCAAAGTGCGATTGCTTGCAAGTACGTTGTTATTTTCTGCTAAAATCACCGCCGTACGATAGCCTTTTCCTACTGACGAACGCAGGTAGAGTTTGTTTGCGAGATTATATTTGAGGTGCACACGCGGTGTTACAAACATGCCGAATCGGCTGCTGTGGTCGGCACGAAGACCGGCTAAGGCTACAAATTTTTCGTGTAAATTCAGCGTGTATTCGGCAAAAGCACCTACGGTGTGTTCGGTGCTATTGTTGTTATACGCCCACTCCTGCCCTGCCGCTGATTCGCGATAATTATCGGTATTGAAACTCACACCGGTATTCAAAAAATGATGTTCACCGAGTTCTGTTGCAAAAATCGCATTGGCATAGCCGTTTTTTTGCAAACCATCGTAGCGGCGTGCCGTAGCATAGGTTGATTTCATATCGTGCGAAGATGCAGTGAGAATGAGTGCCAAACTCGTGCGATGTTCGGGATTGAGTATATAGCCATGTTTGCTGAACGCATTGAAACGCTCGGTTTCTATATTGATTTCGTAAGGATTTGCCACCGTGCGCAGTTGTCCGCTTTGGCGATTTTCATTAATGTAGTGCAATCCTATTTGCCCGTGATAGCGGTCGTGTTCATAGTTCCAGCGGTTCATGAGATTGTACTGCTTCATAGTGGGGCGGTCTAAAAAATTGTCGCCATTACTATCGTGCTGTTGCGTATCGTGCGACACATGGGCAAATACGCCGGTAGAAAGATGTTCGTTCACTTTCAACGCCGAAGTTAGGTTCATTTCAGTGCGTTCTTCATCGTTCAGGTATAAATTCACTTCAAGCGGATTACTGCGCTGCGGCTTCAAAAACTCCACGTTGATTTGCCCCGTAATTGCCTCATAACCATTGGCTACCGAAGACGTTCCTTTTGAAATTGAAATACTTTCTATCCACGCGCCGGGCACATAACTCAGTGAAAATGGAGCAGCAATGCCGCGAAAATTTGGGGTGTTTTCGGTGAGCATTTGTACATACCTACCCGAAAGTCCGAGCAGTTTGATTTGTTTTGCGCCGGTGGCAGCATCGGTAACCGACACATCAACCGAGGCGTTGGTTTCAAAACTTTCGGAAAGATTGCAACAAGCAGCCTTCGAGAGTTCGTCTTTGTGGAGTTTTACACTATGCACCACCGCACCGCGCATGGTGCTTGTGCTCATTTGCTGCGCCGTTACTTCCACTCCGCCGAGTGCGGTAGCAGTTTGCGCAAGCACAATGCTCAGCGGTGTTTCGCGGTCGGTTATTATAATGGTGTCTGATTCATAGCCGAAAGAACTCACCACAAGTTTATCCTGCATTTCATCGGCGCAGTAGTCTATGGAAAAAGTGCCATCGGCGGCGGTTTGGGTAAAATGATTGTGTTGGGTGCCTGTCCAAAACACGCTGGCAAAGGGCAACGGTTGCTTGGCGGCGTTGGTAACTCTTCCCTTCACTTGTGCCGCAGCCGAAAGTGATAAAAGGGTGAAAAATAGGGATATATACAAAGTTTTTTTCATGTGAACAGTAATTTGAGATGAAACAAAAAATAAACAATACAGCGTATCAATAACACACTGCACAAAACGAATTTTTTGCTATTCTCAAATACGGAAACAAGAAATTGCCGCAAGTAAGGAGCGGCTACAACACGCACTATGCGGCGAAAAAGAAGATTTTTGATGCGTAAATTGCAGCGATTGCACCGCGTGCACGGTGGTAGAATATTGCGCAAAAAGCAGCAATTCCGGCGCAGTTGGCATAGTTTTTTGCGAAGAAACTACGGTATTGTCCACCGTCAAACGATGCGAATGGCATTTGCCGTGTTTATGGTGCGAATGTTGCGATTTATGATTGCCGCAACACTCAGTTTCGCAGTTGTGGGAACATACTACCGGAGATTGCGGCATAGTGATTTCGCACGCATTGGCATAGTGCGCACAAGCGCATACGTTCAGCCCACCGCTTGCGAAGGCAAAAAAAGCGGCAAAGGCAAAAATCACTATATGTTTCGGTAGGTTCCTCATATTTGCACAAAGAACGTGAATTTTTCTTGAATATTGCTTATGTTTGAATAAAAAAGGTTGTTCAAATATATATATATTTCTCAACTTTCAACTCTCACCAAAACAACTATTCTAAAAAGAAAACAATGGTGCTCACCACTCGCGCTCGCTGAATGTAGGGTTCTTGCGGCACACCGCTCGATTCTTCATCGTAGTATCTGCCGGCAATGGTAATTTGCCCTTGTGAGGCAGTTTTAATTTTTCCCAGCGTAGCGTGCGAATCGTTGGCAAACTGTTCGCCGGCAATGCGTGCATTTTGCGTGCTCTGCGCTATCATTTGCGGTTTTATGGAATTGAGTTCGGGAAAGGTGTAGGCAGTACTCACATCGGCAGTGAGGTTGTTTGTTACCAAACTCAGTTTGATTTGCGATGCCTTACTTTCGGTTCCTTCCACGTCATTCGACTGAATAACAATGCCTTGCGAAATAGTGTAACGGTCTATTTTTGTTTGCACTCGTCTGCCGCCTTCCCATATCCAATCGTAGTAGGTTTGGCGGTCTATCACGTTTTTGTCGCTCACGGCTATACTGCCTTCGGCGTAGCCAAGTGTTTTCAAATACGCCACGATTGCTTTTGTTTTCGTATCGGTTTGCGTTATAATTCCGTTCAAATCATCGCCCGAAAACGAGAAATTGAGGCTAATGGTAGCCGAAGTTGCCTTCATATCCATTTCGGCAAGACCTTTCACATTCACCACGCGGTCTTTGTCGCTCAGCGTTTTTATACCTTTGAAAATAAAAAATCCCAATAGAGCAAGCCCCATAAAAAGGAAGACTGATACAATAATTGCTTTTACGATACTTTTGTTTTCCATATTGTTAGTTTTTTAGTTGTTAGTGCTGAATACTCATATCCTGTGTCTTGTGTCTATTTATACTTCGGCATAAAAATCCATTCGTGCATACTCTGTGCTGCTCTGCGCCCATCGCCCATGGCAAGAATAACCGTAGCACCGCCGCGCACAATGTCGCCACCGGCAAATATCATAGGAATATCGGTTTGCATGGTTTCTTCGTTCACTTCTATGGTGCCCCATTTGCTGGCAGTTAAACCTTTCACCGATTGTGGAATGAGCGGATTGGGCGACACACCCACACTCACTATCACTTCATCTACCTCTATCAATTTGGTTTCGCCCGGAATTTCCACCGGTGAACGTCTGCCCGATTCATCGGGTTCGCCGAGTTTCATTACCTGCAAAAGCATTTGGGTAACGTGTCCTTTTTCATTGCCTCTGTATTCTATGGGGTTGTGCAAGGTCAAAAATTCTATCCCTTCTTCTTTGGCGTGTTTCACTTCTTCCAAGCGGGCGGGCATTTCTTCTTCGGAGCGACGATACACTATCATGGCACGTTCGGCACCAAGTCGTTTGGCTGTGCGCACCGAATCCATTGCAGTATTTCCACCACCAATTACGGCTACATTTTTTCCTTTAAATACCGGCGTATCGGAATCTTCGTTGGCGGCATACATCAAATTCACGCGAGTTAAATACTCGTTGCTCGACATAATTCCCACCAAATTTTCTCCTTTAATGTTCATAAATCGCGGCAATCCGGCACCGCTTCCCACAAAAATTCCGGCAAATCCTTCTTTCTGCAATTCTTCTACACTAATGGTTTTTCCCACTATGGTATTGTTCACAAATTTTACGCCCATATCGCGTAAATTGTTGATTTCTACATCTACAATAGTGTTGGGCAAGCGAAATTCGGGGATTCCGTATTTCAACACACCGCCAATTTCGTGCAACGCCTCGAATACGGTAACATCGTAGCCGAATTTTGCCATATCGCCAGCAAAAGAAAGTCCGGCAGGACCACTACCCACCACAGCAACTTTGAAACCATTGGCAGGTGCAATTTCGGGAATGGAAATGTTGCCGCTTTCGCGTTCATAATCGGCTGCAAAACGCTCCAAATACCCAATAGCAACAGCATCTTTGCCCATTTTTACATGAATACATTCAGCCTCGCACTGTTTTTCTTGCGGACACACGCGCCCACACACCGCCGGCAATGCCGAAGTTTGTTTGAGCACTTTCGCTGCTTCGAGTATTTCGCCGCGTTCTATATTTTTTATAAACGAAGGAATATCTATACTTACCGGACAACCGTTCATACAGGTTGGTTTTGCGCAATCCAAACAGCGTTGTGCTTCGCGCTGCGCCATTTCGAGCGTCAAACCGAGATTTACTTCTTCATTGTTTTTATTGCGCACATCGGCAGCCAATTCGGGCATGTGCACTCGTGGAATATCGGTTCTTTCTTTTGCTTTCATTGCTCCTCGCAATTCTACTCGCCACGTATCGTTTCTCATAGTGTATAATAACTGAATGATTGAATAACTGATTAATTGATTTTTGCAGACTTTAAAAATTACAAGTGCTACATTTTTGATTTGTCCAAAGATATTACATTATTTTTATTTTACAATATTCTGCATATTTTCTTCTTATTTAGTGTTTTCTACGTTTGAAAGTCTTTGCTCTAAATCTATAATATACAGTGTCAATTCTTCATTTTTTTTTAATAACAGTGCATTCATTTCACTTACAGAAATTCCTTCGCTTTCCATTTCAACGGCGGGAGCAACTTCGGGTAAATGTTTGTTGGTTTTTACAAAAGTGCTTAGTTCGCTCAATGGCATAAGTTTGTAATCGTTTTCAAACACATAATCGCAACCTTGATTGAGGCACAATTTTATTTCTTGTGCGCGAATAATACCGTTCACATCAAGAGCAACAGTAGGATTTGTGCGACCTATACCTACGTTACCATTCATCACTACAAGTTTTCCACCGGTAAAATACCCTGAGTAAGAATTTTCAACTTTTGCTCCCGAAACGGTTGAATATATGCCATATATAGATTTTGATGTTATAGGTGCAGTTGCATTGACAGATACATAGGCACCGTATCCATTGCCCCCACTTCCTGAATTTAGAGTGTTTGTAGAATAAAGTCCATACACGTTGGAACTATATGTGCCACTAACTGTACTATTATTGGTGTAAATTCCATACGTTGTGCCAATCATATAAGCAGGATTTGTTTCTGAAATCCCTGTGTTACTCAAATACATACTGTACTTCGTAGCACTTTGCATACTTAACTTTGCTTCATTATTTGCGTTTGTCCCAATCCCCACATTCGCAGTAGTAGGATTAAGTGTCGCCGAATTTGGCGTATAAATCCATTCTGCATTTTGCGTAAAACTATCGAAAGAAATACAACTAAAAATTAGAAAGATTGCGAGTTGTTGTAATTGGTTTTTCATAGTTGTTTTAGGAATTTTTCTGAAAATATTCGGTTGTCTGTTTTTAGTGTGCAAATGTATGTTCCAATAGGTAATTGTGCCGTTTGCAACGTAAGCGTGTAAACACCAGCCTCGTGAGATATGCTATTGTTGAGTTTATACACAAGTTTTCCGCTGCTATCGTGTATCATAATTTCTACAATTTCTGTATTATCGGGTAATTGATATTCAATATGTATGTTATCTGTTGTGGGATTCGGATAGAGTTTGAAATATGGTTTTTCTAATTCGATTTCTTCTTCTATTGGAGTTGATTTTTCTACCATAAAATCAGTTACAAAAGGGAGCGAATCGGTATTTGGCGTTGCGGGTGCCGATTTTAAGGAAAATGTACATAAAAAATATGGTTCTACGTAGGCTCTGAACGTAGAACCTGCTTCTGCTTTAAATCCTTCGGAAAGTGTAATGCTTTTTCCTGCATGAAAGGTTACATTTGCACCGCTTTTTACAATATAATCTCCGGTTGTTATTGCAGAATTTACATTGTTTCCAGCCGCAATCGTATTTATTGCTTGATATGAAGTGGTGCTTGTTTCATTTTTGTTTTGAAGTTTAAATTCAGTATCTACATTTGGGTGTATTGCAACAGAAAATCGCACATTTTCCGGAGATGTTGGAATCCATGTATTAACCTGTTGCCCGTTTATTGTAATACCCAAATTATATACCCATGTTCGCAACGTGGCAGAGGTTTCAGTAATGTCAGTTATTTGAGCGTAATTCCCTCCATAATTTGGGTTTGCAGCCGAAAAACCATTTGTAGTTACAGATATTGCCGGTGATATGGTGTATGGATAATTTATTGTTGCTTTTACTTCATGGTGTTTTACATTATAATACGTTCCGGCAGATAAAAAGGAACAACCTCCTGAATTTACTACCCATGTTATGTTAGAAGACCCTTGGTCTGTTCCACTAATATTTGAAATTGTTGTGGATTGTATATTGTATGTTTTTAAAACGGCTTTGTAAGCATTAACTAAACCATAGCCAACTTGATTATTCCAAGAACCGTATTGTTTTGTTGTTCCATAACAATACCGAGAAGGAGAGATTTTTTCGCAACTTGAACAAATAATTCCACGAACCTCTTCTCCTGTTAAACATGGATTTATTGATAGTATTAATGCAGCAACACCCGAAACAAATGGACACGCTGCTGAGGTGCCACTAAAATCAGAAGTATAAATGCCATTTATTCCATCATTAATAAGGGTATGATTAGAAGCATTCAATACGTATGTTGTATAAATATTAATACCCGGTGCCACAACACTTAATCCAGAGCCATAATTAGAAAAATTTGCCCGAATACCACTTTTGTCAATTGCCCCAACAGCAATTACATTCGTTAAATTTGCAGGATAATTAATACTTGATTTAGAGTTATTTCCTGTTGAAACAATAACAACACACCCTTTCCCATCTCTGCCGTATGTTACAGCATTATTGATAGCATTGGTGATTACCGCTGCTGTTCCTCCACCACCCCACGAATTACTAATAACATCGGCATTTGCAGTTTCCCACGCATAACGGATTCCTTCTGCCATCCAAGCATCATTTGTTACCCATTCGTCCTTTCCAACAGGAGTATATGCAATTCTTACGGGAATCATGCTAATATTTGGAGTAACACCAATTATTCCTTTATTGTTATCAACAGCACCTATAATGCCTGCGCACGCAGTTCCATGTGCATTTGTGGAATAAGGGCTACCGTTGCCGCCTCCCGGATTAGCATTATTGGGAATCGCATCATATCCTTGTAATAAATTATTTTGTAAATCTGGGTGGGATAGCGCAACTCCTTCGTCTAAAATTGCAACTTTAATGTTTTTATCCCCTTTTGTGAATTTCCACGCTTTTTCAATTCCAATATCAATGCCTACCATTCCTCCTAATAGTCCTGTGTTTTTTAATCCCCACTGATAGGAAAAATAGGTGTTATTTGGTTTTAATATTTTAAAAAAATTAGGTTCAGCAAATTCACAAAGTCCTGTTTCATATATTTTTCTGCTTATTGATAATATTTCACTTAAATTTACATTAAGTTTGATTTTGTAAATTTCTGAATAAGGGTCAAATAGTTGTATTGTGTCAATTTGCTTTGTTAAGTCAATAGATCTGAATACATCTTGTAGGAAGAATCCTTTTTTTAATTGTATAAAAATTTCATTGGTTGAAAAATGTACTACACTATCTTCGGATTCTAAACCATAGGTGGCATTCATTATTCCCAAACGATCTAACATTATATTAAGTTTTGTTTGCAACGTGTCAATTGATACTAATACTATATTGTCTCCCACGGAAATAACTGAACGGAAACCTCTTTCTTTTGACAAAGATTGATAGCCCTCTTTCGTGTTTGTTTTTAAAATCATTTGGTCTTTTTTTATTGTAAAAACGACTCTCTCTCCGTTTGCAGAATAGAAAAAATCTGATTGCGCAAACAAAGAAGTGGCAAGGTGTGAAAAAACAATAAGTGTAAGAATAAATTTCATAAATTTACTTTTTTGATTCTCTGAAAAAATTGGGTTCTGCAAATTCACATAATCCGGATTCATATAGTTTTCTGCATATTGGCAGTATTTCGCTCAAACTCACATTTAAACCAATCTTATAAATCATAGAATAGGGATTAAATAATTGTACGGAATTAACTTTTTCCACATCAATTATATTGACTATATCTTGTGTTGAAGTATTGTTTTTTAATTGTACAAAAATTGTATCCGTAGGATATTGCATTGTTCCATCTTTGTACTTTAATCCATGTGTAGCACTCACAACATTTTGTTGGTTTCTTTCTATATCATGTATCGTAATTTTTCGTGGATTTATAGTTGCAATAATCCAAATATCACTCACCATTGCAACTGATTTAAAAATAGATTGTTCAGATAAAGCAATAGCAGCAGCGTTTGAATGACATTTGACTATTACTGTGTTTTTTTGGATTTGAAATTTATTCTTTGTTCCATTTTCGGCATAGAAAAAATCATCTTTCTTGCAACTTCCACCAATAACAGCAAGAATGAGTAAAAAGCAACTTATTTTTAAAATATTCTGGTTCATACAATGAAATTTTAATTATTTTATTTTTTCAAAATTTCAACTTCGGATTGTAAATTCTCAATTGATTTTTGCTGTTGAATAATATACAGGTCAATTCTTCAATTTTTTTCAGGAGTAGTGTATTCATTTTGCTCACGTTAATTCCTTCGTTTTCCATTTCGGCAGCAGGAGCAACTTTTGCAATAAATTCCGTTTGCATTTTTTGTCGGGTATGGTTCTTCGTTTAAAAGTCCTGAATTTGTTAATTGTATCCCATATTTTGTTACTCCATGTATGGTTAATTTAGCATCACTATTTGCGTTTGCCCCTATTCCCACATTAACAGCAGAAGGAGTAAGGACATAATTACTATTGATAGATGTCCACGATTGCGAAAAAGTAGGAATTGTGAGTGTACTAAAAAATGTAAGGATTACTAACTGGTATAGGTATTTTTTCATAATCATCCATTTTTATACCGTATTGTGCATATCATCAGTTAGCCGATTAGTCATGATTTAAAAATTACAAGTGCTGCATTTTTGAATTTTGCGCATACAATCTTGTTCTATTTCTTTGTAGCCGCTCAGTCGCATCATCATTTCATCAAAATCTACTTGATGTGCGTCAAATTCGGGACCATCAACGCACACAAATTTGGTTTTTCCGCCCACACTCACGCGGCAGGCTCCGCACATTCCGGTGCCGTCCACCATTATGGTATTGAGCGATGCAAGAGTAGGAATAGTATATTTTTGCGTGAGTAAACTCACAAATTTCATCATCACCGCCGGACCTATGGTTACGCACATATCTACTTTTTCGCGCTGAATTACCATTTCCACACCGTTGGTTACAAGTCCTTTTTCTCCGTAGGAACCGTCATCGGTCATTATTACGAGTTCATCGGCATAGGGGCGCATTTGTTCTTCCAAAATGATGAGCGATTTGGTGCGAGCGGCAAGTACCACTATCACTTTATTGCCTGCTTCTTTGAGTGCTTTCACTATGGGCAGCATAGGAGCAGTGCCCACTCCGCCGCAGGCACACACTACGGTGCCAAAATTTTCTATATGCGTGGCTTTCCCTAGTGGACCCACCACATCGGTAATTTCATCGCCCACATTGAGCGCACAGAGTTTTTCCGAAGAAACTCCTACTTTTTGCACCACAAGGGTTATAGTGCCTTTTTCTACATCGGAATCGGCTATGGTAAGCGGAATACGCTCACCGCGATTGCCCACGCGCACTATTACAAAATGACCTGCTTTTCGCGCTCTGGCTATCAATGGAGCCTCAACTTCGAGTTTTACAACAAGTTCCGAAAAATATTCTTTGCCAACAATTCTATTCATAGTCTATATTTTTGAAGTTCACAAAAATATAAATTAATTGCGAATTGCCACACACGCAAAGTGAGAATTATTTTACTTGGCGTGCATTATACGAAAAACACGGACGAAACGGCAGAGAAAACCTACCTTACCGCAACTGATGCGCCACCAAAGTATCGTACTGCGAGCGGGCGGCAAAAATATCTATGGCGGTAAAAATTGCTTGCAAGAGCGATTCCGGCGAGGCTTCGTTTTTATTTGCCAAATTATAGGCGGTGCCATGTCCGGGCGATACGCGCACTATGGGCAGTCCGGCGGTGTAATTCACTGCCGAATCGAAATCTGTTGCCTTGAAGGGGGCAAGTGCTTGGTCGTGATACATTCCCAAAATGGCATCGAAGTGAGTATATTCGTGCGAACCGAAGAAACCATCGGCGGCATAAGGTCCGAGTGCCATAATTCCTTTGTCGCGAGCGGCTTGTATGGCGGGAATAATAATTGATTGTTCCTCATTACCTATCACGCCATTGTCGCCGGCGTGAGGATTCAACCCAAATACTGCTATGCGCGGTTTGGTAATGGTAAAATCGCGCTTCATGCTTTCGTGAAGCACTTCCAATTTGTGTAGAATGCGCTCTTTGGTAATGTATTGTGCTACATCGGCTATGGGCACATGACCTGCCACCACACCCATTTTCATAAAATCGTTCATGAGCAACATTACATGGTTGGGGTTGCCAAATTCTGCTGCCAAATATTCCGTGTGTCCGGGAAAATTAAAACCTGCATCGTTGATGTTTTTTTTATTGATAGGTGCAGTTACCAAGCAGTCTATCGTGTGTGTTTTCAAATCGGCAACGGCTCGTTTGAGGGCTTCAAACGCGGCTTTGCCTGCCTCTACGGTAGAAACACCGGGTTCCACCTTCACTTCACCGCTCACGCAGTCTATCAGGTTCACGCTGTTTCTTTTTGCTTCGGCAGCAGTTTGAATGGTGGTGTAATTGAATTTCGGAATATCGAGCGAATGGCGGTAAAACGCAAGTGCTTTCGCCGATGCGTAAAGAATGATGGTATGGTTTTCGTACACGCGCGGGTCGCTGAGTGCTTTGAGAATTATTTCGTAATTAATGCCGTTGAAATCGCCGTGCGTAATGCCTATGGTACACTGTGTCATGAGTTTTTCTATTTGTTTGATGTGTGCAAATATAGTATTTTACAACAAAAAAGCCCACATTGCTGCGGGCTTTTTTGTTCTTTCGTTGTTTTTCTATCGAATTATGGTAACATCGCCTTTAATGTTCAATTCGCGGTGATTACCATTGCTATCGGTTTCTTCGCAGGTGGCTTTACAGTGATATACATACACGTCTTGACGCGCCACTTGCCCTTTGTAATATCCGTCCCAATGCGCCGATTTGTCGGTAGAACTCCACAACTGCGTGCCCCAGCGGTCGTAAATGCGGAGTTCGTAACCCCATTCAAGCACGCCTTCGTTGTACACGGCATAGAAACTTTCGTTTTTATCGGGCATAAACACATTCGGGAATTTCAATCCGCAGTTTGGATTTTCGCCCACGTGAATAGGTTTGCTCACATCGTTTCGGCACCCCCATTGCTCATCTACCATATGAAGCGTGGCGGTGTAATCACCCGATTGGTCGTAGGTGAAGAATACGTTTTCATTGACACTTGTGGTAGTTTCGGTAAATACGCCATCTCCGGCAAAATCCCAATAGTAACTCACCGGAGTTTGCAGAGGTGTCGATTCATTTTCAAATCGCACTTCTTTACCCGGATAAATTTCATCGGGGAAACGGTAGGTTTTATCGCTTTGATAGTAGATTTTTTCCACCGGTGCCCATGTGAAATCGGGCTGCGGCAATGGGTGAATGGAAACCACAAGCGGTGGCGACATATCTACTTGACAGGCTCCGTTCACCATGTGTAAATTGATGAGTTCATTGCCGGCATAATTCCATGTAATATCCGCTTTGGTAGCATTTTGGTTGGTTTGCAAACTTCCAAGTCCATTGAGCAAATTCCATGTATAAGTGGTAGTAGATTGCTGGCTGCCGGTGGCATTGATTACATATTCGGCAGTTTCGCCTTGACACACATCGAGCGGACCGGTAATAATAGCAAAAGGTTTTTCATAGATTGCAAATTCGCCGGTACTTGAAGCCACAATAGGTGTACAAGTTGCCGCAGAAGCCGGCGGAATTACTTGCACGCGCACTTGTGCATGATAGGTGGTTCTACCCCACTGCACCGAAAATTCCGGTACGTTGGTAGTGGTAGTAGGCTGAATAGCCATACCGTCTATGAGCGCGTCCCACAAATACTGTGTTCCCGAAGGGAAGGTATGCCCTTGCACAGTGTATTTGCCCGGTTCTTCTCCCATACAGAGCGGAATATCGCCCGCTATGGAAATTTGTGGTTGTGCCTGCACGCTAATAGTGCGAGTGGCAGTAGCGGTACAATTATTCACATCGGTTACTTTGTAGGTAACGCTCACATTACTTTGCGCAGCGGTAAAGTTCAGCGTTGGATTGGCAGCAGTATTGTTTGGCGTAAGCGTGCCGCCGTTCACCGTCCATAAATGCGAGTAGGCAGGAGTGCCTCCGCTTGGATTGCCCGAAAGAGTAATAGGATCATCGGTAAAAAAGGTATTGTTACAGAAAGCACTGAGGCTCAAATTGACGCTTGGTACCGGATTTACTTTGAGTACATAATCTTTTGTGAGCGAAGAGCACACCGGATTGGCACTATTGATAGTTGCCCGTAGTGTAACCGAAAGCCCTGCATCGGCGGCTACCGAAGAATAGGTTGTAGAATTTCCTGTTGTTGGACTCACCGTTCCAAATCCATTTATCACTGTCCACGTTACGATACCATTGGATGATTGTGCTTGCACGTTAAAAGTTTGCTGTGCACAAATTTCCATGCCGGGTTGGGTAGTAATATCGAGTGTGGGTGCGGCTATCACATTGAGTGTGTACGAAGCGGTAGCGTTGGTACACACGCCGCCATTACTTACCGTGAGAGTAAATACCACTGTTGTGTTGGTAGTAGTTGCTCCGGGTGTATAGGTAGGTGTGGTGCTTGTAGGGTCGTCTAAACTTCCGTAGCCGGCAGGTGTCCACGACCATGTGTGAGTACCGTTGGCAACAGTAGTTTGCAGCGGGAAGGTTCCCGTTTCACAAATAGATGCACCGGAAGTATTGGTAATTTGAGCCACCGGCAGTGCTTTCACTTGCAAATCGTAGGTTGCCACATCGGGAGCGCAGGAAGTATTACTCACGGTAAGCGTGAAGGTTACGGTATTACCCGCATCGCCTGCTGCCGGTGTATATACAGGATTGTTGATAGTAGTACTGCTGAGCGTTCCTTGTCCGTTGTGTGTCCATGCTATGCTTCCGTTGGCAGTGTTCGATGTTAATTGGAAGGTGCTATTGCTGCCCGATACGCAAATTGCTGCACCTGCTTGATTGGTAATTTGTGCCAAAGGTCCTGCTTTTACGTTCAGTAAATATGTTGCGGTGGCATTTTCACACACGCCGCCATTATCTACCGTAAGGGTAAAGTTCACATCAACTTCGGAAGTGGTAGTGCCGGGAGTATATACGAGTGTTGATTGGTCTATGGAACCAAATCCCGCAGGTGTCCATGTCCACGTAGCATTGCCGTTTTGAATATTGGCAGTGAAGGTAAAGGTTTCATCGGAACAAATTTCTGCACCGGCAGCGTTGGAAATTATTGCCACCGGAAGTGCTTTGATTTCCAATTCGTAGGTTGCCACATCTGCCGGACACGAAGGATTGGTTACGGTGAGGGTAAATGTTACCTTTTTACCTGCATCGGCGGCTGCCGGTGTATAGGTTGGGTTGGCAATAGTGGCATTATCTAAACTTCCTGCGCCATTGTGTGTCCATGCAAGGGTTCCGTTTGCAGTGTTTGATGTTAATTGGAAGGTGCTATTACTGCCCGAAACACAAATTGCCGCACCTATTTGATTGGTAATTTCTGCCAAAGGTCCTGCTTTTACATTCAATGTATATTGCGCAGAGGCATCTTCACACACGCCATTGCTCACGCTCAGCGTAAATACCACATCTTGTTCGGTAGTGGTTGCTCCGGGAGTATATACGAGTGTTGATTGGTCTAAACTGCCAAATCCGGCAGGTGTCCATGTCCATGTAGCAGTGCCGTTGGCAATGGTGGTAGTGAGTTGGAAGTTTACATCGGAACAAATAGATGCACCGGCAGTGTTGGTAATAGTTGCCACCGGCGTATTGTAAATTTCGAGTGTATAGGTATCGGTAGCCACTGCGCTACATTCCGCATTGCTTGCTGTTATGGTAATTGTTACCGTTTTTGGCGAAGTATCGCCCGAAGCGAAGGTTCCGGGTGTATATACCACTTGCGAAGTAGAAGTAGTAGTTACCGGAGTGCTCAAACTTCCCCAACTTGGAGAAATAGTCCACGTTACGGTTTCCGCACTTTTAAGCGTGGCATCTACGGTAAAGGTATTTTGCGCACCGGCAGCATCTACTATACAAAGTTTATTATTAGCAGGGTCGGTGGTAATGTTGGCTTCGGGCGCAGCCGTTATACCAAGCACATACTCGCTTTCTGCATTGGCACACACACCATTGGCAGCCGTAAGGGTAAAGGTTACATCTTTCCCCGCATCGGCGAGTGTCGGCGTATAAACCGGATTATTGATAGTAGGGTCGCTCAGTGTGCCTGCGCCATCGTGAGTCCACAGCAAATCTCCTTTGGCACTCGAACCGGTATTGAGTTGGAAGATTTCGTTAGCACAAATTTTCATACCCATAAGTCCGCTTATATTCGCCACAGGGTCGTCATATACAAAGAGGTCGAAATTATCGCTCACACTCGGACAGCCCGGATTTGATGCCGTGAGCGTGAAGAAATATTGTTCGCGCAGTGCAATAGTTCCCCGCATATCGTCTGCGGGAGTAAATACCGGATTGCTGATAGTAGTAGAACTCAATGAACCTTTGTTTGGTGTCCACGACCACGCTACGGTGCCATTGGTAGAAGTAGAGTTCAGTTGAAGGGTATTTGCACCATAGCCTATACACATTTCGGTAGGGAGCGCAGGGTCTATGGCAACGGTTGGTTTTGCATACACATTCACCGTATAAGCAGCCGTAGCGTTGTCGCACACATCGTTGTTGCTCACCGTAATATTGAAATCTATTTGTTTTGGCGATGTTTCGCCTACGGCAAAATTATCGGCAGTGTAAATAGTGGTACTCAGCGTATTATCGTTGAAATATCCCCACGAAGGTGTCATGCTCCATGCTATGCTGCGCGATGCAGGTGTTACATTTGCCGCCAACTGATAGGTATTGCCTTCACACATTACATCTTCGGCTCCGGCATTGGTAATGGTAACTGTTTGCGGAGCGTGTACTTGCAGCGTATAGGGCAGCGAAGTAGTGCCGGCACACACATTGCCTATACCATCAACTTCTAAGGTAAATGTTATGGTAGTAACATCGGCAGGCGTAGGTCCGGTATAAGTAAATACAGGGTTTGTAGAAGTTGGGTTACTCAACGTTCCCATTCCCGTAGGACTCATTATCCATTGTTTTACGGTGGCATCGGTAAGCGTGGCGTTCAAAGGAAATTGATTTTTTGTACCGGTACTTCCGGATACGGCGCAAATATCGAAATCACTTGTTGGGGTAATCGACACCGAAGGGAGTTGAATTACCGTAACTTCTATACTCACCGGAGGGAAGGGTTCTTTGTAGCAACTATTGCCATCGCTCAAATTATCTACGGTGTAAATAGTAGTTTGCGAAGGTGTTACCGGGAATATATATGTATATTCCTGATTTGCAGAATTATACACAAGATTAGGGTCGCTTGCTTGTATGGTCATTTGCAGCGGAGTTGGTCCATCGTGATAATTCACGGTAAACGGCGGCGTGCCGGGTTTAAAGGTAAAGGTTATGTTGCTCGAAGAACCGGCACAAATACTCACAGGGTCTGCCGAAATTGTCATATCGGGTAACGGATTTACCGTAACTGTGCTGTATGCGGTATCTTGACACGAATTGGCATCACTTCCTATTACGGCATAGCGAGTAGTTGCCGAAGGTGTTACCGTAATAGGCGAGCCGGTGCCAATAGAGGGCAACACAAGTGCACCCGAAGCATTGGTAGCATACCATGTATATGAAGCAGCACCGCTTGCTGCTATGGCAGCCGAATTTCCGGCACACACTTGGTCGGAAGTAGCGGTAACTTGCGGTAAGGGATTAACTACAAAATTAATACTTCCTTGTGCTATAATACTACCGCTATGGTAAAGAATTACCCCTATTGGGTACGTACCTGCGGCAAGATTACGTGCATCTATTGCCCATGTTTCGTGGTCGTTGTCGCCCGAAGTTTTTGTTACCGGCGGTGTAGCACCAAGTGCCGACCAATCCCACGTATAACTTACGCCACTTGTGTAAAATAGAGGTAAATTTGGTTCTGTTTTTCTTGCAGTAACAGATGCCGGTGTGGTAGAACCTAAGCACACGGGATTTACATCTAAAACCACACTTGCAGGACTATTGATGTGCACCACCGAAGTATCTATAAGCGGAGTGTAGTCGCAGTTTTGAATACACGAAAGTACTCCGGCGCAAGATTCTACACACGCAGGGTTGCGGTGTTCTTCGGAACTATTCCACACACTTTGGTTGCGGCTGCGTACCCACGAAGTGTTTATAATATCGCTACCTTGTCCACCGCTGTTTTTTACATTAATGAGCAATGTTACACTACTTCCCTGTGTCAGTGTACCTATATTCCAATCGCCGGTAGTAGCGTTATACGTGCTGCCTGCGGGAATAATAGAGTGCGATACATAATCCATAAACGGCGGCAATATATCGCTCAATACTATGTTGGTAACATCTTTTGTATCGGTATTTGTTACCGTAATTTCATACACATTCGGGTCTTGAAAATCTATTTTATGTTCATCAGCCTCTTTATCTACTTGTAAACACCAGCCTCCGGCAGAATATGTTATAGTGGTTTCATAATCGCAGGCTATGTCGCTTGGGGCAATTGCTTTGAATATGTATTGTTTTTCGTTTTCGCCTATTGCAAATGGGTGATTGCTTGCCGAACTTGTGCCGGCAGGTGCGGCAAAACTTATGGCAGTGCCGGTGGTAGTCCAGTTACTATGAGGGTTTGGGTCGCTATTTGAATACAATATTGTAGAAGGATTTGCCGCATCTACCAATTGCCACTGTGTATAAGGATTTTGATTGTAATCTTTGGGCAGAGTCATGGTAAAGTTTTTGAAATCGCCTATACAACCGGCAAAAGTTATATCTTTATTTTGATTTGGCATAAAGCGTATAACATAGGTATCGCTTATGGCAAAGAGTGCATCGCAAGTAGGATTTACTATTGTATTGTTCATAATATCGGCAAACATACTTGGGCGTTCGGCTGCTATTACGCGCCATTCCACACTACCGAGCATATTGGTAGTAGTGCCGTCCAATGTTAATTCCGTATTGTCGGTAAAGTGCTGAATTGCGCCGTAGTTAGTCCAATTTCCACCGGCAGTGCGGTATTGAAATTGAAAGTAGGGGTCGGGTATAAAATCGGTAATTACCGACACATCGTCGAAGGGAAGGGCAAACAATGGCACTGTGGCGGCAGTATCGCACACAAGTAATTCTTTTACCGCCGAAGGCGTAATGCGCGAAATATCTATTTTCAACTGCGGAAAACAAATAGATACATCAATATCGTCTATCAAAATATCGTTACCGGCACCACCACTTGTGTTGTTGGTTATTTCTATGGTATATGCCGAACTATGTACCGGAAATTTATAACTCAAAATCCCCCACGATACCGAACCATCGCTATTGGAACGTACTATTAAGTCGCCCGAAGAAATTGAGGCTATGTTCTGTCCAAATTTAGGACTTGTTGGGTCGTTATCTATCAAGTCCATACGCACATTTACCGGGAAAGGCAAGGTGGTAGAATTTGCTACCGTTTGTAAATTATTCAAATCGGCTTGCATTGCTTGACTACCATTGGTGAGTTTACGCACCGCATTATTGATAAATGCAGTGAACACAATATTTGCACCATTTTGCAGTGCAGTACATTGGAGTGCTATATCACGTTGATAAATTACTTTCCCCAGAGCATTGTTAGCCACATTCACAAAGAGCATGGCACCATTGCCCGTGTGGTCGCTTCCGCTCCAATAATCATTATTTGCACAATCCACATCTTCCGGATTTTGCAATAACGCATAGGTACCATCTACTACCCGCTTGGTAAATTTTTGATTGTTTATAGGTGATAGTAAATCGGTACCATTGTTTTGCAATTTTTGACCACACCAATTCTCCAAATTCAAATTAGAATATTGCCCACCACCTGTTGCTCCGTCATACGGTGGTGCAGTTGAGAAATTGTCGGTCATGCGATGAGCAAGGTCGGCATCGAAGCGATATTCGTGATTTTTGATAAATCCGTAGGGTTCCGGTGCAAAATAATCGGCTATCAGTTGCGTTTGATTCACTATATTGGTATAGAGTATCTTTTCACTACTCACATAACTACGAGCACCTGTAAAAGAACCAAAATTGTCGGCAAAAATACTTTGTTCGTGGTCGCAATTACATTTGTATTTCACGCGCACCAAAATATCGGTAGTGTAGTAATCCTGTCCGCTTATATTGTCGTGATAGCGTATGCGGTAGGAAGCTCCTTCGGTAGGAATAAAATTGAAACAAGTATTGGCACCGCAGGTTGCAGACGGTAAGTAGGTTGGTAGAAAGGTGGTATTACCTGCCGTTAAATCTTTTTTCTCTAAATACACCGAGTAGCACGCTGCCGGTGTTTGTGTGAATATTTGAATAGCATCGCCTTGCGCTATTTGATATTCTTTGGCATTGAGTTTAAATTGCGTGGAAGGTGTTCCCACAAAATTGATATTGATAGCAGCAGTTACATCGGGCAGTGCCGCGCAACCGCTCGAAAGTACTCTTCCGGTAAGATTTACAGTAGTAGAAACAGCGGTAGTGCCATCGGTAGCCTTAGCCGTGAGCGTGAGTACTCCGCTATAATTGCCCACCGAAAGCCCTGCTGCCACGCGCAGATTTACCGTAGAAGAATACGGCGAAGGTATGGTATTTTGCGAAAGAGTAAAATTACTCGTATTCAATGAAAGTGCTATACCTGCGGTATTCAAACACGATGTTTCTACACCAAGTGCTTTGGGTAGCGAAGGTCCGCTACCTTGCACGTAGGCTCCCACAAAGAAGGGGTCTTCGAGCACGGTAATTTCGCCGCCGCTCACTATACCGGTTACGGCAACATTGGTGGTATTGGTAACGCCACCGGTGGTAAACGATGCGGTAAGCACTCCCTCATTGTTGCCTATTGCCGCAGCCGCTTTACTGCGCACCCACAGCGTGGTGCCCGATGCCAAGTTGGTAAGTGTTTCTGTCCATGGTCCACTTTGACTTGTACTGATTTCAAAATTACCATTGCCTCCTTTTAAGGTACTTACCGTAACGGTAATAGGTGCAGTAGAACACAATCCGTTCACCACAAAACTACTTGCAGGCGATGCTTGCGACACACAGGCTTTTGCCAAACGTACCGCAGTGGTGCTAAACGTGATGGTAGCCGGTATTATACTTCCGCGTACATCGAAGGTGTTCAAAAGAGTGCTACCCGATTGGTATGCATCATAGAACGATATTGTTCCTGTTTTTTCACCTTCCACAGCACTTGCTTGGGTGCGTATATATATAGTAGTACCATCGGCAACGCCATTCAGCGATTGCATCCACGGACCACTTGCACTTGTGCTCATTGCAAAATCAGTACTCAGCGTAATATTTACCGGAATACACGAACCGCGTACCACAAAGGTTGAGGGAGCGGAAGCGGTGTTTACACACGATGAATTTGCCACATACACCGTACTCGAAGGCGATGTTAATTGCGCATTGTTCGTCTGTCCGTTTAGCAAAATAGTTTTATCAATACCACCTGCAATATCGGCGGTAGTAAGAGTAATAGTTCCGGAATAAGGGGTACCCGGCACTCCCCCACTTTTTAAGCGCACATAGAGTGTTTTGAGTGCTATATTGCCCCACGTGTTTTCAGCAGGAAATGTAAGCGTTGAAGAATAGGTAAGGTCATCACTCGAAATTTCGTAGTTGCCGGTTACGGTTATCTTTACCACGTCTTTCAAAGCGCGGGCAAAAAATGCAAACTCCTGCGATGCAGAGGCTTCATTGTAGCAGGCAGCAAAACCGGTCAATGTGGCAGGGCTTGGATATACGAGCGTAATAGTAGGCACGCACACATCGTTTACCAAACTTGCACCGCTAATGCTCATGCCGCTTACTCCTTGTGCCAAATTATATTGGTTGCAATTTTGATTGTACACAGAACTCACCGTAAACGTTTCCGACCCACTTTTGCTAAATAAAGACGGGCAGGAAGCCGATTGCACAAAGGTAGATACACTCACGGCTTTGTTCACGGCAAGAGTTTGTCCGCAGCCTTTCGACATATCCATAGTCAAACCGGTGGCAGTCCACGTTCCGCCAGCATTGCCGTATTGAAAGTTTTCTGTAATATTCAGCGTTCCCGAACCCGACACATCGGTTCGTGCGGTATTGGCGGTATTCGCCGAAAAATTACCACCCACTATCACCGTGCCGTTTATGGCTAATGCAGCATTATTATTATTGGTACTCACTTCAAAATCACCGCCCGAAGAAAGAGTTCCGTTTACAGTTACGGTTGTTGCATTATTTTGAGATTTGTGAGAAAAACTTCCTACCACCGCAAATGTTGCTCCCGAATTAATAGTAAGTGTATTTGTGGCATTGTTGTTATATACATTCCAATTACCGCCTATATTCACTTGGGCATTATTGCCCACAGTAACCGCGGCGGCTTTATTATTACCCCCCGTAGCAGTTACACTACCGCCTACCGAAAGTGTAGCACCATTGCCCACCGACATGGTGAAAGAACTATTGCTGGCTGTAGGTACTGTGATATTATTTTTCACACTCAGTGATTGATTGGCTGCAATGCTAAGCGTTGGATTACTATTTCCTCCTTCCATAGAAATAGAAGCACAAGCATAATCACCATCAACGGTAAGACTTCTTTCTCCGCACACTATTACATTATCCACAGCGGTAGGCACAGCCGATGCCGCCGCTCCGGAGCAACTCGAAGTACTCCATGTAGCAGTGGAACTCCAATTACCATTTTGCCGCACATAGAAGGTTTCCGGCACTTTGGTTTGTACGCTTCCGTTTAGAGTTACCGTGTGCGAAATACTTCCATCGGAAAAAGTAAGAGGACCGGAAGGAGTGCCGGCAGTAGATTGAGCCGGGTCTATGCGTACATAAATGGTAGTGGCAGTTGGCGGCACAGTAATAGCACCACTGCCAAAACCCGATGTGCTGCTGAGTGATATTTGAAATCCGGCAGGCGGTGTAATGGTAAGATTGCCCGACAAACACATACCCTGCACTTCCAAATCTTTTACTTCGGGAGTTGAACCTATAAGATAGTTCAAATACAGGTTTTGATAACTTGTTACAATACTCGGACCGGTCAAATTTTCTATCATAAGCGGTAGAAGTTTTACATCGGGAGCAGTATTGTCGAGTGCTGTTATGGTAATGTTTCCGGTAATTGGCGAAGCAGGTGCAGTCCCTGTGAACGACACTGTTACTATAGTACCGTTTTCACCGTCAGTTTTGGAAATAGTAAGTGGATTGACTCCATTGAAAAGCACACTGGTATTTGGAAACGATACGGTAATTCCTCCGGCATTTAATCCGCTTCCCTTCACTTCAAAATTTTTGCTGGGAAAGGCAGCATCGGTATTGCATTTAATCAGGTTTATTTCCGATTTTCCTATGGTGATTTTTGGTCCGCAGGTGGGAGCGGTGGTAGAAAATACCATGGTATGGGTTGTAGTATTCGCCCTACCATAAATTTTTATATTCTTGTTTGTTCCGTCATTAGTTCCAACTGCGCCAACACCCCAATCCAAATACGAAAACCCAAGTCCTGAAAATGTCCATTGAGTCGCATTTGATATGTTGATAATACAACCGTATTCAGCATCACTGTCAAACGAAAAAATCCAATCACCGTTACAAGAAGTAACAGAAGAAATATTTGCTACTCCTGTATTTGCTGTTACAGTAAATGGAGCCTGCCCCATCGCAGCAAAGCAGAGCAAAAGTGCTGTAATTAAACTTGTGAGAAATCGGCAACACGTTCGCGCGTTCCGGTTTTTTGTGTAAAAAGTGTTCATACGTATAGAGTATTTAGTGTGGTTGGAGTGTTCTTTTTTGTTCGCCGCACATTGGTATATAGACTAAAAAATCGGAAAAAAGGTTGCATTCGTTCATACAAATTTTCACCCTATTTTTATCTTTATCGGTACAACACACCATGCGCAAATAAATTAATTTCGCAAAATACACCTTTTTTAATCACAATGCAATGATTTTGCAACTTTTTTTGCACATTTTGTCAGCATTTCTCATGCGTGAGGTCATATTTCTCTCTTTTTCTATCTCATTTGTAGGTATTTACACCTATTTTACTGCTATTTTACACACAGGCACGCTGCGCAGCAAGTAATTTTTTGTAAAACAAAGTATTGTATAAAAAATTTAATGTACTTTTGACACTCAATTTTTTAGACTATTTTGTACTATGTGGGTAAACATTGCGCGTATTATTTTACGATATAGGGTGGCTCTTTTGTGTATAGTTGCTGCTCTTACTGTTTTTATGGTGTATCACGCGCGTAAAGTTCATTTGAGTTACGAATACATTGCTCTGCTGCCGCAAGACGACAGTGCTTTTGTGCAATATCAAGCATTTAAAGAAATTTTTGGGCAAGATGCCAATATGCTCATTATAGGCATTCAGAGCGATTCGTTTTTCAATCTCTCGCAATTCAACGATTTTTTAGACCTCAACGATAGCCTGCGCACCCTTTCCGGCGTGGAAGGAATTTTATCGGCGGCGCAAGCACTTCGCTTGGAAGGTTCGCGCATAGTGCCCTACTTTGCCGAACGTCCGCAGTCGCAGCACGAATTAGATTCCCTCGCTGCCGACCTCAAACAGCAGCAGTTGTATCGCGGCTTGCTCTTCAACGACTCCACCCATGTATATACTATGGCTCTCACCATATCGCAGGAAATACTCGATGGACCGGCTCGCGAACCACTCATAGATTCTATCAAAAAAATGGTGGATAGATTTGCTCACGCACACAATGCACAAGTGCACTATACCGGTATGCCCTACATTCGCACCAAACTTTCGCTCAAACTGCAAACCGAACTGAAATTTTTCATCATTTTTGCCGGACTTGTGTGCGCCCTCATTCTGTATCTTTTCTTCCGCTCGTGGCGCACCGTATTTTTCTCCATGTTGGTAGTGGGTTTCGGCGTGGTATTCACCGCCGGACTTATGGGGCTTTTCGGCTATTCTATTTCTATACTCAATGCCATGTTGCCGCCGCTCATTATAGTAATTACGGTGCCAAACTGTATTTATTTCCTCAACAAATACAATCAGGAATATGCGCACCACGGCAATAAAATAAAAGCCCTGCAACGAGTGATTATAAAAGTGGGAAATTCTATTTTTATAGCCAACCTCATTACCGCCATTAGTTTTGGTACCTTTATAGTTACCAATAGCCATTTGCTCACGCAATTCGGTATTATAGCATCGCTGGGTATTCTTATTTCCATGACCCTATCGCTCATTCTCATACCCATTATATTCAGTTATCTGGCTCCGCCCAATACCAAAAAACTGCGCTATTTAGATGCGCCGTTTATTCACATTATTATTCGCAATGTTATCAATATAGTTACCAACCATCGCAAAAAAGTGTATTTGGTGGCAGCCGCCTGCGGTGTGCTTTCGGTGTGGGGCATTAGCCGTCTGCAAACCACCGGCTACATGGTAGATGACCTTCCGCAAAAGGATACGCTCATGATAGACCTTAAATTCATGGAATCGCAATTTAAAGGTGCCTTACCGCTTGAATTTAAAATAACATCGCCCGAAAAAATCAATTTTTTGAATAACAAAGATTTCATGCAGCGATTAGACGAATTTCAATCGCGACTTGCCGCCCACCCCGAAATTTCAAAACCGCTTTCCATACTCGATGTCATAAAATTCTCGTGGCAGGCTCACAATCACGGCGACCCCGATTACTACACCCTGCCCAGCAGCATGGATATGTTCTATAAAAATAAAATGAAAAAATTGGTGCACGGCGCAAACATGGGCGGCGGACTTGCCGGAGCCATGGTAGATAGCACCGGAACCGTTATTCGCGTGAAAGCAAATGTGCAAGACATAGGTACGCAGAAAATGGAAGAATTGGAAAAACAAATTCTGCGCGATATTCACGATGTGTGGGGCGACAGCAAATACACAGTGCAAATGACCGGCGCAAGTATTACATTTTCAAAAGGAACACAATACATTCGTAATTCACTGTTTTTAAGTATCGGCTTGGCATTTATTATTGTTGCCTTCATTATGCTTATTCTTTTCCGTTCCAAACGCATGGTGGGTATAGCACTGCTGGTAAACGTACTGCCGCTCACCATTACCGCCGCACTCATGGGATTTTTCGGTATTCCCATAAAACCCTCTACGGTGTTGGTATTTTCCATAGCCTTTGGCAATGCTACCGATGATACCATTCACTTTCTTGCAAAATACCGTCAAGAACTCAAACGCAGCAATTGGAACATTGGCACATCGGTAATTACCACCATTCGCGAAACCGGCGCAAGCATGATATATACCTCGATTGTTCTTTTCTGCGGATTCAGCGTATTTATATTCTCACAATTCGGCGGCACCCAAGCATTGGGAGCGTTGGTGGCTATCACCCTCTTTATGGTTATGATTTCCAACAACTTACTCCTTCCCTCTCTCCTTCTTTCACTCGAACGAAAAATTACCAAAAAATCCTTCGGTGAACCGCTTTTGCAGGTGTTCAACGAAGAAGAAGACATAGAAATTTCGGAATTACAAATCAATTCAAACTCCGCAAACGATGACAGCACCGAAGAAGCATAATATATTAGTAACCGGAGGTGCCGGTTTTATTGGCAGTTATTTGGTGGAACGCTTGCTGCGCGATGGACGATATTTCATTCTCGTAGCCGATGACCTCTCTACCGGCGATACCCGCAAACTTCCGCAAGCGAGCGAAGACTGCTTGCAATTTGTGCACTGCAATGTGAATAAGTACGAAGAAATTGCCGCCATTATGCACGCTCGCTCCTTCGATTATGTGTTTCACTACGCAGCCATGGTGGGAGTTTTGCGCACGCAGCAGCACCCCTTGCAAGTACTTGAAGATATTGAAGGTTTCAAGCATGTGTGTTCACTTGCGGTGGAAACCCACGTAAAACGAATTTTCTTTTCGTCATCGAGCGAAATTTACGGCGAACCCTTTGAAATGCCGCAAAATGTGCGCACTACGCCGCTCAATTCGCGCGTGCCCTACGCCATTGTAAAAAACGTGGGTGAGGCTTTCCTGCGCTCTTACCATCAGGAATTTGGATTAGAATACGCCATTTTTCGATTTTTCAATACCTACGGACCACGCCAAAGTATGGATTTTGTGATGAGTAAATTTATTATAAAAGCACTGCGCGGCGAAAATATAGAAGTGTATGGCGATGGACTGCAAACCCGCACATTTTGCTACATAGACGATAATATAGATGCCTGCGTAAATGCCTTTGAGCACAATTTGCTGGTAAACGATGTGGCAAACATAGGCGGCAATAAAGAAATTACCATACTGCACCTTGCGCAAACAATTATAGAAAAAACCAAGTCGAAATCGAAGATAGTACACGTGGCACCACTCAAAGACGGCGATATGAGCCGCCGCTGTCCCGAAAATACCTTTATGCGCGAAGTACTGCTCGGTCGTCCGCCGGTGGAACTCGAACAAGGAATTGAACGACTGCTCAAAATCGGTTTATTTGATTTGAATGTGTAAACAAAAAAACGATGGCTAAAACAAGTGTATTTGTGTGCGATGCCCAACAATTATTTTGCGATGGCATACGAAGTATTCTCAGCGAAAACGGCTATGCCATAGTAGGCGATGCACTCACCGGTAAAGATTTAGTAAAAAAAGTGCAAAAAGCACAACCCGAAATTATTTTGATGGACGTTACCCTGCCCGAACTGAACGGCTACGAAGCAGCAAAGCAAATTCTCGCCCTCTTTCCGCACCAAATTATTGTAGTAATTTCGGAACGCGACGACGAAAAAATCTACACCGACTGCATGACACTCGGCGTGCGCGGATATATACTGAAAAATGCCACAAAAAACGAACTGCTTTTGGCTCTGCAAAAAATTACCAATGGCGACATCTATTTTTCGCAAAGTTTGCTCCTCAAAATAATAAAAACCAAAAATACCCTGAAAAGTTCGCGACTTTCTATTCGCGAAAAAGAAGTGCTCCAATTAATTTGTAACGGCGATTCCAATAACGAAATCAGCGAAAAACTGCACATCAGCCCACGCACGGTGGAACGCCACCGCGCAAATTTGCTCCGAAAAACAGATTCTTCCAATTCCATAAAATTGGCTATGCACGCCGTGCAACACGGATTAATAGAGGTTTAAGCCAATAATTCTTTTTTGAAATTCACCAAAAACACCTGCTCGGTAGCGCGAGTAACGGCGGTATAGAGCCAACGCAAAAAATCACCGGAAATACTATCTTCGGACAAAAATCCATGGTCTATATACACGTGTTTCCACTGTCCGCCCTGCGCTTTATGGCACGTTACGGCGTAGGCAAATTTCACTTGCAGTGCATTGAAATACGGGTGTTTGCGCATTTGCTCATACACTTTGCGTTTGTTGCCCTCATCGGCATAGTCGGCAAGCACTTCGCGGTAGAGCGATTGCGATTGCTCATAGGTAAGTGCCGGAGCCTCGCTTTCTAATGTTTCCAAAAGAAGTTTTGCCTCTATTTCTACATTATAATCTATCAAAAGCAGACGAGCATTCACAAAAGAAAATCCGTATAAATTCTCGTATTTCCCCAATTTAAGCACTTTTGCACTATCGCCATTGGCTATAAAATCGGTTTCGGGCACTTGACTTGCCCAAAAGTAGTTATTCTTCACTATCATGAGCATATCGCCCACCGCAATACGCGATTCCTGCCATAAAATACTGCGGCGCACACCCTCGTTGTAGCGATAGGCTTGTTTATTGGAGCGAGTAATTACTATGCTTTCCTCATCGCCCACCGTGCCGTAGGAATGTTCCAACTCTTCCAGCAAATCGGCACCCGAAAGAGAGCGCACATCGGCAGTTTGACGGAATTTCGGGAAATTTTGCAAGCCTCGAATATGTTCAATACTATTGCGAATAGCCGTAGCATTGCTCAAAATTCCTGAATTTTCGGCTTGGCGAAGCACTTGGGTGAGTTGCACCGCGCGAGTAGGTTTCAAAAAAGTTTGAAAAATATAATCCGCCTGCAATGCCGGACTTTGCTGCAAACCCACCGGCGGCAACTGCGCCGAATCGCCTATCAAAATCAATTTACAACCATTGTTGCCGGAAAACACAAACGTAAACAAATCGGCGAGCAACATTCCCGTGCCAAACATTGCCTGCTCCGCATATTCGGTGCTGAGCATAGAAGCCTCATCTACAAAAAAATACGTGCGCGGCTGCGAATTGAAGCCTATCGAAAATTTCGACAGCACATCGGCTTTTTGCTGACGGTATATTTTTTTATGAATGGTACTCGCCGGTTTTCCGGTGTAGTGTGCCATTACTTTTGCCGCACGCCCGGTGGGAGCCAGCAGGCACGAAGGCATGTTGTCTTCGGCGAGTGTTTCTATTATGGTTTTCAATATGGTGGTTTTTCCCGTGCCGGCATAACCGTGAATTATGAAAACCTCATCGGATGAACACACAAAATCGGCAAACTGCTGCAACAACGTATCTTGGTCCGGCGTAGGTGCAAAAGGAAATTTTCCTAAAAATTTGGTATAGAGAAAGGTTTGTAGCATTGAATTTCTATTATTTTCACCGCACAAATATAGAGCAATAAAAAACGAAAAACATTTTTTTGAAAACTTTCACACAATTTTCCTATCTTTGTATTTTGTTACTTGTACTCACAAAACTATTGTAGCTACCATAAACCCAACACTATGCGCAATTTTATACTCACCACAAGCGATTACGCTAAAAACACTCCTGAGCAATCGGCGGTAATTGCCCTTCGCCCCGATGGATTTTCGTTTCTTATTCGCACACAGCCTCATAGCATTGCCGCAGTGGGATATGTTAGCACTGCGGCTGCGCCGCAATCTGCGCAGTACGAGCAGGAATTGCGCAGATTTTTACAGCAGGAATTACTCCAACAATCATTTGCGCAGTGTTCTATTCTCTACGCTGCTCAAGCAGTGAGCATGGTTCCGGGGGAGTTTTACAGTGAGCAACATCGCACAGAAGTTTTTACGCTCACACAAGCACTTGAAAGCGGCGAAACCGTTGCCCAACAAGCCCTACGAGGTGTAGATGCCGTAGTTTTATACGCTCTTCCTCAGAATAGTGTAAACACTTGCAATGAAGAATTACACCGCGAATGTCGATTTTTTCCGCAAGCGGCTTCGTTTATAGAACGCAGCGTGGCGCACAACACCCTTGTTCGCCGAAAAATGCTCTCTATTTCGGTGGAAAGTTTTTACTTCGATATAGTGCTTGCCGAAAACGGCAAACTGCTTTTCTATAACAATTTTTCGTTCACCAATGTGAATGAATTTGTGCACATTGTGCGCATGGTGTGCGAGCAATTGCAACTCGTGCCGCAGGACGTAGAAATAGAACTTTCGGGAAAAATCAGTGCTGCATCAAATTATTGTAAATCGCTGCAATTATTCTTTCCTCATGCACAGGTGGTGCAGCAGTTGAATAATGATATTGATTTTTCCTTCAATCCCCTTCTTTTTTCAGTGTTTACTAATTTGATTTCCTTGCAGTTATGCGAATAATTAGCGGTTCTTTACGAGGGCGCATGGTAGTGGCTCCCAAGCAGTTCAAACTTCGCCCCACTACCGATATTGCCAAAGAAGCACTGTTCAATATTTTGAACAACGAAATCGACTTTGACGAATCTTCGCTCCTCGACCTTTTTGCCGGCATCGGCAGTATTTCGCTTGAATGTGCCTCACGCGGCATGACCGACATAGTGTGCGTGGAACGCAATGCGCAGCACGCGGCATTTATCAAAAAAACAGCAAAGGATTTCAAATTAGAAGGCGTAACGGTGCTGTGCAACGATGTGCGCGATTTTCTCAAAATTGCCTATCGCTCCTTCGATATTATTTTTGCCGACCCACCCTACGACCTTCCTTGGATAGCGCAAGTGCCTGATTATATTTTCAGTTCGCAAGCGGTGAATAACGATACTACGGTAATTATAGAACACCCCGCCGAAGTTTCTTATGCCGCGCATCCGCAGTTTTCACACACAAAACACTACGGCAAAGTGCATTTTTCGTGGCTAAAAAAATCAATGTGCTAATGTGCTAATATGCCAATATAACAATGAATATCAACTACTATCTACTAATATCTCAATATCTATAACTATCTAATGTCAAATCTCTCTCTCTATAAATCCCGTTCATTTCAGGAAATTTTTGCCGACACGGGAGCATTTTTACAACAGGAATGGCGTTCATTTTTTTTGTGCATTGTGTTCTATGCCGCACCGGTGGCTGCTGTGGCGAATTATTTCAATACGCGCGTGAAAAATCCTTTTGATTTTGAATCAAAGGAAATGCTTACTTTTTTGGTATTTGCCGTAGTGAGTAATTTTTTACTGCAAAGCGTGAGTTATTGCTACATGGCGTGTTATGCGCAGAGCGGAAGTTCTCCTTCTCGACACAATGTGTGGGATTATTTCTCGAAAAACATTTTCACCTGCCTCAAAGCATTCTTCTTGTCGAATGCTATCATCGGTTTGGGTTTGCTCCTCTTCGTTGTGCCGGGCATGATAGCACTTTTGCCTTTTTCACTGTATGCTGTCGATACAATTTTCACCGCATCGCCCAGCCGCGAATCGCTTACGCGCAGTGTAACACTCACACAACATTCTATGGGCATGGGTTACGCCACCGTATTGCTGTGCTATGCCATTATTTTTGCGCTGCAAATAACAGCAGGCGTGGCAGTGGGCAAGGCTTCGAGCGGAGTGCAAGTACTTGTAACTACTGCTCTTTCCATAGTTTCCACCGTCATGTACATCGTTATTGCCATTCTGTATTGTTCACTTTCTTCCAAAACTCAAAAAACGTATGACGATAATCAATAATACGCTTTCGTTTGCGCCTCATATTCAAGAAGATGCCATTACATGGCTCAAAACCGTGTATGTACATTTATTTTCCGCCTGTCCTTTGGTGCAGCACGCACGATTGCTGCAAATAGAACATCAGGGCGATGCCGAAGATTGCTTTGCACTGCAAATTCACTTTGCTCAAAAAGAGCATTACACACAGTATAAGGAAAAATACGCACCCGATTTTGAGCAAATTTTTACCGCAAAATTCCAAAACATGGCAGGGATTTTCAGTACCGTACTGCACGAAGTAGAATGATAAAAAACACGTATTGCTCCTTTGAGATTCCGCATCAAGTGCGGAATGACGGTGAATCATTACATTCCACAATTTCGTTGCACAAGCAATATTCCTCGCCTGTTTCGGGGCAATGAGCGGTATTTTTGTGGTTGAATATCAAGCGATGACCGTATTTACTTACCCAGCCAAGATGTCGTGCAGGATTACCCGCCACAAGTTCAAAATTTTTCACCGACTTGGTAACAATCGCTCCGGCAGCAATCATGGCATAGGCACCAATTTCGTTGCCGCACACAATGGTAGCATTGGCACCTATGCTCGCACCGCGCCGCACTATGGTTTTTTTAAATTCATGCTTGCGCTCTACAAAACTGCGCGGATTAATTACATTGGTAAACACCACCGAAGGACCTACAAACACATCGTGCTCGCACTCCACGCCGGTGTAAAGCGACACATTATTTTGAATTTTCACGCCATTGCCTATGTTCACTCCTTCGCCTATAAACACATTTTGCCCAATGTTGCAATTTTTTCCAATGCTACACCCTGCCATAATGTGCGAAAAATGCCAAATACGAGTGCCTTCGCCTATGGTGCACGGGTAGTCTATTACCACCGTAGGGTGAATTGATGTGCGAGATGTGAGATGCAAAATTTCAGACATGAGAAAACTCTCGTAATTGTTAATTATTAGTTGGAAAAAGACACATAGACACAAGAAGAGTCCTGTAAATCTTTTAATCTTATAAAAATCATAGTTCAGACAATTCGTAATTGAATATAGCAAATGTAAAATAAAATAATCACAAATAGACTTGTGCTTTTGCAAAAAGTATTATTTTTGCGACAATTTATAATTATTACACAAAAACTTTTAAAAACGTAATTATTTTATGGCAAATTTTTTCAGTTCTTCAATCGGCAAAAAACTCATAATGAGTCTTTCCGGTCTTTTTCTTATTCTGTTTTTGCTTTTTCACATGAGTATGAATGTTGTGGCACTCATTTCTGAGCATGGCTACGATATGGTGTGCGAATTTTTAGGTGCAAATTGGTATGCTTTGGTAGGAACCATGATTATAGCAGCCGGCGCAATTTTCCACATGGGTTATGCTTTTGTGCTTTTTGCAAGCAATAAAAAAGCGCGAGGCAACGATGTCTACGCAGTAACTGCACGCCCCAAACAAGTAGAATGGGCTTCGCAAAATATGCTTGTGCTCGGTGTGGCAATAGCAACATTCTTAATTTTGCATTTGTACAATTTTTGGGCAAAAATGCAATTCGTAGAATTACAACACATGATGGGTTTCCACGTGAGCGAAGAGGCTATGTGCAGAGCAACCAGCGGTGTATTTTGGATTAAACACATATTTGCACAACCAATATATGTAGTATTATATCTTGTTGCACTTGTAGCATTGTGGTTTCACTTAACTCACGGTTTTTGGAGCGCACTCCACACCATAGGTTGGAACAATTTGAAATGGATTAATCGTTTGCAAAAAATTTCAAACGTAGTGGCAACCATCGTTTGCTTAGGTTTTGCTGCGGTAGTAGTAGTATATTATATTGTATCAATTTTATAAATAAGACACAAGATGCACGATTTTAGACACAAGATTTTTTACAACGAATAGTCTAAACGTCTTAGGTCTAATAGTCTAAAAACTTTAAAATAAAAAATTATGGCAACATTAGAAAATAAAATTCCCGAAGGTCAATTAGCCCAAAAGTGGCAACATTATAAAAGTCATCAAAAATTGGTAAACCCTGCCAATAAACGTAAATTAGACGTTATTATAGTAGGTTCGGGTTTGGCAGGAGGTGCGGCAGCCGCAGCACTTGGTGAACTTGGTTTCAACGTAAAATGTTTTGCATATCAAGATAGTCCGCGCCGTGCACACTCTATTGCGGCACAAGGCGGTATCAATGCTGCAAAAAATTATCAAAACGATGGCGATAGCATTTTTCGCTTGTTCTACGACACCGTGAAAGGCGGCGACTACCGCGCTCGCGAGGCAAATGTGTATCGCTTGGCGGAAGTGAGCAACAGCATTATAGACCAATGCGTGGCACAAGGTGTACCTTTCGCTCGCGATTACGGAGGCTTGCTCGACAACCGTTCATTTGGCGGTGCGCAAGTTTCGCGTACTTTCTACGCAAAAGGACAAACCGGACAACAATTATTACTCGGCGCGTATTCGGCACTCAGCCGCCAAATCGGTAAAGGCACCGTAAAAATGTACACTCGCACCGAAATGATGGATATAGTAGTGGTGGACGGAAAATGTCGCGGTATAGTTTCTCGCGATTTAGTTACCGGAAAACTCGAAGCGCACTTTGGACACGCAGTGGTAATAGCCACCGGCGGTTACGGAAACGTGTTCTTCCTTTCTACCAACGCTATGGGTTCCAATGGTAGCGCGGCATGGAAAGCCTACAAAAAAGGCGCGTATTTCGCAAATCCTTGCTATGTGCAAATTCACCCTACATGTATTCCTGTGCACGGAGAATTTCAATCAAAACTAACGCTTATGAGCGAAAGTTTGCGTAACGATGGTCGTATATGGGCACCAAAACGCAAAGAAGATGCCGAAGCAATTCGTGCCGGAAAACTAAAACCCGAAGATATACCCGATGAAAATCGCGATTTCTATTTGGAACGCCGCTATCCTGCTTTCGGAAACTTGGTGCCTCGCGATGTGGCTTCACGCGCCGCAAAAGAACGCTGCGATGCCGGCTACGGTGTAGAAAGCGGCGAAGCAGTATATTTGGATTTCAAATACGCCATAGAACGACTTGGCAGAGATGTGGTAGAGGCTCGCTACGGTAACTTATTCCAAATGTATGAAAAAATTACCGACCAAAATCCCTATCAAACGCCAATGATGATTTACCCCGCTATTCACTACACTATGGGTGGAATTTGGGTAGATTACGAATTGCAAACCACCATTCCCGGACTTTTTGCCGCAGGTGAGGCAAATTTCTCCGACCACGGTGCAAACCGCTTAGGTGCTTCGGCTCTTATGCAGGGTTTGGCAGACGGATATTTTGTACTTCCCTACACCTTGCAAAACTATTTAGCAGACGAACTTCACACACCGCGCATGAACGTAAACGAAGGCGAATTTGCCAAAACACTCGGCGATGTGAACTCTCATATAGAAAAATTGATGAGCATAAAAGGAACAAAATCGGTAGATTATTTCCACAAAAAACTCGGAAAAGTAATGTGGGATAAAGTAGGTATGGCTCGCAATGCACAAGGATTGAAAGAAGCGATTGAAGAAATAGCACAAATTCGCAAAGAATTTTGGGCAGACGTGCGCATACCGGGAGAAGCAAACGAAATGAATCCTGAACTCGAAAAAGCAAACCGTGTAGCCGATTTCTTGGAATTGGGCGAACTTATGGCTCGCGATGCTTTGGTACGCGAAGAATCGTGCGGCGGACACTTCCGCGAAGAACATCAAACCGAAGAAGGCGAAGCAAAACGCGATGACGTGAATTTTGCTTACGTAGGTGCTTGGGAATACAAAGGCGACAATGCAACTCCCGAACTTCACAAAGAAGCACTCGTGTTTGAAGAATGTAAATTAGTGCAAAGAAATTACAAATAAAATTAGTGATAACTTCCCGTTGTGGAATTATAAAATATACAATTATGAGCGAAAAACAAAGTTTGAATTTGACACTCAAAGTGTGGCGTCAAAAAGGTCCAAAAGACAAAGGACAATTTGAAACCTACAACGTTAGCAATATTTCTCCCGATAGTTCATTTCTTGAAATGATGGACGTGCTCAACGAACAACTCATTAGCGAAGGAAAAGAACCAATTGCTTTTGACCACGACTGTCGCGAAGGAATTTGCGGAATGTGCAGTTTGTTCATCAATGGTCATGCACACGGACCCGATGAAGATATTACCACCTGCCAATTACACATGCGTAAATTCAATACCGGCGATACTATTACCATAGAACCTTGGCGTTCGGCAGGTTTCCCGGTTATCAAAGATTTGATAGTGGACCGCCGTGCCTTCGATAAAATTATGGCTGCCGGCGGATTTGTGTCGGTAAATACCGGTGGAGTGCCCGATGGTAACGCTATTCCAATTCCAAAAGACGATGCCGATGAAGCAATGGACGCAGCATCGTGCATAGGGTGCGGAGCCTGCGTGGCAAGTTGTAAAAACGGTTCGGCTATGCTTTTTGTGTCGGCAAAAGTTTCACAACTCGCGCTTCTGCCGCAAGGTCGCGTAGAGGCTGCTCGCCGCGCCAAAAACATGGTGGCAAAAATGGACGAACTTGGGTTCGGAAATTGCACCAACACTGCTGCTTGCGAAGCACAATGCCCTAAGAATGTGTCGATAGCAAACATTGCTCGCCTCAACCGTGAGTTTTTGTGCGCTACATTGAAAGACTAATACATACATTTTACAAAATGTGAAAATATAATGCACAAAGTTGTATTGTATTTTCACATTTTTTTTATTTTTACGCTACACTAAAAAAACATATCATGATACAAACACAGAGCAACATTGCACTTATCACAAAAGAAGAGTGTTTTACTTTTTTCGATGCCATAGGGCAACCGTTACTAAAAACCATGTGGGAAAAACGCGAAAACGTAGTTTGTAAAGAACTGCACGATTTCACCAAAGGCGATTCGGCATCGTGGGTTGGGGCTATTGGCAATTTACCTTACCGCGCCGTAGTTATTTTGGGCGGAGTAGCCGATATTTCTACTTCGGGGCAAAAAGTGGATTTCAAAGCGCGTCCGCTGCGAGTAGCCTTCGACACTCCCGTATTGCCCAAAGAATACTCCAATTTGCAAGTAGGTTCGCGCATTTCGGCACTCGCCGGATTACAGTGCGACCACATAGTGCTCAAATCCTACGGCGACAATCGCTACCGATTGTTCAACACCAAAGGTTTGACCTCAGACGGCAAAGAACTCACCGTGAAATACGACAGCAATACCGCCAATGCTCGCTATATAGACCAATACGAACAAGATAGCGACACCGCGTGGTCGAACAATGCCGAAGTGGAAGCCGCCATGCAGGAATTAGACGAATTGATTGCAAAAACAGGATTTGCCATAGAAAGCAAAAAATCGAAAGCAAAATCAACAACAGCACCACAAGCCGCTCCGGCAAACGATTCGCAACCCAAAGTAGCCGAAGCAAAAGAACTCGTAATTGCAAAATTAAAAACCAATAAAAATGTATCTTCATTTGAATTGGCTCACGAATTGGTAGAAAAATATCCCTACGAACTCTATTTTGCCGATGCAGTGGAACTTGCAAAAGACCTCTGCGAAGTGAAACGAATTACCGACAGCGTAAACGACCTTTCGGAAGTAAAAAACGCCACCGATTGGAATACCATTAACGCCCTTTTGGAAAAAAACAAAGAACAAACCCAACTCGCTGCCACTATTGAAATGAATGCTGCGCAGTATTTTTCACAACGCTAACCTTCTTTTTCTTCATAGTTTTCCGGGTGTGGCGCACTATGCGTTACACCCTTTTTATTCTATGCCGTATCTCATAAATTTATTTCGTAATTCGTAATTTTTAATTCGTAATTAATGCTATCTTTGCCATAGTAATTTAAAAAAACACAGCATTATGAGCACAACAACCATTATTATTTTAGTAGTCATTATCGTTATCATTCTTTGGATTGTTTCTATATACAATCGTTTAGTGCGCTTGCGCAATAATCGCGAAAATGCCTTTGCCGATATTGACGTACAACTCAAACAACGCTACGACCTTATTCCCCAATTGGTGGAAACCGTGAAAGGCTACGCAAAACACGAAAAAACCACACTTGAAAATGTAATCAATCTGCGCAATGCCGCCGCAAGTGCCACCACCATTGACGGTAAAATTGCCGCCGAAAATCAACTGAGTTCCGCACTTGCCGGGCTGAAAGTTACGCTCGAAGCCTACCCCGATTTGAAAGCAAATCAAAACTTTTTGCAGTTGCAAAACGAAATGGGCGATATAGAAAACAAACTTTCTGCCGTGCGCCGTTTCTTCAACTCTGCCACCCGCGAATTGAACAATGCAGTACAAGTATTTCCTTCCAATATTTTTGCAGGAATGTTCGGGTTCAAAAAAGAACTGATGTTTGATTTAGGTACCGAACGCGCCACACTCGAACAAGCACCCAAAATCAGTTTTGAATAACAGATTTTTCAATTTCTCAATTATTCAGTCATTCAATCATTATTTATGCGCTATATAGGTTTAGCCACTCAACAACGTCAAAATAACATTCGTTCACTCGTACTCGTTATTCTGTTTCCGGTGCTTTTACTTGTATTGTGCTATCTTGCCATGTTTATTCTTGTGTATTACACACAAGAAAATCCCTCGCAGAAAATGGTGCTTCACGCCTTTGCCGGTGCTGCTCCCTATGTGATTATTTTCGTGGCAATTTGGTTTTTTATAGCCTATTTTTCCAACACCATGATTATCAATTACGCCACGCAAGCGCAACCGCTCACGCGAAAAGATAATATGCGGATTTATAATTTGACAGAGAATTTGTGTATGTCGGTAGGAATGCCCATGCCAAAAATCAATATTATAGAAGACTCTGCACTGAACGCTTTTGCCAGCGGACTGAACGACAAAACCTACACCGTAACGCTCACGCGAGGAATTATCAACACGCTGAACGATGAAGAATTAGAGGGTGTAATTGCTCACGAACTTTCGCACATTCGCAATCGAGATGTGCGTTTACTCATTATTTCCATAGTATTTGTAGGAATTTTTGCCATGATAGCACAAATCGGTTTCCGCATGGCACTTTTCAGCGGCGGCGGCAGACGCGATAGAAACGGCAACAGCAATATCATAATTCTTGTTATTGTAATGGTAGTTGCCATAGTTGGTTACTTTGTGTCAGTGCTTATGCGCTTTGCCATTAGTCGCAAGCGAGAATATTTAGCCGATGCTTCGGCAGCCGAAATGACCAAAAATCCGCACGCATTGGCATCGGCACTACGCAAAATTTCGGGGAATCCCACATTGCAAAACGAAGTGCCCGATAGTGTGTCGCAACTATTTATAGACCACCCCGAACAAAAATCAGCACTTGCCTCACTTTTTGCCACTCACCCACCTATTACAAAACGCATACAAATATTGGAGCAGTTTTAAGATACTCACACAACAAATTACCGTGATTGACAGTATGCACAGTTCTGTTAATCCTGAACCCACAAAAAATACAATCCTATAATATACTAATTATCAGAAAAATAGAAATTTAACATATCATTTATAAAGTTTCTAACGTTATTCTCAACCTCTAAAATTGTCCAAAACATTTCAGTACGAGAATAAGTTACGGAGGTTCACGTCTGCAAGGCGTGAACTGTTTGTGCTTATTTGGTATTACGGTTCTTGGACAAACCATAGAGGTAAAATAAGCAAAATACAAACAGTTTACGCTTTTTTTATGCCTCAGTCCGAAGTAGCACATATAGGAAATAGTATCAAGCAATCGCTAAAAAACAACGACCGCTCTATGGCATGGCTTGCCAAAAAAGTGCACTGCGACCGAAGTAATTTTGCAAAAAAATTACACAACAATTCCATTGACATAAGCTTACTACACCGCATTTGCGAAGTATTGCACGAAGATTTTTTTGCCCAATGCTCCACCTCATTGTGCGGCAAAAATACCGCACAAAACGATTGAAAAAAGTCGCACAATAGCGGCTTCTTCGCCACTGATTTCCATCATATTTTTCTATGATTTCGGCGTTATTTGCAGTATAATTATTAATCTGTAAAAACCTCGCGATGATGTAAGGAAAATCGTATGTGTGTTATGAAACAAAAATTTTTATTCGTTGGCGTAATTTGCGCTGTGGGTTTGGGCGCATTTTTAACATCATGCGGAAGCGATGACACGACCATTGGTTGTGAATGTTTCGTAGATGGCGATAGAGAAACTTATACATACTCTGAAATGAGCAACGAGTATGGTGTATCAAGTTGCAGTAGTCTTACCTCTGCCATTTGGTCGGAAGAAGATGGAGAAAGTACCGTGTCGTGCAAACCTTGGTAATCACAATCCTATTTTCTAACACGATTCTATTGAAATTGCTCGATAGAATCGTGTTTTGTATATAACAAAACCTATTCAACCATGACAAAACGCATAGAACTTTACGCCCTTGTTTCAGGCTTGCTTTTTTTACTTTCGGGAATTGCCAAAGCAGTTGATATTTCGGTATTTGCGCGTGCAATTTCGCAGTACGGATTTGGGAATTTACAATTTGTGGCACCGCTTATTGTAGTGGTAGAAGTTGCCTTGGGGTTATTACTTTTGTTTCAACTATGGCAAAAAAGAACTGCGTTGTGGGCGGCAATTTTAGTTGCAATGTTCACGCTGGTATATGCCTACGGCGTTCTGTTTCATGGTGTAGAAGATTGCGGCTGTTTCGGTACTATTAGTTTTCTCAACTCTTCACCGCTTGTAACTTTTGTGCGCAATGCGGTGTTACTCTATTTACTTATTGCAGTGTGGCGAAAAGGAGAAAACAAAAGCAGTGCAAACGTATGGGCGGTAGCGGCAATAATTCTCGCGCTCACAATCACGGCATTTATGACAGGGTACACCTTTCGTAAAATGAGAACATCGCACAATCAAGAAAATTTTAAAGCACAAGCAATAGAACATTCTGAATTACGAAATTTTGTGCAAACATCGAAAGACAGCACGTATTTCGTGTTTGTATTTTCATATTCGTGTCCACACTGCTTAAATTCTATTGCTAATTTGAAAGAATACGAGCGTGCAGGCGTAGTAGATAGAGTGATTGCGTTGGCTCTTGGCGATTCTATTCAAGAAAAAAAGTTTGCCGAAGTTTTTCAACCGAACTTTACCATCATCAATCATTCAAAAGAACTTTTGAAACTTACCAATAGTTTTCCAAAATCATTTATCGTGCGCAACGATAGTATTGTGCGCGAAATTGCAGGAGAATTGCCTTCGGCGTATTTATTGAAATCTGCAAAATAATAACTCTTTCTACGTCAAAAATGCTGCAACGTGCATTGCGGTAATATTTTTGCCGAACTGTTGTCGGCGCACATCGTTGGAAAGCACAAAAGAATGTATGAGTGGTTTATTCAAAATTTCTTGCAGGTCAAAAAGATGTTTGGCATCGTTGCGCGACACATTTTCGGTTGATTTTATTTCAATTGCAATAAAACCCTCTTCGCTTTCGAGCAATACATCAATTTCGCGTCCGTCTTGCGTGCGCAAGTGGTAACACATAATAGGCAAACGATAGGTTTTTACTTGTTTGTAAATTTCCGCCACAATAGCACTTTCAAATTCTCCGCCGGTAATTGCACCTTTTTTTTGCAATACGCTGCGCAAAATTCCACCATCTAAAAAGTGAATTTTTGAAGATTTTACCAATTTTTTCAGTGAATTACTTGCCCACGCAGGCAGTGTTACACTCTGATAACTCATTTCCATATAACGCACATATCGTTGCACAGTAGGCACACTCACTCCTGCTTCTTTGGCTATCGACGAAAAATTCACCAAATTCCCCGTAGTGTTTGCCAAATACCGCTGTAATTTCACAAAGGGTTCCAAATCGCGAAACGTAACCAAATCGCGAATATCACGTTCGAGAAATGTTTTCACATACATTGTAAGCCATTCTTCGCGGTCGTTATCAGTCAAATCTTCGTTCGTCAATGCCGGATACGCTCCAAATTTCAAATAATAATCGTAGGAACTTTTCTTTTCGGCATAATTCTCATCAAGTACAAACGATGGCAAAACATCTGTTATACTTTGTTTTTTCAACATAAAATCTACAAAAAAAGAACTCCGTTTTATGCTTTCATCTATCCTTTTCGATAATAATTCGGGCAGTATCAATGGGTAAATTTCAAAAATAATACAACGTCCTGCCAAACTTTCACGGATTTTTTCCAATAGCAAAAATTGACTTGAACCCAAAAGCACATAGCGAGTTTCAGGAAATTGGTCAAAGGTGGATTTTATACTATGAAATAACTTCGGCTCACATTGAATTTCGTCCAACACCGCTTTGGGATAGAGTTTTTTCCATTGTTCTACGGTAAGATTTATCAAATTCCTGCTTTTTACCACATCGTCCACCGCCAAATACGTGTAATCGGTAAAAATCTGTTTCACTATCGTAGTTTTCCCTGTTTGACGCGCACCGGTAAGCACTATTATTCTCGGCAATTTCGATTGTTGCTTTGCGACAATTTCTTCAAAAATAATTCTTTTTCTCATATCGGTTCTTGTTTTTCTCTGCAAATATACTACTTATTTTAAATTTCGCGCCGTTATTTAATATTCAATGTTACATTTCGCGCTATTTTGATTGGTACACTATCGTAAAAATCTTTGCATTTCCTCACAAAAAGTTCTATTTTTGTAAACCAAAATTTGATTACAAAACAATGACACATTCTTATCACTTACGCTCAAAAGAAATTGCAGAAATACATACCTGCTTGATTATAGGCAGCGGACCGGCAGGCTACACTGCCGCCATTTACGCCGCTCGCGCAAATTTAAAACCGGTGCTCTACGAAGGTATGCAACCGGGCGGACAACTCACCACCACCACCGAAGTCGAGAATTTTCCCGGCTACCCCACCGGCGTTACCGGCACCGCACTGATGAACGATATGCGCTCGCAAGCCGAACGCTTGGGTGCCGACATTCGCAGCGGATACGCCACTGCGGTAGATTTTTCAGACGAATTGAAATTGGTGGAAATTGGCGGAGAAACGGTAATTGCTGCCAAAGCGGTGATTATAGCCACCGGTGCTACGGCAAAATATTTGGGACTTGCCAGCGAACAAAAATTCAGAGGCATGGGCGTTTCTGCCTGCGCGGTGTGCGATGGATTTTTCTATCGCAAGCAAACAGTAGCAGTGGTAGGCGGTGGCGACACTGCCGCCGAAGATGCTACCTACTTAGCAGGTTTAGCACAGAAAGTGTATTTAATAGTGCGCAAAAAACACCTGCGAGCATCAAAAGCAATGCAGCACAAAGTGGCAAATACGCCGAATATCGAAATTTTATTTGAACACGAAGTGCAGGAAGTATTGGGCGATGAACAAGGCGTAAGCGGATTGCGGCTAATAAAAGAAGGAAGGGAAGTTTATACCATAAACGTTACCGGACTGTTTTTAGCAATAGGACATCACCCGAATACAAAAATTTTTGCCGATGAACTTGATTTAGACGAAACAGGCTATATCATAACCAAACCCGGCTCTTCACACACCAACTGCGAGGGCGTATTTGCCTGCGGCGATGTGCAAGACCCTGTGTATCGGCAAGCAATTACCGCAGCGGCTTCGGGTTGCATAGCCGCTCTCGATGTAGAGAGGTATCTTTGCTAATAGACACAAGACCATTAGACAGAAGACCGATAGACAAAAACTTTTAATCGCAATACAATGAATAATGTTAAGAAATTGATTGTTTGGCAAAAATCGAGAGAGTTTGTGAAGGATATATACACACGTACCAAACTCTTTCCGCAAGACGAATTGTTTGGTTTAACATCACAAATTCGCAGGGCGGCAATTTTCATTACATTGAATATTGCCGAAGGTTCCGGTCGGGGAACAAATAAGGAATTTGCTCACTTTCTCGATATTGCATTTGCTTCGGCATACGAAGTTGAAGCACAAATTATTCTATCGTTGGATTTGGAATTTATTTCCCAAGAAGAATATGATGTGCTGTATGAAAAAATCCAAGAAATTCAAAAAATGATAAAAAAACTAAACGACACATTACGTAGTAGTTAAAGGTCTTGTGTCTAATAGTCTATTGTCTAAAAATCTAAAAAATGAAAATCTACACAAAAACCGGTGATTGCGGAAAAACATCACTCGTGGGCGGCAAGCGAGTAGAAAAATATTGCGAACGACTTGAATGTTACGGCACAGTTGATGAACTCAATGCCCACATTGGCGTGGTACACGATATGTGCGAAACCGAAGACGTGCGTACCATTCTTCTGCGTGTTCAAAACGATCTTTTCTCCATTGGCGGATTGCTCGCCTGCGAAAATGCCGCACAATTCCAACTTCCCTGCGTTGATTACACACACATAGAACTATTGGAACAAACGATTGACCGCTATAACGAAGCATTGCCGCAACTCAAAAGTTTTATACTCCCTTCGGGAAATGTAGTAGCATCGCACTGCCACGTGGCTCGCACCGTGTGCCGCCGTGCCGAACGCGCAGTTGTGAAACTCGCCGAACACGAAACAATAGACACACACATTGCCATATACCTCAACCGATTGTCGGATTTTCTTTTTGTGCTTGCGCGTAAAATAATGAATGATAGTGGGTTGCAGGAAATTACATGGAAAAAACCATAATTTTTCTATAAAAAACACGGCAAAAACACGCTGTGTTGCAAAAAATACACTACATTTGCTCCAATCAAAATTTATACAATGAAATTTTTTCAAACCATAGTAGTCGTGCAAGTCATTTTTCAAATGTGAAATGGTGCAATTCTATTGTAATTTGAGCAAAATATAAAACACCATTCTCACCTGAGTTTGGTGTTTTTTTTATAGTTTTGAACACTGAAAAACAGAATAATACATACAAACGATTTAAACATAGAGAAATGAAATTTCCACTCAAAAGCGAAACATCAACACAAGGTCGCCGCATGGCGGGAGCACGCGCTCTTTGGCGTGCCAACGGTATGAAAGAAGAACAAATCGGCAAACCCATTATTGCCATAGTCAATTCATTTACGCAGTTTGTGCCGGGGCACGTGCATTTGCACGACATAGGGCAACAGGTGAAAGCCGAAATCGAAAAATTGGGCTGCTTTGCCGCCGAGTTCAACACCATTGCCATAGACGATGGTATTGCCATGGGGCACGATGGTATGCTCTACTCCCTCCCTTCGCGCGATTTGATTGCCGACAGCGTGGAATATATGGTGAATGCTCACAAAGCCGATGCAATGGTGTGTATCTCGAATTGCGACAAAATTACGCCCGGTATGCTCATGGCAGCTATGCGATTGAATATTCCTGCCGTGTTTGTGAGCGGCGGACCTATGGAAGCCGGGAAATTGGACGGCAAACAGATTGACTTTATCGACTCGCTCATACAAAGTGCCGACACCACCGTGAGTGATTCGCAAGTGGACAAAATAGAACACGCAGCGTGCCCAACGTGTGGAAGTTGCAGCGGTATGTTCACTGCCAACTCTATGAACTGCCTCAACGAGGCTATCGGGTTGGCTCTGCCGGGCAACGGTACCATTGTGGCTACGCACGCCAACCGCAAACGCCTCTTTATGCAAGCCGCCAAACTGATTGTGGAAAACACCTATACATATTATCGCGATGGCGATGAAAGCGTACTTCCGCGCAGCATTGCCACCCGTCAAGCCTTTTTGAACGCCATGACGCTCGATATTGCCATGGGCGGTTCGTCCAACACCGTGCTTCACCTTTTGGCAATAGCCAACGAAGCAGGCGTGAACTTTACTATGGACGATATTGACGCGCTTTCGCGCAAAACGCCATGCCTTTGCAAAGTGGCTCCAAACACGCAAAAATACCATATTCAAGACGTGAATCGTGCCGGCGGTATTCTCGGCATTATGAACGAATTGAACAATGCCGGACTGATTAATCCAAACGTGTTGCGCGTGGACGGAACGCTGGCGCAAATGCTCCAAAAAGCCGCCGAATGGCTCGGCGACACGCACTCCGTGTATGGCAGCGCACCGGCAAATAAATTCAACTTGGTGCTTGGTTCGCAAGAAACCTATTTCGACACGCTCGACACCGACCGCGCCGAAGGCTGTATTCGCAGCGTTGCCCACGCCTACACCAAAGAGGGCGGTTTGGCAATTCTCAAAGGAAACATAGCGCAAGACGGCTGTGTAATCAAAACCGCCGGAGTGGACGAAAGTATCTGGAAATTCAAAGGTCCGGCAAAAGTATTCACCTCGCAAGAGAGCGCGTGCGAAGGCATTTTGGGCGGAAAAGTACAAAGCGGCGATGTGGTGGTTATTACGCACGAAGGTCCCAAAGGCGGACCGGGCATGCAAGAAATGCTCTACCCCACCACCTATATTAAATCGCGGCACTTGGGCAAAGAGTGCGCCCTCATTACTGATGGTCGTTTCAGCGGCGGCACATCGGGGCTTTCTATCGGGCACATTTCGCCGGAGGCGGCTTCGGGCGGAAACATTGGCTTGGTGCAAGACGGCGATATAATCGAAATCGACATTCCCAACCGCTCGATGAACGTATTGCTTTCCGAAGAAGAGTTGGCAACACGCCGCGCCGCCGAAGAAGCACGCGGCAAAGAGGCATGGACACCGAAAGACCGCAATCGCGTAGTGTCAAAATCACTCCGCGCCTACGCAAGTTTGGTAAGTTCGGCAGATAAAGGTGCGGTGCGAGAGATATAACAATACAGCCATGAAAAAAGAAAAATTAATGCGTTATTTTTTTTCGGCATCGCTGCTGCTTATAGGCGTAGTGGTGGGTATTGCCATTCGGCATTATTACAATTTACCACTTTCTGAAACCATCAACATTGTAGATGTGGCAATGCTCATTACCACCGTATTTTTGGCAGTGTATGTGCCCAGCGTGCTCGATAAACAAGCACAAATTATGCGCGATAAGGCTGATTTGATAGAACAACGCATTATTGAATTTCAAACCTTACAGCGCAAACTCAACGAAATGGTGCAAATAGGCGAAGCGAACCACGAAGAATGTTTAGCAATGAATAATTTGCTCGATGTAAGCGACCACCGTTTGGAAACGATTTTGACACTCATAGCCTATTACGACAAAGATATTTTGCTCCGCCCGAATGTGAAAAATTTGAAAGAATTGTGCAAAAATCATCGCGAATTACTGTTTTTGGAGCACATAGCACCCGAAGGAAAAAAATTCGCGAAACCCGACCGCGATGCCGAAGAAGAGTTATATAATAAAATAGATAGATTGTCGAGTTTGATACTATTCGACGTAAATAACGTGTAACACACAAAAAAGAAAAACCTATGAGAATGAAAAAAAGACGCGATGCCTTTGTAACATGGTCATCGGGCATAAAAATGCAAATGAATAGCAGAATACTCAAATACATGGCAAAATGGTCGGATAGTATTCACAGTGATACACAAAAAACTATGGTGTGGCGCAATTTTGAGCCAAATTCCATGTTTGCCGACCGCATAGCCGATGTGCCAAAATCCTTCATTCGCGAAATTTTGAAAGTAACTGTGTCGCAAGATATTATTTCCTTTGCCGGCGGCTTGCCCAATCGTGAACTTTTTCCCATTCAGGCACTGAAAGAAGCCGGCAACCGTGTATTCGACAACGATTGCCCCGATGCACTGCAATACAGCACCACCGAAGGTTCGCTCCAACTGCGCAAATACATAGCCGAACGCTACAAAAAAGTGAAGGGACTAAACATAGAACCGAAAAATATTCTCATAACCACCGGTTCGCAGCAGGCTCTTGACCTTTTGGGAAAAACATTTTTGAACGAAAACGATAGAGTAATCATAGAAAAGCCGGGTTATTTGGGCGCAATTCAATTATTTTCCATTTACAAAGCACGATTTTCGCCGGTAACGCTGGAAAATGACGGTGTGAATTTAGCAGAATTGGAAAAGGCATCGCGCTTGCGCAACACAAAATTGATGTACACCGTACCGAATTTTCAAAATCCTACGGGTATAACGTACAGCAACGAAAAACGCGAACAAATTGCCGAAATTCTACGCGGACTGCCCATGATTTTGATTGAAGACGACCCCTATGGCGATTTGCGCTACGAAGGTACACAACAAAATTCATTCATGCACTACTTGCCCGAACAAACTATTTTACTCGGTTCTTTTTCTAAAACCGTAGTACCATCGTTCCGCACCGGCTGGGTGGTGGCTCCCGACGAAATTATGGAAAAACTCATTGTGGCAAAGCAAGCCTCGGATTTGCATACCAATTTTTTTACGCAAAAATTACTCTTTGAATATTTGAGCAACAACGATTTAGATGCGCACATTGAAAAAATTCGCGCGGTGTATGGACGTCAATGCGTGGCAATGATAGAAAGTATTAAACGCCATTTTCCTGAAAATGTGCAATATACGCTGCCCGAAGGCGGAATGTTTCTGTGGGTAACACTGCCCGAAGGCGTATCGTCTATGGATTTGGTGAATTTAGCAATTCAAAAAGATGTGATTTTTGTTCCCGGCAACCCCTTCTATTCAAGTCAAGACCAAGTGGTGAACACCCTGCGTTTGAATTTCTCGTGTGTGGACGAAGCCACCATAGAAATAGGCATCAAACGTCTTGGCGAAACTATTAAGGAATATTTGGCTGCGAATAACAAATAATACGATGTGCTACTATGCTGACAATACAATAATTCTCAATTATCATCAAAAAAATATCTACTAAATCTATATAGTATGTTACAAAAAACACAAATAACCGGCTCCGAAGCACTTCTGCGCATATTGATAGAAGAGGGCGTTGATACCATTTTTGGCTATCCGGGCGGACAAATTATTCCGGTATTCGATACCTTATACGATTTCAAAGACCAACTCAATCACATTCTCACTCGCCACGAGCAGGGCGCGGTACACGCTGCGCAAGGCTATGCGCGAGTGTCGGGCAAAGTGGGCGTGTGTTTTGCAACTTCGGGTCCGGGTGCTACCAACGTGATTACCGGCATAGGCGATGCCATGCTCGATAGCACACCGCTCATAGTAATTGCCGGACAGGTAGGCACTAATCTGCTCGGCACCGATGCCTTTCAGGAAATTGACGTGGTGGGCATTACCCAGCCAATCACCAAATGGGCGTATCAAATTCGCCGCGCCGAAGACATTGCGTGGGCTTTGGCACGCGCGTTTTACATTGCCCGCAGTGGTCGCCCCGGTCCGGTGGTGCTCGATTTTACAAAAAATGCACAAGTGCAAAAAACCGATATTACTTACGAAGCCTGCGATTTTATTCGCAGTTATATTCCCGTGCCAAAAATCAGTGCCGAACAAATAGATGCCGCTGCCGCACTCATCAATGCTGCAAAAAAACCGTTGGCACTCGTGGGGCAAGGGGTAATTTTGAGCGGAGCGGAAGAAGAATTGAAGGCATTTTTGGAAAAAGCCGATATTCCTGCCGGAAATACCTTGCTCGGACTTTCGGCTCTACCTTCGGATTACAGGCTCAATAAAGGATTTTTGGGAATGCACGGAAACATTGCGCTGAACGTAAAAACCAACGAAGCCGATGTCATTGTGGCTATCGGTATGCGATTTGACGACCGCGTTACCGGCGATTTGAGCAGATACGCACGACAAGCAAAAATTATTCACATCGACATTGACCCTTCGGAAATCGGGAAAAATGTGCCGGTGGCTGTGCCGGTGCTTGGCGATGCAAAAGAGGCATTGGCTATTTTAACCCTCAAAGTGAACAATGCGGAACATGCGGAATGGATTTCTTCCTTCGACAAATATGCCGACATAGAATTTGAGCAAGTAATCAATAAAGAAATTTACCCGAAAACGGGTGCCATTACTATGGGCGAAGTGGTGCGCAGAGTGTCGGAAGCCACCGAACACAAGGCTGTGCTTGTAACCGATGTAGGGCAAAATCAAATGATGGCATCGCGCTATTTCAAATTTTCGCAAACGCGCAGTGTAATCACTTCGGGAGGGTTGGGTACTATGGGATTTGGCATTCCTGCCGGCATGGGGGCAAAAATCGGTGCACCGGAACGCACCGTGTGTCTATTCTGCGGCGATGGCGGATTTCAAATGACCATGCAGGAATTGGGAACAATTATGCAGGAAAACATCGGTTTGAAAATGATTGTTATGAATAATCAATATTTAGGTATGGTGCGCCAATGGCAAGAGTTGTTTTACGATGAACGCTATTCATTTACCGACATGGTAAATCCGCACTTTACCATGATAGCCAAAGCCTACGGCATAGGCACAAGCGAAGTAAGCAAACGCGAGGATTTGGACACTGCCATTGCCGATATGCTCAAAGACGACAAACCCTACCTGCTGGTAGTAAATGTAGAACAAAAGGGATTGGTGTATCCTATGGTACCTGCCGGCGCGGGCGTTACCGATATTATTACGCCACAAGGAAAACTACAAGTACAATAACAAATAACTGAATTATGCCAACACAACAAAGCACTTTATACACCATTACCGTGTTTTCAGAAAATACGGTGGGATTGCTCAATCAAATTACCGTGATTTTTACCCGCAGGGGTATCAATATTGAAACACTTTCGGTGTCGCCTTCGGCTCTCGAAGGGATTCATAAATTTACCATTACCGTATTTTGCACCAAAGATATGGTAGAAAAAATTGTACAACAAATAGATAAACGCATCGACATTATCAAAGCCTATTACAATACAGACGATGAATTGGTATTCCAAGAAATTGCCATGTACAAAATTGCCAGCGACAAATTGCTGCAATATGGTAATATAGAGGAACTTATACGCCGTTACAATATTCGCATTCTCGATATTAACGAAACTTTTGCTGTGCTCGAAAAAACCGGTCATTATGCCGAAACACAAGGACTTTTCAACGATTTACAGGAAATTTTCGGTGTGAGTGTGTTGCAGTTCATTCGTTCGGGGCGCATAGCCATTACCAAATCGAAGGTGGAGCGATTAAACGATATGCTCAAGTCGAGGAATTAAAAAATAGGGCACAAAAAAAGCACTTACGGTTGTAAGTGCTTTTTTTGTATGCTCCCGAAACTGGACTTGAACCAGTGACCCTCTGATTAACAGTCAGATGCTCTAACCAACTGAGCTATTCGGGAATAAAGGTTGCTTTTGAAAAGCAGGGCAAAGATAGATATTTTTTTAAAACTTCATAGTGATTTCACGCTTTTTTTGTGTTTTTTGTTACAATTTTTTGCAAAATATTGATTTTCAATACGTGGAAAATAGCGCACGCAGACATTATTTCACTATTTTGTAACTCAAACCAAAACTTATGGCATTGTTGTGGAATTGATTGTTCAACCGCGCCATGCTATACATAAACCGTGCATCGGCAGCCAAGCGACCGCCTATACGCACTTCGGCACCTGCTATAATAGGAAAATCCCATGTGCCGTAGTCGTCTGATTCTTGTTTTACGTTGTAGGTGGTGGTGTTTTCAAAAACTTTCACCGCCGCTGCCATGCCCAACTGCGCATACAATGGCAAAAAGAATAACTTTTGTGAAAAAATCAGCGGAATTTCAGCGTAGCCAATGGAAGAGCGAACGTTGCCATCGCTACTGCGAGCACCGCGCCCGGTGTAATTGATTTCGAGTTGCGCCGCCCATCTGCCCGAATCGAAGGCTCGCTGCACAAACAATCCGCCGTAGGGACTAAATTTGTTGTAACCACCCATGCCATCGCCGTCTATTTGCGAAGTTACGCCGCCGCCGCGTATGCCGCCGCTGAAATTTTGCGCCCAGAGCGCGGAAGTGCAAAATACTGTTGCACAAAGAAGTGTTGTAATTGTTTTCATATTGATACGTGTTTAGTAATTATCATTCCCAAATTAATTTTGTTCCAAATCCGAGCGTGTTGTCGGTCAATTTTGCGTAATCAATGTGCACACGCCACAGCGAAGTGTTCATGAGTGCGGCATAAGGAAATTTTTTGAGGTAGATTTTTTGCGCATCGTTCAAATCATTGCCTTCGCACAAAATCATAGTGCCGGTAATTTGCAATCCTTGAATTTTGCCCACTATGCGCGTTTCGAGCACTATACTTACTGCCACGCGGCTATTGTGCAATGCGTGTTGGGCGTGCGTTGTGCCGGTATCGCTCGAAAACACGAGTGAATGTGTTGCCGTATCGAAGGCGTAAAAACAGTTGGCACACCATGCTTTATTTTCGGCAGAAGTAGCCAATGTGAGCACGTGATGTTTTCGTATAAAATCTGCTATTTTTTTCGGAAATTCAGTCATACATTTAGTGGTTAGTTGTTAGTGATTAGTTATTAATGCTGAGCAATAAAACGCTTCGTTGATACATGCCTGCGGCGATACATTCTTTTTGTATCCATGTTTACTGTGTCTTGTATCTTGTGCCTCAATTCTCATCTTTCAATTTTCAACTATTAAAATGGGTAGCCTATGGCAAAGGTGAGGTTCCAATCGTTGCCGGTGAGTGGGCGGCTGCCCCAAATAAACGATGTGTGGGCACCCGGCACAGTGAATGGTTCTTTTACTTTCAAGCCCAAATCGAAACGCAGCAGCAAGAACGATAAATCCATGCGCAAGCCGAATCCGGTACCTATGGCTATTTGTTTAAAAAACGATTTTGCAAAAAATTCCGCCCCGTCCATGCTGCTATTGTGCCAACTCCAAATGTTTCCTGCATCTACAAAAAATGCGCCATTGAAAATCCAAAACATGGGAAATCGGGTTTCAAAATTTGCTTCCAATTTTACATCGCCCAAGTAGTATTTGAGCGTTTCGGTGGTGTCGTTAAATGCTCCCGGACCAAGCGTGCGGCTTGCCCATGCACGCATACTGCTTGCTCCACCGGCATAGAATTTTTTCACACTTGGTAAACCTTCGGAATTTCCGTAGGGAATGGCAACGCCGGCATACATACGATACACGTTCATTACCGTTTGCGAAAAGGGTTGAAAAAAGCGGTAATCGCCTTCAAATTTCACGTATTGTGCGAATTTTGTTCCAAACATTTCGTAACTGCCGCTTTCGTTGGTGGGAGCATTGGCGAGTTTGAAGATTGTCGCCATAATATTTCCGGCAGGTTCCACATAGAATTTAAAATATTTGTAATTGCGCACGCTGTTGCCCAGTGGTTTATTGAAATAGGTGTAGGAATAGTTGGAATTGTAAATCAAATAATCCTCGAAACTGTATTTGTAGTAACTTTTATTATTCAAAAAATCCAAAAATCGCTGCGATTCGTTGGAGTAATTAATGTAACTAATGTCGATGGGATTGAGAAGATGCTGCGTGTAGCGGTCGGCGTTCCATTTGTAGCCGAAACTAATTTGCGAAGTGGGGCGGGTAAAATCCACTGTTTTATTAATATTATAGGCTGCACGAATGGTGGTAAACGGCGTGTAGCGCGTGTCCATTTTGGGTTTTATGGGCGAAAGAAAATTCGGAATTTCAAGTCCTACCTCAAGTCCCAATTCGTAGGTGTTGAAGAAGGGATTTCGTCCGTCAGGATTGCGCAGTGCGCGATTGTTTCCACCCATGGTGCGAGTACGAATGTAGAAATTTTCGGCACCGCGAAAAATATTCTTATGTCCGTAATTGAGAGTAATGCCTGCACCCCAATCGCCGCTGGTGGTGGTTCCCTCTATTTCCATACCCAGCGACTGCACGGCAAACGGCGAAAGTTGTATGCGGCAATCCACTTCGCCATAGCGAGTGCTATCGGGCTTTTGCGTTTCAGCAAAGGTTATGGTGCTGAGTTTGAAAAGTTTAAATTGACTTAATTGCCGTTGCATGCGGTCCACTGTCATGCTGCTGTACCAATCACCGGGGTGAATGGTATTAATTCTATCTATCACCACCGGACGCAAAAAACGCGGATTGTGCGAAAGAAAATACACCGAATCGCGCAGGCGCAGGGTGTCGTAGTGCGGCGTGGCAAAGGCATCACTCGGATTGAAATCGGGGAATACAAACACATTGCCTATGCGGTATTTGCGGTACAGCCCTTGCGCATCGGCAGAATTGGGGCGTATGCTCACTTCCAAATGCACATCATTGTAACCTCGCGAAGTATCGGCAGCAAAAAACACATTGTCGGCAGTGAAACCAAAATAACCGGCGGAAGTTATGCGGCGTGCTATGCGCTGCTGCTCGTTTTGCAACAGTTGCATATCTAACACCATAGGCGCAGTCAATGCCGCCGGTGCATTGGCGCGGCGTTGTTTTATGAGCGCGAGCAAATTACTGTCGGGCACGGCGTAATTAATGTAGCGAATCATGTATTGATTGCCTGTGCTAATGGTATAGCGCACGCGCACTTTATTGTTGCGCCGTCCGCGCGTGTGCGTGTGCGATGTTATGGTAGGAGAATAAAATCCCCTGTCGTTCAAGTAAATGCGAAATTGCTCGCGGCTGCCTTCGGTAGCAAGTGAATCGTAATACACGGGTGCTTCACCGAAGGTTTCGCGCAACCATGAAGGAAATCGCCGCTGCGAATTTTCTGTTTTTAAATATATCCACGCACCGGTGCGGAAAAATAAGGTGCGGCGATTGGGTTTTTGCACCACATAACTGCTCAGTTCGTCTTTATTCACTCGGCGATTATCTATGGTGAAAGAATTTTTTACAAGTAATTTTTTGTCGGCAGGAATTTTACCGGTAATCACACACTGCGAAAAACAAAGCAAGCACAGACTTACATAGAATAGGGGTTGAAAAAAAAGAAACGCCTTGTGCATAAAATATCGTAAATTTACACCACAAAAGTAAAAAAATAAATGGCATATATTACAAAAATTACGATATTTGCAGTTGAAACTCTCGTGCTCAAATTTCTATGGTACAAAAAAAGAAAGACCTTGTAATAATTGGCGGACCAAACGGTTCGGGCAAAACTACCTTTACCCGTAGTTTTTTGGATAAACACCCCATGCCCTGCTTGAATGCCGATGAAATTGCAAAAAAACTCAACCCCGAAGATATGAGCAAAGTGAGCATTAGTGCCGGAAAAGTTTTTTTCAAAAATTTGCGCAAATACAAAGAATCGGGCGAAAGTTTACTCATAGAAAGCACGCTTTCGGGTGCGTATTTGAATAAATTAATACCCGAATTTAAAGCCGAAGGCTACGATATTATGATGGTGTATGTGTTTTTATATTCACCGGTGGTGTGCATAGAACGCATTAAAGAGCGCGTGCTCAAAGGTGGACATTTTGTGCCCGATAAAGACGTTATTCGCCGCTATTACCGCAGTAAAGAGAATTTTTGGAATGTGTATAAAAACGAGTGCGATAAATGGTTTTTGATGTACAACTCCGAAAATAAATTTATAGAAGTGGCGTTTGGAATAAAAGAACAATTTTCTGTGAAAAATCAAGAATATTTTAATAAATTTGTAGAACAATTTTAAAACGATAGTGTGTAGTTATGGAAGTAAAACAATTTGCTGATTTGAACTTATATTTGAAAGGATTTGAAATAGAATCCATTGGAAATCAAGCAGTACGCAAAGCACAAGAAGAAAGTCGCGAAAAAGGTATTCCCTTAGTATATTCGGTGGACGGAAAAATTTATTACGAACTTGCCGATGGCACCGTAACTACCAATAGCCCTTTTAAAAATGATAAAGGGTGAGGCGCAGAAAAAATGTCGTACACATACGATATTAACAAAAAATCCGTTTCAATAAAAATATTTAGAATTATATCAATGAAAAAACTCACACTTATAGCAAGTGCGCTGGCAGGTGCGCTATGTGTAAGCGCACAGCAAGCAATACAAATTACGGTAGATATAAAATCCGATGTGCACGCAATTAGCCCGTATATTTATGGTGCAAACGATGCTACCAATGTAGCCACAGCCATTCGCTGGGGTGGAAATCGCACGAGTGCATATAATTGGGAAACCAACGCATCGAATGCGGGAAAAGATTGGGGTCCACACAAGTCCGATAATTTTTTCGGAACCGAAGCGCAAGGACCGGCAGCACCTATTTTGAATATGGTGCAAACTGCAAAATCAAGAGGACAATACGCTTTGGTTACACTGCAAGCCTTGGGTTATGTGGCTGCCGATTTTAACGGAAATGTTTCAAGCACAGAAAAAGCACCAAGCAACCGCTGGAATGAGGTAAAATTCCGAAAAGTTGATGAAAATGGGAATCAACTACCACTGAGCCTCACTCCCGACAAAACTGACGGCGTGGTATATACCGATGAAGAAATTAATTTTTTAATCAACAAACTCGGCACGGTGGGCAGAGGTGGCATTGATGCCTTTGCCATTGACAATGAACCGGCACTGTGGAGTACTACTCATCCGTATGCACACTCTACAGCGTTGAAACCCGAAGAATTGTTTGCAAAAACCGAAGGTGTAGCATCGGTAGTAAAAGAATTTGCGCCTCATGCAGAAATCTTTGGTCCTATGTATTATGGATTTCGCGATGCATATTTAACACCGTCTTATGGTGTCGATACATATTTGCAAAACGCAAAAGCACTTGAAGAAAAATATGGCAAACGATTGGTAGATGTTCTTGCTATTCATTGGTATCCCGAAGATAGAGCAAATGGCAATCGTATTGTAAACATTGAAGGAGGTAGTTACAACCTTAGCACCCCCGAAATGATAAAAGCCCGCTTGCACGCTCCGCGCGAGATGTGGGACCCTACTGCTACACAAAATGCAAGCGCATATCCCAGAGCCGGTGATATGCGACCGGTTTTAGTACGATTGAAAAATTCTGTAAACACCTACTACCCCGGAACAAAAATAGCATTTACCGAATTTAAGTTCGATGCCGAAAATCACTTTTCGGGTGGATTAGCACTTGTAGATGTACTCGGCGTTTTTGGGCGTGAAGGAGTGTATATGGCGTGCAAATGGGACGAAATTCGTGATAATTATGCCACGGCAGCCTACAATTTATACCGCAACTACGATGGCAATGGTTCTACCTTCGGCGAAACTTCGGTGCGTGCACTTACAACACACAACGACACTATTTCTACTGTGGCATCGCTCGATGAACAGGGAAATTTGCACATTATGGTGGTAAATAAGCAAGATGCTCCGCAAACGATTACCTATAATCTGCCTCATGGACTTTTTGTGAGCGGTAGGTCCTTTGGTTTCGATGCCACAAGCAGTACAATTACAGAACGTGAGGCAATTACTGCGATTAAAAACAATGCGTTTCCCTACACTGTTTCTGCATATTCGGCTACACACATTGTGTTGCAAGCCGCTGAACAAACCAAACTTGTTCACGCCGTAATTCCTGCCGACAATGCACAGACAGTGGTGCTTACTTTCGATTCGGGAATTACCGAAACTACCGAAACCCTACTGCCAAATTTTACTATTCTGCGCGAAGACGGTACTCCTGTTGAGTTTTCTTCAGTTTTGCAAACTGCCGCAAATCAACTCACAATAAGCGTTGATTATACCTTCCTTGCCGAAGATACGTTGTGTACCATTGGCTACGAAGGATTTAATTTTTTAGGAAAATCCGATTCCCCGATACATGATTTCGATAATGTGTTTATCAAAAATCTATTAGTTGGGGCTCCTGCATTTTTGTATGATGCTTCGGTCAATTACAACGGAAAAATAATTACTGTAAATGCTTCAAAAACTGTTACTCCACAAGAATTAGAATTTATCAAAAATAACGAAATTTTTGAACCACTCTCTATTCAACAAAACCCGAACAACGAATACCAATATTTTGTATCGGTAAACCCACGCATTACTCGATTCGACACCGTGCAAGTGAATTATGGTAGTAATTCGGCACTCATTATCAAGCAAGGACCTTACGATTCACCGATATTCGATTCCATTGTAATTCGCGATAATTTTACCATATATGCCTATCCCAGTGCCGAATTAGTTGCTGTGGATTTCAATACAGCAGGATTCCGTGTGCAAGAATACGAAAAAGAATTAGAAATTTCTTCGGTTACATATCTTAGTAATAAACTTGCAATAACACTTACCGACACACTATGGAGTAGCAAAAATTACACGCTCCACTATACCGATACCGACATAATACAAAGTCGCAAAGGTGGGTATATGAACGATATTATGGGGCAAGAGATTGTAAATAATCTAAAAATAGAACCTTCGCCGGTAATTATTGGTACACAAAAAGTAAAAATAGAAATAGAAGATTATTCTTTTATACGAAGTACCACCGCAAAATTGGAAAAATGTAATGACAAAGATGATGCTGGTTTCCAATTCGGGTTCGTAGGGCGCGGCAATATGTTTGCCTACATGGTTGATGTAGCACAAGCAGGTAAATACACTCTGTTGCTCCGACACAGCAACACCGGAGGTTATATGCAAATTTCCACCGGTGAAAACGACTACGAACTATATGTTCCTTCGGGAAGTTGGTCAAACTCTGCACTAACCATTGATTTACAAACAGGAAAACAATGGATTGTTTTCACCACAATTACCGCAACGCCAAATCTCAACTATTTTGAAATAAGCAAAGGCGATGCACCAAGTAGTGCAATAGTAACAAAAACACAAATTCAGCGTGCCGATAAAAGCAAGGTGATACTATCATACAATCGCTTGATAGAAACACTCCCTCTTCCAAGTGAATTTACTGCAACAATCAATGGCACGCCCATAGAAATTCTCTCTATTGACTATGTGCTACCTTCCGACAAAACACAACTATTACTGCAATTTCCTGTTGCAATAAGTGGTAACTTTCAACTATCGCACACCGAAACTTCGGGACGCACAAGCAATGGCGGAATATTGGAACCCTACTACTATGAAAATACCACCACCGCCATAGACGAAACTCACGAAACAACAATAACCATATATCCGAATCCAAGCCTTGTGGGGCAGCAAATAACAATTACCGGCGATGCCGCAACAACGTACACATACACTATTTACAGCATAACCGGTGCACGTGTGGCACAACAGCAATTTATCGGCTCTGCAACAATAACAAAGCTACCCACCGGATTATATACCATAACGCTTACAGCCGAAAATTACTCGAAAATCACAAAACTTTTGGTTCAATAAACATTTTACACTAAAACAACAAAACAAATGACACAAATAACAATAGGAATAGACATAGGCGGCACCAATACCGTGATGGGTTTTGTAGATAGAGCAGGAAATTGCCTTGCCGAAACTTCGGTGCCCACGCGCGAATATTTGGAAATAGACCCCTACATACAAAACCTGAGCCGTGTGCTCAAACAAGAACTTTCGGCGCACGCCGATTGGCAACTTATGGGTATAGGCATAGGTGCGCCCAATGCCAATTATCACACCGGCACCATAGAAGAAGCACCGAATTTGGCGTGGAAGGGCACGGTGCATTTTTGCGATAAACTCGCGGAGCAGTTTCCCAACCTTCCCATAGCCATTACCAACGATGCCAACGCAGCCGCCATAGGCGAAATGATGTTCGGTGCGGCAAAAGGCTTGCGCGATTTTGTGGTTATCACACTGGGCACGGGGCTTGGCAGCGGCATTGTGGTAGGTGGCGATTTGGTGTACGGGCACGATGGATTTGCCGGCGAAGTGGGGCACACTACCGTGTTTTTAGATGGCAGACAGTGCGGCTGCGGCAAACGCGGATGCTTAGAAACCTACGCTTCGGCTACGGGCATGGTGCGCTCTATGACCGAAATTTTATGCAACTCGCAAAAAGATTCGGAACTGCGCTCTATTCCCAACAATACACTTACCGCCCTCGATATTGAAATAGCCCTCAAAAAAGGCGACACGCTGGCGCAAGAATGTTTCGACTACACCGGAAAAATTCTGGGACTGAAACTCGCCGATGTGGTGCATCACACCAGCCCTTCACACATATTTATTTTTGGCGGTGTGGCAAAAGCAGGCGATTTACTGCTCAACCCTATTCGCAAGTACATGGAAGAATACCTATTGCCGGTGTTTCGCAATAAAATTACCATACAGCAAAGCGGATTGCAAAACGTGAACGCTGCCGTGCTTGGCGCAAGTGCGCTGGCGTGGAAAGAATTAGAAAAATAAAAAAATCCCCTTATGGGGATTTTTTTTATTCCTTCGCCGTAAAAAACTTATACCAACACCACACGCCGAATACAATAAAGGGAAGGCTCAGTAATTGCCCCATATTGAGCGGCATGCTTTGTTCAAAATCCACTTGATTGTTTTTGATAAATTCCACCACAAAGCGGAAGCCGAACACCACCACAAGTATAAATCCCAGAATGAAGTATTGCGACACGTGCGCTACCGTTTTTCGAGAAAAATAGTAGTACATAAGCACTGCAAAGGTGGCAAAATACACCAACGCCTCATACATTTGCGTAGGATGATGTGCCTGCAAAAGTCCATGATTTACAAGAGCCTGTACCAGTACATTCGAGCGGTCGGCTATCATAAAATGATTTTCTACAAGTATGGCTTTGAGTGAAGAATACGGCAGCCCATGAGCAAATACCTGCGCATGAGTAGTGAAAAAATCGAGTAATTGATTATATGCAGTGGCGGAAACCACACCCGATTGGGTGAGAATATCGGTTAATTGCTGCGGACTTGCCTGAATAACCGAATCACGAAGAAATACAAACGCCCACGGAAGATTGGTAGCAACGCCGTAAATTTCGCTATTCATTAAATTGCCCAAACGCACACAACCTGCCGTGAAGGGAATCACAATAGCCGCACGCGAAGTTATCCACAAAAACGACCGACCCGAACGGCGCGAAAAAAGAAAAAATGCCAGCAATAACCCAATTGCTCCGCCATGACTTGCAAGTCCGCCTTCCCATATATAGAGTATGCGCAGCGGATTTTGCGAATAAAAATCCCATTCGTAGAACAAGGTGTGCCCCAAGCGCAAACCTACTATGAGTAATACAAAGGTAAGAAAGGTAAACCTATCTAATTCTTTTTGCGACAAACCTTCGCGATTGAAAATTTTACTCAAACACGAGTAAGATACAAAAAAACCAATGGCAAAAAACAATCCGTACCAGCGCACGCGAAATCCTTCAATAATTTCGGGTTGCATATTCCATACAATATAATCAAGCATAATTAGTGGTTAGTTATTAGTGTTTAGTTGAAAACTAAGGATTGAGAACTGAAAATTCTCTTAATTCTTAATTGGATTTCTCTTGATTGAATGTGCCAAAATATCCACAATGTGTATTGCTGTAATAGGGCAGTTGTTTTTTTCTATATAAGCGGCTATATTCATAAGGCACGATGCTTCGGTGGAGGTAATGTATTGGGCACCGCTTTCTATGGCGTACTGCACTTTTTGCTCCACCATAGCCTGCGAAATTGCCTTTTGCTTTACCGAAAACGTGCCGCCAAAGCCGCAGCAGGTGTCGCTTTCGGGCATTTCCACTATTTCCAAACCTTTCACCTGCGAAAGCAGTTCCCGCGGCTCGCCGCGCAAGCCGTATTCGCGCATGGCAGCACAGGAATCGTGCACACACACTTTTGCCGAAAATTCCGCACCCACATCGGTAATTTTGAGATAATTCACCAAAAAATCGCAAATTTCATACATACGCGCAGCCACTTGTTGCGCCTGCTGTTTTTCCTGTTCATTTTCAAAAAGCGATGCGTAGTGGCGTTTTACAAACCCTGTGCAGGAACCGCCCGGACTTACAATTATGTCATTGCCCACAAAATCCTGCAAAAACTTACGAGCCATTGCCTGCGTTTGGGCAGTGTAGCCGCTATTATACGAAGGCTGCCCACAGCAACTTTGATTCGGGTTGTACTGCACTTCGCAGCCTACTTTTTGCAGCAGTGTTATAAAATTTTCGCCCGTGCGAGGAAACAGTTGGTCTATAAAACAAGGAATGAATACTGAAACGTTCATGAAAATTGAAAGTTGAGAGTTAAAATTGCGAGATAAAAATACAGTTTAATTGTTAATTGTTAAGTATTAATTGTAAATTTTTTACAAAGCAGCCCTCTCTAACTCCCCCAAAGGTTAATCCGAATACTACTTGAAATCATGTTCAACAAAAAAACATAGATTGCTTCACTGCGTTCGCAATGATGAAGGAATGGAGGGAGTTCGCAATAACGCTCCATATATATTACACTAACCCCTAACAACTAATAACTAACAACTAACTCCTAAAAAATGCTCAATATCATAAAAAAATATGCCTGCGATACATTTTTTTACACAAAACGTGAACAAGTTATGGTTTTTTGTATATTTTTGTACTAACACCCTTTTTGTAAAACTATTAACACTAATAAAAACGTTCGCAAATGCACAAAAAATGGATTGTTTGCACCAGCAAAAACGCCATTTTTGAAAAAAACAAAAAAAATTGCATTTTTTTTCATGACCCATGCAACCTTTTTGATAGTTTATTAGTCTTATAGAAAGACACCCAAAATAGCACCATATTCCGGCACAACCGGAAATTTATATATAGAGACCCTTTTTTATTGACTTATTGGAGGTATTTTTTAGAAAATCCACCATTGTGTTGCACTTGCTTGCACTTCTTTGTTTGAAGTGGCGTTTCGTACTGTATGCGAAATCTCTTATTGCAATGTGGAGATTCCTGCTTTCGCAGGAATGACTGCAAAATTGATAAGAGAATACCGGCAAAAACAAGAATAACACATTGGTAGTGTAGGATAGTTCTAAAAAAAATCGCGCTTTCCGTCATTGCGAACGCAGTGAAGCAATCCATACAATGGATTACTTCGGTGTGTCAATGGTGCAGTGATGCCGTGAGCGAATGGTTAGAAATATTCGTATAAAACATACCGCAACAGCATACACACCCAAAGCCATGAACACAAACAATACAATATATATACCCATTACAAGAACAATTAACACTTATACACATGAAATCACTTTTACGCAGTATTCTTTGCACTTTGAGTGCAGTGGTACTATTTGGCACAGGGGCTTTTGCCCAAGCAAACCTCCTTATTTCGGGAGGTAATGCCGTTGCTTCCTACGTATGCTCCAATTCGCGAGTAGCCGTGTGGGGGAAAAACGAAAGCGGAGGACTCGGATTGGGGCACTCAACTTCTCCGGTAACTACACCGCAATTAATGCCGCAAAACTCCTTTGGACCTATCACGGTAAAAATACAGCAGGTGAACTCCGGTTCGGGTAGCCACTTTGTGGCTCTTACCTGCGCCACTACCACAGGCGGGAAAAGCCAAGTGTGGTGCTGGGGAAGCAACGACCGCGGGCAAATAGGCAACGGCGTGAAAGGCGGCACGGTAACTGCTCCGGTGCGCGTGCGGGCAAGTAGCGGCATTGACGCTGCCTACAAAGAAACAGTAAGTGGCGTTACCTACTTAGTAAATGCCAAAGTGGTATATGCCGGCAACTCCTCTACCTATGCTATTTTGGAAAATGGCGACTTGGTTTCGTGGGGAGGTAATGGTACCGGAGCTAATCAATACACCCACACCTACGGTATATTGGGTAACGGCACACAAACCGATAGTTACGAAGCCGTATATGTGCTCACTGCTGCCGGACAACGCTTGAAAAACGTAGTGGCAGTGTGTGCCGGCGATAACTCCGCCTACGCGCTCGATGCCAACGGACAAGTATGGAGTTGGGGCTGGAGCCAAGGTGCGAATACGAACGGTTCCGATGCAGGTAATGGTTCTTTGGGTCGTCCTTCCGGACAAACAAACTACGCTACCAAAGTGAACTATGCCAACGGCAGCCCCATGAACAACATTAAATACATATCCTGCTCCGATGGTGCAGCCTTTGTGATAGACAATAACAACTACGTATGGGCATGGGGTAATGGTTCTTGGAATTCGCAACTCGGTGTGCCGCAGAATGCAACCGGTTGGGAACCTCGCCAAACAGTAGGCGTGGGCGGCACCGGATTTTTGCAGGCACTGCAAGTAGCAGGCGGTCAGGGCTTTGGTATGGGTATCACGCTCGATGGACGCGCCGTAGTATGGGGCGGTGGTGGCTGCCAAGATGGTGGTGGTGGTACTTCCATACCCGGTGGTACTGCCGATGGTATTCCTCGCTACATTACCAGCGCAGCAAATACTGCCGGAAACGTAACTCTTATCAACCGCGCCGACCACGGCGGCTGGTTTGTTGATGTCAATAATAACGTGTATGCTTTTGGCTGTAACGAAAATAAGGACGCCGGCTCCACCGGTATATTGGGAACCGGCGGTTCGAGCGGTTCTCTGAGTGCTGTTACGCAAGTTACTTTACCCACCGGCTGCGACAAGCGCGACCAAGAACCCTTTGCCGACATTTCGCCAAAATTGGTGGAAGTGTGTAAAACAGGATTTACCGGGCAGGAACTCAAATCGGGATTTACACTCGGCGGTACTACTGCTGCAAATTACACCATTACTTGGGATTATTCTGCAACGGGTGCTGCCGGTTCGTGGACACAAATAAAAACCGGCGGAGCAAATACCACTACCAATAAAAGCCTTGCAGCCACCTCTACCACCAACGAAGGCTGGTATCGCGTAACGGTAAAATACATTGGCGGTAACGCTCCGTGCGATGGCTTCCCTCCTGCGGTAGATAGTATGCGCATAAAATTCTATACTCAAGAATTTCAAGACCCCGGCACGCTCAAAGTAACCGATTGTGCTTCTTCGCCCAAAAAAGCAAAAGTATATGTGGCTCCCAAATCACCTGCTACGGCACCTACCATAGCCAACCGCGTGTATAATTGGTACACCGCAAGCACCGGCGGCACTCTGCTTGCCACCACCGTAGGTTCAGCCACTGCAAGTACAACAACAGGCACAGGTTTTGCCGAAATAGAAATAGACAACTTACCCGAACTTACACCTGTAACCGACCCTCCGAAACGGATAGTGTATGTGGAAGAAACCGCCGCTGCTGCCGGTATGTTTATGAAACGAAGTAGTAACACATGCCAAACATGGACCAAAGAAAATTATTTGAATGCCGGAAATATTTCAAATCAATCGTGGACAGGCTTTACCCTCACCGAAGAGGCTACTATTAGCGAACTAAGTTTTCTTGTGCGCTTGTGGTTGTACAATGCCGGCACCGTAAGTACTACCATTCGATTTGATATTTATGCAGGTAATAAAATTCCTTCGGGAACGGCAATAGGTTCTTTAACTGCAACCGTTACTTCTTCTTCTACAAACGAAACAGCAAGTACACAAGTAGCAACTGCTATCGGAAGCGTGAAATTATCGCCAGGAAATTATGTGATAGGAGCTGCCTACACGACGGGTGTAAACAATGCCGGATTAAAAATAGGCACTACCTCGTGCACTCTTGCTTCAAGCGGCAATGACGATGTAACAGGAAGTATTATAAAACACACCGGCATAGGCGAAGGCACTAATGCCAATCCTACTCCTGCTGCATATACAAACGTATTTGATATTAAATTCAAAACCTCTCAGCGTTTTTGCGACCGCGTGCCTATGTACATAGTAGTAGATTGCCCCACCTGTACCAAACCAAAACAAATAGCACTTTCTGCTACCGGTAGTAATATTACCTCCGGAACACCGAAAACCGTGAATTTGTGTGCCGGTGAATCCACCACCCTTTCCACCAATAGCATTACTCAAACCGGCTACACCGATTACACTATTCGCTGGTTCAATACCGTGAATGTACAAACCTACAATGCTTCTACCGGAGCAAATGGTACTGCACTCAGTAGTGTAAATACTTCGGCTACTGTTTCAAGTGCTTCTCTCGCAGTTCCGTACTCCGATGCTACTGCCGCAGGTAAAAAATTCTATGTGTTGGTATTCGACCGCAACCAACCTTTGGAAAAATCGTGCTACATGTGGGATAGTATTGTAGTAAAACAATTACCTACTCCTACCGCCACAGTTTCCGGCGGCGGCACCGTGTGTGAAGGCAATGCGGCTTCGCCGGTAATCGTAACCTTTGCCAATGGTACTACTCCTTATACCTTTACTTCTACGTATTCAGGAGGTAGCGGATTTTCTGACCAAAGCACCGGTAGCAGCAGTACCTACCAACTCAGCACTCCGCTACCTAACACACCGGGTACGTACACCTACCAACTCACGGCATTTAAAGATGCCAACGGGTGCGCAGGTACCATACCTACTCCGGCAAAACAAACCATTACCATCAATCCTACGCCTGTGGCAGAAATTAGTGCCACAAAATTGGACTATTGCGCAGAAACTACCAGCGGTATCACGCTTTCACTCACACCTGCATCGGGAATTTCGCTCACAGGAGCAACATACGCATGGAAAAACGGCAACACAGCAGCAGGTAGCGGTGCAACTATTACCAATGCTACCAAAGGTTCGTACACCTGCACCATTACCTTAAACGGCTGTACGCACCTCACTCAGGCTATTTCTATTACCGAAAATCCGCTGCCAACATATACCATTACGGGCGATGGAGAATATTGCCCTAACGCAACTTCGCGCACTCCTGTGGTGATAACCTTTACCGGCACAGCACCTATTTCGTTCAATATTGCCAATAAAAGCGATTTCACTGCCAATAGTAGCGGACTTGTGTGGACTTCTACCACTGCCAGCGGCAGTACTTCGCCCGGAACTGTGTATCAACCTACCAATATAGAAGATGGGAACGGTTGCGTGGCAAAATCGAGCACCAATAAGGTTACGGTAATCAACAAAACCATACCCGGATTGACGGCAAGCACTGTTCCCGACATTTGCGTAGGCACGCAATCGACCCTCAATGTGGCACAGTACGTAACCGCTGCGGGCACACCTACCTATACCATGAAATCGGGAAGTACCGGACCCGTTACTTCCGCCGGTGTACTCACTCTACCAAGCAATACTGCCATGACTTCGCCGCTCACCGTATATGTGGTGGCTACCATGCCGGCACAAGCGGGCGCAAGTTGCGAAGCATCTATTGAAATACCGGTAACTATCAATCCGCTTCCTTCGGCTACACTTGCCACTTCGCCGGTGTGTAAAGGTATTCAGGCAGAACTCACCGCCACTCCTACCGGAGGCACCGCACCCTACACCAACTTTGCATGGACTATTAGCGGCTCAGCGCAATTAGACGCCGCTACCACCACCGCTCCTACCAATGTTGTGCGCAGTAGTGCCGATGCCGGCACCTATACAGTGGGAGTAACCGTAACCGATAGTAAGGGTTGCGTGGCTGCCGCAGCGGCTACCACCACCGTAACCGTAAAATCTATTCCTACCGTAGCACAGGTTACAGCACAAGAAAAATGTGTATGCCAACCAAGTGATGCTATTTCCTTTACTTCTACGCCTTCGGGAGCCACCTTTACGTGGACAAACACCAATCCTGTGATAGGACTTGCAGCGAGCGGCACCGGCAGCAGTATTTCTTCGTTTCCCACAGCCAATGGCACTCCTGCTGCCACCGGTCCTATTAGCGGCGAAATTTGGGCAACACCTTCACTCAATGGCTGCGATGGTATATCTACTAAGGTAACAAGCATTACAGTAAATCCGCTCCCTACATTTACCATAGCAAGCAATCCTACCAATGCCTGTCAAGTAGATGCAAACAACGCTGCGGCAAATGTAAGCACAAGTGCATCGGGGCTTAATGGCGGTACTTTTGTATATAGCAGTAGCGATATTAGCACTATCAATGCCTCTACCGGCGCATTTACCACCGCCGGACTTACACCCGGCGTAAAAACTATCAAACTCGACTATACCGATGGAAACGGCTGTAAAAATTCCAACACTACCACCTTTACCATAAACACTCCGCCTACCGTAACGCTTACCGCACCGGCAAATGTATGCTGGAACGACAATCCGGTGCAATTAACCGTAACGGTGAACGGCTCTACCGTGAATTCACCAAACGGCATATTTACCGGCACCCAAGGCGGCACCAATATGGCTAACCCCATAGCAGCAGGCGGTACAAGTAATTTTACTTATACTCACACCGATGCCAATAGTTGCGTGGGTACTGCAAGTGCAAGCATGGTTACTACCTTTGTAGATAGACCTACATCTGCCGGAAAAACTATTCAAATACAAAGTGATAACCTCTTTACTCCGGGCGAAAATACCAACATAGATGCAGCCTTCCCTGCAAGCGGAGCCGATGCCATTCAGTGGTTTTCGGGTACTACCTGCGGCACAAATCTTGTGGGAGTGGGCGTGCAAAATAACGGACAAACCCTTGTAACCGGCAAAACCGAAGCCGATGGCGTGGGCAACTATCCTTACCAAATTCGCGCAACAAAAACAGTGGGCGGAGTAAGCTGTTACAGTGAATGTAATCCTACTGCATTGGTAATCACTTCGTGCCCGGCACAAACACCCGGCACACAAAATGCACACTACTGCTTGGGCGAAACTGCAAGCCTTACCGCTACTCCATGGCAAAATGCAAGCAACGTGGCATGGTTCGATAAAAACCCTGTAGGACTTACCGGCACCACCTTCCCGCAAGGCGGCGTAAACCAACTCGGTACCGGCACTACCTACACTCCTGCCAATCAAGCAGCAGGAGAGCAAATAGTGTATGTAGCCGAATACGACCCTACCAATCATTGCTGGAGCGGCGGCGGTATTGTAAGCCTTTCTATTCACAATAAACCTGCTCCTACTGTTACCACCGCAGGCGGTTCAAATTTCTGTGCCACCGGTAAAACTCCTTCGGAAAATCCGAAAATATTTACCCTCACTCCTGCTCCCGACCAATTACAAACAGGAAGTACATGGAGTTTTGCACAACGCCAACCTGCCGGAACCCCTACACGAGGAGGATTTACCAATAGTTCTTCGCTTCCTGTAAACGATAGATGGGACGCCACTGCCGACCCATGGACGAACGGCGATACACAACGAAATCTTACCGTAACTTATACGATTAATGAAGAACATGGTGCTTCTACTGAAAAACAAGCAACTTGTACCGATAGTAGTAAACTTACCGTTACAGCACAATTTACTCCGGCACCTCCCGCAGTGGCAGATAAATACTGGCTCATTAGCGATATTGACGGCATCCCCGCCGATTTTATAAAGGCTGCCGTGCAAGCACCGGGTGTAGAAATGAATTGGTACAGCAATGCAGATGGAAGCGGAAGTTTACAAAGCAATAGCGAAATATTTACTAATATTGGAAACATTAAGCAACAACTGAAAAAAGATGTGGGTTCTGCCGAATCGTTTACCAAAACCTTCTACATTACCCAACTCAATGGTCGCGATTGCGAAAGTACCACCACTCCGGTAAATCTTATATTGGTAAACTGTCCTTTCACCGCGCCCGACACCACCGGCAATCAAGCCTGCCGAAAAAATCTTGGCACCGGCTTAGCACTCACTGCCGTAATACCGGCAACTACTGCCACCGGCGATGCCACTCCTACTCCTTCGCTATGGAATTGGTATGCCGACAATGGCGGCGTAGCAGGCTCCATAGTACCGAATGCACCTACCGCCGGAGGCAATACTTCTACCTACTCTTCGCCTGCGCAAACTACTACCCGCTATTGGGTAAGTTATGTAGCCACCGAAGCAAATAGCGGTCAAGCCTGCGAAAGCCAAAAAGCACAAGTTACCCTTACCGTGTATGACGACCCGGTAATAGGCGATATTACCTACAATGCACAAAGCGGCGTAAACATTCACCAACAGGCGAAAAACGGCGTATTGTGTAATACCGACCCTGTGGAGTCTCTTACTGCTGCGGTAAATAGAAACAATACCAACGGCACTACCACCGAAGTAAATTCATGGACTGTGGTAGGACAATCGAGCGGTGTAATTTCCGACAGCGATGGACCAAGCAATAGTTACGCACTCTTCGACCCAAGTACTTGGGGTGCTAACACTGCCGACTACGTAGTGAAATACGAAGTAACCAACAACAACGGCTGTAAAGACAGTAAAACGATTACAATTCCGGTGCAATACACCCCTGCTCCTACTACGGTGGACTACAAAGCCGCACCAAGCCCTACTGCCACGGTGCAAATATCAGCTACCGGCTTGCAAAGCGTGGCAAACGGATTCTCGAACGTGAATTGGTACGCCACACCTACTTCTGTTCCGGTACTTTCTACCCTCAATCCCTTCCCTACGGGCGACAATCCGAATGTGGAAATTCCCACTCCGGGTAAAAACTACTATGCAACCCAAGTAGCGCGTGCCTGCGAAAGTGAGCGCACACCGGCTACGGTAATTATTCAATGCCCTGTGCCTGCTCCGCTTACCACCGACCGCATTATTTGCGACTACTATGCCAATCCGGAACTCACCGTACAAGGCGGCACTTGGCTCAGCGGCGCACGACCCACTACGCACGCACCGGTATTTACCTTCTACTCTGCGCAAACAGGTGGCACCGTAGTAGGTACTGCCACTGCAAGTAGTACTACATCTACCACTGTTACATGGACTCCAACTCTGAGCACAGCCGACAAAACCCAACAACAAATTACCTATTGGGTGAGCGAAAGCAATGACGGCGCACAACCTACTGCCTGCGAAGGTCCTCGCACTGCGGTTACTATTCAAATCCGCCGCAGCAATTCCATTACTATCAATACTCCGCCTGCTATTTGCGAAATCACTCCGCCTGCTACCACAGCAACTCCGGTGCCTGCATTCAGCGTGAGTGGCAACGACCCTGCGGGAGTAATTCAATGGTACTACGTAGCAAACACCGCTCCGGTGCAAGACCAAACAAACCCAACTCCTGCCGATGGCGTAGGTTCGGGCACAAACGGTTCTTTCAATCCATTGCGCACGGTGTGGGCAAATGCCGGAACTTACAATATTTGGGCTACGCAAAGTCAAACTTTCTCTATTCCAACTCCGGAAAGTGTAACCTGCGTAAGCATAGCAGCACCGGCTACCTATACTATTAAACCACAACCTGCGGCTCCTACACTCTCGCCAAACAATAGTTGCTTTGGAAGCACCAATACTCTCCTTTCGGCTGTGGGTAGCGATATTACATGGTTTCGAGCAGGTAATACTACTGCGGTGGGTAGCAATAATAGTTACCAACCAACAGACGTAAACGTGGGAACATACACCTACGAGGCTACACAAACCGTAAACGGCTGCCAAAGTACGCGAGCAAATACTACCTTCCGCATTAAAGCAATTCCTGCGGCTCCGCAAGTAAGTATTTCAAAACAAAAAATGTGCTCCTACGATGATGAACCTACCATTACAGCGGTGCTTACTCCTGTAACAACCGCCGAAGACCAAACTGCTACTATTGCGTGGTATTCATCGGCAAATGGCGTGAATCCGCTGCCTGCGCAGTTCTCCGGCTTATCCTTCCCAGCCGATAGAACAGTGAATACCTTCCTTGCCTATCATGCTATTCAAACAGTAGAAAGTTGCAGCAGTCCTTCGGCAGGTGTAAATTACACCGTAGTAGCCCCTGTGCCGGCACCTACCAATACCAATGCTACTATGTGCGAAGGTGCTGCCACTATTCCGCCGCTCCGCACGTCATCAAACCGTGCAAGTTGGTTTACTCAGGAATCTACTACTCCGCCGTACAACACTGCCGGAACATCGTTCTACACCGGAAATCAATACACAGCAACTTCGGGTGCTGCTGTTCCTCCGGGAATTACCTACTATGTACAAGATAGTTTCGATGGTTGCGTAAGTCCTACAAGCCCTATTACCCTTACCGTGATAGCAAAACCAACAATCGACATAGGTTCCGATGTGAACTTCTGTATCTATGCTTCGGGCAGAGTAAATGTGGTAGAACTCACTCCTGCCGCTGCTCCTGTGGCTGCTTCGGCAGGCAGTATTGCATGGCGGGCTACTATGCCGGGCACTCCCTTCAATCGCTCAATTAACACACAAACCGATACAGACGGTAGTTTCTTTATAACCTTAGATAATACGATACTGCCAACTGCCGGCGATTACACACTTACTGCAATTTACACCGTAGCAAGTGGTAATATTACTTGTCCGAGCGACCCCGACACTATTACGGTAACTATGAACGACCGCCCGAATGCACCGATTGTGTCATCGAAAATTATTTGTCAAGGCACCACGCTCGAACCTATTCAAGCCTTTGGTTCGCCAAATATTGAGTGGAATTTCGTGAGCGGTGCGCAAACTTTGCCCAATTGGACAGGCGACACCTACGATTTCAATCGCTTCAATTTACCAAGCATTGCCGTAGGTCAATACTTCTTCACGCTCTTCGATACCGATGCCAGCACCGGCTGCGTAAGTAACCGCACCAATTTGAGTTTCGAGGTGGCTCCCGAAGCAAAAACAAAAATTGTGGGTCGCACCGAACTTTGTGCCACTACTTCACTTGAAGAACCCTACCACATTGCAGTAGTTCCTACCGAACGCAGCAACTATTTCTGGAGCACTTCGGGCAATGTGTATAACTTCTCCAAAGACGGCAATGCCTATTCTCCAATGCGCTATGTGGATTGGCACGAAGCCGGAATCGACACCGTATATGTATATGAACGCACATGGGCTGGTTGCGAAGGTTTTGATACCTTACTAGTGAAAATTGCCGAATACCCACAAGCATACTTCACATGGAGTTTGCCCGGTTCAAGCACTACCATACAGTACTTAGACAGTTCCTACCAAGCACCGATTGTGAGCAAATACGACCCTACGGTGGCTCCTATTCCACTCTCGTACAACATGGCATGGAATTTCGACCGCTTGCCAAATATGCCTGCCGACCACATAGATATGGTGGTGGAATTTGAAGACCGATTTAATCCGATTTTGGTACACGACTACACCTACGGCTACAAAAATCCGAAATTGATAGTTACCAACGAATTTGGCTGCTCCAGCAGTTACAGCACCGAAATCTTTGTGGATATTCGCGCCGGAGTATTTATTCCGAACGCATTCAGTCCTACCAACGCGGCAGCCGGAGTGCGAGTATTCAAACCACTTGCCTTTAACTTAGAATATGCAAAATTCTGGGTATATGACAAATGGGGTAACTTACTCTTCTACTCCGAAGACGTGCAAAATGGCTTGTTCATAGGCGCGTGGGACGGTACCTACAACGGTGAATTGCTCCAAAGCGATGTGTATATTTGGAAATTGGAAGCCAAATTCTTAGACGGCACTTCGTGGCCCGGTCAGAAAAGAGCCACCGGCGGCTACACCAACTTTGGTAATGTTACCTTAATACGATAAAAGAAAAGCCCACAACCAAAGGTTGTGGGCTTTTCTTTTTTTCTATCTTTGCACAAAATGAAAATCCTATGAAAAAAATCCTTCTTCCTCTATTCTGTATTATTCTATGTTTTGGCTGTAAATCAGTGCGGCAGGCGCGAAATCTCAAAGATTGTTCCTACAACATTGTAGGAATTTCCGACATTCAAGCCGGCTCGGTGGAACTCGATGGCAAAACAAGTTACAAAGATTTCAGTGTGAACGATGTAGCCGGACTTTCACACCTGCTCATGAAAAAACAACTGCCTATTTCGTTCACGGCACACATAGCCATTCACAATCCCAACGCCGAAACCGCCGCCCTGCAAAGCCTCGATTGGATTTTGGTGATGCGCGATAAAGAAATAGCACGCGGATTTTTGCCTCACACGGTGCACATACAGGCAAAAGAAAAAGTAGTACTCGAACTCCCTGTGCAAACCGATTTGAGCGCACTGCTTTCTACCTTTTCCATGCAGGAATTATCAGCCATGATTTTCAATTTTTCGAGTAAAAAGGTATTTAAAGACGATGTGAAACTCAAAATTCGCCCGGCAGTGCAAGTGGGCAAAAAATACATTAAAACACCAAATTATTTTACAATCGACATTCCTGTACAGTAAAAAAAACTATTTTTGCAACCGCTATGAATATAGGAATAGATATAGGTTCAACCACCGCCAAAGCCGTAGTAACAAACGATACCGGCGACATAATTTTTTCTGTTTATAAACGTCATAAGGCTCTCATTGTAGAGAGTTTACTCGATATTTTACGCAGTATCCGCGCGGAATTTCCCCAAACACAGGATTTTCGTATCTGCTTTACGGGTAGTGCCGGCATGGGGGTAGCAGAGCAACACGCCTTTCCGTTTGTGCAGGAAGTAATAGCCGCCAGCGAGGTTATTCAAACCTACTATCCTGCCACCAAAACCTTGATAGACATAGGTGGCGAAGATGCCAAAATAATTTTCTACGAGGCAGATAAAGCCCCCGATATTCGCATGAACGGCAGTTGTGCCGGCGGTACCGGTGCGTTTATAGACCAAATTGCCTCGCTGCTCAATATAGAAACTTCGGAATTGCACGAATTGGCGGCACAAAGCACACAACTCTACACCATAGCAAGCCGCTGCGGAGTATTTGCCAAAACCGATGTGCAAAACCTTATAGCCCGCAAAGTGCCCATAGCCGATATTGCCGCAAGTGCGTTTTACGCCGTGTCGCTGCAAGTAATCAACGCACTTTCGCGCGGGGTGGATATTCAGCCGCAAGTGTTATTTATAGGCGGACCTTTGACCTACATTCCGGCACTGCGCCATACTTTACAAAAACAACTGCACTGCTCGAACGAAGAAGCAATTCTACCCAAAAATTCACACGTATTTCCGGCATGGGGAGCGGCTATTGAAGCACAAAAACACTCGGCATTTTCGCTGGAACACATACTAGCCTGTGTGCAAAAAAGCAGCAACAGCATAGCAAAAAATCGCCTCGCGCCGCTTTTTCAAAGTGCCGAAGATTTTGCGCAGTGGAAACGCACGCAGAATATTCTGCCCGTGCCGGCGCACGCGGAACCGGCAAAACAAGAACATATAAACGTATTCTTAGGAATAGACAGCGGAAGTACCACCACCAAAGTAGTGTTGCTCAATGCCAAAGGCGAACTCATAGCCTCGCACTACGATACCAACAAAGGAAATCCTATACAAGCAGCAATTACCGGACTTGAACAATGCGTTACTTCGCTGAACTGCACCAAAATAACCATTCTGCGTTCGGCAGTTACCGGCTACGGCGAGGATTTACTCAAAGCCGCCTTTTCCATAGACGAAAGCATAGTAGAAACCATAGCACACACCACCGCCGCGCAAAAAATTGCCCCCAATGTGAGCTTTATAATGGATATTGGCGGACAAGATATGAAGGCAATTTACATAAAAAACGGCGCAATTCAATCCATAGAAATCAACGAAGCCTGTTCTTCGGGTTGCGGTTCGTTTATTCAAAATTTTGCGCACACACTTTCGCACACCGCCGCCGAATTTGGCGAATTAGCCTGCACCGCCAAAAATCCCTGCGATTTGGGTTCGCGCTGCACGGTGTTTATGAATAGCCAAGTGAAGCAAGCCCTGCGCGAAGGTGCCGAAGTTTCGGAAATTTCCGCAGGATTGGCATATTCGGTTATCAAAAACGCACTCTTCAAAGTGTTGCAAATCAAGAATATGGACGTGCTTGGCGATACAATTATAGTACAAGGCGGTACCTTCAAAAATCCGGCAATTTTCCGCGCTATGGAAATTCTTACCGGAAAAACCATAGCCCGCTCCGATAAACCAGAATTGATGGGTGCTTTGGGCGCAGCCTACTATGCACACATGCGCTACGAACAAAATCCACAAGCAAGCCGCACCCTGCCCTACGAAGAACGCCACAAAGCAGCGCAATACAGCAGCAAACAAATTACCTGCAAGGGTTGCTCCAATAATTGTATTATTACACGCTGTACTTTTTCGGGCAATGCCACCCACTATTCGGGCAATAAATGCGAAAAAATATTTTCCTCGAAAGGGCAAACCGTGGAACGCGGCGAAAACCTTTTTGAATACAAATACGACATTCTTTTCAATCGCGTGCAAAAACCCTACGTACCCAGCATAGGCGTTACCATTGGTATTCCGCGTATTTTGGGAATGTATGCCAACTATCCATTTTGGAACACACTCCTCACCCACTGCGGCATTCGCATAGTGCTTTCAGACGAAAGTACCACCGAAACCTTTGAAAAAGGGCAGGGAACCATTATGGCTGATAATATTTGCTTTCCGGCAAAAATTGCCCACGGACACATACTCAATCTTGCTGAAAAAGAGATAGATAGAATATTCTATCCCCTTGTAATTTACGAAGAAAACGAACACGCCGAAGCGAAAAATTCCTTCAACTGCCCCATAGTGTCGAGTTACAGCGAAGTGTTGCAAAGTGCTATTCCCGCCGAAAAACGTAACAATATTCCACTCGACAAACCGGTGATTTCCTTTCGCGATGAAGCCCTGCTCAAACGCGGTTGCTGGCGATACCTAAAATCGCTCGGCGTGCGCAAAGACGATTTTCGCACAGCATTCAAAGCCGCCCTTGCCGAGCAAAAAAATTACCGCGAGCAATATCGCTTAAAAGGATTTCGCATAATGGAACGCGCGAAATTAGACGGTAAACCAATTATTATGCTGGCAAGCCGCCCCTATCATATAGACCCTTTGGTACATCAAAAAACTTCGGATATATTGTGCGAACTTGGCGCAAGTGTGGTTTCGGAAGAAGTAATGACACAAATACCCGGCATTTCGCTCACCAATTATCTGCACGTGGCGCAGTGGAACTACCCCAACCGCATACTCAAAGCGGCGCAGTGGGCGTTGCACAACCAAGATTACAACATCAGTTTTGTGCAACTCAATTCCTTTGGCTGCGGTCCCGATAGTTTTATTTCCGATGAATTGAAAGAACTTTTTGATGCCTCGCAAGCATCATACACCTTTATTCGTGTTGATGAAATCAATAGCACCGGTTCGGTGCGCCTACGCTTGCGTTCGCTCATAGAAACACTCAAACTGCAAAACGAAAAACACAGCACGCCGGCTACCATTCAGCGCACGCCGGTATTTACCAAAAACGATACCAAACGACACATTATAGGTCCTTTCTTTACGCGCTTTCATTCGCCGTTTATAGCCCCTGCCTTTGAATTGATGGGATACAGCATGGAAAGTTTACCACCGAGCAATAAAGAATCGGTGGAATTGGGCTTGCAGTATGCCAACAACGAAGTGTGCTACCCTGCTACCCTTGTGGTGGGCGATATTATTAAATATTTGCAACAAACCGATAGGAATTTAGACGATGTAGCAGTGGTAATGACCCAAACTGGCGGACAATGCCGCGCCTCAAATTATCTTTCGCTCATTCGCAAAGCAATATTACACGCCGGCATTACCAATGTACCCGTAATTTCGCTTGCTACGGCAGGCGATAAAGCACTGAACGAACAGCCGGGTTTTGAATTAGAATACAAAAAAATTATCAATATTATACTCGCCGGCATGATTTTCGGCGATATAATTTCGCGAATGCACCACGCCACCATAGTGCGCGAAAAAGAAGCGGGAGCCACCGAAAAACTCACGCAATCGTACATAGATACCGCTGTGGAACTCGCACGGCACAATAATCACAAAGAAATTCTCGAACTGCTCCGCCGCGCTGTGAACGACTACAACGCGCTGGCAATGGACAACTGCCCGCGTCCGCAAATAGGCATAGTGGGTGAAATTTTCTTGAAATTCAACCCATACGCCAATATGTACGTAGGCGATTGGTTGATTTCGCAAGGAGTGGAACCGCGCTTTCCCGATTTGACGGACTTTTTTACCCAAGAATTTGTGAACCTGAAAACCAATGTGGAAAATAATTTGAGCACCATGGGCTGGGGCACGCAGTTTATTATCAATCTATTTGAACAAAAAATTGGGAAATTCGCACAAAAAGCCGAAAAAATCGCTGCGAATTTCAAATACTATCGCCCCAAACACTCTATTTACGATGAGGCGAAAAATGCCGAACAAGTCATAGATTTGGTAAATCAATTCGGCGAAGGCTGGCTTATTCCTGCCGAAATTATCAGTTTTGCCAAAGAAGGCGTGAACAATGTGGTGAGCCTGCAACCCTTCGGCTGCATAGCCAATCACATAGTGAGCAAAGGTATAGAGAAAAACATTAAAACGCTGTACCCAAACACCAACCTGCTCTTCCTCGATTTTGACGGCGGCACCAGCGAAGTAAACATTTTCAACCGCCTGCACTTTTTGGTGCAAAATGCTAAAAACGAGGTTAGTTGTTAGTTGTTAGGGATTAGTTATTAGAACATTCACTTGATAGTGATGTGGTTGCTCATGATTCGTTTTATGAGAATAGAACCGTTGCTGCGAAGATTGTATATAATATACCACGTAGTTCGTTTATTCCGCTTATACGCTTTTACATAGTGCCCATATTTTTTGTGTACTTCGTACACGGGTTGTTTGTGTGTGGTAGCCGTAGCAAGCAGTGCGCACTCATTTTGCAAGGAGTAAAAATACTGTAACACTTCGTCATACGTAAGCGTGGGTTCGTTTGCGTGCGTTGCCGACCATTGCAATAATGCCTTGAATAGCATACGCAGGTCTATGAGTGCTCGTTTACTGTAATATACCATATTCCGCACATAGTTTATCTATATCGTGCTTTGCGGCAGTCCAAAATTCACTATGAGAAAGATAGCCGCGCTGACTTTTATTGTTTGTGCGCACCGTTGTTTTCTTAATCGGTTGCACTTTTTTTATCGCTACTGCCATGTATATCATATTTTAGGTTCATGCAAATATAACGGTTTTTACTGCAAAAAATGTATTTTCTACAAAAAAAAAGAGGCTGTTCTCGGTGAGAACAGCCTCTTTTTTACATTACTTCTTTTTTATTGTTTGATAATAGATTGTGTTTCCACAGTTCCATCTTCAAAGGTTACACGTACTACGTAAGTGCCTTGTGCAAGCGTTGCTACATTGATAACCGCTTGGTTGCTATTTGGTGTTTCCACCGCTACCACTGCGCCGCGAGTAGATACTACGGTAATCGTGCGGATTGCTTTACCTGCGCTCACGGTTACTTGCGAAGTTGCAAGCGTTGGATACACGCGGAGTGCTGCTGCATCTACTTCATCTATATCGGTACATTCGCCGGTATATGAACCTAAGAAGGTATCGAATTTTGCTTGCAAACTATTGAATATATTATCTATATCAGTTTGGTTTTTCGCTTTGTTGTGGTCGGCTTTCGCTGATTCAAGTGCATTTACAATGGCTGTTCTCGCTGAATATGGATAGCCTGGACCAATGCTGCAATTTACAAATACTGCGCCATTATTAATTTCACTTTGTACTTGTGCAAAGAGCATGCGAAGCATTTGGTCGTTTCCTGCTGAAATTTTCGCATTGTTATATGCTTGAATTGCATCTTGCAACACATCATAAGCATTGGTAAGTTGGCTTTGCTCGGTTGCGCTTGCAAGTACCGCTTCTGCTGCTTTAATAGCATTGGTAAGTGCAGTAACAGCCTCTTGCGGATAGTTACCATTGCTTGTTCCAATGTTGTTGTTCGATAGTTTCAATGCTTTGTTTGCATTGGCTATTGCTGCTTCAAGCGGACCTTTTTCAAGGCTTACCGTAGAGTTCAAGAATAGGTCGCGAGCATCTTTCAGGTCTATCACTGCTTGGTCAACTTCTTCTTGGGTAGCATCTTCGTTATTTTTCACAAGGGTAGCATCGAGCATTGCAGTTAGCAAAATTGCTTTTGAACCGTTTTTATAGTTGCCACCTTGATTTTGCTCTTTCGCGCTACCATATAGTGCGGTAACTTGGTCTATGAGCAGATACAAATCGGTTTTGATAACGTTTGAGCCGGGTATTTGCGCTGCACTGAAAGCATCGACTGCATCTTGCAATGCTTTGGTAGCATTATCCACTATTTCTTGCGTAAGTTGCGGATGTCCTTTTGCTGTTTGTGCAGCACCTATGGCATCACGAAGAGCATCTTTTGCTTCTTGCGGATATTGGAAAGGTTTATCACCGGGTTGAGCAATACTGTGTATGTCATTGGCTTGTTTTATCAAGTTTTCAAGCGCAGTGCTGTTTACAAGTATTTGTTTTGCTTGGAAGTCTTTCACTGCTTGGTCTAAGTCGGCTTTCGCTTTGTTTATATCTGCTTGGCTTGAACCTGCTGCATTAAGTACTATTTCTGCTATACGAATGGCATCTCTCAAATCCGATTTTGAACCATAGGGGTAGCGTTCGTGGTGTTCGCCTTCTATTGCATTGTCATAAGCATCGTTTGCCGCATTGATAGATGCTTGGAGGGCACCGGTAGAAACACTTTGTTTCGATTGCTCGAAAGTGCTTATAGCAGAGAGCAACGCCTGAGTTCTTGCAGTTACATTCGCAGCCGTAGAATTTGATTTATCGTATTCTGCTTGTGCTGCATCTACCGCATCTTTCAATGCCAAGAATGCCGATTCGGGGTATTGGTTGTTACCATTTCCTTGCGGAGAGTTGAGCAACAAAGCGTTTGCCGTGTTCAATGCTGCAAGAAGAGCGTCTTTGTTCACCACTATTTTTGCATTATTTACGTCTGTTATAGCCTTCGCCAAATCAATAACCGCTTGGTCTATTTGTGCTTGGGTAGCAGTAGTGCTTGCAAGCGTTCCTTGTGCAGAGGTTATTGCATTGTTGAAAATAGTAACAGCCGATTGTGGGTATTCTCCGTTTCCGCTGCCCACTTTCACGTCATCTTTCAAAGCAAGTGCTTCGGCAATTTTATCGCGGAGTGCTTTGCGGTCTATGGTTACTTTTCTGCTGTTGAAGAGAGCAATAGCATTGTTGAGAGCAGTAACTTCGGCATCAATAGCAGCTTGAAGCGCAGAAGGATTATTCAAAGTAGTAGTAGCATAACCCACTGCATTTTGCAATGCTTGTATAGCACCGGCAGCGTATTGACCGAAGTCTTCGCCTTCTTGCGGATTGCTTGCAAGAAGTCCGTTTGCAATGTTAATAGCGGCTTGCAATTCACTTCTGTCTATGCTGTTGGTGCTTGCATTTACCCAATTAGTAACTGCTTGATTCAGTGCTGCAAGGGCGGCATTTACTTCGGCTGTGGTTGCTTGCGGATTGGTATTTACCACAGTAGCATCTTCAATTGCTTTTGCAAGTGCTGTACCTATTGCTACCGGTTTTTGACCGTCAAGTTCTCCGTAAGTAACAGAATTGTATTTCTCGTTTGCTCCGGTAAGTGCATCGGCTAAGGCAGTTTTGTCCACCACTTCGGGAGTAAAGGCGTCCATTACCGATTGAAGGGTCAATCCTGCTGCTACCAAATCGCTTTGTGTAGAAGCAGCGGCATCGGCTACTGCTTGTGCATCGGCTATGGCATTGGTAAGAGCGGTAATTTTGCTTTGCAAATAGAATCCGTTTCCGGTACCCGGTTTCACAGCAGGGTCGGTAAGTTTGGCTTGTGCTTGGGCAATTTTTGCGAGTAAGGCATCTATTGCGGCTTGCAAGTCAATTTTTTTACCGTTGAAAATACCGATAGCACTTTCCAAATTGCTTATGGCAGTTGCTATGTCATCGCCATCGGCACCTGCATTATCTACCACTGCTTGTGCAGTGTTGATTGCGGTTTTGAAGGTTGATTTTGAACCACTTTCGTAGCAACCGTTGGCAGAGCATTGGTCGTTTGCTGCATCGTGAAGTCCGTTTGCTTGTGCAATTAAGTCTATCAAGGCTGTTTTGCTTACCACATTGGGTACAAAGGCTTCAATTGCGGCATTGATGGCTGCCGTGCGGGCATCTACTTGTGCTTGGGTAGCAAGGTCATCGGCATTGGTGGTTTTACCATTGCTTATGGCACTTGCAAGTGCATCGTACACAGCGGCTTTGTATTGACCATCGCCATTACCTTTCACTTTTCCTGCTATGGCTGCTTCGCCGGCAGTAATTGCTGCTGCAAGGGCATCTTTGTCTATCACCACTACGTTCACAGTTTTGTTGAAATCGCTCACTGCTTTATCAAGATTGTTGATAGCGGTGGTAATTTCGCTTTGCGAGGTAGCGTTGTCGAGTGCATTTTGTGCTGCATTGATTGCTGCTTGTAAGTCATCGGCTGCTTGTTGCGGGTGTTGTCCGCCTTCGGCGCCTACTTCACCTGCTGCTTTGGCATCGTCGAGCACTTTTTGTGCTGCTGTTATGGCATCGTCAAGTGGTTGGGCGTTCATACCGTTCACTGCGTTCATGTACAAAGTACGAGCGGCGTCAAGTGCTGCGGCTGCGCTAAGAACATCGGCATTTTTGCTAACGGTAGTAAGTACTGCTTTGGCAGTATTGATAGCAGTTTGGAAATCAGCGCGTGCTTGGGCAGGGTAGCTTCCTGTTTCTGTACCTTCGGTAGTAGAAGCATAGAGTGCTTCGGCAGTGCTAATTGCGTTTTCAAGTGCCGTTTTCACAAGTGCATTTGCGCGAGTTTTGAAGAGGTCGATTGCTTCGTTCAAATCTGCGGCTGCGGCAGTTGCTTGGTCGCTTGTAAGCGTTGCGCTATTTTTCACTCCTTGTGCGCTTGCAAGTGCTCCTTCGAGTGCTGTTTTTGCAGATGCGGGGTATTCGCCTGCTTCATCACCATAGGTAGATGCTGCTATGAGTGCAGTAGCATCACTGATTGCTTTGTCTAAGGCTTGAGTATCTACCGAAATTACGCTTGCTTTGAAGTCGCTCACGGCTTTGTTCAAGGCTGCAACTGCATCGGCTACGTCTTGTGCCGAAAGGTTGTTTTCAGTTGATTTGGTAACTGCTGCTTGTATTGCAGTGTTCAATTTCGATTTTTCGGCAGCAGGGTAAGAACCGTTGGTTCCGTCTGTTATTGCAGCGCTGTAAACCGCTTCTGCTGCTTTAATGGCATCGGTAAGTGGAGTTATGCTCACGCTTACTTTTGCATCGTTGAAGGTTTGCGTAGCAGTGGCAAGTGCTGCTGCGGCTGCATCTACTTCGCTTTGTAGAGCACATTTATTGCTGCTTACTGCTTGCGCATCGGCTATTTTTGCAGAGTAGATTGCTTTTGAACCTGCGGCATATTGTCCGTTTGCCGAACCTTCTACTGCATTGCCATGCGCTACTATTGCACTTGCAATGTCAGCGTTCAGTACAGTTTTAGTTACGCTTGCAAGCGATGCTGCTTCAAAATCAGCAAGAGCGGCAGTGAGCGCATTGCTTGCTGCTGTTACGGCTGCTTGGGTAGTTGCAGTTTTTGCTGTATTCGCGGCAGTGTAGGCTGCTACAAGTGCCATTGTTTCGGCATCTTTATATGTACCGCCTTGTGCACACGAATTAGTTGCTACGGCTTTGTTTGCAGCAAGTGCTATGGCGGCATTCAAGGCTGAGTAATCCACATCGGCTACTTTTGCATCGTCAAAGCTTTGCGTAGCAGTAGCGAGGTCGGCTATGGCAGTAGTAATGTCGGCTTTTGTTTTACATTTGTTGCTTACAAATGTTTGTGCCGTAGTAATTGCTGCCAAGTAATTTGCTTTTGCCGGTGCAGGGTATTGACCTGCATTGCTTCCCTCTACGGCAGCACCATGTTTTGTAGTGGCAGTAGCAATAGCGGCAGTCAATAAACTTTCGTTGCTGCGGTCTATTTTAGTGCCTTCAAATGTTGTAAGTGCGGTATTGAGAGCCGTAGTGGCAGCACCGGTAAGTGCTGCAGTGGCGGCATCTACTTCGGCTTGAGTAGCGGCAGTGCGTGCTGCTTTTGCAGTAGTAATAGCAGTATTGAATTGACTTACTGCACTCGCAAGGGCTGCTACACCTGCTTCGGTGTATTGTCCGCCGTTTGCGCACGAGTTAGTACCTGCTGCTTTGGTAAGTGCACTACCATAGGCATTTTCTGCGGTAGATATGGCAGCATTGAGCGCGGCAATATCCGGTGCGGGAGCACCCTGCACTTCGGCAGTGAAGGTGGTAAGGTGTAAGTGAGTTACATTACCGCTTGGGTTCATATCTATCAAATAAATTGCTTGCGAGCACGCGCCGGTGCCTATTTTAGAGGCTATTACTTCTACATCGAATTCATAACTGAATGGCACGCCGGCTGTAATAGGTCCGAGTACTACGTCCCAATCACTTAGTTCGTTCCAATACCCACCGGCAGCAGTAGCATCTATGAGCACTACAAAAAGGTCGCTTATGTTTTCTTCCGCAGTTCCTTCTATTACAAAGTGTACTTTATCGCCTTCTTTTACCTCAGGGGTATCGGCAAGCACATCGCAAATTTTCTTTTGAAGTCCGTTTTCGCTTACTTCGTCGAGTTTCAGTACACCTTCTTCGTTTTTCTCATACGCCACAGTATATTGGTCAAAATTTGTACCGTCTGTGAGTTTAAGATACACGCTGTTCACACCGGCACCTACTATGCTACCGTCGAAGAATACTTTGAAGGCTCCTGCCGGAGCGGCTTCGCTTATGGTAAGTGTTTTGGTGAAACTAAATGGAACATTGGCAGCAATATTACCAAATATTTGGTAGTCTGATTTTTCCACATAGCCATCGTTTCTGTCATCGGCTATTACTGCTTGGAAATTGCTAATGGCATATTTCGATGTTCCTGCTATGGTTATGGTTACTTTATCGCCTTTGCCAAGCGATAAGCCGTTCAAACCATTCGGCACGTTTTTGTTTTGATATACATTCGGGTCGTTCCAAGCGTTGTGAGTAAGTTCCAAACCTACTTCTTTGAATTGGAAACATACGCCGTCTATTTGTACTTCATCTATGGCAAAACTACCAACATCGCCTACGGCACCTTCTTTTTGCCATTGGAATTCTATCAAAAGACTTGGGTCGAAACCACCGGCAAGCGGTGTGCCCCAGCCTGTTGCTTGGGTAAATTTATCCCAGGTAACAGTTACTTTTGTCCATGCAGTGTGAGCCGGTACATTGAAACCATAGGAATTGAAACCCAAAAGTACATCGGCACCGGCACCGCCCATGGCTCCTTTTAAGCGCACGGCATCGCCTTTGTGCCAGAAAGTAATACCATCGGCATCGGCAAGCGTTTTACCATTTAAACTTGTGAAGAATCCTTTTGGTTCGGCAAAGGCAAAGCCCAAACCTACACCTATAAAACCATCGGTATTACCTGTTTTCAGTGTGTAGCCTACATTTGCACCTTTTGCAGTACCATTGGCACCGCCGTTTGTCATGGAAAAATCACCGCTTGGTGTAGTGGTAGAGAAACCATCGGTATAGGTGTACCAGTAGGTTCCGAATTTGGTCATACTTCCATCTTCACCATCGGCTACCATAGTTTCAGTGCAACCACCGGGTATTTTTGCTGCATCAAATAGGTCTATTGCTGCTTGCAGTGCTGCTACGGCGGCATCTATATCGTCTTGTTTGGTAGCAGTAAGTGCAGTAGTGGCAGTTGCCACCGCGCTTGTAAGTGCAGTTTTTGCACTTTGCGGATAGTTACCCGGCTCGGTACCCACCGTTGCTTTGCTCAATTTACTGTTTGCAGAGGCTATCAAGGCTTCGAGTTCGGCGGTGCTTACACTGTTTTTACAGTTGTCGAGCACCACACCCATAATTTGAATTTCGTCTAAGGCAAAACTTCCTGTTTTCGCAGTTCCTTCGGCTTTTACTTGGAATTGAATAGCACATACTTTTTGAATGTCTGCCGCAGTCATAGGTGCAAGTGGTGTTTCTGTTCCGGCATATTGGTCGAAAGCAAAATCAGTTAAGGCAACATCTACCTTTGTCCACGCAGTGTGTGCAGCAATCGGATAACAAAATTCATCTGCTCGTCCTTGTACTTTCAACTGAATCACACCGGCACCTCCTTTATGGTAGAACTGAATAGATTCTGCTCCCGTTAAATCCACCGGAACAAGAGATGTTTCCGTAGATTTAGGACTTAAATTAAATCCAAATCCCGCTCCCCATATAGAGTACGATGGAGGATTTTGCGCTTTTATATCGTAAGACAAATTCAAGTATCCATCTTTTTGTCCACCGGTAGCGGTAACTTTGTAATTACCAAAAGTATCATTTCCTGCAACTGATGTAATTTTAGAACTTCCATCGTTATACGAGAACCATTGTGTACATACATCGGTTTCGTCGGCATCGCAACTTGCTACCATAGTATTGGTATTCAATGGTACTCTTGCTGCTTTAAACGCAGTGATAGCAGCATCAAGCGCAGCAATTGCATTTTTTTTGGTATCTTTTGTAGCCGTAGAAGGTACTGCTTTTGCGGTATTAATGGCGGTTAAGAAGTTTGGTTTTGCAGGGTTGGGGTATTCTCCCGGATTGCTACCTACTATCGCCGGTGTGTAGAGTGCTTCCGCTTCGGCTATTTTTATAGCGAGCAATTCATCGTAATCCACATCTCCACAGGCTTCTAAGGCTATGCCTTCAAAAGTTATTTCGTCTATGGCTATGCTGCCGTTGTTCACTGCCGAAGCGGTAGTACCCACTTGGAATTGTACGGCACATATATTTTGTATATTCGCGGCAGTAAGTTTCACACCGGCTGCTATGCCTTGATTGGCAACAGTAACCCATGTAGGGGTTACAAAGGTTTCTATATCAATAGTACGGGTAACCCATGCACTTGTAGATGCTGCAATATCAGCCTCAAAGTTACAATTTACTCCTTTTACTTTCAGTTGCAATTTGGCAGCAGGACCTTTGTATTGGAATTTAATGGCAGTAATACCGGTTAAATCCACAGGAACATCAAGAGTAGCGGTAGTTTCTTTACTCAAATTGAAACCAAAACCAATACCCCATGAATCAGCAATACTACTTGCTACTGTTTTATAGGCAAGAGCCAAACCCGGTCCGCCGGAAGCACCGCCGGTAGTAGAAATAGGAAGATTTCCTTTGGTATTGGCAGCGGTAGTAATTTCAGAACCTTTACCGTCATTGAAACCAAACCATGTAGTACATAAGTAGGTTGCTTCGTCTTGGTCGCGAGTACCATCGAACACCAAAGTTGGTCCGGCACCTACTTCCCATTGTGCATAAAGGCTTATGTTACCGGTAAGGTTGGCGGTAAACGGATAGTAGGAAGTACCTGTTTGAGTGGTAGTCCAGCCTAAGAATTTATAGCCGGCACGTTTTGGGTCGGGTATTTTCACGGCAGCAGCACCTTTACACGCAGGGTCGGCAAGTGCCGCAGGTGCACCTGAATAGTTATAGTTATAGGTTACTGTTACAGGGTCGCACGCAGCACAACCACCTGTTTTTCGCCACGGTGCATTGCTCGACCATGAAGAGAGTTGGTCCCACACATACTGTCCGCTTTCGTTGAAATCAGAGCGAGCAAAACTTGTTTGATTCGAGCGATTTGTGCCGTTACCACTGCTCATACTGAACCATGCAGATTTTGCGGTTGATTTGTGGCTCACGTTCCATGCGCACCACGAAATATTATTTTGGTCGCACCATGTCATCCATGTATTGGAGTTACTTGCGCTGTGACTACCGTAGTTATTGCCTTGACCGCCATCGGAGTGGGTAGTTCCCCATTCTGAAACAAAAATAGGTAATTTTGCGTTCAATGCTTTTTGAATTTGTGCTTGAAACGTAGAGTTACCATAGGAAGTATAGGTATTCATTTGGTGAGAATAGGCATAAAAGTGAAGTACGTATGCCAAGTTTGAATCGTTAATTTTGTTGTCAGCAGGCGCACCTATCATTTGTGAGTAGCCTTGGGTACCCACCAAAATCAAATTGTCGGATTTTGCACGAATTGCAGCAATCACATCGGCAGAGTACGATTTAATGGTACTCCAATCATCACTCAATGGCTCATTCCAAATCTCGAAAATTACGTGGTCGTAACTACCGTATTTTGTTGCCATTGTGGTAAAAAATTCTACCGCATCGCTTTTGTGGGTGCTCGCAGTGTGCGAGTGCCAGTCTATCACCACATACACGTCTTGCGCTATGGCGGCGTCTATGGCGTCATAGCAACGTTGCAGCAGCGTTGATTTATTTCCGGCATAGCCTTTATCCCACGCAGAACCATCTTCAGCAGCCATAGGCACACGAATAATTTCCGCCTTCATGTCTTTCACCAAGGCTGTAATTGTTTTGGAATTAAAATAGGGGTAGTCATCGGCAAAGCAACTCCAACCCAAACTCACTCCTTTTACTTGCACAGGTGTATTCGAACCGGTAGTTCTACCGTAGATTTTACCTGTGGTTGCATTCACCTGCAACTGCCCGTAGCATGTTACCGGTCCTGCATACGCAAAGCCCACAGAGGCAAGCATTGCAATCAAAAGTATTAGAACTTTTTTCATAGTAGTATGTATTAAATTAATTTTTGTTTTTTGTTTTTGTTTTAAGCAAGGGGGGCTTTCCCCTGTTTTTTTTATTGTTGTTTTCTCTATCTACTCTTCACAATGTCTGTAAAATTCGACCAATTTTCCACTTTAAATCCTCTCATATCCCGCACCGATTTTGCAAACCAATCTAATTTCGATAACGCCGTAATTGCTTTATATAAGGTTCCCAAATCATCGCTTTGCGTAATGTATGTACTTCCTTGTATCCATTCAAACCCATACTCTTCGAGCAACAATTTAATCTCAAAATAGGCTCGGATGTACGGCTTTCCGTAGTGGTTTTTCAGGTCGGAAATACTCATATCAAAACTCAGTGCAAACATTCTTCTTCTTTCTGTATCATTTTAAACAAATCTTGTTTTCCAAAAAATATATTCTCATCGTCTGTTTCGGCAGCAAGCACAATACCATTAAAGGTATTATTCTCAATCTCCACAACCCGTCCCTCAGTCCAATCGGAAAGTCCGGTCAAATCCGGCGAAATCAAAACTCTATCTCCTGTACTCATTGTTTTGTTGCTTTGTTCATTACTATTATTTTCTCTCAAAAACGCATTTCACCGCGCTTTCGCACTTTTTCCATTTTCAATAAAAACAAGCAAAAATACAAAAACCCTACAACATAGCGCACATTTTTTTATGTTTTTTAACATTTTTTTCACAAAATCTCTCGTGTGTTCTCTCGTGCCCTCTGTAAAGCGTAACGATAGAGACTGAGAGAAAATTGTACACACAAAAAACTTGTGCATTTATAAAATTTTCAATTTTCAACTCTCAATTCTCATTTTTTTCCTACCTTTGGCTTTCAAACCAAACACAGCCTGTCATGCCCATTGTCAATTCTATCATTTCGTGGCTCACCACCAAACGCCTCAAACAAATTCATTGGTACAACGTGTATCCCCAAGAAATTCAAAACGAAGTGCTCGCCTCTCTTGTGCGCGATGCCCAAGAGACCGAATGGGGAAAAACCTATCACTATGCCGGCATTGCCACCGCCGAAGATTTTCAAAAATCGGTACCGCTGGGCGATTACGAAAGCCTGAAACCTTACATTAGCCGCATTCAACAAGGCGAGCAAAATATTCTGTGGCACTCGCCCATACGCTGGTTTGCCAAAAGCAGCGGCACCACCAACGACAAAAGTAAATTTGTGCCCGTGAGCAAAGAATCGCTCGAACAAAACCACATTCGCTGCGGGCGCGATACCATTATACTCTATACCCACGCCTATCCCGAAAATAATTTATGGCGCGGCAAAAGTCTGGGTTTGGGCGGTTCGCATCAAGTGAGCAATGTGAGTGTAGATACCTATTTTGGCGATGTGTCGGCTATTTTGATGCAGCATTTGCCCTTTTGGGCACAAATTTACCGCACACCCGATATTTCGGTAGCCTTGATGGACGAATGGGAAGAAAAATTACAAAAAATAGCAGAACTCACCGCCACCGAAAATGTAGTGTCCATAGCCGGTGTTCCTTCGTGGATGCTGGTATTGCTGCGTAAAATGATAACCGACAACAAGGCGGATTCCGTGCTCGATATTTGGCAAAATTTGGAACTTTTTATTCACGGCGGCGTGAACTTTGCGCCCTACCGCGAGCAATTCAAAGCAATTATTCCGAGTGAGCACATGCACTATTGGGAAGTGTATAACGCCTCCGAAGGATTTTTCGGTATTCAAGACAGCCCCGACCGCGATGATATGCTGCTCATGATAGACGTGGGCGTGTTCTACGAATGTATTCCTATGGACGATTTTTACAGTGAGCACCCAAAAACCCTGCTGCTGCACGAAGTGGAAATGGGCGTAAACTACGCCCTTGTGATTTCTACCAACGCCGGCTTGTGGCGATACATTATAGGCGACACCGTTATATTTACCTCGCGCTATCCCTACCGCATAAAAATCACCGGACGGGTGAAGCATTTTATCAACGCCTTTGGCGAAGAACTCATGGTAGATAACGCCGAAATGGCACTCGCCGAAGCCTGCCTGCGCACCGGAGCGCGAGTGAGCGAATACACCGCCGCACCTATTTTTATGCAGGGAAATTCGCAGGGCGGACACGAATGGCTCATAGAATTTGACACCGCACCACAAAGTTTACAGCAATTTGCCGAAGTGCTCGATACCCAACTCAAAGCCCTCAATTCCGACTACGAGGCAAAACGCTACAAAAACATGACCCTCGCACCACCCACTCTGCGCCAAGTGCCGCAAGGAACCTTCTATAATTGGCTCAAACAAAAAGGAAAACTCGGCGGACAACACAAAATTCCCCGACTGAGCAACGACCGGCGATATGTGGAAGAAATTACAAAAGTAATTGAGAATTGAAAACTAATCACTAACAACTAACAACTATAATGATACAGGCTTGTATATTCGACATGGACGGCGTGCTGGTGAGCACCGAAAAATATCACTTTGAAGCGTGGCAGCGTTTGGCGGCAACGCTCGGCATTCACATAGACGAGGAATTTAACGAAAACTTGAAAGGCGTGAGCCGTGCGGTGTGCATCGACTTAATTCTTGCGCACGGCGGCGTGCACAAAACCGAAGAAGAAAAACGCGAACTCGCTGCGCAGAAAAACGCATGGTTTTTGGAATCAATCTCGCACATCAACCCCGTCGATGTATTTCCCGGCGTGCGGGAATTTCTCACGCAGTTGCAAATGCATGGCTACAAAATTGCCCTCGGTTCGGCAAGTAAAAATGCACCGCTCTTGCTCGAAAAATTGCAGATAGCGCAGTTTTTTGAAGCCGTGATAGACGGCAACAGCATAGAAAAAGCAAAACCCAACCCCGAAGTGTTTTTGAAAGGCGCAGAGGCACTGGGCGTGGCTCCCAAAAACTGTGTGGTATTTGAAGACGCCATTAGCGGCGTGCAAGCAGCCCGCTCCGCAGGAATGTACTGCATAGGCGTAGGCTCGCCCGCAATTCTCACACAAGCAAATTTTTGCATACAAGGACTTCACGAAATGACTTTGGAACGCCTGAGAGAGTTGTGAACTGAGAGATGCAAGTAAAAAGAATACTGACCAAAAATTACAATAGATTGCTTCACTGCGTTCGCAACGGCGAAGCCCTCACCGAAGGTACTGACACTTTTTTCTTCGTTTTTGCGAAGAACGAAGCAATCTCAAAAACTAATAACTAACAACTAAGCACTAATAACAAAAAAAGTGTATTTTTACTCGCAATTTCTAATTCATAATTGACTATGAACAACCTACGTACTCTGTGTGTGTGTGTACTCGGCTTGTGTGCTGCGCCTCTGTGGAGTACAGCGCAATCTTTGCCTGCGGTGCCCAACCTCAGCGCGTGGTTTAGTGCCGATGCCTTGTCGCTTACCAATAACGCAGCCGTTGCCACGTGGAATAGCACCGCTCCTTCTCCTTCGCTCTCGCTTACGCAAAGCACCACCACACCCACCACCAATCCTCCGCGCCCGCTTTTTATTACCAATGCGCTGAATGGCAAGCCGGTAGTGCGTTTCGATGGCTCGAACGATTACCTCACCGGCGGAAATATTCTCAATATAGGCAACGTGGGGCAAACGATTTTTGTGGTAGCAAAAAATAATAATGCAGGCAATGCCAACCGCACGCTGTTTGCAAAATCGGCAAGCGGCACAAGTGTTTCGCCCAATGCCAACCGCTACGCACTGCGCACCACCACCAATAGCACCATGCAATTCAGTTTTGTAGATAAAAACTCAAACACATTTACCAGCGTAAGTTCACCTTCGCTGCCCGACTACAGCATTTACACCACCTCCGTAGATACGCGCAACGGCAGCATTGCGTTTTTTGCCAATAGTGCCCCTGTGCAAACCAATTTTATTGCGCCCAATCAAAACATAAGTTCAACCTATTCCTTTTTGGTGGGAGCCTTTAACGATGCCAACGGCACCGGTGCGGCAGGCAGCACCTATTTCAATGGCGACATTGCCGAAATTATAGTATATGGCAGAGCCGTAACACAAGCCGAGCGGCAGGAAGTAGAAAATTATATGCGCCAAAAATATTTTCCCGGCACCGAACGCCTGCCCATTTCGCTGGGCGGCGATGTTATTCAGCCATATAGCCTGCAAGCACTCACCATTGCAGTAGAAGACCGAAATTACTTTACCTCCTTTGCGTGGAACACCGGCGAAACTACCAGAGAAATTACCGCTACCCGTTCGGGTAAATATTCCGTAACGGTAACAGACGATTGGGGCTGGACCTACGCCGACAGCCTCACCTTTCTCAAACCCGAAATCAACCAATTGCGCGACACTGTGCTCTGCGCCGGAGAAACGCTCACATGGGATTGCGGCATTAGCGGCAACTACCTCTACACATGGAGCACCGGCGAAAGCACCCAAAGTATAGAAATTTCCACCGCCGGCACCTATTGGGTACAAGTAACCGACACAGATGGAAATACCGCACTCGCAGAACCCATAACCGTTACCATAGATAATTTCCCCCTCGAAGTAAGTCTTGGCAGCGAAACAGCACTCTGCCGCGGCAATTATTTAGAACTTTCGGGTAACGGCACAAGCGATATTGTGAGTTATACATGGAACACCGGCGCAACTACGCCGAAATTGCAAGTGAGTTCTTCGGGAACGTATTGGGTACGAGTGGTAAACGCCAACGGGTGCACAGCGCAACCAAGCCTTACTATTACCGTGCAGGCAAACGGCTCCGCCCCTATTGCCGATTTTACCATAGATAATCCTTGTCAAAATCAAATTGCCACCTTGCGGCAAACTGCAAGCACCTCCGATGGTTCGCACATTATTCGCGGCACGTGGATTATTGAAAATCAAACCCTTGATGGATTGGCTGCCGAATATTCCTTCGGCACCTTAGGCTCGCACAGTATTCAACTTACCGTAAGCACCAACGAAGGCTGTTCGGCACGTGTGCAAAAAACCATAAGCATCAATTCCGTGCCAAGTGTGGGCATTGCGCCGCTCATAACCTGCGAAGGAGTACCCACTACCTTTGCGCCGATTGCACCTTCGAGCGATATTGTGCGCTACGAATGGACGCTTGAAGGCGCAAGCACAATATACCAAACCCTGCAACACATCTTTGCCGCTGCGGGCGAAATTCCCCTGCAACTGCGCGTGGTGAGCAGTAACGGCTGTGCTTCTGTTACACAAAATACCGTGTCGGTGCGCAGTGCGCCGCAACTGAATATTACTTTCTCAACAAATTGCGAGCAACACCCCGTGTATTTTTTCGACCGCAGCGCGTATGCCACTATCAACGATGCCGTTTCGCGCACATGGTATGTAAACGGTGCAGCAGTGAGCACCGAAGCCCTCTTTTCTACCACCATGACCGCCGCCGCCACCGTGCGCTACGAAGTGCAAACCATGAACGGCTGCCGACTTGCGTGGGAAAAATCTATTCCGCTCAATCCCTTGCCGAAGGCTATTACTACCAATATAGTTTCTTGCGAACACACACCCATAGCACTTTCCGAAACCAGCACCGGCAATGGCGACAATATAAGCACATGGCAGTGGCGCGTGAATAATACATGGTATAACAGTCAAAATCCTACCGTGAGTTTTGCCGCCGCAGGTGTGTATAACGTTATGCTCCTCGTTAGCACCGAACACAATTGCAGCGACAGCACCCATGCCACCATTACCATAGATAAAACACCGCAGGCTGCCTTTTCATTTACGCCGGAAGAAGGAATTGCGGGCGAAGCGATACTATTTACCAATTTCTCTAACAACGCCGCGAACTATGTATGGCAATTTGGCGAAAGCGACACAAAAGAAACCGCCGAAACTACTCCGTTTGATTATACATTTACTTCCGCCGGCACCTTCCCCGTGCAACTCAATGCCTATTCGGAACACGGCTGTGCCGATTCGGTGCAACACACTATACTCTTGCAAGAAACACATCACGAACTAAGCATAGTGGATTGTACCCTGCTCGAAACCGCATTGGGCACTGTGGCGCAAGTTCACGTAGTAAATGTAAGCAATGTGGCACTGCGCACCATTAATTTTGTGTTTCGGCAAAATAATCTCGCGCCCTTCACCGAAACATGGACTGGAACACTCGCACCGGGCGAAACACTTGTGTATAATCAGCAATTTATAACGCCGGGCGATGCTTCAAAATTTTCATACATTATCATAGATGCCTCCGCATTAGAAAATCCACAGGGTGCAGCACTGTTTTCCACTCATTTTTCCAAAGATTTTGCGGAACATTTTGTGGTACACACCTTCGGACCAATTCCGGCACACGAACGCATCAACCTCATATTTGCAAGCACCGGCACCGCTCCGGTAACAATTACCATATATAATATGCAGGGTAAAACAAGTTTTTCGGCACACATTACTCCCTCCGCCGGGCTGAATGTACACACACTTGATGTGGCATCGCTCGCACCCGGCAGATACGAGTGCCACATTACCCAAAATGGCAACACTATACGCAAACCGATTTTAATAGAATAATACAATAACAATAGAACAATGTTTTCAGGAATAGTAGAAGAATGTGCCATAGTGCGAGGCATAGAACACGATAAAGAAAATGTACACTTTACTCTTTCGTGTAGTTTTGTGCACGAATTGCAAATAGACCAAAGTGTGGCACACAATGGCGTGTGCCTTACCGTAGTGAGCAAAACCGCCGATACTTATACCGTTACGGCAATTCAAGAAACCCTGCGAAAATCGAATTTGGGACTTTTGAAACTGGGCGACAAAGTGAATGTGGAGCGTAGTATGCTCATGAACGGCAGACTCGACGGACACATAGTGCAAGGGCACGTGGACCAAACCGCCCGCTGCGCTCGCGTGCAAGAAGCCGATGGCAGTTGGTATTTTACCTTTGAATACGAAGCTCTGCAAAAAGATTATTTCACCGTGGAAAAAGGTTCGGTTACTATCAACGGCGTGAGCCTCACGGTGGTAAATTCGCAACTCAAATCCTTTCAAGTGGCTATTATTCCCTACACCTTTGAACACACCAATTTTCACAGCATCAAAGAAGGCTCGGTAGTAAACATAGAGTTCGACATTTTGGGAAAATACATTGCCCGCTATGCGGAAATCCTAAAAAGTTGAGACCTGAGAGTGGAGAATTGAACGTTGAAAACTGAAAGTTCTCTTAATTGAAAATTCGTAATTGTATTATGTACGCTCGCCTCAAACACATTGCAAATTATTTTTTAGACTGCCTGCAACTGATTTTTCCGGCACAGTGCCTTGCCTGCGGTTCTCCTTTGCGATACAGCGAACGCATACTCTGCACCTCCTGTCTTATAGACCTTCCGCGCGTGTATGAAAGTACTGCCGAACACGGCGCACTCGACCACTTATTTGCAGGGCAAATTCCCTACGAGCGAGCAAGCGCGCTCATGTATTACACCAAAAAGAATAAATACGCCTCGCTCCTGCACGCACTCAAATACAAAGGAAATAAAGATGTGGGGATTTTTCTGGGCGAACTATGTGCTCAACACCTGCACGAACAGAATTGTATAGAATCCATAGACTGCATAGTACCCGTGCCGCTTCACAGCAAGCGGCGGCGCACACGAGGCTACAATCAAAGCGAAGTGGTGGCGCAGGGGATTTCGCATATCACCAAAATTCCTGTATGCGCCTCTGCCGTAGTACGCCGCGTGAACACCGAAACGCAAACTAAAAAGAACAAAGACGAACGCAAACAAAACGTGGCAAATATTTTTAGCGTGGCACAAGCAAACCTTTTGGAACACAAACACATACTCCTGCTCGATGATGTAATAACCACCGGAGCAACCACTATTTCCTGTGCCGAAACAATTCTACGGCAAGTTCCAAGCGCACGCATCAGCATTGTGGGAGTAGCACTTGCGCACCATTAACAATGTGCTAATATGCTAATTTCCAATATGCCAATGAAAGGAAAAACAAAGCAACATAATTAACTCATTATCAAATTATTGCATTAATGTATTGTCATATTAGCATATTAACACATTAGCATATTGAAAAAAATTGCATTTTTTTCTACCTTTGTGCAACCTTTTGGCAAAAAATATAGTCTTACCTATAAGAACGGAATAATGTTTACCGAAAACGAAATAATAGATGGCTGTTTGAAGAACGATAGAAAAATGCAGAAAGCGTTGTATGACCGCTATGCACCAAAACTCTATGCGTTGTGCCTGCGCTATGCGTACAGCAAAGACGAGGCAGACGATATTTTACAAGAGAGTTTTGTGAAAATTTTCTTCCAAATCAGTCAATTTTCGCGGGAACACTCCTTCTACGGCTGGCTCAAAAGTGTGGCAATAAATACCGCCATTACTTACTACCACCACCACAAAAAACATTATTATCAAGATGATATAGACGAAATAAATGAAACAGAAATAGAAAATAATACAATAGAAGGAGAATATTCCGCCGAACATTTGCTCCAAGTGATACAAGAATTGCCCACAGGCTTTCGCACCATATTCAATTTATACGCAATAGAGGGATACAAACACCAAGAAATTGCCGAAATGCTGAATATAAGCGAATCAACCTCGAAATCGCAACTTCTCCGCGCACGAAAAGCATTACAAACAAAATTGGAACAACTGCAAGAATAGCACGCACAGAACGAATGACACACGAAGAACAACATATAGAAACTATTTTTAAGAAGGCTTTCGAGAACCACGAAGTACAACCGCCCGGGTCGCTCTGGGGTGAGGTGGAGGCTTCGCTCAATGAATCGAAAAACGTGGACGCGCTCTATGCCACTACCTTCAAATATGCTCGTGTGGCTCCACCTGCATCTCTTTGGAGCAAAATTGCACACACGCTTTTCTGGCGCAGTTTCCTCAATTTTAATTTCAATACCTTCAATGTTTACTACGTGGCAGCAGCACTGAGCGTGGTAAGCGTGGGGTTGTACAACGCATTTCCTCCGCAACAACGCAGCGCGCAACCGCTTGTGGCAGCACAAGAAATAGTTGCCCAAGAGCAAGAAACCCAACCATATACCGCACCGGCACAAAGCGTAGCCGCACAAACACAGGCGCAACAAAGCACTGCGCACAAAGAAACAAACATACAAACCGCTGCACACACCGTAAAACCCGAAAAAACACAAACGGCAAGCACTACTCCACACAGCGCGGGAACAGAAAAAACCACTGCCGGAGAATTTAATTTTGCCGCAGTGCACATAGTGGGAAGCAACTCCGTGTGCGCCAATTCCGCCACCGAATACTCCATAGAAGGACTTCCGGCACAGGCTATTATTGATTGGAATTTGCCGCAAGGAGCGCAATCGAAATTTATTTCCACACGCACCATAGCAGCACAATTTGCAAAAGAAGGAAATTTCACACTCGGTGCTACGGTGAAAGTAGGCGGCACAAGTAAAAAATTGGAACTCCCCATACGAGTAGAAGAAGCACGAAAACCCGAAATCAAAGGTCGCCGCGATGTGTGCGAAGGTTCGGAAAAAGAACCCTATTCGGTGGAAGAATCTATCAATAAAGAAATTACCTACGTGTGGGAATCACAGCGAAATACCGTACACGCCACAGGCAATAAATACGTGAGCATTTCGTGGAAAAATGCCGGAAAAGATACGCTGAGCGTTACGCGCATCAACCTTGTAACCGGCTGTTCTGCGGTCAATTCCGCAGTTATCAACGTGCTCCCTGCACCAAAAGTAGATTTTGCCATGAGCGCAATCAGTGCCAACGAATACGAACTATGGTTTGTGGGCGATAGCAAAAAAATACAATCCTTCACGTGGTTTATAGACGGAGCAAAACACAGCGGCGAATCACTCGTACACAGCGATGCAAGCGCACAATCGAGCGTGGTGAAACTCGAAATTACCGATAAAGCCGGGTGCAAAAACAGTATTCAGCGCGATGTAACCTTTGGGCGCAATATAGTATTTGTACCCAAAACGTTCACCATTTCCGAAACCGGCGGATTTATACCCCAAACCAATAGCCGCCTGCGCTCATATCACATAGAAATATACAACGCTCGCAGCGAAAAAATTTGGGAATCCACCGAATTGCAAGACGGTAAACCCGCCAAAGCGTGGAACGGAATGTACAAAAATGCTCCCGCCGGCACCGGAAAATATATGTGGCGCATAGCAGCCGTGTTTGAAGACGGCAGTACATGGTACGGCGTGCGCCAAAAAGACGGAAAAATTCAACCATCGGGAATTTTCACCGTAGAACGATAGTTTTCAAAAATAATTTGTAATTCGTAATTTGTAATTCGTAATTGATTTGTATTTTTGTAGAAAGTTTTTTAACGAAGAATTACAATGGAAAAATTTATAACTCTCACCGCAACGGTAGTGCCGCTTCCCATAGAAAACGTGGACACCGACCAAATAGTACCCGCACGATTTTTGAAAGCCACCGACAAAGTTGGTTTTGGCAACAACCTGTTTGCCGATTGGCGATACGAAAAAGACGGCAGTCCGAAAGCAGATTTTGTGTTGAATAATCCTACCTACAAAGATGCAAAAATTCTTGTGGCAGGTAAAAATTTTGGTTCGGGCAGCAGCCGCGAGCACGCAGCATGGGCTATTGCCGACTATGGTTTCAAAGTAGTAGTATCGAGTTTTTTTGCCGATATTCACAAAAACAATGAATTGAACAACGGCGTATTGCCCGTTACGGTGAGTGAAGGTTTTCTCAGTGAAATTTTCAAAAGCGTGAGCGAAAATCCCAAAACCACCCTCACGGTGAATTTGGAAGCGCAAACAATTACCAACAACGCCACCGGCAATAGCGAAACATTTGAAATCAATAGTTACAAAAAAGAATGTTTTTTAAACGGTTTCGATGACATAGATTATCTTTTGAATAAAAAAGACAAAATCGAGGAATTTGAGAGAAACAATAAGTAGATGAATTTTTTTCTTGCAAAAAAAACACTGCACTACTTTTTCTGCGCACGGCACAAATACGGGCATGGTATTCATTCGCCCTTTGTGTATGATTTTGTGCGCAATGTGCTTCGCAATACCAATACACAGGCGGAATACGCGCCCATAGAGCGGCGGCGCAAGGAATTATGCCGGCGCAAAGACCGCATAGAAGTGCTCGATTTGGGTGCCGGGTCCACGCAACTGCGCACCAAAACACGCGCCGTGAGCGATATTGCCCGCACAAGTCTTTCTCCCAAAAAGTATGCGCAACTGCTCCACAATAGTGCGCTGCACTATCAACCGCGCACCATGTTAGAATTGGGCACTTCGCTGGGAGTGAGCACAGTGTATATGGTTTCGGGCTATCCGCTTGCTCGCTGCATTACACTCGAAGGTGCACCCGAAATTGCCGCCATTGCTCGCGAAACCTTTGCCGTGTGCTGCAAACCACTCATAGAATTGATTGAGGGAAATTTTAACAACACGCTTCCGCAGGCATTGGAGCAATTAGAATACGTAGATTTTGCATTTATAGATGGCAATCATCAAAAAGAGGCAACACTCGATTATTTCCAAAAAATTCTCCCCTACTGCAACGAACGCTCCGTGTTGGTGTTCGATGATATTTATTGGAGCAAAGGAATGTGCGCCGCGTGGCAGGAAATTTGCGCACACGAACAGGTTTCTATTTCCATAGATTTGTGTAAACTCGGCATTGTATTTTTGCGCAAAGGAATTGAAAAACAGCATTTTACAATTCGCTATTGAGCGAAGATTTCTGCGCATACATTCGTTCTATTATATTTACCACCATACGCCCTTCGCAGGCAGGAGTAGCAATCGGTGCAGCGTGCAAGAGTGTTTGCACCACATTTTCAATCACGTATCCGTGATTTTGCGCCGAACCTTTGTATATTCCGTAATTATTTGGCGGATTGGCTATTGGTAACTGCGGCATTTCATAATTTTCAATATGACAATATGCCACTTCGTTCATATATTCTCCATTAATTTTTACCGTACCGCGTGCGCCAATTACGGTAAGCGAAATTTCAAAATTTTTGTTCCACACCGCAGTAGAATAACTCAAACTCCCCATACCGCCCCGCACAAAATCAAAGGTTACTACACCACTATCTTCAAAATCAGTCAGTTTCGCATGATTGAAATCGGCAAAACGGGCGGAAATATTGGTAATATCGCCAAAAAGCCAATAGAGCATATCTACAAAATGAGAAAACTGCGTAAATAGTGTGCCGCCGTCTAAATCTGCCCTGCCGTGCCACGCGCCTTTGCTGTAATAGCGTTCGTCCCTATTCCAAAAACACTGTATTTGTGCCATAAAAATATCTCCCAACAAATTTCGGTCTATCACCGATTTAAGCCATTGCGCTGGTGGCGAATAGCGATTTTGCATCACGCAAAATACCTTTCTTTCGGCTCTTTCGGCAGCAGCAATAATGCACTCGGCATCGTGCGTAGTGAGCGCAAGCGGTTTTTCCACCACCACGTGCTTACCCGTTTGCAAAGCCATGATTGCCTGCTCGCAGTGCAAGGCATTGGGCGTGCACACACACACTACATCTATGGCAATGTTTGCGTGCAGAAGTTCGGCACAAGACGAAAAAAACGGAAAATTGGAACTGCCTAAGCCCAGCTCTTCTTTGGGCAATACATCGCACACGGCAACTAATTCGCAGTGAGGGTTCTGCGTTATAATTTCCGCATGGCGCGTGCCAATGTGTCCATAACCGATAATTGCAAATCGTAGCATCGTATTGTTATTTCGTCATTCGTTGTACATTGTTTTGTTTCCATCTAAGAATTGCCTCGTATGTGGGAATGAGTTGTAACATTCTGTCATACACCACATTCGCCTCTTTGTAGTTTTTATTTCCTTCGTAACTTTTCGCCAAAAAAAGCAGCGTATTCACATAGTACCAATTACAAGGCGTGTTTGCTTTTTGTTGCTCAAAAAGAGCGAGCGATTTTTTGTAATATGTAATAGCATCATTGAAATTTCCACCCAAAAACTCACGATAGCCGTATTCCAAATTCCCATATTCCGCCCATGCGTAGGGCGATAGAGGCGATTGTTCCACCGCAGTTTTTATCAGTGAAAAACTTTTTGGCAGGTAATACACCGCCGTAAAGGGATTGTTCAGCGCACTATACGAATTGAGCGTGGCGCGAAATGCCAAGCAATGCGGCGTGTAGAGGGGAATTTTTTCGAGTGCGTCCAAATCGGCATTCATACCCGCCATCTGCGCCGAAATTGCCTTACTCGAACCTTTATTGAAAAGCAACTGCGCTATGTAAAAATGCCGCACCAACATACGGGTAAAGAGCAATTCCGGCGAAGGATTTACCGTCATTTCGTGAGAAATTTTAGTAACAAAACCACCCCATTGCCCCACATTCTGATTGATATATGAGCGCGTAAGTTCACAATCAAACGAGGTACTTTGCGCTTGTACCTGATTGATAGCAAGCAAAAAAGAAAGGCAATATGCAACAATTTTTAACTGATTCATAGCACAAAAGTACGGAATATTTTTGAGCAACAAGGGGGGTGAACTGTGTGTGGCATACAATAATTTACAATCAACTATTAAAAAAAACTAACAACTAACAACCAACAACTAACAACTAATTTGTACTTTTGCCGAAAATTTAGTGAGAAATGAACAAACAACGATGGCATAAAATTCGGCGAGGTATAAAATATCCTATTTTGATATTTTTTCTTCGCGTATTTGTGCGCATACTGCGTTTCATTCCTCGCCGTCCGTTGCTTGCCTATCACGCATTTTTGGCACGCATTGCCTTCCGACTTGTGCGCAAAGAGCGAGTGAAAACACTTCGCAATCTTACCGAATTTTTCGGGCAAGAAAAAACACCCAAAGAAATCTACAAAATGGGCGAAGAAGTATTTGTAAATCAAACAATTAACTTTACCGACTACATACGTACTTCGCACTACACCAAACTTTCGCAATTCACGTTTTTCGACATTATAGGCGAAGAAAATCTGCGCAAAGAATACGACAAAGGCAAGGGCGTAATTTGCCTTTTGAGCCACACCGGAGCGTGGGAATTTTCGGCAATACTGCCGCCGCTCATGGGCTACACCACCAGTGCAGTAAGCAAATCGCTCTCCAATCCGGCAATAGACGGAATGATAGTAGAAGCACGCGAACTACGCGGCATGAAAAATATTACGCGCGGCGGCGGCTACAAAATTTTGCTCGAACACATAGAAAAAGGTGATTGTTTTATTATTATGATAGACCAAGATACCAAAACCAAGGGAGTGTTTGTGGATTTTTTCGGCAAAAAAGCATTTACACCGCTAGGCGCGGCACTGCTCGCAAAAAAAACTGGTGCGCCGGTGCTGCCTATGTTTATGCGCCGCACGCCCCAAAATCGCTACGAATTTACCATTCAACCTGCCATTCCATACGTAGAAACAGGCGATGATGAAGTTGATTTTCAATACAATACGCAGCAATATACCACCTGCATAGAGAAATTTATACGCGCCTACCCCACGCAATGGGTGTGGATGCACGAACGCTGGAAACGCACCGAAGCAAATGTAGAAAAATGGAGCAGCGATAAAAAAATTGTAGTGGAAAAAATAAAATAAACCAATGTATCCCAAAGTCCCCCTTTGGAGAGATTTAGAGGGCTTATCACTATGAAAGCAATTTTTCCGGGTAGTTTCGACCCATTCACATACGGGCACAAAGCCATTGTAGAACAAGCACTGCCGCTGTTTAGCACCATTATTATAGCCATTGGGGAAAATAATTGTAAAAAACCGCTCTTTTCGGTGGAGCAACGCTTGTTGCACATTCGCGCAATTTTTGCAAATAATCCGAAGATAGATGTATTGATTTACAGCGATTTAACCGTTAATTTGTGCAAACAACAACAAGCGCAATTCATTATTCGCGGACTACGCAACAGTAGCGATTTTGAATTTGAAAAATCAATCGCTCAGGCAAATTCCAACATGGAAGCGAGCGTGCAAACCGTATTTTTTACCACACCACCGCAATTTTCGCACATTTCTTCGTCTATTGTGCGCGATATGATACAATATAAGCGAAATATTGAGAGTTATATACCATATTCACATCTGTTAGTATGATAGTTTTTCGCAGTCGTTGCATGAAATTTTTTGCGCTCTGTTGCCTTGTGCTGTGCGCAAGCGGTTTTTTGCATGCGCAAACCTGCACACTGCGCGGCAATGCTCCAGAATATGCCAATCAAAGCATTGTGCTCTACTCCTATGCCGATTATTTTACCAAACTCGAAGACAAACTTGCGGCATTCACGGTAGATTCGCAGGGAAATTTTTCGCTATCCTTCCCTTGTGCCAAAATTCGCGAAGTATTCATGTACTTGGGTGTTTATAAGGGATTTGTGTATGCCGTTCCGGGCAAAACTATGGAAATAGCCCTGCCTCCGCTCACCGAAAAAACGCTGGCAGATGAATTAAATCCCTATTTTACGCACGAGGATTTAACACTCGGTGTGTTGAACAATTCCGATGGCGGACTGAACGAAGTCTTGCTCGATTTTAATTCGGAATACGCCAATTATGTGGAGCAAAATTTTACGGCACTCTATCAACTCAAAGAAAAACGCTATGTGGACGATTTTGCACAATACATAGATAGTGTGTTTGCCGCGCATAAAAACAATGAATTTTTTGTGAATTACAAAAATTACACGCTCAATAATTTGCGCTATGTGGTGTATGTGCGCGATGCGCTCACCGTTACGCGCCGCCACTACTTAAACAAACCAATTCTGTACAACAATGCCGCCTACATGGATTTATTTCAGCAAATGTGGCACGATTACCTGCCGCGCAACCACATGAAAGGTATGGGGAAAGATATGAAAATTGCCATAATTTACGGCAAAAGCCCTACAATGTTTAAAGAAGTGCTGGAAAAACAAGCATCGCTGCGCAACGACACCCTCAAAGAATTGCTGCTGCTACAATGTTTAGACGATTGTTTCAAAATGCCCGCAGTATTTCCGCCTGCGCCGGTAAAGCAAACGCTCGATTCCCTCATGCGCATTACAAAAATTCCCGAACACAAAGCAATAGCACAAAATATTTGGCGCAAGCGCAATGTACTCACTGCCGGCGATGCAGTGAGCGATTTTTTACTCATGCAGCACGATAGCACACAGTGCAATTTGGCTACGTTCAGAGGAAAATACGTGTATATAAACTATTGTAGGTCAGAAAATTACGCCTGTGTGCAAGATTACAAAGTATTGCAGGAAATGAATAAAAAAACCAAACGCGATTTGCACATAGTAACCCTGAGTGCCGATAAAAATTTTGAAACATTTCGAGAATTTGCACACAACAATCCGCAGTATAATTGGACATTTCTCTATGTGGGCGACCATCCCGAAGTGTTGCAAAACTACCGCTTGAAAGCAATGCCGAGTTATATGCTGCTCGACACCGAAGGTGCGCTGGTACTAAATTCTGCACCTTCGCCACTTGATAATTTTCAACAAAAATTTGCCGACATCGTGATAGAAAAACGCAAGCGCGATGCCGAACAAAAAAAACAACAACAAAAGTATAAATTGTGGTAATGCCGCATATTTTGAAAAAAAATCGTAGGTTTGTAGCCAAACAATACCGTGCATGATACTTCAAGCCACACATATTCGCAAATCATTTGGGCAACTTGCCGTACTCAAAGGCATAGATGTAGGCATAAACGAAGCCGAAGTGGTGTCGATAGTGGGCAAAAGCGGTGCGGGAAAAACCACCCTTTTGCAAATTTTGGGAACACTCCTCCGCGCCGATGAAGGCGCAATTTCTATTTGCGGAACCGAAATAGCATCGCTCAACGAAGCACAACTTGCACGATTTCGCAACGAACATATTGGTTTTGTGTTTCAATTTCATCAATTATTGCCCGAATTTACCGCGCTCGAAAACGTGTGTATGCCTGCACTTATTCAAGGAAAATCGCAGAAACAAGCACAAACACGCGCAAAAGAATTGTTGGATTTTTTGAATCTTTCGCAGCGCATGAATCACAAACCAAACGAACTTTCGGGTGGTGAACAGCAGCGCGTAGCCGTAGCGCGTGCGTTGGTGAATAATCCTTCCATTATTTTTGCCGACGAACCAAGCGGAAATTTAGACTCGAAACACAAAACCGAATTGCACGAATTGTTTTTCACTCTGCGGGCAAATTTCAAACAAACCTTTGTAATAGTAACTCACGACGAATCGCTCGCCACCCTCTCCGACCGCGTAATTACTATGGAAGACGGTTTTATTGTGGAATAAATTCAAAACGCCGAACTATGAGAATACTGCACCTCACCCCTATTCTCTTTGTATTATTTGCAGCCTGCCACAATCCCGATGCCTGCCTGCAAGGAGCAGGAAAAGCACACACGCGCACAATTCCTCTTTCGGAAATTTCGCACGTACACATTCACGGCATTTTTGTAGTAGAATTGGTACCCGATACCTGCAACAAAGTAGAAGTGCAAGCAGGGGAAAATTTGCTCAAAAGCGTGCATATAGAACAAAACGAAACAGGCGTGCATTGCTACAATGCTTCGCGCTGTGCCATGTTCAAAGGCTATGAGAAAATCCACGCACGGGTGCATTTTTCACACATAGACTCACTCACTGTGTGGGAAGCCTGCGAAATACACAACGAACTACCCATTGAAAGCAATCTCACCATTCAATATATGACCATGATGGGCGATGTGCACCTGAACCTCAACAACCAAAACACAAAAATTACCACGCTGAATAAAGCCGGAGGATTGATAGAACTGAGCGGCACAAGCACGAATGCGAATTTTTCCATAAACTACACCGCCGAACTTCGTGCGCAGAATTTACACACCGAAACCACCACTATTAGCAGCACCACGCGAGCAAATTGCACCGTGTATGCCACCCAAAAACTCAGCGCAGCAGCAAATCGCAAAGGAAAAATTCTCTACGCCGGCAATCCGCAGGAAGTTGTGGTAAAAAACGGACGTGTAGAGGCAATACAATAATGTGCCGATACGAAAATGAGGCAATATGCCAATAAAAAGTGCTCTTTTTAAGGAGCGTTTTTACGATAAAAATGCTCTTTTCAAAGAACGATTTAATAACAAAAGTGCTCTTTTGAAGAAGCACTTTTATAATAAAAATGCTCCTTGTAAGAAACATTTTTTACAATAAAGTGCTCCTTGTAAGAAACATTTTATATCTTTGTAAAAGCATACAATAAGAACTATGGAAAATTTGGTTAGAATATACTTACGCTTATTGCAAGAAACCAATCTGAATGATATTCGATATGCGTATCAGAATATTGATTGGGAAGAACGTTGCATAGCCATTGTTGGAGCAAAAGGAGTTGGGAAAACCACCATGCTTTTGCAACACATTAAAACCGCGGTCCCCGACAAAAACAAAGCACTATTTGCAAGTTTAGACAATCGGTGGTTTGCCAACCACACTATGTTTGATTTGGCAGACGAATTTTATTTGAATGGAGGCACTCATTTATTTTTAGATGAAGTACACCATTACCCGAATTGGGCGCAAGAAATAAAAAACATTTACGACAGTTTCCCTCGCTTGAAAATAGTGTTTACCGGTTCTTCGCTATTGCAAATTTACAACTCCACAGCCGATTTATCGCGGAGAGTAGTGTATGAGCCATTAGAAGGATTGTCATTCAGAGAATTTTTACAATTTGAAAATATGGGAAATTTTCCGCACTATTCACTGCAAGAAATTGTGGAAAACCACCAAAAAATAGCCTCGGAAATTACCGCAACCATAAAAATAATGCCTCTCTTCAAAAAATATTTAAAAAACGGCTATTACTTATTTTACAAAGAAGGTTTGAAAAAATATGACACAAAACTGCAAGAAGCGGTCAATACGGTGATAGATATAGATATACCGGCGATTGAAAACATTGAGTTTGAATCGCGGCATAAATTAAAAAAACTCATGGCAATTCTTGCAACCTTAGTACCGTACACTCCCAATATTGCCGATTTGAGCGCGGCAATAGAAAGTACTCGAAACAATACCTTGAAGTATTTATCGCTGCTAACTCATGCTCAATTACTGAATGTGGTGTCATACAAAAATAAAACCATAGGCGACCTCACAAAACCCGACAAAGTGCTGCTCAACAACACGAATTTATCGTACCTATACGGCGAAAACGCCAATGTGGGCAATGTGCGAGAAACGTTTTTTGTAAATCAAGCAAGTGCGGTGTCCGATGTTTTTCTTGCACCACAAGGCGATTTTATGGTAGAAAACTACACATTTGAAGTGGGTGGAAAGAAAAAATCGTTTGAACAAATAAAAGACCTCCCCAATAGTTTTGTAGTAGCCGACAATATTGAAGTAGGCTACAACAACAAAATTCCTCTGTGGCTTTTCGGATTTTTATATTAACCAAAAATCACTACTTTTGCAAAAACTAAAAAAAATAGAAAAAGTGCCCACAAGCACTCTATGATACATATAATTAGAACGTTTTTGTTCTTATTCTCACTTCCGAAATCCGCCAAGTTTTCATGAAGGTTACAAAGAATAAGTTATGGAGGCGCACGCGCGAGCGTGCACCGTCTGTGCTTGTTTCGTAATCTGGTTTTTGGCGGAACCACGGAAGTAAATAGGCAAATTTACAGTCGGTTCACGCTTTTTTTAATGAAAAATCACGAAGTACACATAGGGAAAATTATTAAACAACGGCTCCAAGAGCAGGAGCGTTCTATGGCATGGTTGGCACAAAAAGTGCATTGCGACCGCAACAATTTCTACAAAAAACTCAATTCCGACAATATAGACATAGACCTTCTTCTGCGCATTTCGCGTGCACTCCACGAAGATTTTTTTCACCACTATTCCGAACTCTTACACAAAGAAAACATGAGGGGGGGGTAAAATCTACCCCAAAGTGAAGTAAAAACACAAGGCACGGCGCGGTAACTTCTGCGTTATGATTTTCAACATATAAATACCTGATTTTCTTTTCTTTGTACCCTCGTAATCGTGTGAAGGTTTTGGGGTTACGAAAAAAGTCGAATTAATCATTAAAAGTTGTGCCCGACACGGATTGAGGGTAGTGTGTTATGAAAAGAAATTACAATGGTAAGAAATTGTTTGTGTTTCTATTTTGTACTTTTACTGTGATAACAAGTTGGGGGCAGAGCATTCCTATTCTCAGTTATAAAAATGGTGCTGACCCTCTCAATACTAATAACATAAAGACACATAATTCAAACCTTAAATCAGGAGAAAGTATTACCTTTATAACAAGTTTCCGTATAGAATCTATGTCTTTTGGTGTTGTTACAAATCCCGTGAGTTGTAAGACGTGCATAGATGACAATGGTTGGGAAAGTGAAGTTCGAGAAGGTAGCGGTTACACTGTAATTAAAAATCCACCAAATCCACCACAACGAGTTCCTGCTCCTACAGAATTCAATTGGGAAGACATGAGTGTTTTAGTTTATTCTTACACTATTCCCATACCCCCCGAATGGAACGGCTGTAACAATATTGAACTTAAATTTTGGGCAAGTGCCGGTAATCATCTCGGTTATGGGGAGAATAATGTAGCTGTATATATTAATTTATCGGCACATAAATTCCCATCTTTCTCTCCATCAAGCATATCAGCAACATCATCATCTGTTTGCAGCGGTACCTCTACCACATTATCAGTTTCGGGCGGTTCCCTCGGTACGGGAGCAAGTTGGGAATGGTATAGTGGTTCTCTCGGTGGTACACCTATTGACTCCGGTTCAAGTATTCTCGTTTCGCCAACATCGCCAACAACATATTATGTTCGAGCCGAAAAAGGTTGTAATCCCACAAGTGCGGTTTCCACAACAATCACCGTTAAAGAACCTCTAAGCATTACTTCTCATCCTTCAACCTCTATTCCAAGCGTAAAATGCAAAGATAGCGGCTCTTTCCCTCAATTATCAGTTTCGACAAACGGAACAGATATACGTTATCAGTGGTACCGAACAACCTCTGCATCATATATAGACGGCACGGATATTTATGGTGCTACAAATTCTAATTATTATCCGCCAAGCAATTTGCCGGCAGACGATTATTGGTATTACTGCATTGTTTCAAGTAGCGACTGCGGTTCTTCTAAACCAAGCAATTTTTCGGGAAGACATTCCATAACCACAATTACTCAGCCTAACTCTACTCCAACTCCGCAAGAAAGTTCTATTTGTTACGGAGGTACAACAAGTATTTCTCTTGGCGCAGCAAGCGGTGGTTTAGGTACTATTACCTACGAATGGCAATCAAGCACAAACGGAATAAATTGGTCTCCTATATCCAATTCAAATTCTCAAAATTATACTACTCAGGCACTGCAAACCAACACGTATTTCCGTCGTCAAGCAAAAGATTCTCAATGCGGCGATGCACTACCCTCTCAGACCGTTTTAATACAAGTAGCACCGGAATTTACTCAACCTGCAACGTCAATAGCAAGTTCAAATTTGATTTGCTACGGAAAAACAAGCACTATTTCTCTTGGCGCAGCAAGCGGTGGTTTAGGTACTATTACCTACGAATGGCAATCAAGCACAAACGGAACAAATTGGTCTCCTATACCCAATTCAAATTCTCAAAATTATACTACTCCAGCATTGCAAACCAACACGTATTTCCGCCGACAAGCACAACGAGCAACCTGCGGCAATCCTATTTTTTCTGATGCAGTATTGGTAGAAGTTCGACCTGAATTTACACAACCGGAACCAATTACTCCTATCACTATTTGCTCAGGGAAATCCAATATTATCAATCTTGGAGTTGCTACCGGCGGTTCCGGCAAATACAACTATAAATGGGAATGTCAAAATATAGCCACTAACCGATGGTATGAACTACTCTGGTATATGGCAAACGACACTACTGTTTTGGCGTATCCTCTTCCCGCTTCTTCTTCACAAGATATTATTCCTTTCCGCAGAGTTGTAACCGATGCGATGTGTGGAATAGATACTTCACAGACCATACTTATAACAGTAAATCCATATTCCGATTCTACAATGGTAGAAATTGACGGCAATCAAATTCTTTGCCCCGGAGAAACTGCCGAATTACAAGTTTCGACAAACGATGTAATAAACCCTATCTTTAATTGGTATGCGAACGATACTGATGTTGTGCCTTTCTACACAGGAAACACATACACCACTTCGGTTTTGGTGCAAGACTCTACATTTTTCGTAACACTGCAAGGCGATAACTATTGCGAAAATCTCAGAGACCGCAAAAATGTTACCGTTACCGTAAATCAATTACCGCAAAAACCTGTTACTGAAAATCGTACTATTTTAACAACTGAAGACTTTCCTATCATTATCACAAGCGGAAGCATCATTCCCGATTCTCACACTCTCTATTGGCACATTGATACTACAAAAGTTGGTACAAAGGGAACTGATTATACTCATGAAGATGCTATCGCAGGCGATTACACCTATTATGTACGCCAACAATCAAAAGAAACATCTTGTTGGAGTAATTTTGCGGAAATTATTGTTTCTGTTGTTGAACCGGAACCTACTTGCCCTGCGCCTACTAATGTTCGAGAGATGTCATCTTCACTTGGAATAACTTTTGATAGCAATATTGGACGATATGAAGCAGCGTTTTTTGTCGAAGGCTGCAACGACCCAAATGAAGATTCATGCTATGAACCGTTTGGAAGTGCACAAATTAGATATTTAGACTCATCAAATGAAATTCGATTTACCAACGACGCTATGCCGGGTTCTACAAAAGTACGTATTCGAGCAATTTGTGATGATGGCAGTACTTCCACGTGGACGGAAAAATCTTATTTAAAATCTGCTGAATTTTCAGAATGGGCATACATTACCGTACCATTTAAAATTATAGGTATTAGTGTGAAAATAAAAGAAATCAATACAGAAAAAATTACTGTGTATCCGGTTGCTATCGGTGTTGCAATTCAAACCCAAGAACTCACTACGGTTTCTATATACAATATGTTCGGGCAGGAAGTGCATCAATCAACTATTTCTGGGGATGCTGAAATCGCTTTGAACAAAGGCATTTACATAGTACAAGCGAATAATGAAACCTTTAAAGTAATAGTGCAGTAATGAAAGTAGTGTTTCTTATTATTTCTCTGTTTTTCATTATGCCTCTTTCGGCACAAATTACCAATGTGCGAGCACAAAGTGTGAAAACAGAAACAGAATGTTACATAACTATAACGTATGATTTTTGTAATGGTGGAAACGCGGCAGATATAAAACTGAAATACTCTAAACCTGAGTTCGATTAATAAAACAATGCTAATTGAGTAGATTTTTGATTGGTTTGATATGTAATAGCCGGTTTTTTTGGCAAAAAACAATATGCAATCAATCCTGCAATAAGATTTGA
>JAITUU010000048.1 GCA_031286165.1 Bacteroidales bacterium
CACCAAAGAAACACCCGATACCCAAGCACCTACACAACCCGGTGCACTCGCGTTCTCAAACGTTGAAGAAACAAGCGTATCTGTTGCATGGACAGCATCAACCGACAACAAAGCAGTTACCGGCTATGAAGTTTCTGTAAACGGTGTTTTGAAAACTACCGTAAGCACTCCAACGGTAAATCTCACCGGACTTACCGCAAATACCGAATACAGCATAAGCGTAGTGGCTATTGATGCCGCAGGTAATAAATCAACTGCGCGTACCGGCACTGTTACCACCAAAACATCGCCCGACACCGAAAGTCCCACTACTCCGGGCAATGTTGCCGTGAGCGACCTCAACAACAACGAATACACCGTTACGTGGACAGCATCGACCGACAACGAAGGCGTGGCAGGTTACGAAGTGTGGATAGACGGCTCTCTCTATCAAACCGTTACAAACGGCACCGGCATTACCGTTCCTGCATTGTGGGCTACCGATGAAAGCAAAACAATCACCGTAAGCGTTCGCGCGGTAGATAATTCCGGCAATCGTTCGGCACATTCTTCGGAAGTGCAAAAAACCTTCGATGCACAAAATCCTACCCTTACGCAAACAATTAGTTTACAAGCCGGTTGGAACTTGATTTCGATTTACGTAGTGCCCGATAACGCTGCGGTAGAAGCAATTTTTGCGGCAATTTTGCCACAAATTGACATAGTGAAAAACGAAGACGGATTTTACAAACCGGGAGTTGCCGCTCCGCTCCAAAGTTTAATAGAATTGAAAGCCGGCTATGGCTATTTGGTACAGGCAAAATCTGCCGTAACACTCAGCATACAAGGAAAAGTTGCCAAAAACGTATCGGTGGCTCTCAAACCGGGCTGGAACATGATAGGCTACCCCTTTGCACAAGCAAAAGCAACCACTGCAACACTTTCATCGGTGTGGGCAAATGCACGTGAAATCAAAAATTTTGACGGATTTTTAACTAAAACCTCCGGTACTCTCAATACCATGAACGCCGGAAAAGGCTACTACATTTATGTAGAAAGTGTGGGAGTGCTTTCGTTTTAGAACAGTAGGAATTACGAAATAATTATTAAAAAACACCTTCGAGAAAACGTTTAATTACTTTTTTCGGCGGTGTTTTTTTATTCTTTCTACACGCGAGCGGCAAGAATACTGTTATTAAAATTCTCTATTAGAGGTTATTACAAAGACTTTCGTTTTACAAAAATCACCGTTACTTCGTGTAATTAATGGCAGCAACCGCTTTTTCCACACAATTCCACAGTGCGGCGGCGGTTTTGTTCCACGAAAATTTTTGGAGTTGAATGTGTGCCTGCGCTTGTAATTCTTCGTAGCGTTGCGAAGAACTCACTATTGTGTGCATTGCTTCTGCTATTTCACTCACATTTTCGGGATTTACCAAAAGTGCTGCATCTCCGCCCACTTCGGGCATGGAGGTAGTATTTGAAGTAATTACCGGCACATTGCAGGCAAAGGCTTCTACTATTGGTATGCCAAATCCTTCAAAAAGAGGTACATACACAAGTGCGTATGCCGCAGCAAGTATTTCTGCCAATTCTGTATTCGATGCACGTCCGGTGAATATAATATCACTGCGCACCGCACTTTTTTCATATACCGCACGAATAGTTTGCGCCATAAACATAGCCTCGCCCACTATTAACAATTTCATGGAAGAATTTGCTCCTTGTTTAAATTTCTCGAACGCAAGCAAAAGTCGTTCTATATTTTTGCGTGGGTGCAACGAACCCACATACACAAAATATTGTTCGCCGCCGGTGTAGCGTTGTTTTACCACATTTTTTTCGTACACGCCAAGTGGCGTAAATTCACTGCTCACGCCATTATACACCACATCAATTTTTTCGGGGTCAATGCCGTAGAGCGTAGAAATATCTATTTTTGAAAAGGTAGAAACCGTAGCAATACGAGTGGCAGCACGAGCGTATTTCGGAAAAAAGTGAAGATAATAGTTGCGTGTAAGCGTTGGAAGTTGTTGCGGATTGTGCTCAAAATTAAGGTCGTGAATCACATTGACCACCGGAATTGAAAGATTGAGCGGAACGTAACCATCGGTGGAAATAAACACATCGGCGTTGATAGATTTGAGCACACGCGGCACTTGCACATGAAACCAAAACCACCACAGAAATGGATGACGCGACTGAAAAGGCAGCACAATAGGCACTACATTGGGCGCGAACACATATTCTTTGGCATACATTCTATCGAAAAGCAAATAAAATGTGTGTTCGGGATGATTTTCACACAAGCGTTTCACTGTTTCGTAAGTAAATCGCCCTATTCCTTCCAATTTGTTTTTCAGCAGCAGTCGCGTGTTTATGGCAATTTTCATACTACAAAAATCCCAATTTTAATTTCGCTTCATCACTCATGCAGTCTTGATTCCATTCGGGTTCAAATACCACATTTACCTGCACTTGTTCTATGCCTTCTATCAATTTCAGGCGGCTTTCTATTTGATACACAATAATTTCTGCCATAGGGCATGTGGGCGAAGTAAAGGTCATTTCTATGGTAACTTCGGGCAATTTTTCTAAGTCGATTTTGTAAATCAAACCCAAATCGTAGATATTCGCCGGAATTTCGGGGTCGTAAATATCTTTGAGTGTTTCCACTATTTGGTCGTGTATGGCGGTTTTGTCCATTCTGTTACTGTTTTATATGTTGAAAAGCCATGGCATAGAGTTTCATTTGTTTTATCATGGCTACAAGTCCATTCGAGCGCGTGGGAGAAAGATTTTCTTTCAATCCGATTTTGTCGATGCAGTATAAATCGGTATTCAAAATATCTTCGGGAGTTTGATTGGAAAAAATGCGAATAAGCAGCGCAATAATTCCTTTGGTAATCACGGCATCGCTATCGGCAGTATAAATAACCTTGCTATCGCGCAATTCGGCATAGAGCCACACTTGTGATTGACAGCCTTTTATGGTATTCTGCTCGGTTTTGTGAATAGGGTTTATTGCCGGCAATTCCTTTGCCAAATCAATAAGGTATTGATATTTATCGAGCCAATCATCGAACACCGAAAATTCCTCGATTATAGCATCTTGAATTTCATTTGTAGTCATAAGAAATAATTGAATAACTGAAATGTGTGCAAAAATAACAATATAATTGTAAACGGCAAAGCCCTCAACGAAGGTAATTGTAAATTATTTTAAACCAAAGTATCAAGTAATGAGTATTTAGTATTTAGTAGTGAGTACTCTATGCTTTTTACAAAGTCCTAAAAAGGCAACATACATTGCCCTCTCTCGTATCTGAAATCTCACTACTTTGTACTTCTCTTAACTAATGTTTCGCCACGAAATGTGTGCTGCCTGCCGTTGTTTGAGTCCTTTTGCAAGAATTGCATTTTCCGTGTGTTCCAAATTAGGGTCTTGTTCTATAATTCGGAACGCCACATTGCGAGCGAGTTGTACTATTTGCCCGTCTTTGGCAAGGTTGGCGAGTTTAAAGTTCACCGGCAAACCGCTCTGCTGCGTGCCTTCTATATCGCCCGGACCGCGCAATTTCATATCCACTTCGGCAATTTCAAATCCATCGTTGCTCTGTACCATAGTTTCAAGGCGCGTTTGTGCATCGTTGCTTAATTTATTGCTCGCCATAAGCACACAGTACGAAAGTTCGCCACCGCGCCCCACGCGCCCCCGCAACTGATGCAACTGTGAAAGACCAAATCGTTCGGCACTTTCTATAATCATCACCGTAGCATTCGGCACGTTCACTCCCACTTCTATTACCGTAGTAGCCACCATTATATGCGCCCTGCCCTGCACAAATTCATTCATGGAAAATTCTTTGTCGGCAGCTTTCATTTGCCCGTGCACTACGGTAGTTGCGTAATTGGGAAAAGGAAATGCTCGCGTAATACTCGCGTAGCCGTCTTCCAAATCCTTGTAATCCAAGCGTTCCGATTCCTTGATGAGCGGATACACCACATACACCTGCCGCCCCAGCGCAATTTGTTCTCGCATCAACCCAAACACGCGCAGCCGTTGCGAATCACGGGCAAGAACGGTTTTTATAGGTTTCCGTCCGGGTGGCAGTTCGTCTATCACCGACACGTCCAAATCGCCATAGAGTGTCATGGCAAGCGTGCGCGGAATAGGCGTGGCGGTCATTACCAAAATATGCGGTGCGTTCGAGTTTTTCTTCCACAATCGCGCTCGCTGCGCCACACCAAAGCGATGTTGCTCGTCTATTACACACAGTCCCAAATTCCGGAACTGCACCACATCTTCGAGCAATGCGTGGGTGCCCACCAAAATATGTATCGCGCCATTTTGCAATCCTTCGTGAATTGCAGTGCGTTGTTTTTTCTTGGTAGAACCCGTTAAAAGTTCTATACGTATGGGTAAATCGGCGAGTAACGTGGTAAGAGATTGAAAATGCTGCTGCGCCAAAATTTCAGTGGGAGCCATCAGGCAGGCTTGATGCCCATTATCCACCGCCATAAGCATAGCAAGCACTGCTATCAATGTTTTGCCACTTCCCACATCGCCCTGAATGAGGCGATTCATGTGTTTGCCGCTTTCCACATCGGCACGAATTTCGCCCATCACGCGCACTTGCGCTCCGGTGAGCGAAAAGGGCAAATGTTGTTTGTAAAACTGTTTCAAAAGTTTGTCGTTCGCTCGGTGAAACACAAATCCATGCGCAAATGCTTTGTGCTCTTTGCGGCGAAAGGCAAAAGCGAGTTGCACCCAAAAAAGTTCTTCAAATTTTATGCGAAACTGCGCACGCGAAATTTTCGATAAATCGTTTGGCATGTGCAGTGTAGTAAGAGTTTCGTGTAAATTGAGCAGTGCAAATTCTTCCAATACGTATGCCGGCAGAGTTTCCAAAATTTTCTCCGTATTCAGTTTTTTAAACGCACTTTCTACCATTGTGCGAAACACTTTACCGCTAATACCGGCATTTTTTATTTTCTCGGTAGAGGGATACACGCCCACAAAACCGTTGTTTTTCTCCGAAAATTTTGCAAATTCCTCAATTTCGGGGTGCGAAATACTGTATTGCGCCTTAAATTCCGTTATGCGCCCAAATACCACATACTCCACTCCCGGTTTCAAAGAATTGACCACCCACTGCACATTGCTGAACCACACAAGTGTAACACTGCCCGTGCCATCGGAAAACTGCGCTTTCAAGCGTTTTTTGTGCCCCTCACCTTCGGTGGTCATACCGGTAATGTAGCCCTTCAACTGCACTGAAGTCATAGCCGGTTCAAGTTCGCGCACCGTGTAGAATTTACTGCGGTCTATGTAGCGAAAGGGCAAAAAATTCAATAAATCGTCAATCGTGTGAATGTTGAGTTCGGTTTTCAACAATTCCGCACGCTTAGGTCCCACTCCGGGAAGAAATTGTATGTCGTACTCTAAATTGGTCATTTCTTTTTACATCTCTCCAACAGGCAAGTTCGGAGTTTTCGTCTGTTTTTCAATTTGGTCTATATTCACAGTAAGGAACATTTGCTGCGAAGTATTCCATTCGCCGGCTACACGGTGCCAATTAAATCGGAAATTCATTGCACAGTAATTATTCAGTGTTTTCACTCTATTCAAAGGATTGATTTGAAACGAAAATCGCGTGTAATTGCCGCTGCGGTAGAGCGGGTCGGCGAGTGGAAGGAAAATGCCATCGCCATTGTAGTGCGTTACTTGCATGCCTATTATGCGCTTAAACGAAACAGTGCCATCGGCAAAAAATCCTGCACTATTATTATGCGCCGCAGGGCGAGTTCTTCGCCATGATGAAAGCACACCGGCTTGCGCCTCTACGGAAAATAAGCGTTCTTGCACATTTACTCCGCCCGTAATACCCGCGCAACCATTGTCGGTAATAGGTCGCCCGGCGGCAATGTATTCTGCCGGTCGCTGATGCTGATAGTAATACCATTCATTTATTTGCAGCCATTTCCATCGCACATTACCCATAAATCCGGCAATAAATTCTTCGTTTGCACCATAATTATAATTCACAAAAAAATCGAACAATCCGCTTTGCGAAACACTGAAATCACCCCACGAGTTTTCATAATTTGCCACAAATCCCTGATTGATAGGCGCAAAATAATACAGTGAATCGGTATATACCGCCAGTGGGAAACTGTTTTTTTGATACATTTTTGGTGTAAATCCGGCGTAAAAATCAAAGCCAGAATTTCTGTAATGATAGTACGCCACCGGAAGAATTGGTTGCGAAAACGAAGAATCGCCAGCCAGCAAAAAATAACTTGCTCCCAGCATTACGCGGTTGTTTTGGTCGAACGCAAAACCCACTTCGGGCTTCAGGCGTGCGCCAATTATCGTTTGCGGAAATCCATAGCGAGTGGAAAATTCCCTATTATCGGCAATCACGTCAAATTTTGCATTCCACTCGAAGGTTTGCGCCATAGCGCGAAAGGCACACAAGGCAATAAAAATAAGAAAAATGAGTTTTTTCATTGAAACATATAGTTATAAAAGCAAATACTGTATTTTTGCAAAAGTACAAAAGTAATTGAAACCCCTTCGCTATGCACAGAAAAATCCGCTTTACCGCCTTTGTAATCCTCTTTACTTTTGCATTGTCAGCCTGCGCCACACAGCACAAAGGGCACGATGCGCAAAAATCGGCGCAAAAACGCTATAAAAACCACCCTGCGGCAGATTGCGGCTGCAAACACTAAGGTTTAAGCAATAAATCCACCGCCCACCACTCGCTTTCCGCTGTAAAATACGGCAGTTTGACCCGGCGCAACAGCCTCCAACGGCGTGTGCAAATGCACCACCAATTCCTGCGCATTCACAATTTCCACCCGGCACACATTTTCCTGATTACGATAGCGGATTTTTACCGTTAATTCCTGCGCATAGTCTTCAGAAGAGTGAAAATAATACTCTTTCACCCGAAACGAAGTACGATACAAATCCTTGTATTCACTCAGAATTACGGTGTTTTCTTCGGCTTGCACGGAGTGCACAAAAAGGCGTTTGTTGGCATTATAACCCAAATTTTTACGCTGTCCTACGGTGTAAAACGCATAGCCTTCATTGGGCGCGAGGGCATTTCCCTGCAAATCAATGTGCGTGCCTGCGATTATGGCTTTTCCTTGTTTTGCCAATTCCTGCCTCACAAAAGGGCGATAATCGGCGCAAGCCAGAAAACACACTCCCAAACTATCTTTGCGCTTTGCAATAGACTGAAATCCACGCTGTTGTGCATATTTGCGCACATCGCTTTTGAGCATACTTCCAAGTGGAAATACGGTTTTTTGCAAAATTTCCTGCGAAAGTCCCCACAAAAAAAAGGCTTGGTCTTTGTCGGGGTCGGCACCTTGCGTAACGTACAAGCGGTTGTTGTGCGATTGTATTTGCACATAGTGCCCTGTTGCAATTTTCTCACAATCAAGCATTTGTGAGGCATTATATACAATTCGCCACTTCACCAACGGATTACACACGGCACAAGGAAAAGGCGTGCGTCCGGCACTATATTCATTCACAAAATAGCGCACTACGGTATTATAAAATTCTTCCGAAGCATCTATTTCATGGTGTTCAATTCCCAACGAAGAGCACAATTCTTCCACATTTTTTTGCGCCTGCGCTTGCTCCTGCATAACATGGGCACTCGCCCACGTTTCGTGAAAAAACGAAATATGTAAACCCACAACCTCAAAACCCTGCTCCTGTAAAAGCATGGCACTCACCGAACTATCGGTGCCGCCACTCATTGCCAAAAGTATTTTTTTCATAGGAAACAGGAATTAGGAGTTCGATTTCTGTTATTCAATTAGTACATCAAATTACAGCCGCGAATTTCCGCCGAATCAAAGCGACCTTCCACCGAAAAATTACCGTTTTCGTAAAGCCGCCCCACATCTTTGGTTTCTATAAACGAGCAAGAATACAAATTTGCAAGATCTATCACATTAATTCCTCCCGATTTTCCGGCAGGCATATAACTAAACGGGTCGTACACATCGCGCACAAGGATTTTTGCCCACGCCGGTGTGCGAAACATTCCGTCTTGCTGCGAATAGGCTTGGCTCAAAAGTTCCGCCATGCCGTATTCGGAATGAATGTGTGCCACGCCGAAGGATTTTCTAAGCATTTCGTGCATTTCGCTACGCAACAATTCTTTGCGCCGCCCTTTCATACCGCCGGTTTCCATCACTATCATGTCGATATTGTTGTACGAATACTGCTCTGCAAAATCGAGCAAAGCATAACTCACGCCTATCAAAAATATCTTTTTTCGACCTGCATTTCTGCGAATTGCGGCATCTAAATCAGCGAAATTGTGCAGAAAAAAACCACTTTCGCCACTGCCCGACTGCGCTATGAGTTCGCTTGCCATATACACCAACGAAGAATGTTGCTGTTCCAAATAATTGGGCAACAGTGCCAAAAACACATAATTGCTCGCGCTACCGTAAAACTGCTCAAAACAGCGCGAAAAACTCGTATTGTACAATTCCGCAACTTCCACATAGTGCCTGCTCGAAGTCATACCCGTAGTTTTGGAACTTTCAAAAAGCAGTTCCGGCTCCTGCGCATGGCAGCGCACTTCGTGCGATTTGAACAGCGAAATGGGCAAAAACGGAATTTGCTCGTATCGCTCCACCAGCGCAGGATTCACCGCAAGCGCATCTACAAACTGCCGATACACCGGATTGTGCACATACTGAAAGTGAAACACCGCAATACTCAAGCGATTAAATTCATCGGCACCGTGAACTGAAAATATCTGTGATTCTAATTCTTTGTTGCGCATGGGGTTTCTAAATTTTGGTAAGAAATTCTTGGTCAAACGTCATATTGCTCTGTTTTCTTATTCCACAAAAATAGTATTTTCATCAAAAACCTCGTTTTTTTCCACCGATTTCAAAAATCGAGATGATACGAAAAAATTCCACGCCATAGTAACCGGAATAACCAATAAACTAAGCAGCAGAGGGTCTTGTATAGGTAAATACAGTTCATACAACCGCAGCGTGGCAAGCCCTATGAGCAAACTAATGCCGTAAATGCCGTAATACACCAGCAAATTGCGCCGCGATTTCCCCGATTTAAACACCAAGCGACTATTCAAATAGTAGGATTGCAGTATGGAAAACAGCGTACTGAGTGTATTTGCCACATAGAGCCACGCAGCCCACGTTTGTAAATAGGTGAAAATACGCGGTGCTATTCTGAGTAATATATAAATTTGAAAAATTCCCACACAAGTAATTACCACGCCCACAAAAGAAAATCCCACAAAGCGTTTTACAAGCGGATATTTGAGCAAAAACGGCGGAATTAAACGCAGAATAAAACTGCGAATGTACACAAGGAGGGTTTTGCAAAAAGAAATTATTGAGAACATCTATTTCGTGTGATAAAATGCAAAGAAACACAAAAAAATGATACTTTTGCTAAAATTTTTAGCAACTATGACCGGTTCCAAACTCTATTCTCTCATTGCATTGCAAAATCTCAACAGCGACTTACTCGCCATTGCCGCCAAAATTTGTGCCGGCACACGCATTAGCAACGAAGATTGCCTGCTACTCTACGAAAAAGCGGAATTAGGATTTTTGGGAATGTTGGCAAACTATGTGCGCACGCAAAAAACCGGCGATGTGGTGTTTTTCAACAAAAATATTCACATAGAACCCAGCAATATTTGTATTCACAACTGCACATTTTGCTCCTACTCCAAGCCGCAGGGCGACCCACAGAGTTGGGAAATGAGCATAGAGCAAATGAAGGAAAAAATTGCGCAAACGAGCGAAAATTCCCTCACCGAAGTACACATAGTGGGCGGCGTGCACCCCGAACGCAAACTCGATTTTTACTGCGAACTTTTGAGTGAAATCAAAGCACTGCGCCCCAAAATTCAAATCAAAGCATTTACCGCCGTAGAAATAGATTATATGGCGCAGCAAGCCGGGATTTCATACGCCGAAACATTTGAAAAATTGAAACATGCCGGCTTAGATGCCATGCCGGGCGGTGGTGCCGAAATTTTAGACGACAACCTGCGTGCAAAAATCTGTTCCTCAAAATCGAACTCCGCCACATGGCTCGCCATTCACCAAGCGGCGCACGAAAGCGGCGTGCCCACCAATGCCACCATGCTCTACGGACACATTGAAACCTTTGCGCAGCGCGTGGCGCATCTGAGTAAATTGCGCGATTTGCAAGATGTTACACATGGATTCAACGCATTTATTCCCCTCAAATACCGCAAAGAAAACAACGAACTCGCCCTCAATAGCGAACTTCCGTGGATAGAAGATTTACGCAATTTTGCCATTGCGCGGCTTTATCTCGATAATTTTGACCACATAAAAGCCTACTGGGTGGCGTTGGGCAAAGACCTCGCGCAAATCGCCCTCGATTTTGGTGTGAATGATTTTGACGGTACTATTAACGATTCCACCAAAATTTACTCTATGGCAGGTGCCGAAGAAAGCAAACCCACGCTCACCGAACGCGAAATGATAAACCTTATTCACACCGCCGGACGCACCGCCGTAGAGCGCGATTCGGTATATAATCACATTCACTCCTATCCGCATGAAAGTTGAGCGATTTTCGGAACTGCGCCAATTTGTGCTACACAATACATTTAGCAAGTGTTTTGCCGGCTACGTACTGCTGGGCATTGCGCTTTTTGTGTTTATGAACACCACCAACATAGTATTTCTTGTAAACAATTTTGTGGCTTCCTCCCACTTGGATAGCATTATGAAACCTTACACCGACCTTGCTTCGGGCTGGATTTTTGTGTTTCTTGTAGTTGCCCTCCTTTTTATTTCGCAGCGCAAAGCGGCTATGATGGCGGTGTGCGGCATTATGGTACTCCTGTGCATTATGATACTCAAATACATGATTTTTACCGATGAACTGCGCCCCACTATGGAATTTGGCTTACATTCATTTTCGCACACCATACCCGATTATTCGTATTTAAAAACACACTCCTTCCCTTCGGGGCACACGCTGGCAGCCTTCGCCATTGCCGGAGTTTTGAGTTCGTTCGTTACAAACAAATACGCACAAATCGGATTTTTTTTCTATGCGGTACTCATAGCATTTTCGCGCATTTATTTACTGCATCATTTTTACCGCGATGTATTTTGGGGTGCAATAGTGGCATACTGCGTGGTAGTACTTCTTTTGGCAGCATCGCCAATGTTCGCCAAAATTCCCGAAAAAGGATTTTTACGGAAGAAATAGGGGGAAGTTATTTTTTGAAAAGGTCGGAGTGGGGACCGGTTCGCGCAAATGATATAATTCCTTCGTAATCAGCATTATCACTTTCATACTCTTCCCATAGCAGTATCTAATCGGGTTCAATGTGCGCTTCCCACGTATTGGTATAATTTCCAATTAATTTGTGCGTTTTGTAAGATTCTACAGGTAGTGTGCCACTTTCTTGCAGTATAACAAAAACAGTTTCCAATAGCGACAAATCGTAGTTTCGCTTACGGCATTTTTTATAATCTTTCTTGAATTTTCCCGTAATATCTAATTTTCACATAGATGCTACGAATTAAGCGCCTCCATGAGTGATGACGCCGAAGTATAGTGAGTGCGTTTTTTGTAATTGGCAGTGTTTTTCAGCGGTGTTTTCGATGCTGCATTCAAATTGTTGTATGAATACTCTCTCGCCGAGGTTGCGTGTGAAGAAGAAACGAGTTTTGCACCAAGAGCCATAAACTCCTGTATCATGTGTTGCATTGCCGCATTTCGCATATCGTATTCAAATGTTACTGTTGCCATAATTTCATCGAATTGTTTCTGCAAAAATAACACCTATTTTTCAAAATTATTTTTTACACTACTACACAAATTTTTTACACTCCGGTATAATAATCTCACAAAAGAAGCGTTATACCACTATATTATGAAATTTTGCATATAAAAACATGATTGATTTCATAAAATGCGTATATTTGTAGCAAAATATAAAAAAAGCACTATGATAGGAAGGTACCAAAATACGTTACAAGAACATATTTTCGCTAACAGAAAATATGACGCTCCTACCGTGCTGAATATTAGCATTTTACCCTCCCCCCCACCCCCCTACCAAACTCATCTTTATAATATATTTATTTTCAAATTTTTTCTTTTTTTTTTATTATATTAATTGTTTTTA
>JAITUU010000056.1 GCA_031286165.1 Bacteroidales bacterium
TTGCGGCTGGGCGTTTACCGTACACTATTTGGACCAATCGGCGGCGCAAGCCGCCGGCAGCGTCAAAGAAAAAGTGGATTACCGCACGGTGCTCGATGAGGCAACTTTCGAGAAATTTGCCAAACTGCGCGAAATTCGCAAACGCTTTGCCGAAGCCGAAGCAGTGCCGGCGTATGCCGTGTTTACCAACGAAGAGTTGGCAGAAATAGCCAAACTACCCGAATTGACCGAGCAAACGATTCGCACTATTTCAGGAATCGGCGAAAAAAAGGTGGAGAAATACGGGCAAAAACTCATAGACGAGATACGAAGGGATATGCCGTTCTAAGCAAGGGGATTAATCCCCTTGTCAAAAAAAAAAAGAGCAAAAAATGAAACGAGCAGGATATTTGATAGAACGCATTGCCGATATGGACAACCTCTCCCTTGCTTACTGCAAAGCGCGGCGCGGCAAGCAAGCAAAACCCGATGTGCAGGAATTTAGCGCAGGCTTGCAAGCCAATTTGCTGCGCTTGCGCCATCAACTGCTTGCCGGCACAGTGGCAGTGGGCAACTATCACTTTTTCAAAATTTACGACCCCAAAGAGCGCGTAATTTCCGCCGCGCCCTTTGCCGAGCGGGTGATGCACCATGCCATAATGAACGTGTGCCATGCTATTTTTGAAAAAACACTCATAGCCGATACTTACGCCACGCGCCCCGGCAAAGGCATATATCAAGCAATAGCAAAAGCGCGAAAAGCCATGAAAACATACCGCTATGTGGCAAAATTGGATTTTCGGAAATATTTCGACAGTATTTCGCACGAAACATTGAAACACCAACTCCGCAGCAAATTCAAAGACCCCGCGCTGCTCGCTGTTTTTGGTCAAATTATAGATAGTTACAGCACAAGCGCAGGGCGCGGACTACCCATTGGCAACCTCACAAGTCAGTATTTTGCCAATTTTTATCTGTCGGCGTTCGACCACCATATCAAAGAAACCCTCCGCGTGCCGGTGTATGTGCGCTATATGGACGATATGCTGCTCTTTGCCGAAAGCAAAGAAATACTCAAAGAATATTTACAACACATAGAGGCGCAAAGCGAAAAACTACAACTCACACTCAAAGCGGCAGTAATCAATCAAACGGAGCAAGGAATATCGTTTTTGGGTTACAAACTATTTCCAAGCAAAGTGTTGCTCAACCGCAGAAGTAAAATCCGCTTTCGCCGAAAAATGGCTGAATACAATCACTATATGGAAACAGCGCAGTGGAGCGAAAAAACCTATCAAATGCACCTGTTGCCCTTGCTGAGTTTTGCCCGCTATGCTTATACCAAGCAATTACGAAAGGAAATTATCGAAGGCTCTAACCGTGTGCTGCGCGGTGGTAGTTGGAACAACAATGCGAGGAATTGCCGCGTGTCGAATCGCAACAACAACACCCCCACGAACAGGAACAACAACAACGGTTTCCGCCTTGCCCACAGCTCCATACAAACAGTGTCGGACGACCATAGAGTATAGAACCGATAATTTTCTTGTTTGCTTCGCGAAAAGTGAACAAAAACGAGCATGGTGCTATCACCCTGCCGCAAAACACATCGTAGTAGCCTCCGGCGGAGGTCGAACGGTTGTGTTTTTTTATTGCAATAAGCCGAATAACCGTTTTTTCTCCGATTGGCGTGTGAAAAATTCCCGAATATCGGCATATACATCGAGAGCAGAGGTGTAGCGCAAAGTGATTGCATTTTTCAAAAATGCGTGCACTTCTTTGGCATCGTAGTGGGTGGGTGGTTTGCGAAAAACGTGTTTATAGGCTGCTTTGTGCAGAATAGCAAAGAGTTCTTTGGGCATTTCGGGTGTTTTTTTCAAAGGAAATGCCACCTGCATATTCAGTATTAAATTCTGATTGGGGGTGTTGTATGCCGGTACGTGGGCAAAGAGTTCAAAAAGAACGATGCCTATGCTGTATATATCGGTGGCGGTGCTTATGAGATTTGCTTGTTGCAGCACCATTTCGGGCGAAGAATAGCTGCGCGAAATGGGCAATCGAGCAAAATTGAGCATGGAAGTTCCCGCCACTTGTATTCGCTCAAAGTCCACGAGTTGTATGCGCGGATTTTCAGTGTCTATATAGCCCAATTCGTTACTTTCTAGTATGATATTGGTGGGTTTTATATTGCGCTGCACTATGCCGTGTGCGTGCAGTGCGGCGGTAATTTCGCAGAGTTGGCGTGTTATTTCCAGCAAAAACGGCGCGGAACGCAGTGTTTTGTAATCGGGGTCGAACATTACATTGTGCAAACTCACGCCCTGCACGTATTCGCGCATAATGTAGTAAGTGCCGTTATGCTGCACAACATCGAGCGTGGGGGCTATGTTCGGGTGCAATTTATTGATATTCAAGAGAATTTCTTCCACAAGCAGAGCGTGTGCGGGGCTGTGAATGAGTTGCGGCTGCGCACATTGTTTTATAAGTACATGGTAGGGCGCTTGTTCCGATTTTCCGCGAAATACATGAAAATATCGTTCGCCGGTGGAAATTACATCGGCTTTATGCGCGGTATTGAAGGTGTAGCGATTGGTTTTTCCGCTGAGTTGCTGTATCATAATACTAACTGAATAATGGAGTAATGGAATAAGTGAACAATAGAATAACGGAGAAATTGAAAAAATGTGTACTTTTGCAAAAAATCATTCTATGCAAAAATATTTTTTTTTCGGTATAAAATCGGCAATTACTACGGTATTTCTTGTGTTTGTGTGTAATCTTTCGTTTTCGCAAAGTTTGCAAATAGGCAAAGTGCAGGTGGGCGGCAATTTTGGTTTCGATATTACGAACAATATTTTGGTGATAGACATTGCGCCGGTGCTGGGCACTTCGCCCATAAAAAATACTACGCTGAGTGTGTCGCCGTTTTTCAGTTATGCGCAAGATTTGTCGCAGCCGAACAATCGCCTTACGCGCTGCGGACTGCGAGCCGCCGTGCAGTACAGCATTTATGCCGGTCTTTTTGCTCATGCCGAATACGAACTTTCCTTTGTGTATCTCAATAGGCAATTTCAGGGCGTATATCACGCGCTGCCTATTGGTTTGGGATTTGAACAACTGATTGCGCCCAACACCGTAGCCTACGCCGCCGTGTTGTACAATGTCATTCATTCCCAATCCGATTTCGTACAATCGCCTTTTCAGTACCGAGTAGGAGTGCGGCACGCTTTTTAAGTTGAGAGTTGAGAACTGAAAATAGAGAAATAAAAAAGTGTATATTTGCATATCAAAAAAAATCAGATGAGAGCAATAGAATTTCAGTCGAAAATTAGCAACAATGCTATTCCGATACCTCAGGCAATGTTGGCAGAGTTGCAACATGAAACGAATAAAAATATTCGAGTAATGGTGTTTGTGGACGAAAGCGATGGGTATGACAATATAGATTTTAGAAATCTTGCAAAAAGTCAATTCTTAAAAGGTTATGCAGAAAGCGATTCTATTTACGATTTAGATTAAATAATGGAACAGATAGAAAATGGCTCAATAGCCTTGTTGAAATTTCCTTTTACTGATGGATTTACATACAAACGCCGTCCGGTAGTAATTTTGAAAACATTTGAAGACGGTGATATGCTTGTGTGTCGTATAACGAGTAAAATGTATGCAAGTCACTATGATATTTGTATTGATGATTGGGAAAATTTCGGATTAAAATTACCTTCTGTGATACGTGTTCATAAAATGGCAACATTGGAAACAACCATGATAGAACGTATTTTGGGTACGGTAAGTACTGAAATTATGCAAAAAATCACAACCTTATTCAAAGAAATAATCTAAATCTCATGCTTTTTTCACAAGTTATAGGACAAAACCATTATAAACAAGAACTGCGCGAACTTGTGCACACCAATCGCATTAGCCACGCGCTGCTTTTTGCCGCACCCGAAGGAGCAGGTGCCTTGCCGCTTGCCATTGCTTTTGCGCAGTATATTAATTGCGAACACAGAAGCGAAACCGATTCCTGCGGTGTGTGTGCAAGTTGCGTGAAATACAATAAATTGCAGCACCCCGATTTGCACTTTGCCTTTCCGGTGGTTACAAGCACCAAAAATCCCGTGAGCGATAATTTTATAAGCCAATGGCGCGAAGCAGTGCTTACACAGCCCTATTTGAATTTAGATATGTGGCTCGAAACCATTAGCGACGACAATAAGCAGGGGAGTATTCAAAAAGAAGAAAGTAAGGAAATTCTGCGAAAACTGAATTTGAAAACCTATGAGGCGGAATATAAGGTAATGATAGTATGGATGGCGGAAAAAATGAACGAAAGTTGCGCCAATAAACTGTTGAAAATTTTGGAAGAACCACCGCAAAAAACACTCTTTTTGCTTGTGAGCGAACACCCCGAAGAATTAATGGCTACCATAATTTCGCGCACGCAACTTGTGCGCATTCCCCGCATTGATAGCGAAAGTATGAGAGCGCGCCTGCGTGAAGAGTTTTCGGTGAACGATAGCGATATGCCCACTATATTGCACACTGCCGGCGGTAATTACCTGAAAGCCGTACAACTGCTTTCGAGCGAAGGGGTGAATGACGATTTTTATAATTATTTTACCCAACTTACGCGCTTTGCCTATGCCAAAAACGTGCCTGAATTGGCAAAACTATCTGACACTCTGGCTGCGAATTTGGGGCGCGAAAAACAAAAATCTTTCATAGAATATTGCCTCAAAATGTTCCGCGAAAATTTTGTGCTCAATTATAAGAAACCCGAAATCGTGTATTTATACAAAACAGAAAAGGATTTCTCCGAAAAATTTCACCCCTTTATCAACGAACGCAATATTTCGGCACTTACCAAAACCATGAACGAAGCCTATTACCACATAGAGCGCAATGGAAGCGCAAAAATTATTTTCTTCGATGTGTGCCTCAAACTTGTGGTGCAACTGAGGAGTTGAAAGTTGAAAGTTGAAAACTCACTACTCATTACTCTGTACCCACCAGCCTAGCATACGGGCAAAAAAAAAAGCCGTCCGAAGACAGCCTTTTTTTTGTAACGTAACAGAAAAATTCTTAGTTGATAGAATCAGAAAGGGCTTTTCCTGCTTTGAATTTAGCAACTTTTTTAGCGGCAATTTTGATTTCTTTACCTGTTTGTGGGTTACGTCCGGTGCGTGCTGCACGAGTACCTACTGAGAAAGTTCCGAAACCAACTAATTGAATGCTTTCGCCTTTTTTCAATCCGGCACCAATTGCTTTTACTGTTGCATTCAATGCTTTTTCTGAATCTGCTTTGGTTAAGCCTGCTTCTGCTGCAATAGCTGCTACGAGTTCTTGTTTGTTCATAACGATTATAGTTTTTAAAGTGAGTAAATATTAAATAATTAAATGTTTTTTCTTCTCGTGTGGTTATCAATAAATACCTGTGTACGTATTGATTTTTACAAACGTAAGAATAGTATTTTACATTTCCAAATAAAAATACACTTTTTTTCGCAAAAGCGTAAAAAATCAGGCATTTTGCGCTTTTGCGCCCTTTATACCTATATAATAGGGATTTTTTCGTCTGCCTTTGTTTTGTGGCAAAAATGTGTTATGTTTGCTGTGGAATAGAATAACAGCCATGAAAATACTTATTGTATGCAATAAATTTCCCTATCCGCTCAAAGACGGCGGAGCCATAGCAACCTTTGCCATGATTACAGGTTTTGCGCAGGCGGGGCATGCCGTTACGGTGGCGGCAATTAATACCAAAAAACACCACTTCGATATAGAAAAACTGCCCCAAGAACTGCGTAGTGTAGCCGATTTTTACGCACTTGATGTGGATACAAGCATTACAGTGGCAGGTACTATGCAAAATCTACTGTTTTCTGCAAAACCATATACTGCCACTCGATTTCATACGGCGCAATTTGCTGATTTACTGATAGATTTGCTGAAAAAACAGAATTTTGATATAATTCAAATTGAGGGATTGTATATGTGCGAATATATAGAAATATTGCGAAAAAACTGCCATTCGCTCATTTCGTATCGTGCGCACAATGTGGAATACGAAATTTGGGAACGTTTGTACAAAGAAAGCAGCAATCCGCTCAAACGATTGTATGTAAAAAATCTTGCTGCACGAGTGAAACGCTACGAATATGCGCAGATAAATCGCTACGATTTTTTGGTACCTATTACTACTCGCGATGCCGAGCAATATACTGTCATGGGAAACAAAAAAACTGTGTGTGTAACTCCCACCGGTTTCGATGCCGAACGCATTGAGGCTTTGCCTTCGCAGGAGCGAGCAGTTTCTGTGTTTCACTTAGGCAGCCTTGAATGGTTGCCCAATCAACAGGGGCTTTTGTGGTTTTTGCAAGAATGTTGGGGCGGTTTACACGCAGAATTTCCGCACATAGTACTGCGCATAGCCGGAAGAAATGCGCCGCAGCATTTTATAGATACGCTGAAACACTACGCAGGAGTGGAATTTTGCGGCGAAGTGCCAAGTGCCCGTGGGTTTATGGCAGAAAATACTATTATGATAGTGCCGCTGCTTTCGGGCAGCGGTATGCGCATAAAAATTGTGGAAGGGTTGGCGTATGCCAAAGCAATAGTTTCTACGCCGGTGGGGGCAGAGGGAATAGATGCCGAACAATTCGGAGCAATATGTATTGCGCACTCTGCCGAAGAATTTACTGCTGCTTTGCGCAATTTGTTGCTCAATGATACACAGCGCAAAGAGTTGGAACGCAATGCAATAAACTTTGTGCGCACTCATTTTGAAAATTCGCTGTTGGTGCAAAAATTGTTGGAATTTTATGAAAATCACATACACTAAACATAGCATATCATGAAAATAGCAAGTATCATAATCGCCGCACTCTTCGCAGTGTATTTATTAGAAAAATTCCTGTTGCGCCCTTATTGTATGGCAAAATACGCCAAGCAACAGCGGACAGCCAATGCTTCGGATTTGAAAGAACCGACTATATCGAAACTATACGCACCGCTCATACAGCGGTTCAATACATACGCCTACGGCAATCAAGGTACAATAACGGTGTTGGAACGCGAAAAACTGCAACTCTACAAAACCGATAGTTGTCAAATTTTGTATTTCACGGTCAATCGCGCCCAAGATTTGGAAATAGAATGGCGGTTTATGTATTTCCGTCAGGAAATGATTTTTCGCCACACCGTGCATAGTGCTGAGTTTGATACGCACAATGCACAGGCGCAAGAAACACTGTTTCAGGCGATTGTGGCGCAATTCAACGAACAATATAGTGCACACGAAAAGCGCGTAGATGAATCGGGTATTCCCGAAAAAATACTCGCCGAGCAAGGGATTTCGGCTGAAAATTGGAAAACCGCACGAGCGTTTTTGAGAGAATAGGAGAGTTTTTGTGTATTTTTGCGGAACAATAGAAGTAGATTGCATGTATAGTGTATTTGTTATAATTTTTTGTCTTTGTGTAGCAGCAGTTGTGTATTGCTACGTAGTATTTCCGCTTAGTATGATAGTGCGGGTGCGTGGCAAGCGCAACAATGCAGTGCTCTTTACTGCACAGGAAGAATTGCCTGAGGTGGCAGTAATTATGGCAGTATATAATGAAGAAGAAGTAATAGCCGAAAAACTGCGCACGACCTTTGCAACTTCCTATCCGCGCGAAAAACTGCACGTGTATATTGGTTCCGATAATTCCACCGATGCTACGCACGCCATTATTGAAACATTTCGCAAAGAATATGCACAGCTGTCATTAAAAATGTATTCGCAGCGGCAGGGAAAACCTGCAATTATCAACGATTTGGTGGCACAATGCACCGAAATGGTAATTATTTTGACAGATGCGAATGTGTATTTTGAACCGGAAACAGTGTTTGAATTGATAAAACACTACAAAAATCCCGAAATAGGACTTGTGGGTGCGCTTATAGTGAATACGAACGTGAAAAAATCGGGAATTTCCTATCAGGAAAAAACCTATTTATCGCTTGAAAATAAGGTAAAATTTGCCGAAGGAGTGCTTGGTGGAGCCATGATTGGAGCCTTTGGCGGGGCATTTTCCTTGCGTAGAGAGTTGTATAAACCGGTTCCACCGAATTTTATAGTCGATGATTTTTATATAACAATGCAGGTATTAGTACAAGGACGGCAGGCAATTTTGGAACCGACAGCCCTGTGTTACGAAGATGTGGCAAATGTACCTTCCGAAGAATTTCGCCGAAAAGTGCGTATTTCCACCGGCAATTTTCAGAATCTGCGAGAATTTCGCTCACTGCTGCGCTGTAATAGCGTGGGGTTGTATTTTTTCTCGCACAAAGTATTGCGCTGGCTTACGCCGTTTTTCTTGTGCGGAATCATACTTATATCGGGTATTTTAGCGTTTTATAGTTTTTCGTTTGCAGTAATTTTTGCAGTTTTTGCGTGTTCACTCATAGCCGTTGCTGCCGAAGGATTATTGAAAAAAATAGGTATTCATACCCGATTATTGCGATTTATTTCGCATTTTTACCGCATGAATTTTGCATTATTAATAGGTTATTGTAATTATAAAAAAGGAGTACAATCAAATGTGTGGCAACCAACAAAACGAAACCAAAATTAAACTCAATACCATAGAAGAAGCGATTGATGACATTCGCACGGGAAAAATTATTATAGTGGTGGACGATGAAGACCGCGAAAACGAAGGTGATTTTATATGTGCTGCCGAAAAAGTTACTCCCGAAATTATTAATTTTATGATAACCAACGGACGCGGGCTTTTGTGTGCACCCATTACCGAAAAACGCTGTGCGGAACTCGAAATCCCTATGCAGGTGCAGGCAAATACTTCGATTTACGAAACGCCCTTTACCGCTACGGTAGATTTGCTCGGACACGGTTGCACCACCGGCGTTTCTATGTACGACCGCTCCATGACCATTCGTGCCCTTGCCGACCCCAATACCAAACCCGAAGATTTGGGCAGACCGGGACACATCAGTCCGCTTCGCGCTCGTAATCGCGGCGTGTTGCGCCGACCCGGACACACCGAAGCCGCTGTGGATTTGGCGCGTTTGGCTGGTTTGTACCCCGCCGGTGCACTCATTGAAATTATCAACGAAGACGGCACTATGGCTCGCTTGCCGCAACTTATGGAAATTGCGAAAAAATACGATATGAAAATTGTTTCTATTAAAGATTTGATTGCATATTTGCTTGATAAAGAAAGTATTGTGGAAATGGGCGAACGAGTAAAATTGCCCACCGAGTTCGGAAATTTCGACCTTGTGCCTTTTGTGCAACTTTCCAACGGACAAGAACACATAGCCCTTATAAAAGGGGAGTGGAAGGCAGACGAAGCGATTTTGGTGCGCGTGCACTCTTCGTGCATGACCGGCGATATTTTTATGAGCGAACGCTGCGATTGCGGAAATCAGTTGCACGAGGCTATGCGCATGGTGGAAAAAGAAGGAAAAGGAGTGATAGTGTACCTCAATCAAGAGGGGCGCGGTATAGGACTTTTCAATAAAATAAAAGCATATAAACTACAAGAACAAGGACTTGATACCGTAGAGGCGAATTTACAACTTGGATTTAAAGACGATGAACGCGACTATGGTATTGGTGCAACAATTTTGCATCAACTTGGCGTGCACAATATGCGATTACTTACCAATAATCCGAAAAAACGCGCCGGGCTTGAAGGGTATGGACTGCATGTGGTGGAAAATGTGCCGATAGAATTTCCGGTAACGGAGCATAATAAATTTTATATGCAAACCAAAAAAGAAAAAATGGGGCATAATTTAACGTGCTGCAGGTAAAAATATGATACAAATAGAAAACACTCTCGTAAGCCTCGATGTAATTGAAAAACAATTTTGCTGCGATATTGCACGCTGCAAGGGAATATGCTGCATTGAGGGCGATTCGGGTGCGCCGCTTACCGATGCCGAAGTGCTTGCTTATCAAACATATTTACCGAAAATTTTGCCTTTTTTGTGTGAAGAAAATCAACATGCTTTGCGCTCACACAATGTGTTTTACTACGACCACGATGGCGAAAAAGTTACTACGCTTATCAATAATGCGCAGTGTGCGTTTACGGTGCTGGAAGATGGCGTGTTTTCCTGCGCCATAGAACGCGCCTACAAAACCGGCGTAATTCCTGTGCAAAAACCTATTTCCTGTCATTTATACCCTATTCGTTGCAGGCAATATCGCGATTTTGAGGCGGTAAATTATGAAACATGGGCTATTTGCGGCGATGCTGTGTGCAAAGGAAAAAAGGAGCATGTGCGCGTGTATGAGTTTTTGAAAGAACCGTTAATACGCAAATACGGAAAATCGTGGTATGCAGAATTGGAAAAAATTGCAAAAGAATGGCTGGCTCAAAAACAGGGGAAATAATCAATATGTTTGTAGCACCGTATATACAGTCGTCATTGCGAACGAGAGTGAAGCAATCTATTGTGTTTCTATTACTCATACTATTGCAGTGCGAGTCATTTGCACAAGATACTATTTCTGCTCCCCTATCCGATAGTGTGAATGTGCTTTTGCAGGGAAAATTATCTGACCCCACGCCTCGTGTACGCCCGTATCGCGTGGCAATTGTGGCATCAGCGGTGCCTATTACTATGGCAGGGGTGTTTGTGTATTTGCACTATGCGTGGTGGAGCGAGCAACGCGCGAAATTTCATTTTTCCGATGACGTGTTGTATGCCAAAAATTTAGATAAAGCAGGGCATTTTCTTTCTTCGCTCATAGTATCTACCGCCTTTGCCGATTTATACACGTTTGCCGGTATTCAGCGCAAAAATGCCGTGTGGTTTGGAGCCGGTACCTCTATTTTGTGTGCCACCATAGTAGAAGTGCGCGATGGTTTGGCTCCCTTTTGGGGATTTTCGCGTTTCGATGAGTTGGCAAACGTAATGGGTGCGCTCTATCCTGTGTTGCAGGAAAAAGTGCCGTTTTTTCGGAATTTTAATTTCAAATGGAGTTGGAGTTTTACCAAAGCTTCGTATTACATGACTTTGCCGGAAAATCAAAATAGTATTTTTTTGGACGACTACGAACGGCAAAATTTTTGGTTCACCATTGATATTGCGCGACTATTTTTTCCTCACAAAGACCATCGAAAATTTCCCTACTTTATAGACCCTGCCATAGGGTTGAGTGCTCGTGGACTGAATGGACACGATATTACCAATTCCATACCTTCCACCGGGCACCGTGAATGGTTGCTGGGTTTTGATATTAATCTCTCGAAACTGCGATTTGGTAATTCCAGAGCAGAACACTATGTGCGTAAATACTTGAATTTCTACCGATTACCTATGCCTACCATGCGCGTGGCACCCGACCCAAAGTTGTATATTATTAATTGGTAAGTGCACTGTGCTAATGTGTGCTAATATGATAATAATGGTATTGAGTAGTTAGTATATGGAACATACATTGCGTGGGCTGAAAATATTGCAACAGTATTACATTGAAAACAAAGCATGTAAAAAACACAAAATGTATGGGGGATTTAGGGGACAACAATAGCACTTTCAATAGGGGTAGGCACAAAGCGATATGATTCAATTCCTTTCACTCCCGGTTTTGCCATAAAAAGTCCGCCGGCGTGGGGAAATTTTTTGTCGGAACCTTCGGGTTGCCAATTTCTGGCAGTAGTAATGTAAAGTTCGTCAAGATTTTCTCCGCCAAAAGCCACCGAAGTTACGTTTGGAGAGGGCACATCTATGCTTTGCATCAATTTTCGCGTGTAGGGATTCCAGCAACTTACTTTTGCGCCGCCCCAATGCGCCACCCATATCATGCCGCGTTCGTCTATGGTGCAGCCATCGGGCGTGCCCCATTCTTTGGGTGTGTCTATAATGCGTTCGCCGCGCGAAATCGAGCGTTTTTCGGCATTATACACAAAAGCCATAATGCTGTACGTAGGCGAATCTATGTAGTAAAACGTCAATCCATCGGGCGACCAGCACAAACCGTTGGAAACGGTAACATTCGTGCGTTTTTCTTCTATGGCAAAATCGCCGGAAATTCTATACAGTGCTGCAATGGGCTTGGTAGTTTCTTTATCCATAGTGCCCACCCAGAGTTCTCCTTGCGGCGAACATTTTCCATCGTTGAAGCGCACGCGCTCCACATCTATTTCGGGGCGAAGGCGTTCGATTAATTCCTGTGTTTCTAAATTAAATTCATAGATACCGCGCGCAAGTGCGAGCAATACGTGCGAAGAATCTATCACCACTACCGTAGCAATTTCTTCGGGCATAGGGTAGGAATCCATTTTTTGCAACTGCGGTGCATATACATGAAGCATTTTACCGGCTATATCTATCCAAAAAAGCCGCTGAGTAGGAGCGTCCCACAGCGCACCTTCGCCCACGGCTGCTTGTGCATCTATCACGAGTTCTATCGGGAGCGATTTTTCTGCGCAACTATATGTAAAAATTCCCATAAGTATGAATAGTAGTTTGTGAATGATTTTCATGTTTTTACACTACGTGTTTGAGTTCTTTGGTTATGTTTTGTATTGTTTTTTTCTTTTTGGCGAGTTCTGCGGTTATGTGCAGTAATTCTTCGGGCGAAAGCGGATTTTTCAACTGATTTGCCAATGCTTTGTATTCGTCTTCCAATCGTTTGCGTTTGTAGGTGGCTATGGTGTCCCACACTACGGTTGAGAGTTTTTGTTCTTCGGTTTCGTAGGCACTTTGGCGTTTTTTCCAAATTCCGCTCAGGGTCATATCCATTGATTTTTTTACAAAATCTATCGACCACGCCGCACACTGCTGATTGTGGTGATTGTTGAAATACTGCGAAGCATCGTGTTGTTGTAAATTGTGCTCAAAATATTCGCGAAACATTGCCGGAAATACATCTTGCTGCAAACACATTCCGCCGTCTATAATTTCTTTGTGTAAATATTCGTGTACATGAATCGGTTGCGGTAAAATTGGCAAATCCACTGTTTTATCGCCATATACTATGAGTAGTCGCAGGAGTTCTTTTTCGGTAGAAATAATCCCCATCGTATCGTTTTGCTCGGTAATTTCGGCAATTTGCTCCGGAGTGGGAGTTTGTTGTTGAGGACGGTTATGTGTTTGTAGTATTGCGGTTTGGGTAATTTTTTGTAACTGTTTGAGCAACACATCTTGCGAAATTTTGAGAATTTTACTACATTCTTCTACATACACCATTTGCGTAACCGGGTCGGGAATGAGAGAAATAGTGCGCACCACATCGTTTATCAATTTTGCGCGTTCTATGGGGTCATTTTGCGTTTCACCGGCAAAAAGTTGTGTTTTAAAAGTTATAAAATCGGTTTTATGCGTTTTTATATAATTATGCAATTCATCTGCACTGTGTTTGCGGGCAAAACTATCGGGGTCATCGCCATCGGGCAATAGGAGCACCGACACGTTCATTCCTTGTTCCAAAATAATATTGATACCGCGCAGTGCGGCTTTGATGCCTGCCATATCGCCGTCATATACTACCAATACGTTGTTGGTAAATTTTTGTATCAAGCGAATTTGCTCCACTGTGAGCGAAGTGCCGCTCGATGCAACTACATTGCGCACACCGGCTTGGTGCATGGAAATAACATCGGTATAGCCCTCTACCAGAATACATTGGTCTTGTTTTGCTATTTCGGTACGAGCAAAATAAATACCGTAGAGGGTTTTGCTTTTATTGTAAATTTCCGATTCGGGAGAATTGAGGTATTTTGCAAATTTTTTATCGGGATTGGCACCCACAATACGTCCACCAAAGCCAATAACCGCGCCGGAAAGGGAGTGAATGGGAAACATAACCCGTCCGCGAAATCTATCTACATTGCCGTAATCGGCGGTAATGGTCAGTCCGGTTTTTTCCAAATATTCCAATTTGTAGCCGGCTGCGAGTGCCGCTTGGGTAAAGGCATCTTTTTGTTCTAAGCAGTAACCGAGTTGAAATTGCTTGATAGTTTCTTCGGTAAATCCGCGTTCTTTAAAGTAGGAGAGTGCTATTGCTTTGCCATCGGCGGTGTTGTGCAAATTGTTTGCAAAATATTCGTTTGCAAAACTATTCACCACCTGCAAACTTTCGCGCAGGTCGAAATGTTGCTTTTCCTCATCGCTCAAATGAGTTTCTACTACGGCGATGTTGTATTTTTTTGCAATGTATTTGAGTGCATCGGTAAACGACATTTTTTCGTGTTCCATTACAAATCCTACGGCATTACCTGCTTTTCCGCAGCCGAAACACTTGTAAATTCCCTTTGCCGGCGACACTACAAACGAAGGCGTTTTTTCGTTGTGAAAAGGGCAACATCCTTTGTAATTCACTCCGGCTTTTTTGAGCGACATAAAATCACCCAACACTTCGTCTATGCGAGCGCGGTCTATTATTGCCTGTTTACAATCGGGGTGTATCATTCAATTACGAATTTTCAATTACAAATTACGAATAGCAAAAATACGATTTAATTATAAACGGCAAAGCCCTCAACGAAGTTAATTGTAAAACATTTTGTTCAACGAAGTTAATTGCAAATTGTAAATTAATTTTTGAACAGCGTGCGAAAAAAATACTATATTCGTTCTCTCTTTTTATAAACCGCAAACCCCATGAAACTAACAGAGAAATACGCCGTCTGCATAGCATATTTTCAAAAAATTATGCCCAGCCCGCAGTGTGAACTCAATTTTTCCAACGAATTTGAATTACTTGTTGCCGTAATTCTTTCGGCGCAGTGCACAGATAAGCGCGTGAATACCATTACACCTGCGCTGTTTGCGGCTTTGCCCACACCCGAAGCATTTGCGAATACTACTATTGATGGTATTTATTACTACATTCGCAGTTGTTCCTACCCCAATAATAAAGCAAAATTGCTGCACGCTGCCGCAAAAATGCTATTGGAGAACTATGGCGGTAAACTGCCGCAGAATATGGAAGAATTACAAAACATACCCGGCGTGGGGCGCAAAACTGCCAACGTACTATGCAGTGTGCTGTGGCATCAACCCACTATGGCGGTAGATACGCACGTGTTTCGCGTGGCAAATAGAATAGGGCTGACGAAGGCGAAAAATGTGCTTGAAACCGAAAAACAATTACTCGCTCACACGCCCAAAGATGCACTCTATTTTATGCACCATTGGTTGATTTTACATGGAAGATACTGCTGTACAGCGCGAAAACCGCACTGCGAACGCTGCGAATTGACGCTTGTGTGTGATTATTTTAACAATGTGCCAATATGACAATATGCTAATATGGCAATATTAAATATCAAAAAACTTATCTTTTTCAAATTTCACAAGGTGCTCGTATTCATGGCGGGGGATACACACAAGTTCGTTATCGCCGATGCCGCGAATTGCTACTTTTTTGGTAATAAACAGAGAGTTATATTCGCTATCGAAAGCATTGGTATTGATTCCACGCTGCGAAAAACAGAATGACAGTGAGTTGAGTTTTTGCAATCGTGCCGAAATATTAATGCAGGGACCCACAAAATCGTTGCCATTGCCCACGCTGTAAATAAATCCGCGAGCAATGCCGCAACGCAGTTTAAATGGTAGCTGCGCCACTTTTTGTGCTATGCGCGGTAAAAATTCTTGTTCGTATTTCTGGCAAATGCGGTACATTGCCACTATAACATTGTTGATACTCACATCGCTGAGTGAAGAAACATTCCACAAAAAGAGCAAGCCATCGCCCAAATATTTAGAAAGAAAGGGTAAATCTGCCCACGTAGAGTAGCCTTCTTCAAATATTTCGCAGGTAAGTTCCTGTTTTATTTCATCGAACATCCATTTCAAAAACGTATCTAAAAAAAGTGGTACCGCTAAGTGTGGGTCCACTTGTTTGCAAAAAGCGGTAAAGCCTTCCAAATCGAAAATCACACTCAGCGCGTCTATGGTGGTGGTTTTTGAACTAATAGTGCCCAATCCCAAAATAGATTCGTTGAAATTGTCGAAACTCTGTTTGCGTATCAGTTTTTGTGGGCGATTGTTGCGCACAATGTCAATAAAATCGGCATTTGTTACAGTAAATTGTGTCATAGAGCAGCAAAATTAATACGACAAAAGTACGATTTAATTGGTAATGCTACATGGTAAATTGTAATTTATTTCTGTTTTCTGTTGTTCGCTGTCTAATATTTCACTACTTTGTACTCATACTGTATTACTTTTTTTAGAGCAGTACACAATTTTTTGCAATGTTTTTCGTCATATAAAAATGTGTTACAAAACATATTTTTGTAATGCCATGCAGAGTTACAAAAAAAAATGTTAGTTTTGCACATTGAATTGATATAATACATTTTACGAAAAAATAGAGATAGTGCCAACAAGCACTGTATGACATACATAATATAGCGTTTCGCTTAAATTTTCCCTTTGATACAAAATACGACCAATATTTAACAAAAGGGGGAGAGTTGAAGAAGAAACGCCTGCGATAAGCGTAGGCGTTTCTCTTTACTTTCTTTTGTAAGCCTTTGGTCGGGCGATGTATCAAAAAGTAAAGGGAAATTAGTCTGCGCTTTTTTTGTGTGCTATAGTGAAAGAAAATACAGAAACAATAAAAATTCCTTACATCTAAAAATAATAAGTATGAAAAAAAGAATCTTACAATCAATGGTTGTGTGCAGTTTAATTGCACTCTGTGTGTCGTGTTCAAGTAATTCATCGCTTGACGTTTCATTAATTCCCGTACTTTCGGGAGAAAAATGGGGTTATATAGACAAAAAAGGTGAATATGCGATTAATCCGCAATTTGAAGATGCGGGATTTTTTCGTGGCGGATTGGCGCGAGTGATTGCGCCGGACGGAAAATACGGATACATCAATAAAGACGGAAAATATGAAATTGCGGCGCAGTATAAGCGAGCAACGCATTTTTCACAAGGACTTGCCTTTGTGGTTTCCGATGCTTCGTACCCCACGTGTATCAATACATCGGGAGAAACGGTGTTTTCTCTCAAACAAGCACTCGGAGTATATTCTTTTTCCGAAGGACTTGCGCTCTTTGCCACTGCCGATAAAAAATTTGGATTTGTGGATACCGAAGGACGGGTGGTGATTAATCCGCAATTTGAAGAAGCACTTCCTTTTTCCGAAGGATTGGCGGCTATTGAGCAAAAAGGGAAATGGGGATTTATCGACAAAACGGGAAAAATCGTTATCAATCCGCAGTTCAATCGCGTTTCGTGGTTTGTGAATGGTAAAGCAGCCGTATATAATGGTAAACAGTGGGGATTTATAGACAATAAAGGCAGTTATGTAATTAATCCGCAATTCGACCGCGCGGGAGATTTTAACGAAGGATTTGCGGTGATTTTGCAAGGAAAATTGTATGGTTATATTACCAAAGAAGGAAAAATTGAAATCAACCCGCAGTTTGACAGTGCCGAAGATTTTTCCAATAGTCTTGCCTGCATACGTCAAGGCGATAGATACGGCTACATTAATACAGAAGGAAAAATAGAAATTAATCCGCAATTTGACCAAGCATCATCGTTTTTTGGCAATATAGCCTTTGTGGAAAGTGCCGATAAATGGGGAGTGATAGACAGCAAAGGAAAATATGTGGTAAATCCGCAATTTGATAGAATAAAAATCGAAGTAGAGCAATTTTCGTTTGTGGAAACCGATTACTACGATGCTTCTGCGTTTATTGAGGCATTTTTCAAACGAGCCGAAGATGATTCTTTTGATGGATTTTCTATTAAATCAACCTTACAAAGCGTTGCCGATAATCCGCGCTATGAAGATGTAAACGCGAGTAGCGAACGCACGGCATATAGTTACGATGACCAAGAAATTACCAGCGATATTTCTATTTCAAGCACGTATTTTCGTTTTGCCAATCCTATTTACGAATACCAAACTACCTATGAAAACTTTTGGGGCTATCGCTACGAAACGGGTTCAAAAAAAGTGTATAAATTTTCTTCGCCGCTCGCAGTGGTGGAATATCACTTCAATTTATCGGGTGATGCACGCAATAGAGGCGGAGCGGTGGCACACGCGCTGAAAGCGAAAATAGAAAGTCGCTATAAGGTAACAATGGCGGCGGAAGATGGAAAATTCACTGCGCTGCGCAGCGATGCCATGAGTTTTGCTATTACATATAGTGATTATTCCCTTTCATTCTTTGTGGGTTTCAATAAAGAGGCATTACAAGATGTATTAACAGAACAAAATGACTATTAAATATATGATGAGAAAACAGAGTGTAATAGTGCTGTTGTGTGTGATATTGTGTGCCACACACAGCGTGGCACAAGGTATAAAACAACAATCGCAACAACACAAACAGCAGCAAACGTGGTTGCAACAAATTGAACAAAAACGCCGAGAAAACGAACTCAAAGAGCAGGCGCGACTGAAACGATTTGAATTGTCGCTCAATGATTTGTTACTCTTGCAAAAAAAAGGTTTGAGTTATGTTTCTGATTATTTAAGTAATAAAGATTGGACGTTGGAAAAAACACAAGTTTTGGAATTTGGTTACATTGATGATTTTTTTACCAGTTACGATGCAGTCGTGTGGTCATTTGAAAAAAATAGTTATAACAATAAGGCAAAAGCATGGTTTCATTTATATCAATATAGCAAACTCGAAAATGCCATTGTGTATCAAACGAATAAAGACCATTTTAAGAAAATCAGAAGCGAAATTCAAAATTCTTCAACGTTCAAACGTATAAAAACAGAAACGCAAACAGAGGGTTTGGTAACAATATACAGAGGGAATAATTTGGAAATTCGCATAACTGAATGTACTGCCGATTCTGATACTCCGAATCATGATAATATTATGATTTTTAATTTGAAAGAAATCGAAGAACGCCGACAAATAGAAGCAGCACGTAGAGCAAGAGAATATGCCGAGCAACAACGGAGAGAAAAGGAGGAATATGAAGAACAACTGCGCATAGAAAAAGAAGTAGAAAAACTGCGAGTGCAGGTGCAAAATCATGTGAATCAGGCAAAAGCCTATGAAAACCAGAAACGATACAACGAAGCAATAGCGGCATATAATACCGCACTTTTTGTGTATAACGATTCGGAATATGAGTTGGATAATTTCAATGCCAAAGAAATTGAGAAAAAAATTGCAGAATTGGACCAACTTGTGGTGTTTTTGAAATTGCGGAAAACGAAGGTATATGATTATAAGGAGCAGTATTATACTGAATACGAACGCATTAATAATAAATTACTGAGCGAAATTAAAGCACTCGTGGCAGGTGAAAAAAATATTACGCCGGCAAGTCTTACCTTTACTTTGAGCATAGATACCGCAGGAGTAGTAACGCGCAGTGTTACATCTTCGAGTGCCGATACGAAATTGAAAGAACAACTGCAACAAATAACTACCGGCATACAACTCACGCAACCCTATATGTATGGCTACACAGTGGCGGCACAAGCGGTATTTTCTTATACCATAAGTAAAGAAAATGCGATTATAAAAGTGAAAAACAAAACTGATGGTTTTTATTCAAAATCGCCATTGTTCGATACATATTACGATAATTATGGCTTGGATAAAGTACTGCGTTCGGCACCATACGGAAAATTGGTGTTTCAAAGCAGCGCAACTACAATTAACGGTAAACATACCGTTGAGAATAACCTTGTGAAATATCACCGCACGGGCGGACCGGCAAATGCGTGGCTTTCGCTGCTTGTGCCCGGACTTGGAAAACACCGTGTAACCTTTGGCGAGAAAAGCGGCGTGGGCACGGCACTGTGGACATATAGTTTAATAGGCACCGGCGTAGGACTGAAATTGTATTCCAATAGTCAATATAGAAAATACATGGCTGCCACCGACCAAAGCGCAATGGATACGCACTATGCCAATGCCAACGCTGCCAATCAGTTTTTTTATGTCTTTGCGGGAACTGCGGGAATTATATGGATAAGCGATATTTTGTGGGTGTGGCACAGGGGAGCGCAGAACAAAAAAACGCAAAAAGCGTGGAAACAAGCACACTTAGGATTTTACTACGAACCACAATATAACATTCCCGGATTAGCCTATACCTTTAATTTTTAACACTATGAAATTTTTGAAATATTTATGTACAGCCGTATTCAGTGTATTACTGTTTAGCACGTGCGAAGACTATGAGTTTTTGAATTTGAAACGCGACAATCCTTTGGACGCATACTACAAAGCCAACGAACAAGATGGAATTGCATTGGTTTTTAATAGTTACAACATGTATGCCGACAACAACAATAATAAAATTGCAAATAAAGGAGAAACCATTAAATTGAGTGTAAGTTTGAAAAACACCGGTTCTCGTACTGCATATAATGTTACAGCCCTATTTTCAACCACAAGTGTGTATGTGAGCGGATTTTCTCCGGCAACATATATTGGTTATGGATACAGTATATATGCCGGCTACACGGCATGGGAAGAAAGCACGTTTGCGTTTCAATGTACAATTTCCAATTCTACGCCGGCAAATACCGTTATTCCCTTTGCAATAGAAATAACCGATAGTGAGGGACATAGGTGGACAGATAGTTTTACAATTACAGTATATTAAATAGAGTACAACAATGAAAAAAATCACAATCCTAATTTCAGCATTGCTCATAGCCATGGGTGCGCACGCGCAGAGCATACAAAGCGAATGGGAATTTCGGCAAGCACAATCACAAAGAGCAGCGCAACTGCAAGCAGAAAAAGAGAGAAAATTGCAACAAGAGCAACAAGAACAACAACGGGCACGAGAAAAAGCACAACAAAAAGTGCAACTATGTGCACAAAAAGGCGGTGTTATGGTAAACAATGTATGCTGGGCTACGCGCAATGTAAGTTTACCCGGCACGTTTGCCGCCACTCCCGAAAGTGCAGGCTTGTTTTATCAATGGAATAGAAAAATAGGATGGAGTACCACCGAACCTTTGATAAATTCAAACGGTGGATATGAATGGAGTAACAGCACTATGCGGGGTAGTGAGTGGGAAAAAGCAAACGACCCAAGTCCAGCGGGGTGGCGCGTACCTACATCACATGAAATACAATCTCTCTTGGATTACAATAACGTAACAAGAGAATGGGTAGTGAAAAATGGAGTAACCGGAAGAAAATTCACTGATAAAACTACCGGAAATTCACTCTTTTTCCCCGCTGCGGGCTATCGCGATGAAGAAGATGGTATTCTCAATGTGATAAAATACTGCTTTTATTGGAGCACTATTCCGGATGATAGCAACAATGAATTTCTCTCATACGTTCACTATTACGACAATTACGACAGGAACTACGGTTTTACGATTCGTTCGGTAGCCGATTTGACTTTTGAAGAACAAAACAACGCCAAAGCCGAGCCGGTACGTTTCCCTGCCATAAAAGCAGAATTTCTGGGTGGAGAAAAAGTACTCATGAAATGGCTTGCCGAAAATACCAACTATCCGGTAGATGCACTCGATAGAAACGTGACCGGGCTGGTATTGGTAGAATTTGTAGTGCGCGGCGATGGAAACATAGACAATGTGCGCATTATAAAAAGTGTATATCCAAGTTTAGATAAAGAAGCAATGCGCGTAGTGAAATCTATGGGTAAATGGAAACCCGCCAAAAACGAAAGCGGCGTAGAAGTGCCTTCTTACTTCACCCTGCCTATTACTTTTCAATTACAGAAAAAGAGTGAGAAATGAGATGTGAGAACCTTCCCTCGAATGTGCTTTGTGGGAGGGCTCTCACTAAGCACTTTACCCCTTATTTTCCAATTCCAAACAAAGCAACACTTTTTTGCGCCACAAGCCGCCGGCGTAGCCGGTCAGTGCGCCGCTGCTGCCCACCACGCGGTGGCAGGGGAGTATGATTGTAATTTTGTTTTTGCCGTTTGCCGCTGCTACCGCTCGCACTGCCTGCGGCGTTTTCATGAATTGTGCTTGCGCAGAGTAAGTCATGGTTTTTCCGTAGGGAATAGTTTGTAAACTATGCCATACTCGTTTTTGAAATTCGGTACCAATCACATCAAGCGGAAGAGTGAAATTTTTGCGCTGCTTTTGGAAATATTCTTGTAATTGCGTGCGCAGCGGTGCAAAGTACGGATTTTCGCCTTCGTGCAAAAAATACTGCCGTGAAAGGTGGCGAAGGTGCAATTCGTGGTGGCTACTATCGGTAAAATCGAGCATACACAGTCCTTTTTCGCTTGCGGCGGCGAGCATGGTGCCAAGTGGTGTATGTATGTGGGTGTAAGTAAGTATAGGCATGGAGTAAAAGTAGCAATATTTTTTAAGAGACAACGTTTATTTTACGATTGAATTGCACTACGGCGTGTGTGTAATCGAAACTTTTTTGTATTTTTGTGCATATTCTTTTACAATCAACAAAACTCCTAATACGTACCGCAATGAAAAAACTCTGTTTTCTATTCTGTATGCTCTTTTTTTATGCGAATGGCTATGCGCAAATCAATCAAGTGTATTCTTCGCAAAATCGCAAGGCAATAGCCAACTACGAAGAGGGCTTGCGCAACTATCAACTGCGGGATTTTGCCAAGGCACAGCAAAATTTACAAGATGCCATAAAAATAGACCCGGCGTTTACCGAAGCCTACTATTTACTCGCCGGCGTGTATGCACAAAAAAAAGACAGCGATAAAATGATAGAAACCCTGCAACTTGCCGTGCAAAGCAGTCCGGGCGACCCTATGCCGTATTTCAAACTTGCTATGGAATTGATGGATTTGGGCAGATACAGCGAAGCATTGCAAAATTTTAATAAAATTCAGCCGAAGGACAAACCGCTGTTTTCCCCCAAAGAGCAGGAGCAAATTGCCTATGGCAAAAAACAAGCCGCCGATGCCATTCGTATTATGAAATCACCCATTCCGTTTTCACCGGTGAATATGGGTGCTGCTATCAATACGCAGTACGATGATTATCACCCGGCTATTACCGTTGATGATAATTTATTCATTTTCACCTCGAATATTCCGGTGAATGCCAAAATGATGCAGGAAGATATTTTTTATTCCATGCGCTACGATACCGGTGAATGGTCTTCGCGCAGAGTGTTTCCTGCACCCATAACTACGCACAATAACGAAGGCGCATCGTCGATTTCTGCCGATGGACGTACTATGGTATTTACCATGTGCAACGCGCCGGGAGGTCTTGGTTCCTGCGATATTTACATAAGCTACTACGCGCTGGGGCAGTGGACTATGCCGCGCAATGTGGGTGCGCCGGTGAATACCAAATATTGGGATTCGCAGCCGAGCCTTTCGGCAGACGGGCGCACGCTCTATTTTGTGAGTAATCGTCCCGGTGGAAAGGGCAAAAAAGATATTTGGGTGAGCCACAATATTGCCGAAAATCAGTGGTCGGAACCGCAAAACTTGGGTGCAAGCATCAATACAGCCAACGATGAAGAGGCTCCGTTTATTCATGCCGATGGCAAAACCTTGTTCTTTTCTTCGGACGGACACTTGGGGCTGGGCAAAAAAGATATTATGATAACGCAGCGCAATGCCGATGGTACGTGGAAAACGCCCGTAAATGCAGGCTATCCACTCAATAGTAAAGACGACGAAGGACTGCTCATAGTGAATGCACAGGGTACGAAAGGATATTTTGCCTCAAATCGCGAAGGCGGCATGGGCGGTTTAGATGTCTATGAATTTGCTATCAGTCAGGGAATGTTTGCCATTGTGCCTTCACCGGTAACGTATGTAACAGGGGTGGTGTTCAACGCCAAAGAACCGGCGAAACGCTTGCCGGCACAGGTTGATTTGCATGATGTGGCAACGAACGAATTGCTCTTTTCCTCGAATGCCGACCACAACGGAATTTTTATAGTTCCTTTTGAAGAAGACCGCAATTATGCTCTCACGGTGAATTTTTCCGGTTATTTGTTCTATTCGGCGCAGGTGAATTTAACTACCAATAGAGCACAAATAAAAGTACCGCTACAACCAATAGAGGTGGGGAGTGCTGTGGTGCTCAATAATGTATTTTTCGATACCGACAGTTACGAACTCAAACCCGAATCGCAAGCCGAATTGTTTACCATTATAGATTTTATGAAGGCAAATCCTTCACTCAGTTTTGAAATTGGCGGACACACCGACAATACCGGTTTGAAACAAAATAACAGTACGCTTTCCAACAATCGCGCAAAAGCGGTGTATAATTTCTTGGTAGAACACGGAATAGCAGCCACGCGCCTTACGTATAAAGGTTACGCCGATACAAGACCCGTTGCCCCCAACGACAGCGATGAAAATAAGGCGAAAAACCGCCGCACGGAGTTGAAAATTACGAAAAAATAAGTCAAAATGTCAATAAGTCAATATGCTAATGAGCCAATAAAACATTGTAAATACCGTACTATCAATGAATAGCGAAAAATTGTATAAAATAATTCGTAATTCGTAATTCGTAATTCGTAATTAATAGTATATTTGCACCGCAAAAAAGCCCAAGTGTTGAAATTGGTAGACAAGCATGGTTGAGGGCCATGTGCTCATTAGGGCGTGCAAGTTCAAATCTTGTCTTGGGCACAATTTCAAAAAAACGCTGTAAATCACAATTTTGCAGCGTTTTTTATTTTTTATCAAACACATACGTTTCTCATGCTACTATCTACTGCATATTTTCCGCCGCTTTCGTATTTCGCTGCTGTCGCGAAAGTGCAATGTGTTTGCATAGAAGCGTATGAGCATTATATAAAACAAAGTTATCGCAATCGTTGCAGCATTTATTCCGCCAATGGCTTACTCAATTTGATAGTGCCGGTGGAACTGCCGCACGGGTCGAAAACGCTCATTCGCGATGTGCGCGTGAGTTATGCCGAGCAATGGGTAAAGCAACACCGCCACGCATTGGTGTCGGCATACAAATCATCGCCGTTTTTCGATTACTATGCCGATGCTTGTTTTGCAATAGTAGAGGCGCAGCCGAAATTCTTGTGGGATTTGAATATGGAAGTATTCACAACACTCTGTAAACTCATAGGAATAACATCGGAAATTACTGTGAGTAAGGAATTTACATGTCCTCAAAATGAAAATGCAAGTGATTTACGCTACGTAATTTCTCCAAAGCACCGGAGAAAAACATTGTTTTCGCCATATCCACAAGTATTTCAAGAAAAATTCGGATTTCAGTCTGCGGTGAGTATTTTTGATACGTTGTGTAATGTAGGTCCCGATACGAAGCGATACTTACTTAGTTGAGAACTGAGAACTGGGAGTGGAGAGTTGAAAGGGTCTAAAATATTTCGTGATGAATGCGTTCCAAAAGTAATTTTTCAGGATTAAAAGGAGGGCGGCTTTCCACTTTGTGTCCAATGGCTATGATTGATTCTATTTCAATGTGTGCGGGAATGTTCAGAAGTTTTTTGATGTAATCGGCTGCCAATATGCCGCTTTCGTGTTCTCTGCCGCGAATTTGTACCCAGCATGAACCCAAACCCAAGTCTTCGGCGGCGAGTTGTAAGTAAATAGATGCTATGGAGCAATCCTCCACCCACACATCGCTTTTTTGCGGGTCGGCGCACACCACAATGGCGAGCGGAGCGGTTTTGAGTAGGGTAGAGCCGTGCGCTTTGGCAGAGGCAAGTTGCTCGATTGTTTTCAAATTTTGCACCACTACAAATTCCCACGGGTTGCTGCTTTTGCTCGCCGGCGACATGAGTACGGTGTGTAATAAGTTTTCTAATTGCGCGGAAGAAATTGCTTCTTCGGTGAATTTTCGCGTGCTGCGGCGATTTTGTGCGAGATTGTAAAATGAGCTCATGATAGGTATTAGGTATTAGTGCTTAGGTATTAGTTGAAAGTTGAAAACTGAGAACGTTTGTAATTTATATTGTTCGTATGTTTTGCGTCTGAAATCGTATGTCTAATTTAGTTGTATGCCGGATTTTTGGGAAATTCTGCCCACATTTTGTATTTTCCGCCCATAGTTTCAAGGCTATTTTTCCACAGATTTTTTGTGTCGGCGGCAAATATGGCACTGCGTGTGAGGGTGGTTACTATCCATTCGTTGTTGTTGAACTCGCGCTGTAATTGATTTTTGCCCCAACCACAGTAACCTACAAAAAAGCGAAAATCTCCTTCCGTGTTGTCGTCTGCAATGTAATCTTGCACGGTTTCAAATTCGCCGCCTACGTAAATATTGGGTAAAATTTGTGTACTGCGCGGAATTTTACTACCCAGCGTGTGCAGGTAAAACAATTCATCTACGCCCAGCGGACCGCCGCTTTGCAGTGGAAGTTGCTGTGAAAACAAGCGATTGATTTCCTTACTTACTTTGGGCGGAAGTTGTTTATTGAGAAATAATCCAACGCTTTGATTTTCAGAATGTTCTATAAGCAACACTACCGACTGTGCAAATACGCTACTGCTCGAAAATGGCGTAGCAATGAGCACTTTGCCGGTGTGCAATGCTTCATTGTTATGGGTTATATGGTAATTTTCGAGATTGAGCATTGGTTATGCGTTGTCGTTTTTCGGTGCTGTATTGGTGTTTGCTTTCTTTTTGCCCCAAAATCTTCGTTTATTGTGTTTTGGTTTTGCTTTTTGTTCTTCGGAACTTCCTTGTTCTGTCGGTTTTTCGCCGCCTTCGGCAGCAGGAGCGGAGTTGTTGCGGTGGTGTTTCGATTTGTGGTCGTGTCCGCTATTGCGGCGCATGGGTGCTTTTGTGCGACTTCTACCGCTGCTGCTGCGACCAAATGACGATGAATTTTTGGGATTCCACACCGGCTGTGCACCAAATTCTTCGGGCAAAGGCAGTTTGGGAACTTCTTTTTCAATGAGTGATTCTATGCGCGAAAATTTGTACATATCGGCTTCGTTGATAAGCGTAATTGCTTCGCCTTTGGCATCGGCGCGTGCGGTGCGACCTATGCGGTGTACGTAGTCGGCGGCATCGCCCGGTACATCGTAATTTATCACCACGTTGATTCCTTTAATGTCGATTCCGCGACTGAGAACATCGGTAGCCACAAGAATTTTGAGGCGTTTTGCCTTGAATTGCAACAACACTTCTTCGCGTTCGTTTTGTTCCAAATCCGAAGAAATTCCCGCTACGGCAAATTTTTCTTTACTAGTGCGCAGTGCACGTACCAGCGGCATAATGTTGCTTTTTTTAGACGTAAAAATAATCACACTGTCGTAATCGGGATTTTCTTCTAAAATGTGCAGAATTGCCGGTACTTTTTGATTGTTGCTTGTAAGATATGCTTTTTGCGTAACGCCGGCAGCGGGTTTTGCTATGGCTATGCTTATTTTTTGAGGGTTGCGCAGAATTTTATTTGCCAATGACTGAATGGCAGGCGGCATGGTTGCGCTGAAAAACAGTGTTTGTCTATCTTCGGGCAGGTAAGCAAGCACGCGCTGAATATCATCGAAAAATCCCATATCGAGCATACGGTCGGCTTCGTCTAAAATCAAGTGGCGCACGTTTTTAAAGTTCACGTATCCCAGCATCAGGTGGGCTATCAATCGACCGGGAGTGGCTATAATAATGGTGGTTCCTTCTACCAACGCGCGTTTTTGCGCGTCCCAATCTTTCCCTTTGTCGCCGCCAAAAATTGCCTTACTCGAAGTATCGGTAAAATAGGAAAATCCTTGAATTTCCTGATGAATTTGAATGGCGAGTTCTCGCGTGGGCGTAAGAATTACGGTGGTAGTGCCTTGTTGCCCGTTTACTACAATATCGTGCAACACGGGAATTACAAAGGCGGCAGTTTTTCCGGTTCCGGTTTGTGCACAGGCTAAAATATCGTGTCCGGCAATAGCAACGGGAATAGCCTGTTCCTGAATGGGCGAGGCTTTTTCAAAGTTCATGTACGAAATTGCTTCGAGCAACTGTTCGTGTATGTTAAGTTCGTCAAAGGTCATAGAAATACTATTATAATTTGTTCAAAGATACAATTTAATTGTGAATTGTAAATTGTAAATTACGAATTATTGAGATTTTTTTGATAGTTTGTCATTACACATAGTCTTTTTGTCATTCCGCACTTGATGCGGAATCTCTCCATAAATGTGAGATTCCTGCTTTTGCAGGAATGACGGGTGTTTTTATTCTATTGCGTTGTAAATAATGTGCTGAATAGTTGTTCGCACGTTCATTTGCGAAAGCAATTTATTGTCGGCAGTAGGATTTACGCGGTTGGAGAGAAAAATATAGAGCACTTCGTAAGTGGGGTCAGCCCACGCAATGGTGCCGGTAAATCCGGTGTGTCCATAACTTTGCAATGAAGTACATTTACAGGTGTTATCGGCTTTCTTCGGGCTTTCTTCGGGTCGGTCAAATCCATAGGCTTTGCGATTGCCGCTTTCGCAAAACGGACAACTTGTAAATAGTTGTATGGTTTCCGGTTTTATAAATTGAGTATCGCCGTAAGTGCCGCCATTGAGCAACATTTGGAATACTTTTGCCAAATCGTTGGCATTGGAAAACAAGCCCGCATGACCGCTCACTCCGCCCAACATAGCCGCTGCGGGGTCGTGCACGTAGCCGTGAATTAATTGTCGGCGGAAAATATAATCGTGTTCGGTAGGGGTAATTTGCTGTTTGCTGAAAAATCGCAGGGGATTGTAACAGAGCGAGTGTGCACCCAATTTATGATAAAATTCTGTTTCCATATATTGGTCTATGGGTTGATTGCTCAGGTTTTTAATGACTTCCGCCATGAGCATAAAGCCCAAATCGCTATATACCACTTGTTTTTTAGGCAATAATTTTGCATTGAAAATTGTGGTAAACATGCTATCTTTCATGGCAGGATTGATAAATACTTTGTGCGCCACAGGCACGGAATAAAGGTCGGTTTTTTCGTGAGAAATTGTACTGTCTTTAAACGCAAAATGGCGTGAAAGAAACACGCCATCACTGAATTTGTAAGGAAATTCAAAACTTTCCTTCTTGCTTTTTGTGCCCGGCTCCGAAAAATTGGCAATCATATTTTGCACAAAGGGCAAGCCCGCCGGCAGTTGCGATTGGTGGGTGAGAATGTTGTAAAACCGTAGCGTGTCTTTATCGCTGCCTTGCGCTTGCGGCAGGTAATCTACAAGTATGGCATCGAGGCGGAATTTTTCTTCATCATAGAGTTTCATAAGTCCCACCGTAGTTGCCGCCGCTTTGGTAATGCTGGCTATGTCGTAGAGTGTTTCGCTTTCTACTTCGCGCGAAGAAGAGGTGCTTACCGTGCCAAAGGCTTTGTGATACACCACTGCGCCTTTGCGAGCCACCAACACTTGACAGCCCGGCATTGCGGCAGCATCGAGGGCTACTTGTATCACGCTGTCAATTTTTTGCAACGTATTTTCGTTCATACCCACATCGAAGGGTTCGGCATAGCGCAGGCGTTTTTGCCACGCAAGGGTAATGCCTGTGCCGGCTTTAATGCCGCCGGCAGTTACCGGCAATGTTCCATTTGCCGGCAGTGCGCCAAAAAGTACTTGCGGTGTTTCTTGCTGCACCGCAGCGGTAAAATCATAGCCCACCACAATACTTGAAATTGCAGGAACTACGGCGGTTAAGCGGTTCAAAATGTAAGGATTGCCATGCAGTACCAAAATAACGTTATTGCTTTTCGCAATTTGACTCACCATATCTATATGCGCATCGCTAATGCCGTAATTTTTTGCTGCATAGGCGGTCGATGCTTCTAAATTAACAATCACGGTAGTGTAGTCTTTCAATTTTTTGAGCACATCGGGCAGGTGCGAGGCAGCATTGGCAGGCGTTACAGTATATTTCGCGATATTTGTATAATTTTTTGCTACGGTGTAAAACGCATCATTTTGTGAATCGGAAAAACGCACGTAGGCAATTTTTTGTGTTTCCAATTTATTGATAGGTAGTTGTTTTTTACTGTCTTTTGCCACTGTAATAGCCGCGCGAATGAGTTTTTTATTGAGTGCTTTTGCTGCATCGGTATTGAGGTCTTTGTACAAATTTTCGAGCGGAATAGGAGAGAAAGTACTTGAAGTAAGTCCCGACCATGTTTTGGCTATCAATATTTTACGGCAGTGTGCGGTTATTATATCTTCACTAATTCGTTTCGATGCTATTGCTGCTTTAATTTCGCTAATGGCAGCAGCTACATTTTCGGGAAAAAGAAGGACATCGTTGCCCGCCAAAAGCGCACGAATTTCGCGGTCGCCCACCGGAAAATTTTTGGCAATACCCTGCATATTGAGTGCATCGGTAAATACTAATCCTTTGAAATCCATATTTTTACGTAAAATATTGGTAATAATGGCAGGAGAAAGTGTGGAAGGAATATTTTTGGTTTTTTCCAATTCAGGCACATACAAGTGTGCCACCATAACACCCGTAGCCCCACGCTGAATTAAGTAGCGAAAGGGGTAAAATTCTACTGAATCCAAACGTGCTTTTTTGTGAGGAATCACCGGCATATTGAAGTGCGAATCGGTGTCGGTGTCGCCGTGTCCGGGAAAATGTTTGATAGTGGTAAGTATTTGATTATCTTGCATTCCGGTCATGTAGGCTAAACCTTTTTGTGCCACATTTTCGCGCAATTCGCCAAAGGAACGAAAGTTGATAACCGGATTGTTGGCATTATTATTTATATCCACCGAAGGCGCAAAATTGATATGAATACCCATGCGATGGCATTGACGGGCAATTTCGGCACCCATAGCATAAATAAGCGTATTATCGGCGATTGCGCCCAACATCAACTGTTTAGGAAAAGAAATAGTACTGTCTAAGCGCATGGCAAGTCCCCATTCGCCGTCTATGGAAATCAAAAGCGGTAGTTTGCTAATTGATTGAAAATGATTGGTATATCGTACTTGTTCGGAAGGATTACTTTGCATAAAAATCACACCGCCAATATGACTTTCGCGTATCAATTTTTCGGTTTGTGCAAAGTTGCTTTGTTTTGGATTGGCATACACGGCTACCATAAATAGTTGCCCGATTTTTTCATCAAGTGTCATGGTTTTGAGCACACTATCTGCCCATGCGGTAGGCACGTTGGCAAACGGGTCGGGAGAAGGATTTACTGCGTGCGTGCATGGCGACTGTGGATTTAAAAAACCGTATATTACTGATACACATAATAATACGAAAATTATTTTCACAAAAGGTTTCATAGTAGTTGTTAGTTGTTAGTTGTTAGTTGTTAGTTATTCAGTATAGATTGCTTCACGTTGTTCGCAATGACAGTCTTGATTCTGTTTGTGTATATCTTCACCTTTGCCGTTCGTAATTTGTAATTGGTAATTCGTAATTGAAGCCAAGAAGGATTCTGCGTGGGTAATGGGTATGGCGCAGGTAAGGCGGCAGGATTGATTGAACGATTGTGAAATCACACGAGCGTTGTGTTGTTTTAGTATTTGATTTACCGTAGTTTGCAATGAATATTTACAGTTGATTGTGAAGTGTTTTTCAATACTTCGTTCTACTATATGTGCAGCAGAAAGTGCCTCGCGAGCGGCTTCTTTGTATGCTTGTATCAGCCCGCCTACGCCGAGCAAGGTGCCGCCAAAGTAGCGAACTACACACAGCAATATGTTTGTCAATCCAAAGGCGTCTATTTGTCCCAAAATCGGTTTTCCTGCGGTATTGGCGGGTTCGCCGTCATCGTTTGTGCGATATTCGCTGCCGGAATAGCCAAGTTTATATGCCCAGCATAGGTGTCGTGCTCCGTGATGTTCCTTGCGCAGACTGTCTATGAGTGGTTTTGCCTGCGCTGCGGTATCTATGGGGTAGGCAAAGGCGAAGAATTTACTTCCTTTGTCCTTAAAAAGTCCTTCGCAGGGTGTTTCTATGGTTTTGTAACTACTTTGCTGCATGGCTCACGGTAATAAAAAGCAAAAATACATAGGAAATAGGAATGAGGAGTTAGACATAACAAAAAGTAGTAAACAAGTTTTGAGGCGAAATGCTTTGTGTAGTACTTGTTTTTTGCAAAATCACCCCACAATGCGCATAGCAGCAAAGACTGCACTTACGCACAGGGCAAGAGAGGAAAGCATATACACAATCATGGTGGCGAAGTGCTGAGTTTTCAGTAAATTTACCGATTCGAGTGCGAAAGTGGAAAAGGTGGTAAATCCGCCGCACACGCCCACTACAAAGAGCAGAAACAACCAATGTGTGGGATTTTTGTATAAATAGCCCATAAGTAATCCTATCACAAAACTCCCCAATACGTTTACCGCGAAGGTATGCAGCGGAAATCCGTGCAAGAGAATTTGGAACTTTTGCAGTGCAAGCGAAATAGAATAGCGCAGCACACTTCCCACGCCGCCGCCTACAAATACTATGGCATATTCTTTTATCATGGGTTATCGGTTGAGCATATCGCGCAAAATAAAATTCGTGAGTGTTTCTGCCATTTTTTGGTGTGTGGCTATGCTCGGATGCCAATCTTCGCCGTAAGGAGCGGTTTGTTGCCCCAAATTCAGGTATAACACGCGATTGTCGCCTTTTTCCACGAAATGACGGCGCACCGCCTGCACATATTCCTGTATGCGTGTCCACTGTTGCGCTCCTTTGGGGTAGTCATCGCTCATCATTACACCTACGGTGCAAATAATGGTTGCCTGCGGATAATAGGAGCGAAGGGTGTTGATAAAATCCACGTAGGCATTCACAAATTTTTCTTGTGTTACGTATTTTGAGCGTCCCTTCACGCGCTCGGCATAAAAATCATTCGTACCCACGTTGATAACAATATAATTTGGTTCAAAATTTTTGCGGTCGGCTTCTGTCCACAGCGGTTGTGCGCTATCGGGAATTACACGGTCGTAGAATTGCGGCACGGTGCCTTTGGTGCTACCGGTATTGTTTTGAAACAATCCTCGCCCCGAATATGCTACGCAGGAATACTGCGCTATCAAATTGCGCGTGGTAATTGCGCCCCACGCCATAAAATTATTTTGATTGACGGAATTAAAACCGCTGTTTTTTTGCACTTCCTCTGCTGTAAACGATGCCGCATTGCCGTAACCGGTGGTAATGGAATTACCGATAAATTCAATTTTTAAATTCGATTGCAGGCGCGGATAGTGCAATTCGGTACCCGGTTCTATAAAAAATCCCTGAAATGTCACCGTACCCACCTGACTTTCGGTACGCTTAAAAATTTCAATCGTGTGAATACTGTCGTTCAAATTCTCTGCGAGTGTGTAAAAGTGCTTTTCGGGGCGGAGTTGCAGAGGATTTTCTTGCACCGCGCCGTCTATAATTATGGTAAAATAATTGGTGCCTGTGGCAGTGCCGCTGCCGTATTCGGTAAATTCTGCCGCTATGGAAGAACCTTCAAAACTACTGCGAATGCTTACGCCGCAGTGTGAAAACACATACTTCGCATCGTTGGACTTATCAACTCTGCCACTATACTGAATGTGGCTGTCGGAAGGTGCTATTTTTCGGTAATAATATTCTAATTCCGCAGGTTCCGGTATGCTATCTTTTTGTGCCATAAGCGGTTGTAGCGCAAGTGTAAAACAAATAAGAAGAAGTGTTTTCATAATATATTATGGTATGTGATTACAATTCCAAATGCAGTTTTTGTTTGAGCAATTCCACCGCAGGATTTTTTTGTGCCAAATACTCGAATTTTTCGTGCGGCGTATATAATTTTTGTTCTGTTAGCACTTCGGAAATCGCAATATTCAGCGAAAAACTTACGCCAAACACTTCGCGAAAGTGGCGAATAATGAGCGGTTGAATTTTTTGTTCAAAAGTGGATTGCTGCGTTGCGGCTTGCAGGGTACACTGTAATTCTGTGGCGGACTGGAGCGAGAGTTCTATATTTTGTGCAATTACCTGCAACTGCATATCACCGGAAAATTGCCGCTTACATTCCTGCCATGCGGCGGTTATATTTCCTTGATTAACAGCACGTTGTGTGTGTATTTCGGTTTTTTCTTCCGGTTTTTGGTAGTTTACGGGTGTTTCCTTCACTTGGAGTGTTTCCTCCGGAGCAGGCGCAGTGCCCTGTTTCATATCTTTGAACGATTTGCTCAGCGTGGGGTAGAATTGTGCTTGTTTTGTGGCGGAGTTCGCTGGTGGAACTGTTGCGGTGGGAGCAGGTGTAAGATTTTCTTCTACGTCAGGACTTTTTTTTTTACAATATTGCTAATGTGCAGCAGAGCCAATTCTACGTGCAGGCGTTTGTTGTTCGACTGCTTGTATTTTTCATCGAATTGCGCCGCAAAATTCATTGCTTTGTACAAAAAATCCACCGAACAATTTTGCGCTTGCTGCATATACCGCTGGCGAATACTATCGCCTACTTCGAGTAATTCCACCGTTTTGGGGTCTTTGCTCACCAGCACATTGCGAAAATGCGCCGTTAAACCAGAAAGAAAATTATTGCCCTCGAAACCTTTATTTAAAATTTGGTCGTAAATTAAGAGTGCTTCCACGTAATTTTCCTGCAAGCAACAGTCGGTAAGACGAAAAAAATACTCATAATCAAGCACATTCAAATTCTCTATGGTGCTTTGATAGGTAATGTTTCGATTGGAAAAACTCGCAATTTGGTCGAAAATAGAAAGTGCATCGCGCAAACCACCATCGGCTTTGAGGGCAATTACATTCAGAGCCTCGCGTTCGGCGGGAATGTGCTCTTGCGCTGCCACCGTAGCCAAGTGCTCTACCATGTCTTCTACACGAATACGCTGAAAATCAAATATTTGGCAGCGCGAAAGAATGGTGGGCAGAATTTTGTGTTTTTCGGTGGTGGCAAGTATAAAAATCGCGTGTTTTGGCGGTTCTTCCAGCGTTTTCAAAAACGCATTGAAAGCAGCCGTAGAGAGCATGTGCACCTCGTCTATAATGTAAATGCTGTATTTTCCTATTTGTGGCGAAATGCGCACTTGGTCTATGAGCGAACGAATGTCTTCCACCGAGTTATTCGATGCGGCATCTAATTCGTGAATATTGAAGGACGCCGATTCGTTGAAAGACTTGCACGATTCACATTCGTTGCAGGCTTCCACTTCGGGCGTAAGATTCATGCAGTTGATAGTTTTTGCAAAAATTCGCGCACAAGTGGTTTTTCCCACTCCTCGCGGACCGCAAAATAAATAGGCTTGCCCCAAATATTTATTGGCAATGGAATTTTTAAGTGTTTGAGTAATAGAATTTTGACCCACCACCGAAGCAAAGGTTGCGGGACGATATTTGCGTGCTGATACTATAAAATTTTCCATAACGGCGCAAAGGTAGTAAAGTATCGGCAATTAGCAACCGGAGTTTTCAGTTTTTTATTAACAGTGATTAGGATATAGGAAATAGGGCTTAGGGGAGTGTGGAATGACGGTTTAATTTTTTAGAAGTGCCGTATATTTATGGCACAATAATTGCAAAAAAAATAGCGTTATGAAACAAAAATATGATTTTTTGCATACATATATGTGATTGATTTCATAAAATGCGTATATTTGTGGTTAAATATAAAAAAGCACTATGATAGGACTTTACCAAAACACTGTACACAAGCATATTTTCGATTATTGGAAATATGATGCCCCTATTGTGTTGAATATCAACATTTTACCCCCCCCCAATTTTTGTGTAAATAGGTGTGATTCAACTACTTATACACATTCTTTTTGTTCAGATAATTTTCAAGGAGCCTACACGAGTACTTCTGCTCGTTGTGTTTTTATAGCCTCATACCGTAGTTGCTGCTCGCGCAGCGACTGCGGTTTTTTTTATTCATTTTTTAAATTAAACCCTTCGCTACAAGGAGCGAAGTAAAGCAACAACTACAATGAAAAAAATTACCATTCTGATTTGCACTGCACTTATGTTCTTTGCAAGTGCGTGTGTAGATTCACCTCCCGGACCTTCAAAAAGTGCGGAGCAGTTGCGCCAAGAACTCTGGCAGGTCGAAACTACTACACCACTTTCTTATTTGAATACTAAGAATGTAAGCTGTCGTGCCAAAGGACTTTTTGGCGGATTTTTACTGAATAATGGTGCCGAAATTGAGGGAAGAATAGAAAACAGAGCCACGCTTGCTGCTTATGGCTATGTAATGTTGGAAGTTACGTATTTTTCTTCCAATGGCAGTCCTCTTATGACATCATATTATGTGCTCAATCAGGGATTTGCTGCAAGTACTTCCACGTACTTTTCAATCACTGTACCGGCGGAAGAATATCCTTCGGCAATGGATTCGTTTAGTTGCCGCATTATAGATGCTGCTCCAATTATGTAATAACAAGTAAAAATTATGAATATGAAAAAAATATTAATTATATTAGGTGCAGTTATAGGAGTGATTGTGCTTGCATGGGCAGTGTTTATTATTATTGAAAACTATAATGATACGTCCTATGATTATGATAATTCAAGTAGCGAACGTTACAGCAGTCCAAGAAGTAATTACAGCCGACCAAAAACCGAAGCGGAGTTGCGTCAAGAGTTGTTGCAACAAGAACAAGAAAATTATACAAACTATTTGAGCGCAAATGATTTGACAGCACGTCCAACTCTGTGGGGCGGCGCGGTGGTGAAAGGTTGTATTAAAAATTCTGCTACACAAGCCGTGTTCAAAGATGTGCGCGTGCAAATTCAGTACTATTCAAAAACAGGAACAGTTACAGGAAGCCATAACGAAGTAATATATGAGTATTTTAAACCAAACACATGTACTTATTTTAGAATAGAAGCACCGGCTCCCTCAAAGTGGGAGTCGTTCAATGTGATTGTTACCGATACAAGTTATTAATTAAATTCAAAAAACTATGAGAACTGTAATCATTACAACAAGTATTCTGTGCTATGCACTGTTTTTCTCTTCCTGTTCAGGAAATACCAACGCAAATACCGAAAACAATGCCACTGCGATGCAAAACAATGAAGCGGCACTTAGCAATTTGGTGGAACAATGGAATAGTGCTCACGTAAAAAAAGACGTTGGCGCGTTTTCACAACTCTTCGATAATTCGGTGTTGTTCTATGGCACTCAGTTGGATAAAAACACCTGTATAGAAAAGAAATTAGCCCTTTTCAAAAAATCACCGGATTTCTACCAACAAATATATGGAGATATAGCCGTAGAACAGAGTGGCGATGACGAAATTACGTGCAGTTTTGTAAAACGAGTTACCGTACATCAAGCCACGAGTGATTATCCTTCGTACTTGGTTTTTAGAAATACCGATGACGGTTATAAAATTGTGGTAGAGGGGGATTTAGTAACCGATAAAAATCTTGCGAAAAAGAACTCACAGAGTAACAAGCAAGATTATTCATTTTACCCGGAAATATCGGTAATATCAGGAAAAATAAAAATTGAAACTTTTTTTGGTCCTCCGGGTTATGGCGAAAATCCACAAACCGATGCACGAGAAGATGCGTATATGCTCTATCTTGATAGTCCTATTAATGTAATTTCTCATGTGAAAGAACGTGAAGAAGGCGATGTTGATGTTACAACCTATAATATTGAAAAATTTCAATTAGCCTCAACTTCCAATGTAAAATTTAGTCCGTATAAAAATAAAACTGTGCGCGTATCAGGCATATTTTTCGGTGCAATTTCAGGACATCATCACACTCCTGTATTGCTGGATGTGCAAAAAATTGAGGAAGAATAAATAAAAATAACAAAAACAATTTTAAATACAAGAACAATGAAAAAGAAAATTATTGGAACAATTACAAGCGTTGTGGTGTTTTTGCTTGTGAATATAGGAAATGTTTCGGCACAAAATAGAGAAAAAGACGAAGAAATGTTGAGAGGTACATATCTTTCAGCGGCAAAACAATTATGGGTAATAGAACGAGCAAATCCTCAACTATTTCTTTCGATTTCAGGTGCAGAACTGAAAAATCAACGGAAGAAAATAGCAAATGAAACCTTATTTGAAAATGCTCGATATGCTCCCGATGGTGCTTTATTGGAAGGAGTAATTCGCAATGAAGCGGCATTTACTAGTTTTCAAGATATTCGTTTGCAGATTTCTTACATATCGAAAACCGGAACGGTAATAAAAAAACAGGACGTAGTATTATATGAATATGCACCCGCTCGCGACAAAGGAAAAAGAATTTCATTACGAATTTCTCAAAACGATTTACCTCAGGATTATGCTTCGTTTGAAGTGAAAATTTTGGGCGCAACCGAAAAAGGGAGCCATGTACAACAAACATTTTTAGAAATGAAATAACGGCTAATCGGTAAAAAACAAAATCGCCCAAACGTATCATACACGTTTGGGCGATTGTTTATAGATATTCTCTGTATAATTTTTACGTTAATGCAGTGGCAACGGTACACTGTAATTGAGAATATAACTCCGTGAGTGAAAATTACTATTTCGTTTACGAATTGTGAATAACAATAGGAGAGAGCCAGTGGTATATGTCGGCGATAATATGTATTTTTGCAACATTCAGTCATTCTGTTATTCAATTATTCAGTTATTCGCTCATGTCCGATATTATACAACTTTTACCCGATTCGGTGGCAAATCAAATTGCGGCAGGAGAGGTGGTGCAGCGTCCGGCTTCGGTGGTAAAGGAATTATTGGAAAATGCCATTGACGCCGGAGCAACGGATATTACCATAAAAATAGTAGATGCAGGGCGCACGCTCTTGCAAATAACCGACAACGGCAAGGGTATGAGTGAAACCGATGTGCGAATGGCTTTTGAGCGGCATGCAACATCGAAAATTCGCAGTGCCGAAGATATTTTTGCCATAACCTCTATGGGCTTTCGCGGCGAGGCTTTGGCGTCTATAGCGGCAGTGGCTCATGTGGAAGTGCGCACGCGCCAGCCGGAAAACGATTGCGGCACGCGCCTCGTAATAAAAGCATCGGAAGTGGACTTGCAAGAACCGGTTTCGTGCATGGTGGGAACTACCTTTGTGGTCAAAAATTTGTTTTACAATATTCCCGCACGGCGAAAATTTTTGAAAACCAACCAAGTGGAGCAAAAATTTATTTTCAACGAAATCACGCAAATTGCGCTGGCGCACTGCAATGTGGCGTTTTCTATTTTCGTGGACGATAGTTTGTTTGCAAAATATTCGGCAACTAACCTCAAACAGCGCATTGGTGCTATTTTCGGAAAAAAAGTAGAAGCGCAACTGCTGCCCATAGAGGGGCAAACGTCCATAGTGGCTATTCACGGATTTGTGGGCACGCCCGAAGTGGCAAAAAAACACTCGTATTCGCAATATTTGTTTGTCAATAAGCGATTTTTTCGGCAAAAAAGTTTTCAGGCGGCTATTATGCGAGCCTATCAAAATTTGATTGCGTCCAAAGATTTTCCGCCCTATTTTGTGTTTTTTGATGTCAATCCGGCGCATATAGATGTGAACATTCACCCCACGAAAACCGAAATAAAATTTGTGGAAGAACAGAATATTGTGCATCTTTTGGAAGCAACGGTAAAGCACACGCTGGGGCGCAATAATATAGTACCCTCCCTCGATTTTGCAGACGATACCAATTATTCCGACCTTTTTGCGCTTCCTGCGCAGGGTGAAGTGAATATTCCAAATTTCAGTGTCAATCCGCACTATAATCCTTTTGAGAACGAGAAAACGGAGAAACATAGAGGGGGAGCCGGTTTGTATTCCGCTCCTCACAAGCAATCTCCGCAGCATTGGGAACAATTATTCGACCTTTCCGCTGCGCAAAATCCTCTACCGCAGCAGCAAACCTTCCGTTCGGCACTCAATACTGAGGGCGAAAAACAAGTGCATGAAACGGGAACCTGTATGCAAATTCAGAAGAAATACATACTCACACAGGGGAAAACGGGTTTGATGCTCATAGACATCAAACGCGCCCATAGTCGTATATTGTACGAACGATTTATGGCACAATTGCAAACTGCGAAGAATGTAGCGCAGCGTTCTATTGTCCCCATTCGCATAGATGTTACTGCGCAGGAAATGAGCGTATTACTCGAAATTTTTCCCCAACTTACCGAATTGGGATTTGAAATAGAACACTTTGGTAACAATACTTTTGTAATTCACGGCACACCGGCAGATATAGACACAGCGCAAGCCGAAGCAATTTTGCATCAATGCGTGGCGGAATACGAAGAAGGAAAATCCCTCAACGCTCGCGAACGCATAGTGCGTGCTCTTGCACAATCGGCGGCACTCTTTCGCAATCCTACCATGCAGCAAAGCGAAATGCAACTCTTTTTAGCACAACTCTTTCAATGCACCGAACACAATCTTTCCGCCGATGGAAAACGCGCCATAGTGATACTCGATTACAGCGAAATTTTCAGGAAATTCAATAATTGAAGTGGAGATTTTTGAAAAAATGATATATTTGTACTTCTATAAAAATTCTATACAACAACAAAAGTCATGACGTCCGAAGAAAAAGTACAATATTGGATTGATTGGTTAAACGAAAATGTGCGCGTGGCAGAGAAGATATAATACTCTATGACACATACAAAAAAACGTTAAAACTTATACGGCGGGTATTTGAAATCTGGTAAATTTCAAATTAAAAATTGCACCCGACACGTATGAAGGATTGAAAAACAAACCTCTCCGCATAATTTTTCTTGTGGTAAAAATTGTGCGGAGTTTTTTTATATATTTGCACTTGAAAGAACTAAAACTTAATTTTCTAACCCCTAATCTATGAGTAATTTCTCTCTTTCAGGATTTTCGGCTATTCCGCCGGTGGTAAAAAATTTACTTTTGCTCAATGTGGTAGCCTTTATTATAGATATTGCGCTGCGCAGTATGTATGGCTACGATGTGAGTGAATTACTCGGTTTGCACTATATTTCCTCCGCAGGCTTCAAACCGGTGCAGTTGGTATCGTATATGTTTTTGCACGCTAGCATAGGGCATTTGTTTTTCAATATGTTTGCCCTGTGGATGTTTGGTTCTATTTTGGAGCAATTTTGGGGTCCGAAGCGATTTTTTATTTTCTATATGGTGTGCGGTATTGGTGCTGGCATTGTACAAATTGCGGTTGCCTATATTCGCATTCGCAGCCTTGCGGCACAGTTGCCACCCGACCAAGCCGCCGAAATACTGCAACTGCTTTCGCGCGAAGGTGGTGCGGTACTCATGCGTGGGCAAAATTATGCACAACCCTTATGGGGGCAGTTGAATTTGATTATCAACTCTGTAACAATAGGTGCTTCGGGCGCAATTTTCGGGCTGCTTATGGCGTTTGGCATGCTCTTTCCCAATTCCTACCTGTATATATTCTTTGCCATACCCATACAAGCAAAATATTTTGTGATTTTATACGGTGCCATTGAATTATTTTCGGGTGTGAGCAATTCCGTAACCGACAATGTGGCGCATTTTGCTCACTTGGGCGGAATGTTGTTTGGTTTTGCCATGATTATATGGTGGCGATACAAAGGCAAGGGGCGGTATGAATTGTAAACAATAAGTAAACAAAGCCTTGTGTATTCGGCTAAAATCTGTATTTTTAGCCTTTGATATACAGCGTTACAAAACAAAACTACTATGGCAAAGAAAATATTTGTATTAGATACCAACGTTATTCTGCACAATCACAAGGCTATGTACGCCTTTGCCGATAACGATATAGTGATTCCAATAGCGGTGCTCGAAGAATTGGATAAGTTTAAAAAAGATGAAAGCGAACTTGGTTGGAATGCACGGCAATTTATGCGCGATTTGGATAAAATTTCCGATGAAAATATATTTACGCACGGTGTGGAATTGGGCGAGGGGCGCGGTAAAATTTTTGTAAAAACGCTTTCGCGCTATCCCGAAATTCTGCAAAAATCCTTCGTAGAACAAATTCCCGACCACCGAATTTTGGCTACTGCCGTAAATATGAAGGAAGAATTACATGATTTACAGGAAGATACACCCGTAATTTTGGTGTCGAAAGACATCAATTTACGCATGAAATCTAAGTCGATAGGAGTGCCGGCAGAGGATTTTGAGAACGATAAAATTGAAAATCTTGACCTCATAGAAGATGGTGTGCGTGTGATTCCGGTGGCAAGTGCCGAAATTATCAATAAATTTTATGCAAAACACGCCACGCCGCAGTTTTCGCCCGAAGAAATAGGTATAGCCCGTCCCGAAAACAACGAATATTTTTTTCTACGCTACGACAATTCGCGCGTAATGGTATATTACAATCCCTTTACCAATAAGGTGGAACGGGTAGATAAAACCTACGCTTCGGGTATAGAACCGCGCAATTCCGAACAAAGTTTTGCACTCCACGCACTTACCGATGACAGCATAAAACTCATAGCCCTTACCGGAACTGCCGGCACAGGAAAAACCTTACTCGCGCTTGCTGCCGCCCTGCAAGTACACGAAAATTACGAGCAAATTCTCCTCGCACGCCCTATTGTGGCTATGGGAAATAAGGAAATGGGCTATTTGCCGGGAAATGAAAAAGATAAAATTCGCCCCTATATGTTGCCGTTGTTCGACAATTTGCAGGTAATCAAGCAAAATTTAATCAAACGAAACCAACGAATAGCCGACATAGATGCCATGTTAGATAACGGAAAACTCGAAATTTCGCCGCTGGCGTATATTCGTGGACGCTCGCTTTCAAAAGTATATTTTATAATAGACGAAGCACAGAACTTGACGCCCCACGAAGTGAAAACAATTATTACCCGTGCCGGCGAAGGAACTAAAATAGTATTCACCGGTGATATTCAGCAAATTGACTCACCTTACTTAGATAGTTTATCGAATGGACTTTCGCACCTGAGTGCCAAAATGAAGGGGCAAAAACCCTTTGCAAGCATCAATTTGGTGAAAGGCGAACGCAGCGAACTTTCGGAGTTGGCAAGTACTTTATTATAACGTTTTTCGACACACATTTTCTATGATACAATATACAAATTTTACTTTACATAACGGACTGCAATGTATTGTAAATACAGACCTTACAACTCCCTTTGTGGCAATGAATACGCTCTACAAAGTGGGGTCAAAAAACGAAAATCCCGACCGAACGGGTTTTGCTCATTTATTTGAACACCTTATGTTTGGCGGTTCCAAACACATTCCCGATTATGACGCCGCCCTGCAACTCGTGGGTGGCGAAAATAATGCCTTTACCAACACCGATATTACCAATTATTATCTTACGCTACCCAAAGAAAATAGAGAAACCGGATTTTGGTTGGAATCGGATAGAATGTTGGAATTGGATTTTTCGCAACGCAGTTTAGATATTCAGAAAAACGTTGTGATAGAGGAATTTAAGCAACGCTATTTAAACCGTCCTTACGGCGATGCTTACTTGCTGTTACGTCCGCTTGCCTACAAAATTCACCCGTATCAGTGGGCTACCATAGGTAAAAATATAGAGCACATAGAAGATGCTACACTCACCGACGTGCGTGAGTTTTTTTACGCGCACTACGCACCAAATAATGCCATTCTTACCTTTTCGGGCAATATCAGCGCGAAAGAAGCCGAGTGCTTGGCGCACAAGTGGTATGGCGATATTCCCGCTCGCACGCTGTATAGTCGTACAATAGCGCAAGAACCGCCGCAAACGGAAAAACGCACCCTTAGCGTGGAGCGCGATGTGCCCACAAACGCTATTTACAAAGCATTTCACATGTATAACCGTCTGCACCCCGATTACTACGCCTGCGACATGCTTTCAGACGTGCTTTCCAACGGAAAATCGGCACGATTGTATGTGTCGCTGGTGCAAAATCAGAAACTGTTCAGTGAAATCAATGCCTACATTACCGGCGAAGACCACGCCGGACTGCTCATTATTTGCGGAAATGTAATGCCGGGAGTGTCTATGAAAACCGCTGAAACCGCTATTTATGCAGAATTGCACAAGTTACAACGCGAAGCTCTGCGCGAATATGAATTGCAAAAAGTGAAAAATAAAATAGAATCACACATTATTTTCAACGAAACCACCATATTGAATAAAGCAATGAATATGGCAAAATTTGCACAGTTGGGCGATGTGAATTTGATAAATACAGAAATAAGTAAGTATCAGAATGTTAGTGTAACTGACTTTCAGCGAATTGCAGGTGAAATTTTCCGCGAAAGCAATGATTCTACGCTTTATTATTATGCAAAAAATTACAAACAATGATACATCGCTCACAAGCCCCCGATTTCAAAGTTTTAGAAACACTTGCACCCATACCGTATAAAGTACACACACTCAGCAATGCTGTGCCGGTATATTCCATTCAAGCAGGGGAATTGCAAGTGCTGAAAATAGATTTTATATTCAATGCCGGAGAATATTATCAGCATAAACCGTTGGTGTCTTCGGCTACGCTCAATTTACTGAGTGAAGGAAGTTCAAGTTTTACTGCCGAAGAATGTGCCGAACAACTTGATTTTCTTGGTAGTTATGTGTATTACAATACATCAAAACAGAGTTCGGTAATTAGTTTGTATTGTTTGGAAAAGCACGCCGAACAAAGCGTGAAAATTGTGCATGAAATGCTGAAAAACCCTTTGTTTTTGCAAGAAAAATTGGATACTTACATTGCAAAAAAACAGCAACAATACATGATAGAACGCGAAAAAGTGGAAGTAGCGGCACAAAAACTCTTTGCTCGCACGCTTTTTGGTACTCAACACCCATACGGAAAATCGGCAGAGCCGGAAGATTTTCTCAATCTCACGCGCAATGATATAGTAAAATATCATAGTAAAAACTTACAACCGAACTATTGTAACATATTGATTTCCGGAGCATTTCAAGAAAAACATGGAGTAATGCTTGAAACATATTTTGGCGAGCAATCATGGAAACAAACGCCGATAGTGCGCGAATATACAGCCTTTGCCATGCAGCAAAGTGCCGAACAAAAACACTATGTGGAGCGCGATAATGCGGTGCAAACAGCCTTGCGCATAGGAAAACCCATCATCAACGTGCATCACCGCGATTATGCAGCATTGCAGGTATTGAATACTATTTTGGGCGGTTATTTCGGTTCGCGATTAATGAGCAATATTCGCGAAGATAAGGGCTATACTTACGGAATAGGGTCGGGAATAGTGCCGTATAAGGCTTCCGGCTGTTTTGTAATAGCCTCGCAAGTGAAAAAAGAAGTGCGCTCGCAGGCTGCCGAAGAGGTGTATAAAGAACTTGCACGCTTGCGCACCGAACTTGTACCCACCGAAGAACTGCACAGCGTGCGCAATTATATGTTGGCTACTATGGCTCGCAATTTTGACGGTTGTTTTGCATTAAGTGATAGTTGTAAGTTCTTGATGGAATTTGAATTAACCAACGATTATTATCAAAACTATTGGAATACCATTCGTTGTATTACCGCACAGGAATTACAGCGGATAGCCAACGAATATTTTCAAGAAGATTCTCTTTTTGAAGTGTGCGTAGGATAGCATAATTTCACTCAAACACCATAAACACATGAAATATTTAATTGTAGGGCTGGGAAATATTGGCGAAGAATACGAAAATACGCGCCATAATATAGGTTTCAAAGTAGTTGATGCCCTCGCAAAGGCGCACAATGCCACGTTTCGTTTAGATAGACACGCTTTTGTGGCGGAATTTTCCTATAAATCGCGCACGATTATTCTCATAAAACCTACTACATACATGAATCTTTCGGGGAAAGCCCTGCATTATTGGGCACAAAAAGAAAAAGTACCCATAGAAAACGTATTGGTGGTGGTGGACGACCTCGCGCTGCCATTTGAAACTCTGCGCATGAAAGGCAAAGGGAGCGATGGTGGGCACAATGGCTTGAAACATATTCAGGCTACGCTTGGACATCAAAATTATGCACGTCTGCGATTTGGCGTGGGCAATAATTTTTCAAAAGGACAACAAATAGACTTTGTGCTGGGAGAATGGAATAGGAGTGAAGAAGAACAATTACCGGCTCTGATACACAAAACTGCCGAAGCAGTGTTATTATTCTGTACACAAGCACTTGAACGTGCTGTAATGTTTACAAATCAGAAATAAAATCACAAAGTTACAAATACAAACATCACTAAAAGACCATAAATACTACTCTTTTAGTATGTTTGTTGCATACATTTGTAATCGTTTAGGATTGTAAATTATTACAAAATCAACTGCAATTTTATTTGTTGTAATAGTCATAAAATCAGTATTTTATGATAGTTATTTGCAAATATACTATAAGTGTTTTTGCGCATTTAGCGAAAAATCGGTTGAAATACCCATTCAAACACTATACAATACAATGAAAATCAGTATTTTATGTTTAATTTCACACAAAACACTTTATGTGGAAACTCTAATCATTAGAATACTTTAATACAGTACTAATTCCGCGAATACACACGCGCTATAATATACTGCCAAAAACCGGCATAATAGACTAAAAACAAGCATGTAAACAATATTTTTTGAGGCATTATGGCAGAATACCTAATACCCTAAAATACGAGTATATAACGTATAATTCGTTTAGGTTTATTTTCCCGAAATAGTTGTTGTTTACAAAAATAATCATTAAGTAATTACAAAAGTAAACAAAATAATAATTACATTTGTAATCTCAAAAATTACAAGAATGAATCAAGATATAGCCGACAGATTACAAATAATTTTAAATCAAAAATCGTTGAGCGCGTCTGCCTTTGCCGATGAAATTTCTGTGCAGCGTTCCAATATTTCGCACATACTTTCGCGCAGGAGTAAACCCAGCCTCGATTTTATAGAAAAAATGTGCGCTCGCTTTCCCGATATTGATATTTCGTGGTTTATTTCGGGAAAAGCCGCCGCAAGTACACGGCAGCGAGTGGCGGAAGAACCGGCACAACGCGATTTATTCGGAATGACAGAAACTATACTCGTAGAAGAGCACACACAAGAACCAGAACACGTGCACACAGTCGCACAAACACAAGAACCGGCAATAACGGCAGCCAAAAATTACGAAGAAAAACCGCAGAAGGAGCGAAGTGTTACGAAAATTATTACGTTTTTCAGCGATAATAGTTTTCAGGAATTTACGCCTGCGCCCGTTTTGTAGCCGTCATATCTATTGCCTTTTTACCCCGCAGGTAAAAATCCCATACTATGCTGCCCATATACATTTGCGGGTGCTGTACGGCTTTGTGTTTCGCCTGCAATTCTTTGCGCTTTGTGCGCAACGTAGGAAGTGCTTTATAAAAATCCCGATGCGCTTTGAATACCGCTTTCGCATCGCCCCATTTGCCGGAAAGTGCGAATTGCAAAAAGGCTGCACCATCGAATATCATGCGAATGAAAATAATTTGCACAAAGTGTTTGTGCGGAAGATTTTTATATAATACATACAGGTTATTGCGAAAATTCAAGTAGGTTTTAAATGGATTAAAGGCAGGCAAAGCACCTCCGCCAACGTGATATACAGCCGATTGCGGAATATACATGATAGTATATCCGGCATTTTTCATGCGCCAACACAAATCAATTTCCTCCATGTGGGCAAAAAAATCGGCGTCAAGACCACCACACGCCCAATACACCTCGCTGCGCACAAAGAATGCAGCACCACTTGCCCAAAAAATCTCTTTTTTACTGTTATATTGACCGCAATCTTTTTGCACTTCACTAAATAAGCGTCCATCGCAAAACGGAAATCCATAGCGGTCTATGAAGCCACCGGCAGCACCAGCATACTCAAAATAATCGCGCTTGGTGTAGGATAGGATTTTGGGCATAGCCGCAGCGCAGCGTGGGTGCGCCTTCATGTAGGCAATGATAGTGTCCGTCCAATTCGGCGTAACTTCCACATCGGAATTGAGTAATACGTAATATTCCGCCGAAATGTGCGCCAAGCCTTTGTTGTAGCCTTCGGCAAATCCGAAGTTTGTATCGAGTTCTATGCAAACTATTTGCGGAAAGTGCGAGCGCACAAATGCCACTGAATCATCGGTTGAAGCATTGTCAATCACATAAATACGCGCCGTTTCCGCAGGCGAATGAGCAACAACCGAAGGCAGGAATTGTTCCAAAAATACCCGTCCGTTCCAATTCAGTATGGCAATGGCTATCATAAGTTGAAAATTGAAAATTAAAAATTGAAAATGGTTTGCATTGCCATATTGACGCATTATCTTTTCATCATGGGTTCAATAATCGCAAGCAATTCTTGTTTTAAATTGCCGTTGCACGAAATCAATTCACCGCTGAAAATACAATCATCGTTGCCCGAAAAATCCATAACTTCACCACCGGCATTGCGCAAAATAATTGCACCTGCCGCCACGTCCCACGCTTTGAGAGCGTATTCGTAGAAAGCATCGGCTCTTCCGCAGGCTACATACGCCAAATCGGTGGCAGCCGAACCCAAGCGGCGCAAACCATGCGAGTGTTTCATAAAATGATTCATGGTTTTTTCAAATTCTATCATGCGCGAATGGTCGTTGTAAGGAAATCCGGTAATAATGAGTGATTTTTCTATGGTTTGCACATTAGAAACGTGAATTTCTCGCTCGTTGCAATACGATTTTCCACCCTTCCACGAGTAAAAACATTCATCGCGGGTAATTTCATACACTATGCCTACCACAAGTTCCTGTGTCTGCATTAAGGCAACGCTAATAGCGTGGGGCGGCAGTCCGTGAATAAAGTTTGTGGTGCCGTCAATAGGGTCTATAATCCAATTAAACACCTCGCCGCGCTTGGTAGAAGTTTGTTCTTCGGCTATAAAACCCGCTTCGGGCAATAACTGCGAAAGTGCGGCAACGAGCCGTTCTTCCGAAGCTTTATCTATGGCGGTTACAAAATCGTTTGTACCTTTGGTTTCTATATCCTTCCATGTGAGATTTTGCCCTTCACGGCGCACATAGACGCCTACTTGCTTCACAATTTCACGTGCCTGTGCACATATTTCTTCATAGTTCATAGCGTAATTTTTTTCCAAAAATACGAATTTACCCCAGCGATTTTACATTACTAACAAAAAATGTTAATAAAAATTCGTGCACTACTATATATGGTAAACACAAATTACGGTACATTTGCTTGCTTAAAAATGTATAAACGTAAGGAAGAAAATAATGACAAGCGAAGGAGAAAAAATCATTCAACTCAATATTGAAGAAGAAATGAAATCGGCATATATCGACTATTCCATGTCGGTAATTGTGTCGCGTGCCCTACCCGATGTTCGCGATGGTTTGAAACCGGTACATCGCCGCGTGCTGTTTGGAATGAACGAATTGGGAAATAATTCCGATAAACCATATAAAAAATCGGCTCGTATTGTGGGTGAGGTTATGGGTAAGTATCACCCGCACGGTGACTCGTCTATTTACGGAACGCTGGTGCGTATGGCTCAGCCGTGGAGTATGCGCTACACTATGGTAGATGGTCAGGGTAACTACGGTTCGGTGGACGGCGACCCACCGGCTGCTATGCGTTACACCGAAGCACGATTGGAACGAATTGCCGAAGAAATGCTTGTGGATATAGAAAAGGAAACCGTTGATTTTCAGTTGAATTTCGATGACACACTGAAAGAACCACTTGTATTGCCCACACGTATTCCCAATTTGCTGGTAAACGGTGCTTCGGGTATTGCCGTAGGTATGGCTACCAACATGGCTCCACACAATCTTTCCGATACCATAGACGCACTTATTGCCTACATAGATAATAAAGAAATTGGCGTAGATGAATTGGTAAAAATTATCAAAGCACCCGATTTTCCTACCGGAGGCGTTATTTACGGCTATCAAGGCGTCAAACAAGCCTATGAAACAGGGCAGGGGCGCGTAGTAATGCGCGGAAAAGCGTTTATAGAAACAGACGGCAATCGCGAAAAAATTATTGTGAGCGAAATTCCCTACCAAGTCAATAAAGCCGAACTGATTAAAAAAACCGCGGAACTCATTATTGAAAAACGGTTAGAGGGTCTTTCAGACGTAAACGACGAATCGGATAAAGACGGTATGCGTATTGTTTATACGCTTAGAAAAGACGCTGTTGCGAATGTTGAGTTAAATAAATTATTTAAATACACTGCCCTGCAATCATCGTTCAGTATCAACAATATTGCGCTGGTAAAAGGTCGTCCGCAATTGCTCGGATTGGTGGATTTGATTAAATATTTTGTGGAACATCGCCACGAAGTAGTTATTCGCCGCACGCAATATGAACTCAAAAAAGCCGAAGAACGCGCACATATATTGGAAGGCAGAATTATAGCCGTAGATAATATAGACGAAGTGATTCAAATTATTCGCGCATCGCAAACGCCGTCAGAGGCAATCAATAGTTTAATTGAACGCTTCAAACTATCTGAAATTCAAGCGAAAGACATTGTTGAAATGCGTTTGCGTCAACTCACCGGACTTTTGATAGAAGAACTTCGTGCCGAGTACGAAAGCATTATGAAACTCATAGCACATTTGCAGGAAATTTTGGCAAGCGAAGAAATGCGTATGCAGATTATCAAAGATGAATTGCTCGAAGTAAAAGCAAAATACGGCGATGCCCGCAAAACCGAAATTGTGCACGCTGCCGAAGATTTCAATCCCGAAGATTTTTATGCCGATGACGAAATGATTATCACCATTTCGCACTTGGGCTACATTAAACGCACGCCGCTCACCGAATTTAGAGCGCAAAATAGAGGGGGAGTTGGCTCCAAAGGCAGCGACAGCCGCGATGAAGATTTCATAGAATACATTTATCCGGCATCAATGCACAATTATATGTTGTTCTTCACGCAAAAAGGACGCTGCTTCTGGCTCAAAGTATATGACATTCCCGAAGGTGCCAAAAATACCAAAGGTCGCGCTATTCAAAATATGCTCAATATAGAGCCTGACGATAAAGTGAATGCCTTTATTAAAGTGAAACAGTTGCAAGATGCCGATTACAATCAATCGCATTACTTACTATTTGCCACTAAGCAAGGGGTGATTAAAAAAACCAAATTAGAGGCGTATTCACGTCCGCGTACCAATGGTGTGAATGCCATTACTATTCGCGAAGACGACCAAGTAATACAAGTGCGCTTGACCGATGGCAATAGCGAAGTAATTTTGGCAAGCCGCAACGGACGGGCAATTCGATTCAACGAACAAACCGTGCGCGAAACAGGACGAAGTTCTACCGGAGTGAAAGGTATGACCCTCGATGTAAACGACCCAACGGACGAAGTTGTGGGCATGATAGCCGTGAACGATAAATCGGAAACAATTTTGGTGGTTTCGGAACTTGGCTACGGAAAACGCTCGCTTATAGACGATGAAAATGGAGAACCGGTATATCGCATTACCAATCGCGGCGGAAAAGGCGTGCGCACACTCAATATTACTGAAAAAACCGGTAAATTGGTAACAATTAAAAACGTAACCGATGACAACGATTTGATGATTATCAATAAATCGGGTATTACCATACGTATAAAAGTTGCCGATTTACGAGTAATGGGACGCGCCACACAAGGCGTGCGACTTATCAATCTCGGTAAAAAGAATGACGAAATTGCATCGGTGTGTAAAGTGAGTTCCGAAGAAGAAGGAGAGGAGCAAGACCTTGAAAACGAAGGCGGCGAAACTCCCGAAATTGATAATATTCAAGAAGAAAATCAAGAATAACACAATAAATCAAGGTGCTACTATGTTAATACGCTAATGTAACAATAAATATTTCAATATCAACAATTTCTAAAAATATAAAAATAAACAATGAAACGACTATCAATTTTATCAGTAATCACACTCCTTTTCGTGCAATTAGGATTTTCACAATCCGATGAATTTGTACTTACGTGGCCCATAGTAAAAACCGAAATAGCAAAAGCCGATGCAAGCGTGGAAAATCCCAAAAAAGCCGCACAACCGGCTACTTGGATGGAAGTTGGTCGCAAATATTTGCAACTCTACACCTTCGATATTAAAGACAGAAAGGGAGTGCAAATGATTCAACCCGGATTGGCTTCGAGTGATGTACTGTTTATTTTGGGAAGCCCAAAATCGCAAGACAATGTAGAGGATTACACCGTATTTATATACGACCGCGTGAAATTATTTTTTAAAGATAATCGCTTAGCACGCTACGAACGCATAGGCGATGCAGCGGTATTTTTCCCTGAAATTACTACCGCACTCGATAAAGCCGCCGCAGCATATTTAAAAGCACACGAACTCGATATTGCAGGCAAACAAAGCAAAAAAATCAGCGAACAGTTGGCAAAAATTGTGGAATATTACAGCAGCGAAATGTATTATTATTACATAGCACACGATTATGAACGCGCATCGGCAATTTTTTCGCGCGTGGGCGATATAGTTGCCACCGGCGCATTGTTGCAAACCAAAGAAGAACGTGCAACCACGCTCAATGACGTAGCAACCGTAGCAAAAATGGCGAAAGATTACGAAAAAGCCATCAAATTTTTCAATAAAGCAATAGAAATTTCTCCGCGTTTGCCGCTCTACGGCGAAGTATATGCAGTGCAAGCAGCAAGCGGTGATACCCTCAATGCTATCAGCACCTTGATTGCAGGGCTTGAAGCATTTCCAAGCGATTCACTTGCAATGGATTACACCACAGAATTGATTAATGTGTATATTCAAACAAAACAAAGCGATAAAGCACTCAAATATTTGGAAAAAGCACTCGAAAAAGAGCCAAATAATGTGAATTTTTTGTATAATATAGGAGTATTGTACAACGAACGCCAGCAAATAGAAGAAGCAAAAGCAGCGTATATGCAAGCACTTGCCATAGACCCGAACGATGAAGGCTCTAATTTGAATCTCGGATTATTATTCGTGTCGCTTGCCGGTGAAAAAGGCACAGCAGCCGAAAAAGCATGGAAAGATAAAAAAACATACGATGCACTCAAAGCCGAACGCGATGCGCTGCTCAAACAAGCATTGCCATTTTTACAACGATATGCCGATGTTGTAACCGAACCATATCAAAAACGCAATGCGCTGAAAGATTTGCGCAGTATTTACGCACAACTTGGTATGACCAAAGAAGAACAGGCGATTAAGGCACAATTAGATGCAATGATGAAATAAAAGCGAATACACAAAACAAAGTAGCGATTGAGAGAAATTTCAATCGCTATTTTTTTGTCAATCCATACGAAAAAATATACTCTATTTAACATAATATTAATTATAAAACAGTTAATTTTTTGAAAATTCGTGGGTAATTGTACGTTTGCTTACAAATATGCAATTCTCGCGTATTTAGTTGAACGTTAAAAATTGAGAGTTGAAAATTGTTTTGCCAAATTGCTTAATCGACTAATTGAAAACTGACAACAAATACGTATGAAGAAATTTGTAATTAACAATTAAGAATTAACAATTAAAATGTATTTTTGCACACGTTAAAAAAAACAATTCGTATGACACTCATAAAATCAATTTCGGGTATTCGCGGCACTATTGGCGGTGAACCTGCCGAAAATCTTACTCCTATAGATATTGTAACCTTTGCTGCCGCCTATGGCACATGGATTTTGCACAATTCGCCCAATGCCGAAAAACGCATTATTATAGGCAGAGATGCTCGAATTTCGGGTGCAATGGTGAGCAATTTGATTGCGCAAACTCTTGTGGGACTTGGTTTTACTGTTATCGACATTGATTTGGCAACTACACCAACCGTTGAAATTGCCGTTCCTCTGGAAAAAGCAGCCGGTGGCATTATTGTAACCGCAAGTCATAATCCCAAACAATGGAATGCACTGAAACTGCTCAATCATAAGGGCGAATTTTTGAACGCCGCCGCCGGTCAGGAAGTTTTAGCAATAGCCTCCCAACACACATTTTCTTTTGCCGAAGTAGATTATTTGGGAAGAATCGAAAAAAATACTACTTATAACAAAAAACACATAGATGCCGTGTGCGCACTGCCGCTGGTGGATTGCAAAGCGATTGCACAAGCAAATTTCACCGTTGCCATCGACTGTGTTAATTCCGTGGGTGCTATAGTATTACCACAATTATTACAACAACTTGGTGTTGCAAACGTTTTGCAGTTACACTGCGAGCCAAATGGCATTTTTCCGCACAATCCTGAACCGCTGCCCGAACACGTGGGCGATATAGTGAAATTGATACAAACACAAAAAGCCGATGTGGGTTTTGTGGTGGACCCCGATGTGGATAGACTTGCAATTATCAACAATGATGGCTCGCTTTTCAATGAAGAATATACCCTTGTGGCAATAGCCGATTACGTGCTTTCTCAAAATGGCGGCGGAAATACGGTGAGCAATCTTTCGAGTACTCGTGCGCTGGCAGACATTACCGCTCGCTATGGCGGCACCTACAACGCTGCCGCTGTGGGCGAAGTGAATGTGGTGGAAAAAATGAAAGAAACCCACGCTGTGATTGGCGGCGAAGGCAATGGCGGCGTGATTTACCCCGAATTGCACTACGGGCGCGATGCGCTGGTGGGTATAGCACTCTTTCTTACACATTTGGCAAAAAGTGGAAAAACCTGCAAAGAATTGCGCGATACCTACCCTACCTATGTGGTTTCAAAAAATAAAATAGAACTCACTCCCCAAACCAATGTTGATGCGCTTTTGGCGGCTGTTGCTCAGAAATTTTCCCACGAAAAAATCAATACCATAGACGGCGTAAAAATAGATTTCGCCGAAGGTTGGGTGCATTTACGAAAATCAAATACCGAACCCATTATTCGCATTTATGCCGAACATTGCAGCGAAGAACGTGCGCATGAATTGGCACAAAGCGTGATACAAGAAATACAAAAACAGCGCGAAAAAAATGTTTTATACCATTGAAAGTATCAATATTTTTTTATTTATTTGGCAAAAATTTTAAAACCTACTTACATATATGGCAAAACCACGTATTATTAAAGACTTTGAAAAGTTAGACACTGAAATTCAAGAACAAATCAAACTCTCCTATCCTACCGGATTTTTTGAACACCTTGTGTCGTACACCGACCGCGATGGAAATGAACAGTGGGCACTCCCTTTTGAAACCGAAGAAAAATATTATTTGGTGCGAATGTCGATAGCACAGGCGAAAAAATTGATAAACGATGATGACGATTACGATGACAACGGCGTTCTGCGCGATGATATTCAAGAACTCTATCAAGAAAAATACTCCGACAGCGGCGATTTAGACTTTTTAGATGCCGACCTGAGCAGTATAGAAGACCCATCGAACGAAATCGTGATGGACATTAAAAACGAATTGGGCGTGGAGGAGGAAGATGAGGAAGAGGATGAAAACAAAAAAACAATAGAAGAATTTGACGATGCCGATGACGAAGACGACTTCAACGATGACTATGATGATAGCAACGACTACGATGAAGACGATGATGAAGACGAAAATTAAAAAAATAACCGAATAACAGAGTAACTGAATAATGAAACCGACTGAATAAAGAAATTAGTTATTCCGTTATTCAATCATTCAAAATTACATATCATGGGAAGAGCATTTGAATACCGAAGAGCAGCAAAGGAAAAACGATGGGACAAAATGTCGCGCATATTTCCTCGATTGGCAAAAACTATAACAATGGCAGCAAAAGAAGGCGGTGCAGACCCCGAAATGAACGCAAAATTGCGCACTGCAATATTGAACGCTAAAGCGCAAAATATGCCAAAAGATAATATTGATGCCGCCATAAAACGCGCTTCGGGAAAAGATACCGACAATTACAGCGAAGTATTGTACGAAGGAAAAGGTCCGCACGGAGTATTGATAGTGGTAGAATGTGCCACCGATAACACTACGCGCACTGTGGCAAACGTGAAATCATACTTCAACAAAAGCGGCGGACAGTTAGTTCCTACCGGTTCGTTGGAATTTATGTTTAACCGTAAAGCAGTGTTTGAAATCAAAAAAACCGATACCATAGATGTGGAAGAATTGGAACTCGAATTGATAGATGCCGGACTTGAAAGCACCGAAGTAGGTGAAGAAAGTATTTTTATTTACGCCGATTTCGTGGATTTTGGCAATATGAGTAAAGCACTCGAAAATTTGCACGTAGAACTCCTCAAAGCCGATTTACAGCGCATACCTACTACCCCACAGGAATTTACCGAAGAACAGTTGGTTGATATAGAAAAACTACTCGATAAAATTGAAGAAGATGATGATGTGCAAAACGTTTTCACTAATATAGCATAAGATTCAATTACGAACGGCACAGCCTTCAACGAAGTTAATTAAAAATTACGAATTACGAGATAGTTCTCAGGTATCAGTTATTCAAAATTAACCATTAATCAGTAACTATTAGAATGAATTATACAAGCGACATAGAGGCAGTTGAAGCGTTGCACAGCAAATATGCGGCACTCAAAGAAGAAATTCACAAAAAAATTATCGGTCAGGAATCGGTAATCGACACCGTGTTGCTCTCTATTTTTAGTCGCGGACACTGCTTGCTGGTGGGTGTGCCCGGATTGGCAAAAACGCTGCTTGTAACCACCATAGCCGAAGCACTTGGGCTGAAAAACAACCGCATACAATTCACGCCCGACCTTATGCCGAGCGATATTATCGGTACCGAAATTTTAGATAAAAACCGCGAGTTTACCTTCATTCAAGGTCCGGTGTTTACCAACTTTCTTTTGGCAGACGAAATCAATCGTACACCGCCGAAAACACAGGCGGCACTGTTGGAAGCAATGCAGGAACACGCGGTAACCGCAAGCGGGCGTACCTACACATTGGAAGAACCGTTTTTTGTGCTCGCCACACAAAATCCCATAGAGCAAGAAGGCACCTATCCCCTGCCCGAAGCGCAGTTAGATAGATTTATGTTCAACATTATGCTCGATTACCCCAGCGTGAGCGAAGAAATTGCCATAGTGAAAGCCACCACCATAGATGCCAATGTGTGCATTAACACCATAGTTTCTGCCGAAGAAATTTTGCAATTTCAAAATTTGGTGCGCAAAATTCCTGTGAACGACAGCGTGATAGACTACGCGGTGCGCCTTGCGGCAAAAACCCGTAAAAACACCGAACACGCAAGTGCACTTGCCGGCGAATACCTCTCATGGGGTGCCGGTCCGCGTGCTTCGCAGTATTTAATTGTTGGCGCAAAAGCCCACGCCGCCGTGCATGGCAAGTTTTCTCCCGATATTGAAGATGTGCAGGCAGTAGCCCTCCCTATTCTGCGCCATCGCTTAGTGAAAAACTACAAAGCCGATGCCGAAGGACTTTCCATAGACAGCATTATTACTCGCTTGATTGCGGAATAAGGTAAAATTTACACAACACACAATGTGGGCGGTTTTTCTGCGTTATTACTTCGTAATCGCAAAAAATATCGTACCTTTGCCCTTGCAAAAATTGTAATTTTACCAATGTACAAACAATCATATTTTCTCATACTTTTTTCCCTTCTCGCGCTTTCGGCAACTGCCCAAAAGCGTAAAATTGAAATTACCCAATGCGATGTAATGAGTGGCGACCGCTATGTGCGCCGTTTGCAGGGCAATGTTGCCTTTCGCCACGAGAATGCCACCATGTATTGCGACAGTGCTCGCTTGTACGTTGCCGATAATCGTTTTGAAGCGTTTAGCAACGTGCGCATAATAGATGGCACGGTAACAATCTATGCCGATACACTTTTTTACAGCAGTCAAACAAGTTTGGCGCAGTTGCGCGGACGCATTACCATGACCAATCGCGATATGACCTTAACTACACGCAAACTCGATTACAACGTGCGCGAAAATGTAGGTTACTACCCCGATAAAGGAAAAATTACCGACCGCTCAAATACCCTTACCAGCGTGGTGGGTTTGTATTATGTGAAGGAAAATCTCATTCAATTCAAAAAAAATGTAGTATTGGTAAATGCCGATTACACCATTCGCACCGATACGCTCTCCTATCACACTATTTCCAAAGTAGCATCGTTTATGGGTCCCACACGGGTAGAAAGTAAGCAAAATTTGATTTACACCGAACGCGGCTGGTACAATACCGAAACAAACATTGCACAGGGTGTAAAAAAATCGTTTTTGCAATCAAAATCTTATTATGTATATGGCGACACGCTTAATTACAATCGCAATACCGACATAGGCACGGCACATCGCAATGTACAAATTATAGATACCACCGAAAAAATTACACTCTTGGGCAACAAAGGCTTTCTCAATGGAAAACAGCGACTTGCCTTTGCCACCGGAAACTTGCAAGTAGTGAAAGATTTTGATGGAGATTCCCTCTTTATGCACGCCGACAGCGTGTTCAGCCAGCGATTTACCATGGCAAATCCTGCAAAAAACGCCGGCGATAGCATAGCACAAGCCGATTCCATAGAGTATAATGTAGTGAAAGCCTTCCACAAAGTGCGATTTTACAAAAGCGACCTGCAAGGCGTGTGCGATTCACTTAATTACAATTCCTCAGATTCACTTATTGTACTGCTCAACCGCCCTATTATATGGCACGAAGCAAATCAATTAACTGGGCGCACGGTGCAACTGCGCTTGAAAAATGATAAGATAGAAGAAATTTTTGTAGATGCCAATGCGTTTTTGGTGGAGCAGGACGATTCCACGCGATTTAATCAGATGAAGGGGAATACACTCACCGGCTACATTAAAGACAATAAACTCTATCGAGTGGATATTCAAAAAAATGGTGAGGCAGTGTATTTTATGCGCGACAACGATGAACTTGTGGGCGTGAATAATTTGCTGTGCAACGATATGACTGCCAATTTAATAAACGGTAAACTTTCGAGTTTTGTGTTCCGCAAAAAGCCCGAAGGATTTATAGACCCGCCCAACGATGAAAAAGATGCCGAAGTGAAACTCGATAATTTTCAGTGGTTTTCCACTGTGCGACCACTCAATCGGCTCGATATTTTTAATTGGCGATAGCAGTTTTTACACCAAACACTACACGAATGAAACTGATTGCAATTTCCGATTTGCACCTTCCGGCAAATAACAAAAAAATAGAAAATTTTAATGCGAATATTAATATTTCAAAGGTAATTTCCGGTATTCGCAGTCGAAATTTCGATGCCCTCATTATACTTGGCGACATAGCGTATAACGCACCGAACAAACAATCTTATCAATTCTGTGTCAATCATTTACGCGAAATTACACAGCCGATTTTTTGCATACCCGGCAACCACGATTCGTGGGAACTTTTACAGCAAACCATGCACAAAACCATTGTGAACACCACACCCAATTTTGAACACAATTTTGGCACTGTTCCCTTCCTGTTTTTAGATTCTTCCGGTGGAGAAATTGATGCAAATTATGTGAAATCGTTTTTGAAAACGCATGAAAAGCAAGAAGTTTTTGTATGTGCCCACCACCCTATTGTGCCTACACAAGCCCTCTATATGGAGGAACGCTACGCACTGCGCAATCGCCACGAGATTTTGGATTTACTTACGGCACACACCGCTCCTGTTACCGTAGTTTCGGGGCATTATCACTGCCACACCGAACACACGTATCACAATGTACGTCAAATAGTTGTTCCATCTCTCCTCTACCAAATTCCGCTTGCTGCGCAAAAATTCACTATCGACAACCGATTTGGTTTTTGCGAATTGACCCTCAGCAACACCTCTTGCGCAGTGCACACGGAGTGGTTTGAACACTAAATCGTTTCAATCCTCGTTATCTGCGTGCTCTGTTTTCAATACATTTACTCCCCAAAATCTGCGGGCAAAACTGTCAATGTAGCATCGTATGTATAGCGGGAAGTATGCACAAATTGCCATTTGCTTAAATCCAACGGATTTGCCATTTCTACCTCATTTTTCGAGATTTTCAGCGTGTGAATAATTACCGCAATATCCTGTTTTTTGAAGCCTCCGCCAAAATCTATATGGGAGGTTATCATTTTCGATTGCTGCGGTTGAATGGTATCTAAAATCGGTATCACACCTACTCCATTATCCAATACAATATCATCTTCAGCAGCATCTTGCGCTACTACTGTGGCGCGTATGGCAATGGGCGCATCGCACTTGTTTTCAATATGAATTCGCAGGTCAAATATCGGGTCGCAGGCGGTTACTATACTCAGTATGATTGAAATAAAAAGTGTTGTTTTTAGAATTGTCTTCATATATTTGTTTCGTGTTACGCCCTCGAACTCCCCCAATGGGGGGACTTGAAAGAACAATTTGACTGTTTGCGAAGGTAGGAAAAAATTCGATAAAAATCAAGCGTTTCCGCACATGGGGCACGGAAACGCTTGATTTTCGGAAACAATTATTGGCGCGTGAAGGTCATTGCACCGTCTTCTTCACTGCTCAAAATCAGCGTATTGCCGTTGAGAGTGTATTGCAACACTACGCTTTCCACTTCGCCATCTTCGTCAGGTGCGTAAGAGAGGGTAATTTCTGTTGCTGTTTTGGTAAAGGTGCCGCTTCCGCTGCCCATACCCACTACGGTTTCGGTAAAGGTGTTGTTGGCATTGAAAACGTAGGTAATGATGATATTGAATCCGCCCTCGCTGATTTGCCCCTTCCAAGTACCTACAATACTGCTTGTTACATTTTCATTTCCGTTGTTTTTGTCGTTGTCATCGTCTTTTTTGCATGAATTGAACACTGCCAACGTGCAGAGTGCAAAAAGCATCATTGCGAAAAATTTACTTGTCTTTTTCATTGTTTTTTTGTTTAACGTCCGTTCCTTGTAGCGGACTGATTAGATAAAATATAGATTGATTGTGTGCCGTTTTTTTGGGGAGCAGTTGCACGTTCTGCGTATATGGCGTGGCGGTCGGAGCCGTCGTCGAATATTCACGTTTCATAGATATATGACGGTTGAAAAAGCCGATACCTCTATTGCCTATGCGTATTTTTAATTTGCCGCTGAATAATCCAATTATCGTGCCAAACAATCGGTTGTTTGGCACGCATACCGACACAAAAAAGCCTTCGAGGAAAACCTGAACGTGGCTTCTCTCTCGAAGGCTATCTGTTTTTACAGCATCTAACTCGTTGATTATGAGGTTTTTACCCCCCCCCGAAAATCCACATAACTATTTGATTGTCAATCATTTATAATACTTGATTTGTATCATTACAAATGCCGCTTGCAGGCGTTGCAACTCGTTTGCAAATATACAAAAATTGGTTAATTCTTTTAATATTGTTCACGCTGTTTTTTTTTTCCTTCCCCCCCTCTAAAACGCCGCATTGAACATAGTTACCGCATTGAGAAGATTACACAAATAAATGCCCCAACGAAACGACATTTATACCGTCAGTTCGCGTATAAGAAGACGTTCCGGCAATCAACACATTGAGTGAGGTGCACATATCCGCTTTTTCGGGAGTGAGGCGCGTGAGCAATTTTCGTAAATTATCGGCGGCTTCGTCTATGGATTTTGTAGAGCCGAGTTTGATTTCAAACGCAGCCCACGTTTCGTTTGGCAATTCTATAATTGCATCTATTTCCAATCCCGAAGAATCTCTATAATGATACACCTTTCCGTCAAGAATATCGGCATAAATACGCAAATCGCGGATTGCCATTGACTCAAAAAAAGTCCGAACGCATCAAAATCATTGAGCAGTCCACCGGGTAAAATTCTCAATGCCGCAGTTGCAATGGAGGTATCCGTAAAATGCCATTTCGGTTTTACGCGCTGTTGTACCGAAGAGCGAATATGAGTTTTCCACGCAGGTAATTCTTCCAATACAAAAATTTCGGAAAGTTGGTCAAGATATTTTCTTACGGTACTTGCAGCCATTGGCGATTTGTCGGTAAACCCTGTTTCTGCGGCTAATTTTTCGAGGGAGGCTTCGGTGGAAATATTGCGCGAAACGGAGCGTATCAACGCCGCAATACGTTCGGGCGTTGGCGGTGCCTGCAAAGTTCGCATATCAACGTATGCAATATTTTCCACATAATCAATCATTGCTTCTTGGGCAATTTAGGGTGTTTCATGTATCAATGCGGGCATTCCGCCGCGCACAATCAGTTTGGCGTAATCCTCTATTGCAACACCGCCAAGCCCACCTATTTTTGTGTTTTTTACGAAAAAATCACTAAAATTCACGGCTTTAATACTTTCATTACTTTCAGCCAGCGACATTGTACGCAGCGTTAGTCGCGCAATGCGTCCCGCTCCGGTATGAGTAGAAATATCATCACTCGGACTTGCCGAACCGGTCAAAATAAATTGCCCTTTTTCGGAACGTACCGTATTCCATATACTTGGCACAAGTTGCCATTCATCGAGCAAACGAGGCGTAGCACCTTGCAGCACAATGTGAGGGATAAGCCTTGCCTGTTCTCTGATTAGTTCCGATTCGTCAAGCCGTACAGAACTCGCCGCATGGTGCAATGCGGTTGTTGTTTTACCGCAAAAACGAATCCCTTTCAACAAAATTCCTCCTGTCGATTTGAGTTTTTTTACTATTTTTACATCCAATAAACGCTCGCCATAATTTGCCATATATCAATAAATTACATTATTACATTCGGTTTTGTATGATTTTAATGTTTGATTTTGTATGAATTTCACATTAGATTTTGTATAATATTCGCATTTGGTTTTGTAAATATAGGTAAAATTACTCAATGACACACAAATAGATAATTTTTTTCAAAAAAAAACAATCATAAAAATTCCACATTCCTTTTTCCAATTCCCCCCCTCTAAAACGCCGAATTGAACATAGTTACCGCATTGGCAAGGTTGGTTACGCCCATTTTTTGATACTGTTGCGGCGGTGTACTTTTACGGTGTGCAGACTGATGTTCAGCACTTCGGCGATTTGCTTTTCATCGAAACCGCGCATGGTGAGGTTTAACACCTTTTTTCGCGCTCGCTCAATATTTCGGGCGTGTATTATCCGTTTTCGTTGCTTTCAAGGAGGCGTATCAACTCTTTCTCCAATTCTTCTTTGGGCGGAAGGTATAGTTGGTATTTGCTCACAAACAGTTGATTAGTAATGTTATCCATTGCATATTCAACCATAATTCGGTCTTTGTATGCACCCAGCACTATGCCGATTGGCTCATTATCGGTTTCGGTGTTCACTTCCTTGCGGAAATAGTTGAGATAAAAGTTCATTTGACCAATATCGCTGTGTTCCACTTCGCCGCGTTTGAGATCTATCAAAACGTAACATTTCAACACAATGTTATAAAACACCAAATCGACAGAAAATTTCCGATTGCCCACCGGAACGCGGTATTGCCGCTTTACAAAAGCAAAACCTCTGCCGAGTTCGAGTAAAAAGTTTTCCAAATTCTGAATCAGTTTCTCTTCCAATTCGCCCTCTAAATAACGTTGTTGCTCCGGAATACCCAAAAATTCAAACACAAAATGTTCTTTGATAATATCTTCGGGTTTTTGAATTTCTGCTCCCTTTTCGGCAATAGCCAATACGCCTTTTTTGTCTTTACTCAACGCCAAACGGTGGAAAAGCATACTTTTCATTTGGCGTTTCAATTCGCGAACACTCCAATTTTCTTTTTCGCATTGCTTGGTGTAAAACTTGATTTCCAATTCGTTGTCGGCTTTCAAAATCTCATAATAGTGCCCCCAATTCAATTTTTCAGAGAGTCTGGGCTTACTTGTCAATTGGTGAGACGGTGTTTCACTAATTTGGTCAGACACTGTTTGACCAATTTCAGACAATACTGATTGACGGCTCAATTGGTGGGACACTGTCCCACTAATTTGATACGCAAGATATAATTTCCTAATATATATGAGGTTTGAACGTCCCAATCCTCTGCCATACAAGGCGGTAAGGTCTTTCGACAGGCGGTCTAACAATTTCGAGCCGTATTCCGATTTTTCCAATCCTTTTTGCTCGTATTCAACAATATACCGCCCTATATTCCAATAGGTTTGCACCAAAATATTGTTCACCGCATAAGCCGCCTGCCTGCGCCCTTGCAGCAATAAATCCCCGATTTGCTCAATGAGCGAACTATATTGAATCCCTTGTTTCTGAATGTCGTTAGCCATAGTTTATTCGGTAAGAATTTCCAACTTCAAAAGTAGCAAATTTTCATTGAAAGCAGAAATTGAACGTTGAAATTTTCCAATTTCCCTCTAAAACGCCGCATTGAACATAGTTACGGCATTGGCAAGGTTGGTTACGCCCATTTTTTTGATAATGTTGCGGCGGTGCATTTCCAACAAACTGAAAAATATTTTCTCTCATAAGCCATTGGTATATACCAATGTATGGGTTTTCACAAAACCCATACAAAAAAATATATGCAATATTCTTTGTATATAAATTAAAAATGGTTTATTTTTGAAACAACGTGTATTTTGCCTGAAATGACTAAAAATAAAAGGAAGTTGAAATAATTTATAAATAATACCGTATAGTATATATGAAAGGGAAAAACGAACGAGAGAATTGCACTCTGAAAGATTTTACGGTGCTATCGGTGCAAGGAGATGCCATAGAAAGAGCCGTAGCGTTTAAAAAATGGCTGGAACAAGTGAATGAAAACGACCATGCCATTTATTGGCTCGAAGCGCAAACGGCGGTAAAGCCCGAAATGGAACTGTATGACCGCAGGAATGACAACATGCTGCGTGTGATTTCATTTATTTCCAACGATTATTTGGGAATGAGCCAACACCCGGAAACCAAAAAAGCAGGTATTGCAGGTGTGGAAAAATACGGCACGGGCGTGTGTGCCGCTCCCTCCATTGGCGGTTATTTGCACATTCACAAGCAGTTGGAACAAGCCATTGCCGATTTTACGGGGCAGGAAGACGCGCTGATTTTTTCTTCCGGTTTTGGTGCCAATGTGGGTGTGCTCAATGCACTTCTCGGTAAAAACGACATTGCTTTTGTTGATTTTCAAATACATACAAGCGCGGTGGATGGACTGCATCAAACGAATGTAAAGAAAGTGGGACACAATGATTTGAATTATCTTGAATTTGCACTGCAAAACGAACGACACAACTACAAAACGGCAATGCTGATTATAGACGGCGTATATTCGCAAGACGGCGACATTGCCCCGCTGCCCGAAATTGTTGCCCTATGCAAAAAACACAACGTGTTGCTTTATTTGGACGATGCGCACGGAATGGGAGTGTTGGGCGAAAACGGCAGAGGTACGGCAGAACATTTCGGCTTGCTGGGGCAAGTGGATATTATTTCCGGCACGTTCAGCAAATCCTTTGGCGCAGTGGGCGGATACGTTGCTTGCTCAAAAACGCTGGCAGATTATCTGCGCTATTATGCCAACACTACGGTGTTTTCGGCGGCAGTTACGCCGCAAGTAACCTGCTCTGTGATCAAAGCCATTGAGTTGTTACAAACAGACAATTCCATGCTGCAAAAACTTTGGCGCAACGTACATTACCTGAAAAAGCGGCTGTTGGAAGAAGGATTTGATATAGGCAAAACAGAATCACCCATTTTACCCATAATGGTACGCGATACTTACAAGGTGAAAGAAACCACGCGAATATTGAAAGAACAAGGCATATACGCATTGGGATTGACCTATCCGGCGGTGGCAAACAAGGATTCGCGATTGCGCGTAAGCGTGCTTGCCTCGCACGAAAAGCAGCATTTGGATACGTTAATAGATGCCCTTAATTATGCAGATAAAATATTGAATATCAAAAAATAAAACGAAAAAAATGGAAACTATCGAAAAAAAACCACGAAGAAGACGGCGTACCAAAATAGAAATAGAAACCGATATTTGGGCGGCTCTCAAACGGCTTATTATAAAAAAAAATTTTCAAAACATTACGCTTGTGGAATTGGCGAAAGAGGCACAGGTGGAACCGGCGGTGCTGTACAATCGCTTCAAAAATTTGGAAGAGATACTCGAAATATATGTGCGCCGATACGACTATTGGCTCAAAGATGCCATTAAAATAGACCCGAAAGAGGAACCGAAACGGCTGTTGCAAAAAATAGTTGCCAACCTGATAAACGAGTTGTACCAAAACAAAGTAATGCAGCAAGTGCTTTTGTGGGAAATTGGAAACCACAGCGAAACTACCCGGCAAATTGCAAAAATGAGAGAAATTCAAGCGGAGCCAATGCACAACTATTTCAATGCGCAGTTTGACAGCGAAAATAATAAGTTCGGAGCAATTCTATCTATTATTATAGGCGGAGTGTATTATTTGATACTGCACCGAAAAGTTTCGACCTTCGGGTTAATAAATTTCGATAGCGAAGAAGGAAAGCAAGTATTGATAGACACCGCAGCGGAAATTATAGAGCGTTTATTTGTACAAAAAAACACAATGGTTTCGATTCAAAAACCGCAATCGGTCATAGAAGTGGCAAAAAATATGCTCGATTTGAACGTAAATCCGAAAATAATTGCACAATCAACCGGATTAACAGCCGAAGAGATAAAAAAATTGAAATAACAAAAAAAAGTTCTGCCCGATGTTCCAGCACCGGTGCAGAACCAAAAAAGAAAGGAGGTGCCCCTTACATAGTACAAAAATACACATTTTTACCGATAATCCTACTATGGGGAGATTGGTTTTGAGGTCTGATATTCACCGCATCGCCCAAGAATATCTTATTTTTTCATTAAAGTCTAATTAAAAACAAAAAAGACATGACAAATTTTAACAAAATAATTTTAGCACTCGCGGCTCTGCTGATAAGCGGAGCGGGTGCTATACAGGCGCAGTCTGTAAATATTACACAGTCAGGTAATTCAATATCCTCTTATTATTGTATGCCGGCAAATAGTTCCGGGATTTCATTTCAAGCAGTTGTAAGCAATCTGAATAACGGTTCTACTACCGGAGAGGTTACACAATACACTTGGACGGCATCGGGAGGCATAGACATTAGCGGAGGCGCAGGAACCTCTTCGGTAACTGTTGCGCCCAAAACCGGCACTGACTACTCCAACGGATACTCCAAACCTGAGTTCGATTAATAAAACAATGCTAATTGAGTAGATTTTTGATTGGTTTGATATGTAATAGCCGGTTTTTTGGGCAAAAAACAATATGCAATCAATCCTGCAATAAGATTTGAA
>JAITUU010000012.1 GCA_031286165.1 Bacteroidales bacterium
GATAGATAGATAGATAGATTCTCAAAAAACGCTTGTTTTATACAGAAGTTTATCTTACATTTGAGGCGATTTTTTCACAGAGTTTTAACGCACTTCGGCTCTTTGTAAAAATCAAAAACGAAAAAAACTAATTTTTAGAGGTGCCCATAAATAAATCGGCGTATGACTTTGATATGTGGGTACAACGTGGTGTTGGCACAATCAGTGTCGAAAAAATATTTGGCATCAACTTAAACCGGGCGGATATATCGGAAGCAAAGAAATTCCTAATTGGCAAAATTGGCATTGAACCGGCATTTGCATCTTGCGGAAATAGCAAAGGGGCGGGCTTTTCAAGTTCGGAAGTAATATACAACATCTATTGCCCCAAAGGAACGAAAATGTTGTGTTGTGAACCATTTTCGGCATACGCCGGCGGCAACAAGGGTACTAATAAAAACGAACTGAATTGGGACGGCAAAGCCCAAGCCAAAAAGATTGGTTATGAAGCCGAAATGTTGTTGCAACGCGGCTCAAAATTCAAAGTTTTGAAAAAAGATGGTAACACAATATATTTGCAAATGATAGGTCAATTACAATAGTGCATTAGATTAACTGTAATCATGTTGAAAAAATAGTTAGTCCGGATTTTCGTAAAATTCATACATCTTTTTGAGGTATTTTGACTTTTCTTCTTTGGTTTGTCTGCCGGGTGTTCCAAACATATAAAAATCTGATGCCTTTTCATATAAAAATTCGTCAAGCCATTTTCCAAACATTATGTTTTTGTTCTCTGGCTTTCCTTGATATGCTGCATCAAAACCTTGTTCGTAATACCAAAACATATATTTGTTTTGATTTGGGTTTATTCCTTGCCCTTTATTTTCAAAAGGGTTTTCTTCTTCGCCTTTGTAGTAGCGATACATACTGTAATCTTTCATGGCTTTTGTGTATTATGGTTTGACAATATGGATTTCATATCTTCGGGCAAATAATGTAACGCCTGAATTGTAATGTGTTCGGGTATGCCGTAAAACGCTTCCGCAATACTTCCGGTTATGGCGGCAATGGTATCGCTGTCGCCACCGATGGAGACTGCCAAACGGATTGCGCTTTCAAAATCCGAACTTTCGAGAAAACAAACGATTGCTTGTGGAACGGAAACTTGGCAGGTTTCGTTGAATGTGTTTGTCCGGCGTATTTCATAGCAAGTCATATTAAGATTATAGCCGTAATCATTGCTTGCAAGGGCTTTTATGTTTTGTTTTATTTTGTTGCAATGAAGTGCGTAGTAAATACAATCAGCAACTGCCACAGCCCCTTTAATACCTTCGGGGTGGTCGTGAGTACACTCCGCAGAACGTTGTGCGTATTCTAATGCTGTTTCCCTATCGCTTGCCAGCCACGCACAGGGCGAAACACGCATTGCCGAACCATTACCAAAACTATTGTATGGTTGTGGATTTTCAGAATGTACCCACGCACCGAAAGAACCGCCATACCCTCCTTTGGGATTCGGGTATTTACGACACCAATGTAGCAATGATTTTTCAAATGATATGTCTTTCAACAAAGCACCAGCCACTGCCACCGTGCAAATGGTGTCGTCCGTAAATGCACAATCGCTTGTAAACAGTTCAAAATCTGTGCTTAAATGGTTTTTAAACTCAAAGCGTGAACCAACTATATCACCTATTATTGCCCCTAACATAACTACATCCTTTCTTGTTTTACTCCTCTCATTGTCTGTGTTCTTTGGAGTACTCCTATGCGAATAGTACACTGTTTGTTACTATATTCTCTTGCCTCTAAATCAATATTCCAGAGGCTTTCTTTTTTTTACATCATTCCCAATTCTATCATACATACAATGTATTCGATGTAGGCATCTTCGCCTTTTGCATCGTACTCGGTTTTGAGTGTTTCGCCAAAAAGTCGGGCAACGCCCTGCCACATCATGGCACTGAACGAACCGCGCAAATCTTTGATAATTTCATAGGAAGTTTGATTGACCTCTCTATCTACAAGTTTGAGCAAAATTCGTCCCTGTCGCACGGTGCATTTTTTGAGTTCTGCGCCATAGGATTTCAATAAATCTTTTTCTTGTTGTTTCACGTAAGCATCGCGAGCACTACCACTCGGCATGGTTTCCGTAGCATTTCGTATATCTATGAGCGTGGCTTTTGCCAACTGCGCATAGGGATACATTTTTTTTACATCGCGCATCAAGCGATTGTAGTCTATCTCCGCTTTTTTGTTGTGTTTATGATTTGGGGATACAAACAACATGGGCAAACTATTATGTGTCATAGTATCGCCGTCTATCACTTTCAGTATTCGCGTGGTAGTAATTTCACTCTGTGGCGTTTGCGCCGAAAGCGAAACGTTCAGAAAAATGCTTATGGCAGCAAAAATGTACCTCATACAAGGATTGTTTTTTTGCAAATTTACTAATTTTTTCATGACAATACGATATTAAATGATTACTTTTGGTGCAAATTCTCTGTGGTTATGCAATTAATTGTTGATGTAGGAAATTCATATATAAAAATTTATGTGTTTGACGCAGGGGCAATTATTCACTCTCACAGATACCTACCTGCCGATTTTTTTATTGCGCTGCCTCACTTGTTTTCTACGTTTTCAATTTCCGGTGCCATAGTATCAACGGTTTCTTCATTGCAAAATGTGTACCAAAGTATTGAAAAATATGTTTCTACCCTCAATTTTTCGCACGAAACTCCCATTCCGCTTGATATTCACTACCACACACCGCACACGCTGGGACTTGATAGAATTGCTGCCGCCGTAGGTGCCGAAACCCTGCAACCGCTCTGTCATAAACTAATTATTGATGCAGGTACTGCCATTACCATAGATTATGTGTCAGACTGCGCGGCATTTGAAGGAGGAAATATTTCTCCGGGCATAGAAACACGTTTTCGAGCCTTGCACGAATATACCGGAAAACTGCCAAAATTGACTAACACGGAAGCATGTTCACTGACAGGAAAAAATACGCACGAAGCAATACAAAACGGCGTGGTACAGGGAGTTTTGTTTGAAATAGAACGATATATACAACTCTATGACGCGCTGTATCCCCAAATTTCGGTGTTTTTTACCGGTGGCGACGCATTTTTTCTAAGAAAGAACGTCAATCTCTTTGGAAAACACATAAAAAATTGCATCTTTGCAGACTTAATTGCAGTGGGTTTGCAGCGCATACTCGCTTACAATACCAAAACGAACGATAGACAAACAATATAACGAATGAAACAATACAAAATCATACTAATCAGTGTTTTATTATCTTTTTTTGCAGTGCAATCCTTTGCGCAGCGACAAGTAATTTCTCCCTTTACCCGCTTTGGCTATGGAGAATTATTTGAGCCATCGCTTGTATTTACTCAAATGGGCGGCATAGGAAATAGTGTGCGCAGCAGCAATCACATCAATTTTATGAATGCGGCGCATCATTCGGCTATCAGTAAAGAAACATTTTTATTTGAAGTAGGAGCAGGTTACAGCATACGCAATGTGCGCAAAGGTTCACTTTCGGCTATTTCGCAGCGCGTTGGTTTAGAGTATTTTGCAATGGCATTTCCTGTAATTCCGCAGCGATGGGGTATGGCACTTGCACTCATGCCATTCAGCAGCGTGAATTATGAAATGGTGGAATACGACCACAGCATAGGCGCACGCTACGATTACATAGGCGATGGCGGTATGAATCAAGTGAAATGGGGAAACTCCGTTACGTTGCTCAAACACTTATCGTTGGGCGTGAATGCGGCATTTGTTTTTGGTAACTCTATATACAACTCTATTGTGCAATTTCCGGAATTTTCTACCACAGCCTACCGCAATACCCTCAAAAGCACTACCTACAACACTCACGGGTTTTACTTCGATTTTGGTGCACAGTATGTGTGGAAATTGAACGAAATGCAGAATATTATTTTCGGTGTAACCTATCAAAATCAAAGTAGCCTTACATATAGCGAAACAGCCACGTTATCTTCGTTTGTGCGCAATTATACAGACGTGAAAGACCCGAACGATTTTCAGGATTTACCGCAGGATACTGTGAGCAATGTTGTTACCGAAGGACTGCGCACCGATTTACCGCAGCGCATAAGCATGGGCGTGGGATACGAATCTAAACGCTTGAAAGGAGGTGTGGATTTCGGTTGGCAACAATGGAAAAATGTGAATGTATTCGGCACCGATTACTCCAATCTTGAAACAAAAAAATTCTTAAAAATAGGTGCGGAACTTGCGGGGAACGACAATTCCACCAATTATTTCAAACGCTTGCCCTACCGCGCAGGATTTCATATATCGCAAATGCCTGTGTTTTATACTATTAACGGAGCCGATTACAAGCCCTACGACTTTGGCGTGAGTTTCGGTACTGAATTTTTCTTGCGGCAAAATACTAATTCTTTCAATGTGTCGTTTGATATAGGACGGCGCGGCGAACTTCCTTTTTCGCATAATTTGTATGAAAAATACGTGATTATGAAAGTAAAAGTGAATTTGAAAGAACGCTGGTTTTTTAGACAAAAAATAGATTAACACCGGTGAAATTACGCAGTACATATCTCTTTGTTTTCGGCATTACAGCCCTTATTTTTTCGTGTAACAACGATATTGAAACCATAAAAAAAGTGTCGCAATCGGAGCAGGTACCTATGCTTTTGGGCGAAAATATTGCATTAACCCAAAGCGAACAGGGGAGAATTATGCTGAAAGTGTTTACCAAAGAATTGATACAATATGCCAACGGTGAAAAAAATTACACCGAATTTCCGCAAGGCATACGAGCCGTACATTTCAGTAATTATCCCGACACTATTTCGTATTTACAAGCCGATTATGCCATCAATTACGCCGAAACCGATGTGTGGGAAGCAAAAGGCAACGTAATAGCACGAAATGTGAAAAATGAACAATTGAATACCGAATATTTGGTGTGGGACCAAAAGAAGAAAATAATTTACTCCAATGCCCGTGTGCAAGTAACCACGCCCGATGACATTATTTACGGTGAAGGATTTGAATCGGACGAACAGTTTGAAAATTGGAGTGTAAAAAAAGTAACCGGTACCTTTACCTTTGAAGAATAACACTATGGAAAACAAAAAATTACTTCCTCTCTACATAATGGAATATTGCTGGCTCATTATAGGCATTAGTGCGCTATTTGTGGGTTTGCAAGGGCTTTTTTACTATGGTTACAGCACCGATATACTCATGTATTTCATAGTTGCCATCCTTTCCGGATTTATGTACTTCTATCGCCGCAAACGCCGCCGCAAATTAATGCAGGAAGACAATATATAATGCAAAAAAAAGCCAACCGCAAGGTTGGCTTTTTTTAGGGATTTTGCAAAAATTATTCGGCAACTACTTCGAGAGCGATTTTTACTTTCACTCCTTTGTAGAGAAGAATTTCGCACGAGTACGAACCAAGTTCTTTGATTGCATTGTCTTTGAGAATAATTTTCTTTCTATCAATTTCATAACCGGCTTTTGCAAGCGATTCTGCAATTTGAATAGTATTTACTGAACCAAAAATTTTGCCGGTAGAACTTGCTTTGGTACCAACGGTAAGCGAAACGCTTTCCAATTTTGCTGCAAGTGCAAGTGCTTCGTTTTTGATTTTTTCTTCTTTATGAGCACGTTGTTTCATAAGTTCGGCGTGTTGTTTTTTTGCCGATTCGGTAGCAAGAATTGCAATTCCTTGTGGAATTAAGTAATTTCTGCCATAGCCCGGTTTTACTTCAACCACTTCATTTTTTAAGCCGATATTCGGCATATCTTTTTTCAATATTATTTCCATGGCGTATGTACTATTTTAACATGTCAGTAACGTAAGGTAACAATGCTAAGTAACGAGCGCGTTTGATAGCGGTAGCAACCTTTTTTTGATATTTGATAGATGTCCCGGTAATTCTACGAGGTAAAATTTTACCTTGTTCGTTAAGGAATTTTTTCAAAAACTCAGGGTCTTTGTAATCTATGTATTTGATGCCGAGTTTTTTGAATCGGCAATATTTTTTCTTTTTAACTTCTACCGTTGGGGGAGTTAAATATCTGATTTCTGAAGAATTTTGAGCCATAATTATTCGGTTTTAGCAGGTTCTTGTACTTTGTTTCTTTTTCTTTCGGTGTAGGCTACACCGTGTTTGTCTAATTTTACAACTAAACTACGAATTACACGCTCATCGCGTTTGTAAGCAGTGGTAAGTTTATCTACAAACTCTCCTTCTGCTTTGAACTCATAAAGGAAATAAAATCCGGTGTTTTTTTTCTGAATAGTGTAGGCAAGTTTTTTTAAACCCCATGCTTCTTTATTCACAATTTCACCACCATTATCCTTTATAAGCTGCTCATACTTCTCAACCGATTCCTTTACCTGAGTGTCAGATAAAACGGGAGTTAAAATGAAAACGGTTTCATACTGATTAATCATACAGCTTTAATTTTAAATAATGTTAATAATAAATTAATTTTTTGAGCCGCAAAAATACTGCTTTTTTTATATACTCCAAACCTTTTGCCTGTTTTTATGCAATTACAAATTAAGAATTACGAGTTTTTCAGAAATTACTCATGAATTAGTACCTTTCAATGAGGCGATTACCTAATTTCTCAAATTTCAATTATTCCATTATTCAGTTATTGTAATTGCCTCATTACACATTGTAGCATTAATGCTAAAAAATTGTTATCGTTTCCAAAACGAAGGAGTGAGCACAAAGAGTACGGTGAAAATTTCTAATCTGCCGGCAAGCATGAGAAAGGAAGCGTAGCATTTTGCCAGCGTGGGGAATTGCGAGTAATTGTCCATAGGTCCGAATTTTCCGAATCCGCTGCCCACATTGCCCAAAAAGGAAACCGCCGAACCTACCGATTCATCGAAGCCAAAACCCATGGCGGTAAAAAACAGAACACTACCTATAATAATGAGTACATAGAGTGCTACGAACGCGAGTATGTTGGTAATAATTTGCGGCGATACCACTTTTTTATTGAATTTTACGGGCATCACGGCGTTTGGGTGGAGCAGGCGTTTAAATTCATTATGACTATTTTTGAGCAAAAGCGACACGCGCACCACTTTGATACCCGAAGTAGCCGAACCTGCGCAACCGCCTACTAACATTAAGAACAGTAAGAGTGTCCACAAAAAGGGGGTCCACGCTAAATAATTGGTGGTAACAAATCCACTGCCGGTGAGTAATGAAACTACTTGAAACGATGCCGTGCGAGCCGATTCTTCCACGCCCAAATGTTGCGAAGTGTATAATCCTACCCCCACAATGAGGGAAAATAGTACAATAAACGCGAGGTAAAACCGCAGTTCTTCGTTTTGATACAAGGATTTGAAATTTCCGCGCAACACACTGTAAATCACGCCGTAATTGATACCGGTAATGAACATGAATGCAATAAGAACATATTCCATAAAGGGCGAATTCCAATACGAAATTCCTGCATTTTTGGTGGAAATACCGGTGGCGGAAATTGATGAAAATGAATGACATACGGCATCGAACATATTCATACCGCCGATTTTGAGCAGGAGCATTTGCACCAGCGTAAGCGAGCTGTAAATTCCCCACAGTAGTTTTGCCGTTTGCGTAACGCGTGGGTGAAGTTTTGTTTTTTGCGGACCCGGAATTTCGGCGGCATAGAGTTGCATTCCGCCAATGCCGAAAAAGGGAATAATAGCCAATGATAATATGATAATTCCCATACCGCCCAGCCAACACATGAGGCTGCGCCAAAACAAAATACCGTGTGGAAGCATTTCTACACCGGCAAACGTGGTTGCTCCGGTGGTGGTGAAACCCGACATACTCTCGAAAAACGCATCGACAATACTATGAGAATAACCGCCCAACAGAAAGGGGAGGGAACCAAAGAGTGAAAATACTATCCACACGAGAGTTACAAATAGATAACCATCGCGTTTTTCAAACTGTGTGTTCGGGTCTTTTCGTATAAAGAAAAAGGAGCAGAGTGCGGCTGCAAGGGTAATACACGAAGAATAGAAGAGTGGCAAAAAATCGGATTCGTGGTAGAAAAATGCTACTACGGTGGCTATAAACATAAAAACTGCCTCGAAAAAGAGCAGCGAACCTACGGTGTGCAGAAGTAATTGTATGTTTATTAATCTACTCTGTTTCATCTGTTTAGTTACATTTTTTTATTGTATGGTCAGATGTAATACCCATATACTCATTTGTTTGGGTGTTTTTGTTCTGACATGGGTATTTCATCTGTTTATGAGAATAGTTTGTCGATTTTATACACACTTTCGGCAGGACAAAATACAATAACCGTATCTTGGGGCTGCACGTGTGTTTCTCCATTGGCTATGTAGCCTTTGCCTTCGCGAATAATGCCGCCTATGAAAAAATCTTTGGGCAAGCGCAGGTTTTTTATGCAGTCTTTGGTAATTTTCGACCCTTCTTTGGCGGTGAGTTCTATCACATCGGTATTTACGTAAGTTAGGTTATTCACATCGCTTACGTCTATGTCGAGCGTGTATTGATAAATATAATCGGCGGCAATTTGTTTTTTATTGATAACGGTGCCAATGTCTAAACTTTCGGCAAACTGAATGTAGTCAATATTTTCTACTTCGGCTATGGTTTTGCGGATTCCGTATTTTTTTGCGGCTATGCACGCCAAAATATTTGCCTCGCTATTGTCGGTAAGAGCCACAAAAGCGTCCATACCTTCTATTCCTTCTTGTTTGAGTAATTCCAAATTGCTGGCATCGCCCAAAATAATCATGGCGTTGTTCAATTTTTCTACCAATTTTGTGGCGCGTTCTTTGTTGCGTTCCAGCACTTTGATATTCATGCTTTTGGGCAATTCCTGCACTGTGCGCACAGTCATACGCCCGCCGCCCATAATCATTAAATTCTTAATATTCACCTCTTCTTTGCCTGCCTGCTTGCGCACTTGCTCTACATATTCTTTGGTGGTAATAAAATAGGCTATGTCGTTTGGTTGAATTTCATCGTTCCCGCCGGGTATAATAGTTTCCGATTTTCGGCGAATGGCTACAATGCGAAATCCGGTGCTATCGGTCAAATGTGCTAATTTTTGGTGTACAATAGGAGCATTGTGGCGAATTTTTAGTCCAATCAATATGAGAGCACCATTTTGAAAATCAATCCATTGGCGCACCCAATTGGTTTCGAGCGAAGCACTTACTTCTTTGGCGGCAAGCATTTCAGGGTAAATGAGGGCGTTGATGCCAAGTTGCTCAAAAAAATCTTTGTTTTTGGGGAGTAAATATTCGTAATTGTCGATGCGGGCAACGGTTTTTTCGCTACCTAATTGTTTTGCAAGAATACACGCGGTAATGTTTTGACTTTCGGAAGTAGTAACGGCAATGAATAAATCGGCGGAGGGAGTTCCTGCTTTTTTTTGTGTGGCAATAGAGGTTGGCGAGCCGTCCACACATATCAAATCGTATTCCGATTCCAAATGTTGTAATTTTTCTTCATTGTCGTCTATAAGCGTAATGGTGTGATTTTGCCGCGAAAGCATTTTTGCCAAATGCGTACCAACTTCGCCTGCGCCTGCTATAATTATCTTCATGAGAGTGTTTGTTCAAAAAATCAAACAAAGGTAACAAACAATTATCAATTATAAATTACGAATTACGAATTAAAAATTACGAGTTTTCAACTTTCTGTTGTTCAGGTATTCAAAATTGAAACAGATAACCCACAGAAATACCAATATTTCCGTTTGTAATTGTGGCATTATTTTCGCTTTTGGGTGCAAGATTGCTCAATCCGAAGTTGTATTGCAGTTTTGCAAATGCGTTGAGATATTCTATACCTGCGCCTACATTCAGTCCGAAATCCCATGCGCGAAGGTCGTTTTCTGCCGAAGAACCTATGGTGATTTCCTCTTTTTGTTTCGATGTTTGCTCTCCGCCCACGTAGTCGTATGCTACGGCTTTTTTGCGCAGTGTTCCCGAAAATGCAAATGCGCCGTAACCTCCCGCGAGTGCAATAAATTTGCAATCGGCATTAATTGGTATATTGAACACAAGATTGAGTGGAAGTTGCAGGTAATTTACGGTGGCGGTGCGAGTGTAATCGTAGGAAGTACCAAAGGTTGTACGCCTATCGGACACTCTATATCCGCGTTGCGTAAATACTAATTCGGGGCTGAGAGCCACGTATTGATTGAAGGCATATTCGCCTATTGCGCCAAGTTTCAATCCGGCTTTGAGTTTGAAATCTTCGTAATTGAAATCTTCAATGTTCTTTGTGTGCCAATTTGACAGTTCCATACCGGCGGTTGCTCCCACGCGAAATGGGGAATTTTGCGCACATGCGCAGATTGAAAGTGCAGTGGAAATGAATAGAAGGAATGGTTTTTTCATGATTATTCTTTTACGATTTTAGTGCTTACAATTCCTTTGCTTGTATATACTATCAAAGAGTACAATCCTTGCGAAAGAGAAGAAAGGTCAATTTTCCCGTTGAACGTATTTTGTGAAAGCACCAATGCGCCCGTTGCGGAATATAGTTTTATGTGTTGTATTGCATATTCCGAATTGAGGTATAGTTCATTGTGTACAGGATTGGGATATGTCATGAATTGTTTTTGTACTGCTTGCACTGCGGTTTCTATTTCTTTTTCCGGTTCTTTTTTAGTTTCTTCTTCTTTGCAATTCATGGGGCGGCGCACGGTAAGTGAAAGCGTTTGTGAAACGTTCATTGCTTTCGCAGTAAGGGTTATAGGAATAGTATTGTAGCCATATTGCCATAAATTCATAGTGAAGGGTGATTGCGGTTCGCCGTTGATGGAAATAGTGTGGTGTGCCGAAGCAGGGATGTCCACCGGTACTTGTGTTTTTCCACAGGGAGCGGTCATAAAAAACTCGGTGTTGCTCAGTTGTTCCGGTACAGAGCCATTCACGGTAATTGTCGGCGGAGCAATAGTGAGAGTATTTGGTTCAAAGGTAATTCTATAATTATGGTTTGCCGAGAGAGAACCTTGCAAAATTTCTTGTGTACCTATGTTGTATTCCGCAATTTCCAACGCACCACTGAGTCCATCGCCTTCTGCCAATGTACCTTTGGTAATTTCGTAGTGTAATTTGGGTTCTTCGCCAAAGGCAATATGTTCTTCTTTGGCAGAAATGGTAATATCGTTACACGATTTTGTAATGGTAAGTGAAAATGTTTGAATACTACTTGGAATATCGTAATAATATTCTAGATACGACCGCATGTGTAGAATAAGTGGTATTATAGTGGTTTTATGGTTGTTTTGGTCTAAATCTACATATATAGAATATGTGTTGGATTGGTTGTAGGGATAGTTGTATAATGGTAAAAATTGGTTGTCGATTGTAAGACCCATGTAGTCGGTAATAGGAATTTCAATTATTGCTTGTGTGCTTTCGCACGGTAGAGGTATTTGTAAATCGGTATCACTCGTTGCTTGTGCAGGTGTGCCGTTTGCGCTAATTGGCGGAGGAAGAATAGTGAGAGTTCCCGGAATAAACCTAACATCGTAATTGTCGGTTAGTTTATTAGCGCAAATCCAACCACTTTCACTGATATAACGAAGAGATTGAATAATTTCTTGTGGTCCCACTTTATATTCAGCAATAGTAGAAAGCACAGCAGGATAGTCATTGCCGAAAAGTTCGCCTTCGGTGATTTTGAAGTCAAATTGCGGACGCTCTCCAAATGTAATTTGTTCATCTACGGCAGAAATGGTTATAGGTCTTGGCAAAATAGAAAAAGGTATCACTGTTTGCAATGTGTCGGCAGTTGCTATTAGAGTATAATCTCCTGCGTCTGTTGGTTCGTACAATAGACAACCGTGAGAATAATCTCCAAAAGGGGCGAGTTCACTATTATGCCAAGTGGGGTTATAATATTTATCTCTATAACAGTAAGAAACGGGTGATTTGGTGGGATTATGCACTACAATAGGATTAAGAGGTTCTCCGTAGGTAATAGAAGGACATTCCACAATAAGCGGTTTGAGTTGTAAATTTTCAATAGCCGAAACTAAATTATCTCTCCATACATTTATGGAATCTTGTGAAACCAAGTAATTCCATATAATTCGTTCCATTGCTTTATCGAGATTGGCAAGAGAACTCGCTGTATATCGTTCGGGGTGTCTGGTTACTGCATACGGAATTTGGTTGAAGATATTTAACCAAGATGGTTCGGCAATGTCGCATACGATTGGTGCTAATTGATGAATTCTATTTATAAGACCATTAAAATTTGTAGAACTATTGGTTGCGTTAAATACGTTTGCATTATCGCCGGCAATGAAGAGTAAGTCTGACTGTGTTATACTATTATCATTTTCTGTATTAAATGCAATCGTGTGAATTCCTTCATGTCGTAAAGAGGCGGCGATTGTTTTAAAATCGTTGAAATCTCCTACGTTATTACTCGATTCTGTAAATACTATAACAAATTTTGTGCGTGGGAGAGAAGACGTAGTAGATTGTTGCAGTAACAGCTGTGCTTGAGACATTGCACAACCCAAGCACGTCTGTCCTCCTTTGGAGTCAGTATTCAGAGCCTGTAATATATCATTTTTATTGTTGGAAAGCGGTAGAATGGTGCGTGCTGTTGAACTATAAAATACAATTCCTATCCGACAATCTTCGCTACTTATTGGAAATGTTCTTACAAAATTTTTTGCTATATCTATTTGTTTTATCCACTCTGCTGAACTTAGGTTGCCACTTTCCGGGAGTGCTAAAATGATGTCCATTGGTATGTTGCACACAGGAGCGGGGCAATTTTCAATAGACTTTACTGTTATAGGAATGTTTTCTAAATGTAACTTTGGGAGTTCTGCATCAGATGGAATTATATCATCCACATAGCGATATTCTGTAAAATTTGCATACGCGGTGAAGGTGCCATTGGAGAGCGGAGTTGTAATTCCGGTAAATACCCACCCATGAGGAAGAACTATTTTACTCTGAGGTGTAATTGACTGCCAATCATTTGCAATAGAATATTCTGCATTACACGCAGTTACAGTGGGTGGTGTGTAATACTGAGATTCTTGCGCACAAAGTTGTGCTGTGCACGAGAGCATAATGCAGGCGCAGAGGAGGAGTTGTACAAGTTTTTTCATATCCACTATTTTTAGAATTTTTACACACTGTGTAATTTTTACGCAAAAAAAATAAAACGCAAGATACAATTTAATTGTGAATTACATAGAAATAATTGTGTTTTTTTGTGGCTTATTCCACAAGTTCGCCAATAAGCGTAGCCGAAGTTGATGCGGTAATGCGCACGTTCACAAAATCGCCTACTTTGGCATTTCCTTTGGGGAAAATCACGGTTTTGTTTTGCGAATTGCGCCCTTTGAGTTCATTTTCGTCTTTTTTGGAACGTCCTTCTACCAGCACTTCAAATATTTTTCCTATATCGGCGGCATTCTGTGTTTTTGAAATACTGTTTTGCAGGGTTATAATTTCGTTTAATCGGCGAATTTTTACTTCTTCGGGCACATTGTCGGGCATTTTTTGCGATGCAAGCGTGCCGGGTCGTTCCGAATATTTGAACATATATGCCAAATCGTAACCCACTTCGCGCATGAGCGAAAGCGTATCGGCGTGTTCTTCTTCGCTTTCATTGCTAAATCCGCATAAAATATCGCTGGTAATGGAAACTTCGGGGAGAATTTCGCGAAGTTTCGCAATTTTTTGCAGATATTCTTCGCGAGTGTATTTGCGGTTCATGCGCGAAAGTACGCTTGTGCTGCCACTTTGCACTGGCAGGTGTATCCACCTGCCAATATTGGCATGGCGAGCCATTACGTGCACTACGTCTTCGCCCATATCTTTGGGGTGCGAGGTAGTAAATCGTATGCGTATATGCGGAAATTTTTGCGCAATTTTTTCCAACAGTTGGGCGAAATTTGTTGTGTTTTTTCCTTGGGTAAAAGCATAAGAATTAACATTTTGTCCTAAAAGCGTAACTTCTTTGTAGCCTGTTTGTTGCAAGGTTTCAATTTCTTGAATAATAGATTCCGCATCTCTGCTGCGTTCGCGACCGCGAGTGTAGGGCACTATGCAGTAGGAACAAAAATTATTGCAGCCGCGCATAATGGAAACAAAAGACGAAATGCGATTGTTGCCCACGCGATAGGGGCTAATGTCGGCATAGGTTTCTGTTTCCGAAAGGTGGGTGTTGATAGCCTTTTTGCTGTTTTGGGCTATTGTAACCAATTCCGGTAAATTGCGATAAGAATCGGGACCGGCAACAATGTCGGCAAGTAGGTCATTGTCAAATAGTTGGTCGCGCAGGCGTTCTGCCATACAGCCAATAACGCCTATGAGAAGGGCGGGATTTTCGCTACGGAGTTTTTTTATTTCGTGCAAACGCTGAAACACCCGATTTTCGGCATGTTCGCGAATGGAGCAGGTGTTGAGCAAAATGAGGTGTGCCTGCGTAATATCTTCGGTGTAGGCAAAGCCAACATCATTCAAAATAGCGGCAACCACTTCGCTATCGTTCACATTCATTTGACAGCCGTAAGTTTCTATATACACAGAGCGTTTGTTCATCGGTAAAAATTTGAGTTGTACATTTAGTGCTGCAAAAATACGAAAAATATGGAAATAAACTTTTTTTTAAAAATTTATTACGAATAAAGTTGTGTGAACAAAAAAAAGGTGTATATTTGCAGCCTCAAAACGAAAGACGTTCATTAGAGAATGAATAACGATATATCGCGGGATGGAGCAGTTGGTAGCTCGTTGGGCTCATAACCCAAAGGTCGTCGGTTCGAGTCCGGCTCCCGCAACTTACTTAGAAAACACTGCGTTTGCGGTGTTTTTTTTCGTTTATATTCTTTGTGTGCATTCACATATTTTTCCCCCCACGAAAAAAAATAATCCGTTTACCTTTGTTCCACATCTTTTTTGTATATATTCGCACAATTGAAAACCACTGGCTATGTACAAAAAACTACTCTTTCTTTTCTTCTTTGCCGCGGTATGTGTGCAGGGATTCTCGCAAACTATCAATTTGATTTTTCCAAAAATACCGAGTGCTGAGGCGTGGATTTATACGTTTACAGGCAGTTCGGTGGATTCTTCGCGGGTAGTGCTCGATAAACAGGGCAAGGCTTCGTTTACGTTGCCGCAAAAAAACTATCGCGGCATAGTGTATTTATATATTCCTAAAAGAGGCGGCGGCGAATTTATTGTTGCCGAACCGAATATTACCGTAACCACCGATGAAGAGCGTTTTAATGCTAATTCACTGATTTTTCCTCATTCTCAGGAAAATGAGTTTTTGCGTTATATTTTTGAACGCCGCAATTTTTTGTCGCAAAAGCAGGAATGGCTTATGTCGAGTTCCTTGTTTATAGACCGCTCGAATCCTTTGTACGAACCGTTGCAAACCATGCAAAGCGAGAATACTCGTGCTTTTGACCAATTTAACGACAGCATAAAAAATTCAAAACTCTATGCCGCGCAGTATAGCCGCCTGATGCTGTTTATGCAGAATTTATATGCTGTGGTGCAAAATTACGATGCGGCACAAAAGCAGGCATTGCAAAGGGAAATGGAAACTTCGCTGCCCATAGACGCGCTCTATCATGCCGGAAATTTGTGGATAAATGTGCATGAGTATTATCTTACGCTCTTTATGAATTATATGGATAAATCGGTGGCGCAAAAAGCGTATTCGCAGTCGATTATTGTAACGCTGCAACGCTTGCAAGAGCCTGTTGCTTCGGCGTTCATGCAGTCGGCACTTGTGGCTGCCGAGCGAGGAAATTTACAAACTGCCATTGCTCTTTTGGCAAATTATGTGCAGGAAAAGAAACCTGCCATGATAACGCAAAATGCCACCATACAGCGCATAGTGCAGGCAAATGCGTTGCAACAGGGGAGTAAAGCACCGCAGATAGTGGGTTTGCAAACGCCGCTCACCACTGCGGCACTTGTGGTGTTTTTTGAAAGTGATTGCGGACATTGCCGCCATGAGTTGGAAATTTTGGCAAAACATGCTGCTGCTATTCAAGCACAAGGGTATAGAATAATCAGTATTTCTGCCGATAGAGATGTGAAAACGCATAATGCTATGGCACAAACGTTTACGTGGGATAAAGCCGACCAACTTTGCGACTTGAAAGGATTTGACGGTGTGAATTTTACGAATTTCTCCGTAGCAGCCACGCCCACGTTTTTCAGTATTTCGCCCGATGGCGTGATTACCGGAAAATATGCACAAACAGAGGAATTTTTACAAACACTACCAAAAAAATAACAATCATGAAACAACTATTACTTGGTGTGGGAATTGCGGTATCGCTTTTTTCGTGCTCATCGCAAAAATACTTTGCATCGAATGTACCGCCGGCAGAAATTACCGATGTGCAGGCTATTGAACCATTTTCTTTTGTGTCGCTTATAGAACATAGCGATGTGGGAGTGTATAACGATTCTTTGACGTGGTATGCTCGCGAGGCATTGTTGCAATCGCTTGAGACTATGAGAACACAGTTGCGCCTATCGCCCGAAGTGCTGTTTGTGGACGATGAATGGGATAGAGAACTACTTTTGAGTGAAGTGGATTTTTTGATACACGCGGCAGAAACTGCACCGCGAAGAACAAAAAAAGTAACGCCTTCGGTGGCAATTACACCACTCATAGATTCGTTACTCACGGTGAGTGGTAAACGATTTGGCTTGCTCATTATTCAAGATGGATTTACGCGAAGCAATAAAAATTACGCAGGACAGGTGGCTACTGCGGCGGTAATAGGTGTGGCGACTGCGGTACTTACGGGTGGTTCGGCGTATTATTTGCAAACTCCGGTGCGGCGTGGTTCCACGGTGAATGTGCTCATAGTAGATGCGCAGGAGAACAATGTGAGTTTTTACCGAAAATCCTTTGCCGAAGACAAAAATCCTACTGATGTGAGTGTGATTTCAAAACAACTGAACGCTCTTTTTAGAGATTACTTTTTTTAGGACTTACTTTTTTACCAAATTACGCAACCATTTGTCGGACAAAAAGCGGTGGAAGCCGGCTATCATTTTGGCAACTTCTTCGGAATAAATGCACAATACCACAAAATAAATGGGTAGGTGGAACACAAATGCCGCTATACACCCCATGGGAATACCCACCAACCACACGCCGCCAATGTCGATGCACATGCTGTATTTGGTGTCGCCGCCACCGCGAAGAATACCACCGTTGAAAATTACGTTGCTGGCTTTTATCCACATTACACATGCCATAAACAGCATGAGATAGGACACATTGCGCAAACTTTCTTCGTCTAAATTATACAATCGAATTACATACGGACGAATTGCAATAATAATTGCACCCATAATCATGGCTCCCACAATTCCTAAAAAGAGCAGTTTGCGACTGTAATCGCGAGCCAAATCGTTGCGCCCCGCGCCAATGGCATTGCCCACCATAATGGCACAGGCATTTGCCATACTCACAAATGCCATAAAACCCATTTTTTCCAAAGTTTCCGAAATATTTACCGCTGCCACTGCCGCAGTGCTTATAGAAGCATAAATTTTCATGTAGAGTGAAATTCCTACTACCCAACCCAAATTCTGCATAATTACCGGAAATACCACGCGAAAATACGCCGCTTGTCCTTTGATGGTTGTAAAAAATATACTATTCGATTTGCGCACCATAGGCAGGCGTTGATAGCGCGTAATGCCTACAATAATGGCACATTCCACCGCGCGGGCTATTATCATGGAATAGCCGGCACCGGTAACACCCATTTGCGGAAATCCCCAATGACCGAGAATGAGGCAGTAATTGAGCACGGTGTTGAGCGAAAGTGCTATGGAACTCGCTATGAGGGGTAAAAGCACCAATTTTGTGCTACGCAGTGTGGCGGCATATACTACCGTAATAGAGAAAAATAAATAACTGATACCCAAAAGATGCAAATAATGCCCACCTTGCTGCTGTACTACCGGGTCGGGTGAATAGAAAGCAATGATGTGTTCCGAAAAAAATATGCTTGCAATGGAAAACACAATACCCACATACAAACTGTATCGCAACCCCAGTGTAAAGGTTTGCTGAATGTGTTTCACATAGCGTTTGCCCCAATATTGCGCAGCAAAAATTCCTGCTCCGCTGGCGCAGCCGTTGGCTATCATGATAAAAATCATGGTAAATTGATTGCCCAAACCCACACTCGCCACCGAACTTTCGCCCAACTGACCCACCATGAGTACATCTACAAAAAGCAGCGCGGTACTCAAAAAACCTTGCAGAATAATAGGAATTGAGAGTTTGAACAATAAGGGGTAAAATTCTCTGTTGCGAGTGAGAAAGGCTACGTAGTTACGCATGGTGCATGAGTGTTTCGATTTCTTCAATTTCTATGGGAATATGTGCCATCATATCGTAATTGCCGTGTTCAGTTACTACAATATCGCTTTCTAAGCGCACACCGAATCCCCACTGCGGCACGTATAAACCCGGCTCGCACGAAACTACCATATTGGGCGCGAGTATATCGCTGCGGCTACCTACATCGTGTACATCAAGTCCTATAAAATGCGAAGTATTGTGCATAAAATATTTGAAATACGCGGCTTTGCCGTCAATACCGTGTTTTACATCGGTGGTGCTAATCAGCCCAAGTTGGAGCAATTCTTCCTGCATAGCCTCGCACACGCGCTTGTGATACTGTTCTATGCTCGCTCCGGCGGTTATGAGGGTGCGGGCAAAATAAAACACACGCAATACGGCGTTATATACCAATTTCTGGCGGTCGGTAAATTTCCCCGATGCGGGAATTACCCGTGTGCAATCGGCAGCGTAGTTGGCATATTCGGCACCAAAATCTATGAGGATACTGTCGTGAGGGTTTATAATCGCGTTATTTTTTCCGTAGTGCAAATAGCAGGAATTTTCGCCGGCGGCTACAATGGGTTCAAAAGAATGGCTTTCGCAACCTTCGCCAATAAATGATTGCCACAAAAGAGCCTCAATTTCGTATTCGCGCATACCGGCATGTGTGTGTTTCAGTACAGTGCGAAATGCCCGTTCGGTACTATTGCAGGCGTGCTGCATGAGTGCAAGTTCTTCGGGTTCTTTTATCATGCGCAGTTGCGTAAATAGCGGTGCGGCGTTTTGCAACGAAATGTGCGGATACTGATTGCGTAAGAGTTTCGATAATCGAATTTCTCGCGTAAGTACTTGATTTTTACGTTGCAATGCACTGCGATTGAGGAAAACAGTAGGAGATTTTTGCAGTAATTCAAATATGGTTTGCACAATTTTTTGCGAAGAACGTATGTGCGAAATTCTCGAAATTCCGGTTGCTTCTTCGGCAGTTAGTTTTTTTCCTTCCCAGCGTTCCAATAAAGGATTCGATTCGCGCACAAAGAGAATTGCTTCTTCGTTCGCCTCTTGCGAAAACAGTATGAGAAAAGAATCCTCCTGCTCAATGCCGGTGAGATAGAAAAAATCGGAGTTTTGCCGATAGCGATAGTAACAATCGTTGCGCAACACTTGGTCGGCACCGCACACTATGGCAATGGAATTTTCGGGCAGGAGTGCACGAAATTTTGCACGATTGCGTGCAAATAAATCGTTTGAAATGGGAGGGTAGCGCATTATAGTAGTGTTATCCAACCAAAAATATCTTCCAAATCGCCCGACTGAATACCGGTGAGCATGGTGTAGAGTTTTGAACACACAGGACTCACTTCATCGGGTTTCCCAAAGGTATAAACCGTGCTTGTTGCCGGGTCGGTTATAGAATAAATGGGTGAAAGCACGGCAGCAGTTCCGCATTGTGCCGCTTCGCTAAATTCTGCGAGTTCTTCAAGCGGAATTTGACGGCGTTCTACGGTTAGTCCTATGTGTTCAGCCAATGTCATAAGGCTGAGGTTGGTAATAGATTCGAGTATGGACGAGGATTGCGGTGTAACGTAGGAATTTCCTTTGATACCAAAGAAATTTGCAGGTCCGCATTCGTCTATATAGGTTTTTTGTTTTGGGTCTAAATACATTGCCGAACTATACCCTTCTTTTTGCACGCGCAGGGTGGTATTGAGGGCTGCGGCGTAGTTTCCGCCAATTTTTACCGTGCCGGTGCCGAGTGGTGCTGCACGGTCGCTGTCGCGTTCCACCACTACTTTACCCGGTTTAAATCCGTTTTTAAAATACGGACCCACCGGGCAGGCAAACATTACAAATAAATAATCTTCGCTGCGATTCAGCCCCAAACGTGGTGTGGTGCCTATTAAAAGTGGACGAATATATAAGGTTGCTCCGGTGCCGTAGGGCGGCACACTATCGCGATTGTTTTCAATGAGTGTGAATAGTGCTTTTTCAAATACTTCTTCGGGAATTTCCTGCATTCCCACTCTGCGTGCCGAGCGGTTGAAACGTGCGGCGTTATCTTTCCAACGAAACAAACGAATGTTACCGTCTTTTCCGCGATAGGCTTTCAAACCCTCGAAACACTCCTGACCATAGTGCAAGCACGTTGCAGCCATGTGAATAGGGAGTATGTCATCGGAATGTACGGTAATTTCGCCCCATTGATTGTTGGAAAAAGAGCAACGCACATTGGCTCCGGTGTTGGTGTAGGCAAAAGGCAAGGTTGCCCAATCGGTATTTGTGTTCATGGTAAAAAAAATCGTATAGTTGTATTGAGTATTTGTTTTTAAGGTTGCAAATGTGCGAAAAAAATGGGAAAATCATACAATTCGCTTACATTTTTTTGCGAAAAAGAGAGTGTTACTTGTATTTTGTAAACCAACTGCCGATTTTGAGTTGAAGCACGCCAAAGAGTGCTTCTTTGATAATGCCGCCCGACATTTTCGATGTTCCTTCTCTGCGGTCGGTAAAAATTATGGGAATTTCGGTGATTTCAAATCCGTATTTCCATGTTTTAAACTTCATTTCAATTTGAAAAGCGTAGCCTTTAAATTTGATTTCGCCGAGAGGAATGGTGCGCAGTACCTTGTGATAGTAGCACACAAATCCCGCAGTGGAGTCGTGAACTTTCATGCCGGTAATGCAGCGCACGTATTTCGATGCAAAATAGGAGAGGAGTATGCGGCTCATGGGCCAATTCACCACGTTCACTCCTTTCACATAGCGCGAACCGATTGCCATACCTTTATTGTGCGTGCAGGCTTCGTAGAGGCGAGGCAAGTCGTGCGGGTCGTGCGAAAAATCGGCGTCCATTTCTACAATATATTCGTAGTTATGTGCAAGTGCCCAATCGAAACCTGCGAGATAGGCTTTCCCCAAACCTTCTTTGCCGGCGCGTTGCAGTAAATGCAGTGATTGCGGAAATTCCTGTTGCAGGGCTATCACGGTTGTTGCCGTGCCATCGGGCGAATTATCGTCAACCACAAGTATATGAAACTGTTTTTCGAGTGAAAATACACAACGAATAATGTTTTCAATGTTTTCAATTTCGTTGTAGGTAGGAATTATTACGAGTGCGTCCATGTTTTTTTAGGTAATAGGTATTAGGGGTTAGTTGTTAGTAGCGATTTCTTGTTTCAATAATTCATAAATTTCTTGACCTGTTTTTTTGTAGAGAAGTGTGTTTTCTTCGGCAAGTTGTGTAAATGTAGTGGAATTGTAAAAAATATTGATAGCATCTTCCTCTGTTATTTTTGTGTCTTCTATGAGTTGCAGTATCACATATTCTACAATCGTTTCTATTGTGCTGATTGTTTTTCTACTTGGCGTACTTATTAGTTGCAACGATTTTACAGTACACAAGCAAATTTGATGGGTGGGTTCGTGATATTTCAATTCGTTTAAAAAATCAGATTTTGAAATAATTCCATCAAGATAATCGTATATGCGACGAGAAATTTTATCATCTGCTATTGGACCTTCTACAAAATCGTAATTATGCACAGCAACGTCTGTTTTATTACTACGATTTGCTACAACAAAATCAAGCCATTGCTCCGAATAATCAGAGAAGTGTAAACTGCTGAAATCATTTTCAAGGTATAAATACTTACCAAACTCAAATTCAGTAACAATACCGGTGCTATGATTGCGATTACCAATTCTTTCAGCCCATTCTTCGGCGTGTTTTTTGTTTTTGGTAACATAAAATCCCTGTCCAAAATCTTTATGCTTCTCGCATTTGGATAAGTCTATTTCTACGATTTTCGTATAACTGCCGTGATATACTTTCATTATCGCTTACCTCCATTTTCAAGACACACTGCATATAAATCTTTCAAAGCAAAGTATTTATCATCGGTATGTAATGCCCACCAATGTTTAAAAAGAAAGTCTAAACCTCCATATTTTTTGAGATATAGATAGGCTTCCTGTTTTTTCATTTTAAAAGCCTCCGCAAATTCTATGATAATGAAGGTTATAAAACTGACTTTATCGCTTGTTGCCTTATTTAGTACTTTTGAGGTCATACGATTTGATTGTTATTCACATACAAAAGTAGTTTTTTTTTCAAAATACGCAGTTGTTTCGTATAAAAAAGCGACAAAATCATAATCAGATTTTATCGCTTTTGTTTTGGTATCAAGAAAATTAGAATTTACAATTCAAACGCAAGCATTCGTTCATACAGCATTTGCACGGGAAGTCCCATAACGTTGTAGTACGAGCCGTTGATGTGGTGTATGCCCATATAGCCTATCCATTCCTGTACGCCGTAAGCACCTGCTTTATCGAAGGGTTGGTATTTTTCTATATAGTAATTAATATCTTCTTCGGAGAGAGGGGTAAAACTCACCAAACTGAGTGCTGAAAATACTTCGTGGCGGTGCGCCGTACCTATGCACACGCCGGTAACTACCATGTGCGTAGCCCCCGAAAGAGTTGTGAGTATATTTTTGGCATTTTCAGTATCGGTGGGTTTTTGCAGTATCAAATCGTCTTTTACTACAATGGTATCGGCGGTTATTAAAAAATTGTGTTTTTGCAATTCGCTTTTGAGTGCGAAAAATTTCTGTTCGGCAATGTATTCGGGTATTTTTTCGGGTGCTAATTGCTCAGGATACTGCTCGCTTGTGTGTTTTACGCGCACTTCAAATTCCATATCAAGCCCGGCAAGCAATTCGCGGCGGCGCGGTGATTGCGAACCCAAAATAATGTGATAATCCTTGTATTTTTCCTGTAAACGGTTCATTACATTCAGTTGAGAGTTGAAAATTGAGAGTTGAAAATTAAAATCTCATAATTTTTAATTTGTAATTAGTAGTTGTATTTACACAAAAAAATTGCGGAGCACTACAAAGAGTAATCCGGCTATGAGAATGAGTTTTAAACTTGTGCTTACTATGTGATATTCGCGAGCCGACTGTGCTTTGTGAAACAGCCATGCCGAAATAATGGTGGGCAAGGTCAATACAAGTGAAATATACAGATATGAAAATGCTTCGGCAACGTAAAGAAATTGCACCACAATAAGAGCAAATACTGCAATGATGAACATTCCGAGTACGATGATTTTGGTGATTTTTATGCCAAAGGCAATGGGAATAGTGTTGCGCCCGTAAGCGGCATCGCCTTCCAAATCTTCTATATCTTTCACAATTTCACGAATGAGCGTGTATAAAAATGCAAATACCGAAAATCCGAAACACCATAGTAAAATAGGTTCAAAACTTTGAAATCGCCCGATTAAAATGCGCTGATACATGAAATTGAGCGGCAGCAATTCATACACCGCTGCAATGAGGGGAACGAGTGCCACCAAAAGGGCAATAACCACATTGCCCAAAAAGGGTTCTTTGCTGAATGTGGTGGAATAAAACCACAGCAATCCGGCTATAAATACAAAAATGAGCGAAAAATACAAATGCCCAATGGCAATAGAGGCAATCGTTCCGCACGCCACGCCCACAATATTGAAAATCCAATGGAGTAGAATTGCTTTGCGGCGCGAAATTGTTTTTCCCACAATCACTTTTTCGGGACGGTTCAGCATATCGGCACTAATGTCGAAATAATCGTTGATAATGTAGCCCGCTGCCGAAATACACACCGTAGCCGCCACAAGTAAAATAAACGCCAAGAGCGGAAATTGTAATTCCACAATTAAATGACTTGCCGGAAGAGTGTGTGCCGCCATAGGTAGTACTATGCCGTAGCGCACTACCAACATGGTGAGCACTATAATTGCTAAATTTTTGTAGCGAATGAGATTCAAAAAAGCCCCCCACTTCCCCCCCACAAGGGGGGAGGTAGAAGGAGATGTGCTTGTAGGTGTGTTTTCCATGAATTTTGTGTTTTTGTGTCTATTGATTGTTATTGTAAAAGTCCCCCCTCATGGGGGATTTATGGGGCTTTTCCTACCACACAAAGGCATCGCTGTCGAGCCACGTATTGTGCGCTCGCAGTGTTTGTTCCACCACATCGCGCACACAGCCGCAGCCGCCTTGTTTTTCGGAAATGTAATCGCTGATTTCTTGAATTTCATACGCCGCATCGCTGGGGCAGGTACACAATCCGGCACGTTGCATTACTTTGTAATCAGGTAAATCATCGCCCATGTACAGTATATCGGCATCGCTGAGATTGTGTTTTTTGAGAAAATTATCGTAATCTACAATTTTATTGCACGAAGAAATATATACATCATTCACACCCAAATCATTGAAACGCTTGATAACCGAAGGACATTTTCCGCCGGTAATAATGGCTATGGGATAGCCTTTTTTTGCAGCAAAATGCACCGCATAGCCGTCTTTTACATTCATGGCACGCATTTGACTGCCATCGGCAAATACGTGAATAACACCATTGGTAAACACGCCGTCCACATCGAACACAAAGGCTTTTACTTGTTTGAGTTGTTCTTTAAAAATTCCCATTATTGCTTTTCGTCTTTTGCGTAAAAATCTATGATTGATTGACTCATTTCTCCGTATATTTTTTGAATTTCGGGGTAATCGTTCAATAATTCTATGTGTTTTTCTATAATAAACATATCTTTACGCATAGCCGGACCGGTTTGAGAAATTCGCGGCGAATATTTTGAGAGTTTTTCAAAAGTTTCGCGCAATAGTGGGCGAAATGCTTCGTATTTCAAATCTTTTTTGAGCAAAAGCATTTCTGCAAGAGCATTCAAGTGATTGGTAAAATTACAGGCAATTACGGCGCATAGGTGCAAATAGGCGCGTTGCTCGGAATTTGCCACGTGCACGTGAGGGCTGATTTTTCTTACAAAATCGGTAAGGTGAATTATATTTTCGTTCGTATTACTTTCTATGAAAATAGGAATTTCGCTGTAATTGATTTCTTTGAATTTTGAGAAAGTTTGCAGCGGATACACCACGCCGTAATTAATTGCGTAATCGTAGAACACGTCTATTCCCACACTTCCCGAAGTATGCACCACAAATTTATTGCCTATCAAAGGACAGAGTTGGCGAATAACCTGCTGAATGGCGCGGTCGCTTACCGAAATAATATACATATCGGCAGTGGTATTGATGTTGTCCATTTCGGTGGTAAAGGAACACTCTATGCGCGAAGCAAGTTCCAATGCCGATTTCATGGTGCGGCTCACTACCTGCACCACCTGCACGCCTTCGTTTTTCAGCGCAATAGCCAAGTGTGTACCCACATTTCCTGCTCCTATAATTACTGCTTTCATTGTCAAAAAATTCTTATAATTCACAAAAGTAACAATTTCTTGTAAATTTACTGTATTTGTAGGTGCTTATTTACAAACAAAATATGTACAAGTATAAAGATAAAAACAGGGATTTCTGCTTTTGCGGGAATGTCAGGTGCTGCTTTTTCTACATTGGACGTTCTATCATTTGAAACGGCAATTTTACAATAGATTGATAATTTTCACCCGATTCGAGCATATCGTAGTCTTCGGCTTCGTAGTACCAATTCACGGAAACTTCGCTGCCGTGTGTTGCTGCTTGTTCCAAAAGTTTGAACATACTCAAAAAACTTTTCGATGAACTTGTGTTGAAATATTCCAATTCCATGTTCAATACTGTTTTTTGCTGCGGATTGCGGCTGTATTCGGTGAGCCACTCAATAATCGGTTGGTAAAAGTTGCTTGCATCTTCTTGAATAGACCGTCCTTTGATGGTTATAGTGCCGCTTTGGGCGTTGCATTGAATTGTTGGTATTCTCGAAGTTCCGTAAATTTCTATGTGTTCCATATTTTTAGGTTTATGACACAAAAAAAGAAATTATTTACGGAATAAACAAGCCGGAAACCGCATAAAAAGGGCATTTATGACGAATATCAGATTTTGCTATGACGGCACTGAAACTATTTATTTTCGACCTCGTTTTTATTTTTTCCACCACCGCCAAAAATTGGGAAAGACACGTAGCGTTTCGGATTTTTTTGAATGTCGATAATCAATTTATTCAACTGCGCTGAGGTGTTTTCCAAATTGGTGTATAATTGGTCATTTTTCATGAGTGCTCCCAGTGTGCCTTCGCCGTTATTGATGCGCGTAGTGAGTTCTTGCAGTTGTGCGGCGGTGGCTTCGGCATTGTTTATGAGCGAATGTACGTTTGCCTGACTGAGTGAATCGGCAAAAACATCTAAATTGGCGATTGCGCGGTTGAGCGTTTCGGTATTATTGCTCAGCGTTTGCGAAAAAGTGTTCACATTGCTAAGAATACTATTCATATTTTCGGCATTGCTACTGAGTATATTATCGGCACTATTGGCGGCATGCTGCACAGCCACTATGGTGCCTTGCAGGGCTATTATGCTTTGATGAATAGATTCGGCGGTATTTTTGTTAATCAGTAATTTCAGTTGTTCTATGGTGGAAATTGCCGATTCCATAATATTATCTATATGCACTTTGTAGGGAGCAATTTCCAATCGCACTTGGTCTATAATACCGCCTTCCACATCGGCTACCAGCGTGTCGCGCGATTGTAAATTGTAGGCGGTGCGCACTTCTGGAAAAATCAAATCAATTGCTTTGGTGCCCATAATATCGGAACTGAAAATGCGTGCAACGGTATTTTGTGGAATAATTACATCGCTATTGATAGCCAATTCTACTATGAGGCGGTCGTAGGCGGAACTCATAAAACGAATGTCGCGCACTTGCCCAATTTTGAAACCGCGCAAATAGACGCCGGTATTTTTTTCCAAACCGTTAATATCTTCATACACCACGTAAAACGTGTTTTCTTTGGAAAATACATTTCTTCCTTTCAAAAAATTCAATCCCCAAAAGAGAATGGCGAGTAGTAGTACAACTAATAATCCTACGTTTATTATTTTATCTGTTTTCATGTGTTTTTTTTAGCCCCCTAACCCCCATAGGGGGAATTGGAGTGTGTTTTTATTGGGTTAATATTGTATGTTATTTCTGTGCGGTATGTATTGATGTTTGTCTGGCTTGCTTTATTGTGTTAGCAATGACAAAGAAAAAAGTGTCATTGCGAGAAACAAAGCAATCCATATTTAATAATATGTGGAAATTCATAGATATTCATAGTGTTTTTAGGGGGCTATTTGTCGTGCTTCGCTGAGTGAAATTTTTTCGTTTCCTTTGCGAGCCACAATAAATGATTCGGGGAATTTTGCTTTTATTTGTTGTTGTATTTTGGTAATTTCACCATAGGTGGCGGTTTTTGCAACGTTGTATTTATACCAACCGTCATCAGATATTTCATACACCGTTTCGCCTTTGAATTTTTCGGAATTGAGAGGCATTTGCGCTCGCGATGCGGCTATTTGTACGGAATAATATACAGAATTGTTCGCTGCATTTGTTGGTGCAGGAGTTGCGATTGGTTGCGCAGCAGGTTTTGCGGGAGTTTGCGGTTGTGCGGGAGTTGTTGGTGTTGCAGGTTTTGCAGTGGATTGTGTGGGCGTTTGTACTTGTGTTGTGGTTTGATTTTGAGTAGATTGCGCAGTGTTTTGTGTTTGTGCCGTAACTTCATGCGGACGGAATACTTCGTTTGCCTGCACTTGTGCGGTTGAGGTGGTGCGCGGAGCGTTTATTTGTGAAGAAATATCTTGCGAAGGGGTAGGAGTGGCAGGTGTTTCTTTTTTTTGTTCTTCGGGTTTTATTTCTTGCGGACGCATGGTGGAAGTTGCTTGCTGCGCCACTTTCACGTTCGATTTATTTTCAATATAGTTTTTGTAATTGCTGAACGCACGGAAGATTGCTGCCGAAATGGTATTTTTTCCTTCTTCTGTCATCAGGTAGGCTTCTTCCTCTTCGTTGCTTATAAATCCGGTTTCTACCAGCACGCTTGGCATGGTGGTTTGCCATAGTACCAAAAACGGTGCGGTGTGCACACCTCTGTCTTTTCTCCCTACGTTTTCGCGAAATTCCGTTTGACACAATGCCGCCAAATTGCCGCTGTGCTCCAAATTGGCACTTTGCATTAAAGTAAATAGTATGATAGATTCGGTGTCATCTACCGAAAGCCCTTTGTATTGCCCGGAGTTGGCATTTTCTTTGTCAATAGATTTATTTTCGCGCTTGGCAACTTCCAAATTCGCATTCGATTTTGAAAGACCCATAATCCATGTGTCGGTGCCCACTGCAGCTATATTGGTGCTGGCGTTCACGTGAATAGATATGAATAAATCGGCATTGGCGCGGTTGGCAATTTCGGCTCGTTTGTACAGCTCTACAAATTCATCGGTTTTGCGCGTGTAAATCACATTCACATCGGGATAGGCGGTATTGATTAATTGCCCTGTTTTGAGAGCCATAGCAAGAGTTAAATCTTTTTCTTTCACATTTTTCCCCACCGCACCGGGGTCTTTACCGCCGTGCCCGGCATCTATTACCACCGTGCGGAGCGAATAAGCACTATTTTGTGCAAGCGCAGAAAATGGTAATAAACACGCACACACCACAATAGGCCGGAGCAAACTGCGTTTTTGAAAGAATTGTATATTATTTTGTACCATTCGTGTAATTGTCATAGCAATTTTTAGTGTGAATTTAATTTTTCTCATTATTTTTGCCACCAAATTCAAAAAACTAATTTGACCACAAAAGTAACATATAAACTCTTGAATAACTACATTTATTGTAAATATTTTTTACTGTTTTGTTTGTTTACTTGTGTGCAATTACGAGTTTTTGCTCAAACGGACACTGCCGCAGTTGCTCTCGCTCCGCTTTCCGATACCGTAGCACAACCCCCAAAAACGTCATCGAAGGCTATTGATTCGCGTGTGGAATACGCCGCCGGCGATTCAATTATTTTCGATATTAACAAAAAACAAGTAACCACTTACGGACAAAGTGCGGTAAAATATCAAAACATAGATTTAACCGCCGAAGTGATAGAATTGGGATTGAGTAACAATGAGTTGCGTGCCTTCGGCGTGTTCGATAGCGTGAACAATAAATATGTGGGTTTGCCGGTGTATAAAGACGGTTCCGATACCTTTGATTCCGATTCTATGCGTTATAATTTTCGCACCAAGCAGGGTTTGGCGTTTGGTGTATTTACGCAGCAAAACGAAGGATTTTTGCATGGCGGACGCATAAAAATTCATGCAAACAGAGAAATTCACATTCAACACGGGCAATACACCACCTGCGATGAACGTCATCCGCACTTTTATGTGGAAATATCGAAGGGAAAAGTAATTCCGAACGATAAAATTCTCTTTGGTCCGGCATGGGTGGTGATAGACGAAATTACCTTACCTATTGTGATTCCTTTCGGTTATTTTCCCATTACACAAGGGCGCACCAATGGTTTGGTAATTCCTTCCTTTGGCGACGATGCCTCAAAAGGATTTTTCTTTCGCAATGGAGGATATTACTTGGGAATTGGTGATTATTTCGACATTAAACTCACCGGCGATGTGTTTACCTTTGGCAGTTGGCGCACCGCAGTGCGCAGCAATTACGTTGCTCGCTACAAATTTACCGGTAGTATGGAATTTGAATACGCGAGTTTGGTGCTCGATGAAATTCGACAAAAACCAACCTTCAACATTCGTTGGAATCACCAGCAAGACCCTAAGTCGATGAATCACGGAACGTTTAGTGCCAACGTGAACTTTGGCGCAGCCTCGCACGCGCGGCAAAATTCCTACGATACCTACGATTATTTGAACACCAACATTACTTCGGGCATTGCCTATTCCAAAGAATTTACCGGCTCGCCTTTCCGCTTGAACGCCACCTTAGACCACTCGCAAAATAATTTGGACAGCACCATTTCGCTCACCATTCCGCGTGTGCGATTCAGTATGGGGTCGTTGCAACCATTCAAAGTGCGCGGCAGCCGCAGAGAACGATTTTACAACCGTATTAGCGTGCAATATTCCGCCGATATGCAAAATCGTTTGTTGAACGCAAAAATGGATTCTACCTTTTTTACCTCTGCCACGTGGGACGCTTTTCGCAATGGTATTCAGCACCAAATTCCTATCAGCACCAACTTTCGATTGTTCAAGCACCTGACCTTTACGCCGTCATTCAATTACACCGAGCGATGGTACACCGGTCGCGAACTGCGCGAGTGGGACGATGAAAAACCCATAACCGATACTACCTTTGGTGGTGTGGTAAAAAGCAGAGAATCAGGATTTTACAGGGTATATAACTATTCTACCGGCGTTTCGGCTACCACCAAAATTTTTGGAATGTATCAATTCAAAAATCAGTATGTGAAAGCAATTCGCCACGTGCTTACGCCTACGATTTCCTACAATTTTACTCCCGATTTTTCTGCCGATAGATTTGGATTTTACGATTATTATCAATCGAACGCCGGCGGCGACATGAACCGCTATTCCTACTTTGCCGGCGAAGTATTCGGCGTGCCGGGTGCCGGCAGGCAAAATGCCATTAGTTTTGGTATAAACAACAATGTAGAGGGGAAAATTCGCAGTAAAGCCGACACCATTACCGGCTACAAAAAAGTGAAGTTGATAGAGAGTTTGAGCATTAGCGGTTCTTACAATTTTGCCGCCGATTCTATGAACATGAGTTTGATTTCGGTGTCGGGTTATACTACGCTCATGCAGCGCGTAGCCATTCGCTATGCCGCCACATTCGACCCATACGCCGTAGTGAAAAACGAAAAAGGACAAATTCAGCGCAGCAATACCTATATGATAGATAAATACGGAAGTTTGTGGCGCAAAATAGATGATGTGTGGAATTTTGGCGCATCGTATTCCTTCAATCCTATAAAAAATGACGAAATTCCGCCGCGCACGGGCATTTATTCCTATTTCGATATTCCTTGGAATTTGTCGCTCAATTATAATTTGAGTGTGCCGCGCCAATACTACTACAACGAACACAATGTGCTCGATTCGGTGGCAAATCGCGTGGTGCAAACGCTCGGTGTGAGTGGGAATTTTAGCCTTACCAAACGATGGAAAATCAATTTCTCCACCGGTTGGGATTTCCAAAACAAAGGAATTTCATACACTACGCTCAATTTGAACCGCGATTTACACTGTTGGGAAATGCTCTTCAACTGGGTGCCAATGGGAACGCAAAAACGCTGGGAATTTACCATTCGCGTGAAAGCCGATATGCTCCGCGATGTGAAGTATAATATGCGTAGTTCTAATGTGTATTTTTAAGGGTTAGGAAAATTCAATTAAAATTTCTATTTTTGCACAAATATTCAGAATCAGGATTTATAAAATTAAAAGATTAGTAGGATTCTTTCTCCCCTCTCTTTCGGAGAGGGCGGGGGGGAGGCTAATTTAAAACAGCATTTAAAAAATAAGAAACAAAAATTTTTAAAACATATTTTTAATTTGAGCTAACGCTCTTATTCTCTCGTCTGAAATCTGGTAAATTTTAAACGTAAGTGAGAATAAGTTCGCAGAGGTTCACGCTCCATAGGGCGTGAACTGTTTGCGCTTATGTACTTACAAGGTAATACCAGAACCTCAGACGAACGTAAGCAAAAAACAGTTTTCACGCTTTTTTTATGTGCTTTCGGGAATAGGCGTTGTGCCTCGAAACCCGAAAAGCAAATGGCTGAAAACGAACCCGAAAAACAAGTAAAATCCAAGCAGCGCGTGGCAGACCACGGCGAGGTGTTTACTGCCGAGCGCGAGGTGAATGCCATGCTCGACCTCGTGAAGCCCGAAACCGAGCGCATAGACTCGCGCTTTTTGGAACCCGCCTGCGGCAACGGCAATTTTCTTGCCGAAATCCTACGCCGAAAACTCGCCGTTGTGGAACGCACGTATGCCAAAAACCAAGCTGACTACGAGCGATACGCCGTGCTTGCCGTGAGCAGTATGTACGGCATAGATATTTTGCACGACAACGTAACGGAGTGCCGCGAGCGGCTCTACGATATTTTCAACGAAACATACACCGCCCTTTATGGCGCGATCTGCTTGGATGAGTGCCGCCGCAGCGTGCGGTTTTTGTTGGAAACAAACATAGTGTGGGGCGATGCGCTGGATTTTACCAATCCCGAAACGAAACAGCCGTTAGTTCTTGCCGAGTGGAGCGCGGTGAGCAGCACAATGTTCCAACGCCGCGATTACCAATTTCGTTTTTTGGTGGAAAAAACGCACCAATTTTCTCTTTTTAGCGATGAAGGCGACCCTGCCGATATTGACCAACCCGTGAAAGACTACCCGTTGGTACATTTTCTACAATTATCTGAACCGTCCGAATTGTCTGAACCTCGATTTTTACAAGATGTATAAGATTTACAAGACGATAACACAAAAACAGAAATGAATACAACAACAAACAGAAATCTTGATAATCCTGCAAATCCTGATAAAATCTTGGTTCAAGACAATTATCTGAACCTCGATTTTTACAAGATGTATAAGATTCACAAGATGATAACACAAAAACAGAAATGAACACAATAATCGAACATAATCAAGGTAATCCTGAAAATCCTGATAAAATCGTGGTTCAAGACAAGGTTCAGACGAAAAACACGTATAATCCCGATGTGCTTTCGTGTCTTGCCAATTTGAGCAACGATGAGGTGTTTACGCCGCCCGCGCTGGCAAATCAAATACTCGATATTCTGCCTGCCTCGCTTTGGAGCAATCCCGAAGCGCGGTTTTTAGACCCGGTGTGCAAGTCGGGCGTGTTTCTGCGCGAAATTGCCAAGCGGCTGATGGAAGGTTTGAAAGACATTTTCCCCGATGAACAGGAGCGAACCAACCATGTTTTTACCAAACAACTTTTTGGTATGGGCATAACAGAAATCACCGCCATTATTTCGCGCCGGAGCCTCTATTGCAGCAAGGTGGCAAACAGCAAATACTCCGTGTGCAGCGACTTTGCCGATGAGCAGGGCAATATCCGCTACGAACGTATGCAGCACACCTTCAAAAACGGCAAATGCCTCTATTGCAGTGCAAGCCAAGAGGTGTACGACCGCACCGAAGATGCCGAAACATACGCCTACCCATTTATTCACGAACAAAATCTCTTTGAAAATATGAAATTTGATGTCATTATCGGAAATCCGCCCTATCAGTTGAGTGATGGCAGTGGGGGTAGTAGCGACAGTGCTATTCCTATTTATAATAAGTTTATAGAACAAGCCATTGCCCTAAATTCTAAGTATTTAGTGATGATTATTCCTTCAAAATGGATGGTTGGAGGGCGTGGACTTGATAAATTTCGTGAAACATTTTCAGAAGATAAACGAGTGAGAATTATTGTAGATTATGAAAATTCTTCAGATTGTTTTCAAGGACTTCATATTGATAGTGGCGTTTGTTATTTTTTATGGGACAGAAACTATTGCGGTGATGTGGAGTACACATATATTAAAGCAAATGGAAAAAAATCAACAATTAAACGCTCATTAAAAAATTCGTACTATAAATACATTGTGCGCGATAGTGAAGTTATGAGTATTTTGGAAAAAGTAAGCAAAGGTAAAAGTTTCGCAACAATAGTTTCAAATGTGCGACCATTTGGTATTCGTAAATATTTGTTCAATGAACCAGAACGGTATCCTGATTTTGGGTTGCAAGATAAACCATTTCCAAATTCGGTAAAAGTGTATGGGGTCAAAGGTATTAAGGGAGGTGCGAAAAGAGTAAATGGTTACATTAAAAGAGAAAAAGTACCTACTCGTAAAGACGATATAGACAAATTCAAATTGTTTTTCACAACTTCGTATTCGACAAATGCTTTTATACCACCAGCACCAATAGTAGCAGGAAAAGGAGAAATCTGTACTGAAACCTTTCTGCTTGTCGGACCATTTGAAAACCAAATTCAACAAGGAAATTGCTTAAATTATATTTCAACAAATTTTTTTCGCACGTTACTTTTTATTGGAAAAGGTTCTATGCAAGTTACAAGCGAGGTGTTTGCTTTAATTCCCCTCCAAGACTTTTCCGAAGCGTGGACGGACGAGAAGTTGTATAAAAAATACAATTTATCGCAAGAAGAAATAGATTTTATAGAATCAATGGTAAAACCTATGGAATTGAATTGAAAATTGAAAGTTGAAAATTACCTTCGGTGAGGGCTTCGCCATTCGTAATTTTTAATTAGTAATTAAAAAAAAAGAGTTCTTTGACATATTGGTTTACACACCGCGTGGAGATTTGTTACAAAAATCCATTTCGTTTTTTCGCAGAATGTGCTACTTTTGTGTTTCAACAAATAAAACCACATAGCACACTATGGCAACGGATTTACGCTTCGTCAGTTGGAGCGTGCACGTCAATTTTATCGCACCTATCCAATTGCGTCCGCAGTGCGGTCGCAATTCAATTGGTATCAGTATCGCCTTCTTATTCAGATAGATGATGCCGATAAGCGCGAGTATTACGAGCAGGAAGCCCTGCACAATGCGTGGACGGGCAGGCAATTGGAGCGGCAAATCAATTCGGGACTATACGAGCGGTTACTGCTGAGCAACGACAAAGAGGCGGTGCTGGCAGTTGCTCGCCGTGAGCGCGTTCCCGAAAATCCGGCGGAGATTATCAAAGACCCTATGGTGCTGGAGTTCTTGGGATTGGAACGCAAAGCCGCCTATTATGAAAAGGATTTTGAACAGGCTCTGATTGACAATTTACAGCAATTTTTACTTGAACTCGGCAACGGTTTTTCGTTTGTGGCTCGCCAGCGGCGGCTTTTGCTCGAAGACGATGAGTTTTCCATAGATTTGGTGTTCTACAATCGCCTGTTGCGTTGTTTTGTACTATTCGATATAAAAACGAAAAAAATCACGCACAAAGACATCGGGCAGTTGCAAATGTATGTAAATTACTACGACCGCGAGGAAAAATTGCCGGACGAAAATCCTACTATCGGGATTTTGATCTGCGCCGAAAAGAACAATACGTTGGTAAAATATTCGCTCCCCGAAGAGAACAAAACCATTTTGGCGAGCAAATACGAATTGTATTTACCAACAGAAAATCAACTTCTTGAAGAAATGAAACGCGAATTGAAACAGTTTGAGGAACGACAAGCCAACGAAAATGCGGAAGATTTTTAAGCAATAGTGATACCCAAAATCCACTCAAAGCGTGTAAACCAATATAAAAAAGGAGTACACGCCTTTTTTGTGCCCGAAAACCAAAAACACAACGAATGTAAAATGTAAAAATACGAAAATATGAAACCCGATTTTTTCCCCCAACGCCCCGAAGCCGCGCCCACGATATATGCCTACGAATTACTCGGCGCAGAAACGCACAAAGGTTTGCTCAAAGTAGGCTACACCGACCGCACGGCGCAAACTCGCGTGGCAGAACAGTTGAAAACCAGCGGCGTGAAATACCGCATAGTGTTGGAGCAATCTGCCATGCGCAGCGATGGCAGTGCTTTTGACGACCATGCCGTGCACCGCGTGCTTCGCAATGGTGGTTTGGTGAATACGGAGGGCGAATGGTTCCGTTGCACCGTTGCCGATGTGGAGCAGGCTATTTGCGCCGTGCGCGAACGGAAATCCTCTGCTCACAGCCGCACGCAGCGTTTTGCCATGCGCCCCGAACAAGCGGAGGCGGTCGAAAAAACGGCTGCCTATTTCAATGGTGCAGGTAGAGACGGTGCTTGTAGAGACGGTGCATGCACCGTCTCTACGAGCCATTTTCTTTGGAATTGCAAAATGCGTTTCGGGAAAACCTTTGCCACCTATCAGTTGGCAAAACGGCAGGGCTGGAAAAAGATGTTGGTGCTTACCTTCAAACCTGCCGTAGAGAGTGCGTGGAAGGAAGATTTGAACGCGCACGTTGATTTCGAGGGTTGGCAATTTGTGTCGAAACGTGAGTTGGAACGCGGTTTTATCGAAATTGAACCCGACAAACCGTTGGTCTGTTTTGGTTCGTTTCAGGATTTTTTGCGAACAAACAAAGAGGGCGGCATAAAAGCAAAAAACGAGTGGGTGCACCACACCGAGTGGGATTGCATAGTGCTCGATGAATATCACTACGGCGCGTGGCACGAAAGCACAAAGGAGTTTATTGGCGCAAAAGAGGCGGAATTTATTGAGGGCGAGGAAAAATTTCAGGACTTTGACGAGCAGATTTCGCCGCTCAAAACCAAGCATTACCTCTACCTCTCCGGCACGCCTTTTCGGGCAATCGGCACCGGCGAATTTATTGAAGACCAGATTTTTAATTGGACATATTCGGACGAACAGCGGGCAAAAAACGAGTGGACGGGCGAGAACAATCCCTACGCCGCCCTTCCGCGCTTGCTTATGATGACCTACCAACTGCCCGAAAATATTGAGATGGTTGCCGCGCAAGGCGAATTTAACGAGTTCGATTTGAATGTATTTTTCAAAGCGGAGGGGAGCGGCACCAATGCGAAATTCCAACGCGAGAGCGAAGTGCAAAAGTGGCTCGACCTCATTCGCGGAGGCTTGCTCGAAACCACGATTGACAACCTCAAATTGGGCGCGAAAAAGCCGCCGTTTCCGTTTTCCGACAGCCGTTTGCTGCAAATTCTCACCCACACGCTTTGGTTTTTGCCCGATGTAGCCGCTTGCCACGCAATGGCGAATTTGTTGGCGCAGCGGCAAAACGTGTTTTATCACGACTACCGCGTGATAGTGGCGGCAGGCACGCAGGCGGGCATTGGGTTGGACGCACTCGCACCGGTGTATAAGGCTATGGGCAATCCGTTGGAAACCAAAACCATAACCCTTTCGTGCGGAAAACTCACCACCGGCGTTTCCATAAAACCGTGGAGCGGTATTTTTATGCTGCGCAATTTGAGTAGCCCCGAAACCTATTTTCAGGCGGCTTTTCGCGTGCAAACGCCGTGGACTATTAAAAATCCCGATGACAAATCGCCCAACAGCGAGGCGATTTTGAAAGAAGAGTGTTACATTTTCGATTTTGCGCCCAACCGCGCCCTGCGCCAAATTTCCGACTACGCCTGCCGCTTAGACGTGAACGAAACAAGTCCCGAAAAGAAGGTGGAAGATTTTGTGCAATTCCTGCCCGTGCTTTCGTATGACGGCAGCACTATGAAACAGATTGATGCCGCCGAAATTCTCGATATGGCAATGAGCGGCACGAGTGCCACGCTGCTTGCCCGCCGCTGGGAGAGCGCGTTGCTCGTGAATGTGGACAGCTTCACCCTGCAAAAAATTCTGAACAACGAAAAGGCAATGCAGGCGATTATGAACATAGAGGGTTTCCGTGCGTTGGGCAACAATGTGTTGGAAACAATCGTGAATAAATCGAACAAAATCAAGGCGATGAAGGCAAAATCGAACGAAACCGACCTAACGCCCACAGAGAAAAAAGAGTTGAGCGATGAAGAAAAACAGTACAAAAATATGCGCAAGCAGGTGCAGGAAAAACTGATAAAATTTGCCACGCGCATACCGATTTTTATGTACCTCACCGACTACCGCGAGCACACCCTGCGCGATGTGATAACCCAACTCGAACCCGCGCTTTTCCGAAAAGTTACCGGTCTGACTATCAGTGATTTTGAACTATTGGTAAGTCTCAACGTATTCAACAGCACCTTCATGAACGATGCCGTGTATAAATTCAAACGCTACGAAGACAGCAGTTTATTGTATATCGGAATACAGAAACACAACGAAGAAAAAATCGGACTTTTCGACACGGTGGTGAGTAGGGAGGGGTAGGAAATTGAGAAAAGAATTTTCAATTCTCAATTTTCAACTTTCCATTTCTCCCTCAAATCCTCCAAAATCCGTTCTGCCAACTTGCTGTGATTGGTTTCTACGATTACTTTCGAGCCGAGTTTTTCGGCAGATTGCTTGAAAATATAGTTCATCACATTGTCGGAACCTTGTATGGGCAAATACACGCAGTGGTAGGAATTTATTCCCAACATACGGAAACTGAGTGCGGCTCCTACGCCTTTTTCGTTGCTCCATTCGGGGCTGGCAAAGGCAAAGGGTAGGTCTTTTATTGCTTTGCCGAGTTCGTTCGAGAGGGCGCGGAAAATGGCAGAGGCGCGGGCGTTGTCTATACATTCGCCCAAGTGCCACACGGGCGGCAGGTCGTTTCGCAGAAATTCGCGCAAGCCCTCGCCGGTTATTTTCAGTGCATGTTGATTGCAATAGCCCAATTTGAGCAGCGGAAAGGAGGCGCAACCGTTGGTAAGCACCAAAATATCATTTTTTATGAGTGTTTCGCATATATCTACCACCGCTTTTTCGTAAATCACTCGCGGATTGTTGCAACCCACCAAGTTCACTATTCCCTTCACCTTTCCCGACTGTAACGCTTCTGCAAGGGGTTTAATGCTGCCGTAATAGTTGTTGATGCTTTCGAGGGAAAAACCAATTTCGGCATCGACTTCGTATTGCGGAATTTTCACTGGCACATCGCGGCGGTTTTCAAAACTTTCAATGGCGCGGTGGATTATTTTCCGAGCAATAGATTCAATTTCGTCTAAATTAGAGTGGTCGTGCGACAAAGCGTAATGTTCCGCTCCGCGCAATTTGGCGGAATCGCTGGTAGTAATTACCACCGTTTTTACGCACTGCGCCACGTCCATTATGGAGGGAAACACGTCCTGCACATCGGCAACCCACAAGTCGAGCGCACCGGTGCCCAGCACCAATTCGGCGCCTACGGCGTTTGAGAGCGGAATTACGTTACCGTAGCGATACATAGCCGAAAGTCCGCTGCAACAAATACCGTAGAAACGGATTCCGAGTGCGCCGCGTTCGTGTGCTAATTGCTCGAAGTATTCGCTATTGCCTTGTTTCACAATTTCGCGCACCAGCAGCGGAGAATGTCCATGTACGGCAATGTTTACATAGCCTTTTTTGAGTGCGCCCACGTTTGCTTTCAGGCGATTTCGCGCCGGAAGTCCGTAGAGGCAGTCGCTTGCAATAGAGCTGCCGAGCACGCTGCTCCATGCAAACGCCAGCCCGCAGCGTTCAAACTGCGCTATGAGATTTTCATAATCACCATCGGTGCCGGTGCCGGTGCGGTGCATAGCCTCGAATACTTCGTGGTAGGCACTTACGGGCAGCAGGTCGTGCGCTTTCCACAGTGCAATGCGTTCCAGCGGAGCAAAGGCGTGGAGCGTGCGATGCGGTGCAGGAACGCTGCGCGAAAGGTCTTCGAGCAAAATATCGGCAATGGCGGCAGCCAATTCGTTGATGCTTTTCCCTTCGGTTTCAAGTCCGAAGGTTTTTGCCACTGCCAAAATTTTTCCTTCGCCTGCAATTTCCAAATCAATTTTTTCTTCGGCGGCATATTTGAGGGCGAGCATGGTTTCTCTGCCGCGAGCACCGTGTCCGCTCACGGCGGCGGCAACGGCACGTACCAAATTCCGCGCCACAATGGTATCGGCATCGGCACCACACACGCCGCGCGTGGCTTTTTTGGTGATTTTGCAGGGACCCATTGTGCAATTTTTGCAACACACGCCGGCTATGCCGAAGGTGCATTGCGGTTTTTGCCGGTCGAAACGGTCGAACACCGTGTCTAAGCCGTGTTCGTGCATGGCAAGGAGCATTTCTTTTACCGCCGGGTCGGGCGTGAGGTTCAAAATCTCCTCTTTCGAGGGAAAACTTTTGCGATATTCCGCCACCGCATTGGCATAATCGTTCACCGCATCTTCGCCGTGATGATGATGGTGGTGATGATGTCCGTGCGCGTGCGAATGACTATGATTGTGCGTGTGTGCGTGCGAAGGGTTGTGAGGAGAACACATAATTGTTTCAGTTTTTTGAGTTAATAACACAAAAGTAGCGTAAAAATTGTGTGCGTGAAATAGCACATTCATTTTCTATAAACAACGTAAAAAAACGCGCCTATTTTTTAAAGCATGATTTGAAAAATGATTTTACGGCATCGTGCCGTGTGGAGAGCAAGTACGCGCCAAAGGCAAGCACCACCACCACAAGCCCTATGGCAAGGTGTGATAGGGTGTGCGCCTCTTCGCTGTGAAACTGCGTGTGATGATGCGCATGTGCGGTAAACACATTCACTCCGATAAAACCGGCACAAAGGAGCGTAGTTTTTTGTATTGTTTTCATATTTGTATTACTGTTAATAAGTTTGTGAATGCAAAGATAGGCAAAAGTTTCCGGTGTTGAAATACCTTGTTTGGGGGATTTTTACTACCTTTGCGCCTTGTTATGAAGAACGGTTGGTATCATTTTTTTGCACTTGTAATTATGTCGATTTGGGGAGGCACCTTTGCTTCTACCAAAGTGGTTTTGTTGGCGGGAGTAAGTCCGGAGAGTATTTTTTTCTATCGTTTTTTGTTAGCCTATATTGGTGTTTGGTTTTTTGGCAGAAATCGCTTGTTTGCCCACAATTTGAAAGACGAAGGTTACTTTATGCTGTTGGGAATTACGGGTGGTTCGGCGTATTTTTTGACCGAAAATTATGCTTTGCAACATACCCTTACTTCTAACGTTGCTTTGTTGGTTAGTACCGCGCCGTTGTTTATCGCGCTGCTTTGCTATTTATTTTTGAAAAGCGAAAAAATAACCAAACGCCTGATGCAAGGTATGTTAATTGCATTTTTGGGCGTGTCCTTAGTTATTTTCAACGGACAGTTTATTCTCAAATTGAATCCGGCAGGCGACTTGCTGAGTATTTTAGCAGCCTGTAATTGGGCGGTTTACAGTCTTCTATTGATGAAGGTCAATAAGCGGTATGCCAATGTGCTGATTGTGCGCAAAACCTTTTTCTACGGTTTACTGACCATTTTGCCGGTATTTTATTTTCACCCCTTGAATCGCGATTTTTCCGTATTGCTTTTGCCGCAGGTGTTGGGAAATCTTTTGTTTTTGGGCATCGTTGCCTCGCTTGTGTGTTTTTTCGGGTGGAATATGGTGGTCAAAAAATTGGGACCCGTGATGAGTGCCAATTATGTCTATTTGAACCCGATTATAGCCTTGATTATTTCAGTGCTCATTTTGCAAGAAAGAATTACCTATTTTGCTGTGTTAGGCACCCTGTTAATTCTGATAGGAATTATCCGTTCTTCGCAAGACCGGCACTGAAAATGTCGCAATTTTACAATTTTTGCGAAAACCGAAATCCTACTTTTGTACTTATTATATACTTTTACAAAAACTACAAAAATGGAAACGCAAAAACAAGTAGCAACAGAAAAAATCAAGGCGCATTTGCAAATGCTTTGCACCACGATTGGCGAACGCGCCGTAGGCAGCGCAAACAATAGAAAAGCAACCGACTATGTGCATCGAACAGTGCAAAATTTCGGCTGGGAAGTGGAAAAAACCGAACTTGCGGTAATGGATTGGACTACCGATGGCGCAACTCTTGCCTGCGGCGAACAATCGTTTGAGGTGTTTGCTTCGCCTTATTCGCTTGGTGGCGAAGTCGTGGGCGAATTGCTTGCCATAGACACGCTTCAGAAATTGGAGCAAGCGGAAATCTCTGGAAAAATCGTGCTGTTGTATGGCGAAATTGCCGCACAGCAGATTATGCCCAAAAACTTTCCCTTTTGGAATCCCGAAGAGCACCAACACCTTGTGTCGCTTTTGGAAGGCGGCAAAGCACTCTCCATTATTACCGCTACGGCGCGAAATGCGGCGTTGGCAGGCGGCGTGTATCCCTTCCCTATGTTCGAGGACGGCGATTTTGACCTTCCGAACGTGTTTATGAAAGACAGCGAAGGCGAAAAATTGCTCGCCTGCGCAGGGCACACTATCACGCTGATTTCCAATGTAAATCGTATTCCCGAAACGGCATACAACCTTGTGGCACGAAAAAATTCCTCCGCTCCCGAACGAATAGTGCTTTCGGCACACATAGACACCAAAAAAGGCACGCCCGGTGCGTTAGACAACGGCACAGGCGTAGCCGCACTGCTTGCGTTGGCGGAATTGCTGCAAAACCTTTTGCCGAAATACACGATTGAATTGGCATTTTTCAACGGCGAAGATTACTACAACGTGCCGGGACAAATGAAATATATGGAGCAAAATTTCGGGAAATTCGGCAACATTGCGCTCAATATCAACATTGACGGCGCAGGTTACAAAGAGGGAAAAACGGCATTTTCGCCCTTCAATGTGCCCGAAAACGTGGAGGCTGTTTTTCAAAACGTATTGGCAGAAAATCCCGAAATTACCGAAGGCGCACCGTGGTATCAAGGCGACCACAGTATGTTTTTGCAGCAAGGCGTGCCGGCTATTGCCGTGTGTTCGCAGTGGTTTTTGGAAAATATGACCACACAAACCATTACCCACACGCCGCAGGACAACCTGAGCATAGTAAACCCGGAGCGTGTGGCAGAAGTGGCGTTGGCGATTGCGGAATTGCTTGCGAACGTGTAGAGACATTGATAATACGGATAATACAGATTTACACCGATAAAAAGGAGTTAGGTCTGTATTTTCTATTGTATATTTTAAAAAAAAACACTATTTTGCTGATTATCAGTAGTTTTTTTGCGATAGGTTCAACAATTTTCTCTCGGTTTTTCGCCGGTCATTATTTCCAATAGTGAAAACTGCCGTGATTTTTGTCGAAATTGATTCAGCGTAATTGTTCTATTTTTGCAGTACCCCGAAATACCTTGTTTGAGGGATTTTCACTACCTTTGCTCGCAAATACAATTTAAAACTCATGTAACATGAAAGGAAACACCGCGTTTTTTCTAAAAATAATTGTTGCTCACGTCTTTACCTATACCTTGTGCGGAATCGTGTTTATGAATGTATTCAGTTATTGGGGCTGGATACATGAACAAGATAATTGGCGCGATACCAATAGTATAATTATACATCTTGCACCTGTTTTTCAAATAGTGAGAGGTGTTTTATATTGTATTGTACTTTTTTTAATAAAAGATACAATCGTATATTCAAAATACGGCATACTGAAATTATTTTTGATAATGATTATTCTTGGAATATTTAATACGCCCGGAATATCACCCGGCTCAATAGAAGGCTTTATTTACACAATAGACAACAAACCAATACATATAAAAATAGGCGGAATGATAGAAATAATGACACAAAATCTGTTGTTTTGCATCATTGTGTGCACCCAATGGAAAAGGCTGAAAATCAGGGTATTCAACAAGAAAACTGTATAAAACGCCACCATGATGGTAATTGACGGAATATAGTTGCGGGGAATATGGCGCAGCAGCACCCCGACCACATTATTCAGGCATATTGGGTCAATCCGTTGGACGAAAATTGCGAGAATGATTGGCAAGAAATCTACGATTTACTGAAACAAGAATTAAACAACACCTCAATATTGCGAAATCAATTTCGTAGAAAACACTGATTTGTCGAAATAGTTTTCGTGAAAAATAGTAATTTGACGAATTGTATTTCGATAAATTGTTGTATCTTTGCAGTAAATAATTGGAAGCATGGAACAAACAATCATTGCACAAAATCCACATTGGTCGGGAAAGCGATATGTGAATTTAGAAGGACGGAAGATATTTGAACGATTGAAAACTAATCTGCAAACAAAACATATTCAAATACTTACGGGTATTCGGCGAAGCGGAAAATCCACTTTGTTTGCTATGCTTATCAACGAATTGATGAACGAAAATAAACCGAAATCTATTCTGAAATTGAACTTGGACAACCCGATGTTTTTTGAAGTTTGGGACAATCCGGCACTTTTGTACTCTCTTGTGCAGACGGCTGAGAAAATTACCGGCGAAAAAGTGAACTATCTGTTTTTGGACGAAGTGCAAGTGGTAGATAAGTGGGAAACCTTTGTGAAAGGAGTGTATGATACCCAAACGTTTAAGAAAATTTTTGTAACCGGTTCAAACTCTTCGTTTTTGCAAAACGAATACGCTACGTTTTTGTCGGGCAGATATTTGGCAAATACCGTTTTTTCCTATTCGTTTGCCGAAATACTGAAACACAACGACATACACTCGTATTTTGACTTGGTGAGCCACACACCCAAAGTGTTGCAGTTGCTCGACCTGTGTTTGGAGTGGGGGTGTTTTCCCGAAATTGTGGCAACCAAAAACGAAGAGATAAAAACCAATCTTCTCAACAGTTATTTCGATTCGATTATTATGAAAGATTGCGTGTCGCGCTACCAAATTGCCGATATTGCGACCTTCAAAAAAATGTTGCTTTACAGCATTTCCAATATCGGGTCGGTTTTTTCGTATAAAAGTTTGGGAGCGGCAGTGGGCACGAATGAAAATACGGCAAAAAAATACATTAACATATTGAACGACAGTTACATACTGAGCGATGTTTCTAATTTCGCGTTTTCGCTGAAAGAGAACGTGCGCAACAGCCACAAACTATATGCAGCCGACAACGGGATTATCAACGCGACTTCCTATCGTTTTTGGGACAACAAGGCGAAACTTTTCGAGAATTTTGTATTCAACGAACTGCAAAAACAGCAATTTGACGAAATTACCTTTGCCAACAACAGCGGCGAATGTGATTTTGTGGTAAAAAAAGGGTCTGAATTTATTGCCATTCAGATTTGTTTCGCACTCACGCCTGAAAACACGAAACGTGAATTTGGCGGTTTTGCTACCATAGAAAACAATGCTGCCATCAGTCAAAAAATAATTCTAACTTACAACCAAGAAATGCCGGGCGAAGGCGTTACGGTGCTGCCTGCGTGGAAGTTTTTTGGAAAAGAATAAAGTCAAACAATAAAAAACGCTACCATGATGGTAATTGACGGACACGCGCACGCTTGCCTATTTTCATTCACCTCTACACCAAAGAGCAAAGTCGTAGATTGGCACGCATTTCAAACGAATTTCCCGATACGGCGTTTATTGTGGCACATTTGATTGGTTTTGAAGATATTGCAGGAATAAGCCGTAGCGAAAACGTTTGTTTTGACCTATCTGCACCGCAACTGATTTCGCAAAAACGGATAGAAAATGCGCTGCAAACCGTTGGCAGCAAACGACTTTTTATTGGTTCAGACACGCCGTATGGCAGCAATAATCTCGCAATAAATCTTGAAACCTGAGTTCGATTAATAAAACAATGCTAATTGAGTAGATTTTTGATTGGTTTGATATGTAATAGCCGGTTTTTTTGGCAAAAAACAATATGCAATCAATCCTGCAATAAGATTTGA
>JAITUU010000025.1 GCA_031286165.1 Bacteroidales bacterium
TTCTACGGCGTTGCTGTGTTGTTTGTAATCGCCTTTGTGCCATTCGTCTTTCTTGCTGTATTTCATCAACACATTGTGCAAACTTTTGATATTATTTTCGGTAATCGAGATATTTTCATTATTTTCAGAAATCAAATCAAGAGCATCGAAATAGCCGACAACTTCCTGCGAATCTCTATCCGTCAGTTTCGTAACATCAATTTTTTTCAACAAAACATCAATTTCTTCGTTGGTCATTCTGTTACCTTCAATACGGTTTGAGGCTCCTACGCTACGAACCGTAGCAATGGATTTTAATTGTTTCAAACTCTGTCCTTCGCGCCGTTCAACCGCTGTCCACTGTGAATCAAAACGGTCAATGCTGCTGATTAGATTTATTAAGTTCCAATCAATATTCAAGTTGAAGTTAAACGCCTTATTTTCCATACATTACAAATAAAATGATACGATATGAGCCGCAAATATACACAAATGATACGAAAAATCACAGCAAAGTATTTTGAACCCTTACTGTGTTTGTACGCTTAATAAGATGAATACACCCGACAATGTTGTTACACCAATACCGTCCTAAATAAATAAAAAAAGAGAAGTTGCAGATTAAATCCTCATTGTTATCTTTGAGGTTACGACAAAAACCCCAACTTCTCCATGGTAAACATAACATTATTCTCCCAAATTATAAGCAAGTTAGACAAAAATACATTCAAAAATAATTTTCAATTTTCAATTAATAGTGTACCTTTGCCGCTAAGAAAACAAAGTAGCAACGAAGATTGTTTCAAACTGCAGGAATGGGTAGTTTGAAACGTCTGCAAAATACCAATTCTGTATGAACGAAAAAGAAATACCGGCTCATTTTACAGAACTCATAGAGCATAAACGCTGGAAAATACTCAAAGAAGAATTGGTGGAATTTGGACCTATCCAAATTGCCGATTTTATAGAAAAACTTCCTCAGAAATCGCAAGTAGTGGTGTTTCGCCTGCTTTCGCGTATGCAGGCAAAAGAAACCTTTCAATATTTACCTTACGAAATTCAAGAAGATATAATTGAAGGATTGGCGAGCAATGTGAATAAAATTGCCGATTTGCTCAACGACCTTGACCCTGACGACCGTACTGCGTTTTTTGAAGAATTGCCGGGCACGGTGTGTCAGCGATTGATGCAAATGCTCTCCAAAGAGGAACGCGACATTGCTACGCAACTTTTGGGCTATCCCGAAGATAGCATAGGGCGACTGATGACCCCCGAATATGTTGCAATAAAACCCGATTACACAGTGCAGCAGGCGTTGGAACACATTCGCAAATACGGGCAAAATTCCGAAACGCTCAATGTGATTTACATAGTTGATAGTACATGGAAATTGATAGACGATATTCGTATTCGCGATATTATTTTGGCGCAGCCCGAACAGTTGATTTCCGACATCAGCGACACGAGTTTTGTGTCGCTCAATGCCTACGATGACCAAGAGATGGCGGTGCAAGCATTTTCCGAACAAGACCGCGTGGCTCTTCCTGTAACGGCAAGCGATGGTACGCTGCTGGGTATAGTAACAGTGGACGACGTGATGGACGTAGCCGAAGAAGAACACACCGAAGACTTCCAAAAATTCGGGGGTGCTGCCGAATTGGATTTATCATATACCAAAACACCTTTGTTTGAAATGGTAAAAAAACGTTCGGGCTGGCTCATAGTACTGTTTTTGGGCGAAATGCTCACGGCTTCGGCTATGGCGTACTACGACGAAGAAATTGCAAAAGCCGTAGTGTTGGCACTTTTTGTGCCCCTTATTATTTCCAGCGGAGGAAATTCCGGTTCACAGGCAGCAAGTTTAATTATTCGCGCCCTTGCCTTGGGCGAACTCACCGTAAAAAATTGGTGGTATGTGATGCGCAAAGAATTACTCACCGGATTTATTTTAGGCGCAATACTCGGTGTTATCGGGCTTATTCGTATATTTATTTGGCAAAAAACAGGGCTATACGACTACGGTGAATTTTGGATATGGGTTACGGTAAGCGTGTCGGTATCGCTTATTTTTATAGTATTGTGGGGCACGCTCGCCGGTTCCATGATTCCGCTTTTGCTGCGCAAACTCAAATTAGACCCCGCCACCGCTTCGGCTCCCTTTGTAGCCACCCTTGTCGATGTGTCGGGTTTGATAATTTACTTCTCGGTAGCCACCCTATTTTTAACCGGAAAATTATTGTAAATCAATACACTATTTCAAGATTTTTTTTGACACATAGTTTTTTGCATACAAAAAGTAGTATCTTTGTGGAGAGATAAAAAAATAAGAAGTTATGTTGCGCACAATTTACACCCCCGACAGCAATACAATTACGTTTTCAATACCCGATACATATATTGGAACTGCATTGGAAATCAATGTTTTTCCCACGATAGAAATTTTTACGAATAAGCGAAAAACAAAAAAAACTACCTCTCGTGCTCCATCTTTGACTGCACGAGAAAGTGGGGAAGTATCTGATTTTCAAAAGTTTATTCTCTCTGCGCCGGTAATGACCGATAATCAATATTCGGAATTTAAACAACAACGTCAACAATTCAAAGAATGGAGAGTGCAGTAGTTTGTTTGGATACGTCCATATTGATAGACTTTTATCGAAAAATAGATAAGTCAAAAAGTGTGTTTTTCAAATTAACGGAAACATATTCTTCGTTTGTAGTGTCTGCCATTACTGAATATGAATTGTATCTTGGTAATTCGGACGAACAAAATATTTTTTGGAACAAATTTTTTGCTCACATAACCGTATTGCCTTTCGATACACAAGCAGTAAAAAAAGCAGTTGAAATATACAAACAATTGCGTTACGATAATAAATTGATAGAAATTCCCGATATTTTGATAGCGGCTACTACCTTGCAACATAATGTACCAATAGCCACGCTTAACAAAAAGCATTTTGAAAGAATAAAAGGGTTACAAATAGTATCATAAATAATAGTGAAAAACAATTTTGAATAGATTATGATACCCAACACCGCACAAGCACTTGCCGATGTATTTGAATTTCGCGTGAAGGAAAACGCACAGTTGGCGTTTGTGCCTGCCGGAGAAATAGCGCAATGCGGCGAAAAGCAACAAATATTTTTTGCCACACTCATTTCTGCTATGGCAAACGGGCAGGGAGGAAACATATTTGTAGGCGTAGCGGCGGCGCGAAAAATTGCAAAACAAATTACGCCTATTCAAAACGAAAACGCATTGGAATTTCTGCACATAGTGTGCAAAACTGCCATTTTTCCCGAAATTCCGAATATTTCGATTGAAAAAATCGCCGTTTCCGAAACGGATTATATTATAGGTATTCACATTCCGCAGAGTGCAAAAGCACCGCATTTGAGCAGTAATTATCACTACTACAAGCGCGTGGAAACCAAGCAAGTGCTTATGGAAGAATATGAAATTCGCAATGCCTACGAGCGTGGCAATCGAAGCGAGGTAGAACTTTATTCAGTGCTCAATACCAATGGTTTACCTATTATGGCGGGCGGAAAATTCAATGCAATTAATTTTTATCCGCGTTTTTCGGTAAAAAACACAAGTGCCTGCGTGGAGCGATTTTTTAAAGTGGAAATTTCCCTGCCTTCGGCACTTGTCAATGCCAATTTCGATTCTCTGCAAAATCATTTTTCGCGCTTTGAAAACGGTTCGTCCATATTCAGTATTTTTCACAAAACTCCGCTGTTTCAGCACGAACTCGCTACCGTAGCCGAAGCGCACATCATAGTCAATGCGCAGAATTACAATACCTTTGCCGAAGGCGAAATTGCCCTAACACTCTTTTTTAGCAATGGCACGCACACGCGCACCTATCGCTGCAAAGAACTATTGCTGTACAAAAATAAACAAATAGAATACGCCGATTTTACGGTGGAACAAGCGGTCATAGAAAATGCCTCGCAGCAAAGCGCACTGCCTTTGTGAATATGATTTTTTGCGCGGCAAGTGTTGCATAAACCAAATTTCATTACATTTGCAAAAACAGAACGTACAAACACATGAAAGCAACACAAGAAGTAGTCCTCCTTTCCATTGCAGGAAACGACCGCGCAGGAGTTTCGGCAGCATTGACAAAAATTTTAGCGCACTACGATGCCGAAATTCTCGACATCGGGCAAGCCGTTATTCACGACACTCTATCGCTCGGCATACTCTTTCGCCTGCCCGAAACCGCCACCAGCGGACCTATTTTGAAAGAATTACTCTTTAAGGCATACGAATTGGGCATTACTGCCAAATTTACACCGGTGGACGACCGCACTTACGAAGCATGGGTGCAAAATCAAGGGAAAGACCGCTACATACTTACTCTGTTTGGACGCTGCATAGAGGCTCGCCACATTGCCGAAATTACGCGCATTTTATTTGAACAAAAACTCAATATCGACAATATTCAACGCCTGAGCGGAAGGGTTTCGTTTGAAAAAGAAAGCATAGAAAAAAACCGCGCTTGTGTGGAACTTTCGGTGCGCGGCACGCCCATAGACGAAAACGAAATGAAACGCCAATTTATGGAAGCATCAAAATCCATCGGCATCGACATTTCGTTTCAAATAGATAACGCATTTCGCCGCAATCGCCGCCTGATATGTTTCGATATGGATTCTACTCTTATTCAAACCGAAGTGATAGTGGAACTCGCAAAATACGCCGGCGTGGAAAAAGAAGTGGAAGAAATTACGGAAGCCGCCATGCGTGGTGAAATAGATTTTTCCGAAAGTTTCAAGCAACGCATTAAACTACTCAAAGGCATAGACGAAAGCGTGTTGGACGAAATTGCCCGCAATCTTCCACTTACCGAAGGTGCCGATAGGCTTATTCGTACCCTCAAACGATTTGGCTACCGCGTAGCAATTCTTTCGGGAGGATTCAACTTTTTCGGTCGCTATTTGCAAACAAAACTTGGGGTGGATTACGTGTTTGCCAACGAACTCGAAATCGTGAACGGAAAACTCACCGGCAACCACATAGGTGATATAGTAGATGGGCAAATGAAAGCCGAACTGCTCAAAAAACTCGCCTTCAAAGAAGATATTCACTTAGAACAAGTAATTGCCGTAGGCGATGGTGCCAACGACCTGCCTATGATAAACATAGCCGGACTTGGTATAGCCTTTCACGCAAAACCCAAAGTGCAGGAACGCGCCGACAATAAAATCAGCACCATAGGTCTTGACGGCATTCTCTATATGCTCGGTTTTCGCGATAGAGAGGTGGATTAAGGAGAAAAATATCGGACATAGACTCCAGTTGCACATATAAGTAATCGCTGTTTTTCATAGTTACCGCTTCTTGCGGACGAATGATGCAGTTGGAAGAACGTGTTTTTACCTCAACAACCTGTAATGCCATCAACGAACAAACACGAGGCTCCAACACCTACCCCCTATCCAAAATAATAATCAGTGCGCCGCCGGCTATTAGGCTCACACCCAAGAGCACTTTCCAACTAAATGGTTCTTTGAGAATAATCACCGAAAGAATAAAAGTAAACACTATGCTGAGTTTATCTATGGGCATTACGCGGCTCACATCGCCCACCGCAAGGGCTTTGAAGTAAAACAACCACGCAAGTCCGGTGGTAATGCCCGAAAGTACAAGAAAAATCCAATTCGTGCGCGTGAGCGATTTGATACCCGAAGCCGTATCAAATGCAAATACTATGCACCACATCATAACTACTATTACGCAAGTGCGCAGTGCCACTGCAAGGTTTGAATCAATATTTTTAATTCCTATTTTGGCAAAAATAGCAGTGAGTGCCGCCATAAGTGCCGATGCTAAGGCATAATATTTCCACATATTCTTCGTTTTTTGAAAACGGCGCAAACATACGAATTAGTTGAGAGATGAAAATTGGAAATTGAAAGTTTTTTTGTGATTTATAAGCACCTTCGGTACACAAATGTTTCGTAATTTGTAATTTGTAATTTGTAATTGATTACTTTTGTTGCACCATGAATTTTTCAATCGTTTCGGCATATCAACCCACAGGCGACCAACCGCAGGCTATCAAGCAGTTGGCGCAAGCTGTGCGCGAAGGTGTGGAACATCAAGTGTTGCTGGGTGTTACCGGTTCGGGAAAAACCTTTACCGTAGCCAATGTAATAGAGCAGGTGCAAAAGCCTACGCTTATTTTGAGCCACAATAAAACCCTTGCAGCGCAGTTGTACAGCGAATTTAAGCAGTTTTTTCCACACAATGCGGTAGAATATTACGTGTCGTACTACGATTATTACCAGCCCGAAGCCTATTTGCCCGTGTCGGGTACCTATATTGAAAAAGATTTGGCAATCAACGAAGACATAGACCGCTTGCGCCTGAGTGCCACTTCTGCCCTGCTTTCGCGGCGAAATGATGTAGTGATTGTGGCATCGGTTTCGTGCATTTATGGTATCGGAAATCCTGCAAATTACAACAATCAGGCTATTCACCTTCACGAAGGGCAACGTATTTCGCGCGATGTACTGTTGCGGCATTTGGTCAATAACCTCTATTCGCGCAACGATATTGATGCCAAACGCGGAAATTTTCGCGTAAAAGGCGATACGATAGATGTATTTGCAGCATCGCACGATGTGGTGTATCGCGTAGAACTATTCGACAACGAAATCGAGCAAATTACCAGCATAGTGCCCAATACGGGCAAAGTGATAGAACGCTTGGAAAGTGCGGTGATTTTTCCCGCAAATTTATTTGTAACCAATAAAGACGATATTTGGCGAGCAATCGGCGAAATTCAAGACGATATGGTACGCGAAGTGGCGGAATTTAACAAACAGGGGAAATTTTTGGAGGCAAAACGCCTGCAAGAGCGTGTGGAATACGATTTGGAAATGATAAAAGAACTCGGTTACTGTTCGGGAATCGAGAATTATTCACGCTATTTCGATGGACGTCCGGCAAATGCCCGCCCATTTTGCCTGCTCGATTATTTTCCCAAAGATTTTTTGGTGGTAATAGACGAAAGCCACGTTACGCTGCCGCAAATTCGCGGTATGTTTGGCGGCGACCATTCACGCAAAGTCAATTTAATAGAACACGGATTTCGCCTCACATCGGCAAAAGACAATCGTCCGCTGCATTTCCACGAATTTGAAATGCTCACGCCGCAAACTATTTACGTGAGTGCCACACCGGCAGACTACGAATTGGAAAAATCGCAGGGCGTGGTGGTGGAACAAATTATTCGCCCCACCGGACTGCTCGACCCGGTGATAGAGGTGCGCCCTACGGAAAATCAAATAGACGATTTGATAAAAGAAATTCATACACGGGTGGAAAAAAACGAGCGGATTTTGGTAACTACGCTCACCAAACGCATGGCGGAGGAATTACAAAAATATTTTACCAAAGTGGGCATTCGCTCTGCGTACATTCACAGCGAAGTGGAAACGCTCGACCGCGTGGAAATTCTCGAAAATCTGCGTGCCGGCACCTTCGATGTGCTGGTGGGCGTAAATTTGCTCCGCGAAGGTTTAGATTTACCCGAAGTATCGCTTGTGGCTATTCTCGATGCCGATAAAGAAGGATTTTTACGCAATACGCGCTCGCTCACGCAAACTGCCGGACGCGCCGCGCGAAACGTGAACGGATTGGTAATTATGTATGCCGAAAAAATTACCGACAGCATGCAGCAAACCATTGGCGAAACCAACCGCCGCCGCGAAAAACAAATAGCCTACAACACCGCGCACGGCATTACGCCCACGCAAATAGTGAAAAGCAAGGCTCCTACCATAAACGATATGCTGCAATACAAAGCAGCGGAAGAACCTGTGCACACCACCATAGCCGCAGAACCCGCACCAACCTACATGACTGCCGATGCACTCAAAAAAGCCATAAGCGAAGTAAAAAAAGCAATGGAAAAAGCCGCCAAAGATATGGATTTTGACACCGCCGCTCGCCTGAGGGACGAAATGTTTGCCCTGCAAAAATTGCAGAAAAAATAATTCTAATGGTTAATCTTTGGTTAATTTCTAAAAACTAACAACTATTTTTATTGTTTGAGTAACACAAAATCTTCATTCACCACATCGCCACTTTCGCTTACTTGCAATAGCCGCCCTTCCTGCACCATAAAGTATGGCGGGAATCCCTCGCCGAGTGCACCGTCTAAGTGAATAATGCGCCCCGAAACGTCCCAATGAAAACTTCCCGAAAACACTTGAAATTCATTTGGTCGTTCCTCGCGCGAATATTCTTCTTGATAGCGCAGAGAAAACGTAGTATTGTCTTGCAAAGTAAGAGTGGCGGCAAGTCGTTCTCCACGCACCGTGAGTACTTCTCCCCTATACACTCCCGCCCAATCGAGCGAAAGTTGCGAAGTGTGTATATTCGGCGGATTGGCTATGGCAGCGTGTTGCGTGGTTCTGCACGAAACTATTGCACACAGTGCGGTTATGAGCAAAGGTAGTTGTAGTGTTTTTTTCATATATTCTCGCATTTTTTCAAATCTCCAACAACCATTTGGTTGCATTGCGTTGTACAATTCCGTTATAGGTTGGTTCTTCGGGGTCAAGACAAATCACCGTTTTCGGATGATGATTTTTCAAGGCATTAAAAGCCCCAAGTTCTCGCTCGCGTGTTTTTTCTTCCCGCATAGAAAGGCACACCTGATAGTAATGCGTGTATCCTCGTACATCTTTCGCCACAAAATCAATTTCTTGCTTTATATCTTTTCCTATCCAAACGCTGTTTCCACGCCGCAAAAGTTCAAAATAAACTACATTTTCGAGTATATATCCCAAATCCGAAAGATTTTCCCTGCCCAAAAGTACATTACGAAATCCGGCATCTACAATATATTCTTTGCCGTGCGTTTTCAATATTTTTTTACCTTTTAAGTCGAAGCGATTGACATGGTAAAAAAGATAACTTTTATTAAGTATTGCTATATATCGACTTATCGTTTTATCCTCAATAGCATCTTTGGTATGAGTAAAATAATCGGCAATACTGCGAGCCGAAACTGTTTTTCCGATAGAATCAGATAAAAAGCGCAGTAGATTTTCAAACGCAATTTCGTTATAAATCGCATTGCGAGGTTTTATATCTTTCTCCAATATATTAGAATACAATCCTTTGAGGTAATTTTCATACGAAGTTCTACTGATGTGTAATAGTTCTAATGCTTGCGGGAATCCGCCGATTTGTAAATAATTGACCAAATCGGTGTCGGTAGGCTGTTCTATTTTCTGATAATCAACATATTCTGCAAAAGAAAAGGGAAACATCTCAATAGTAATAGCCCGTCCCGTTAAAATTGTTGCCAACTCGCTCGAAAGCAAATACGCATTACTTCCGGTAACGTACACATCTACATTTTCCAAAATATGCAGTCCATCGAGCAAGCGTTCAAATGTATCAAGCATTTGGATTTCATCCAGAAAAACATAGTTCATGCCTTCCGAAGAAAGTCTGTCTTTAATGTGAAAATAAAAATCGCGCCAATGCTCAAAAACATTATTTTCCGGTTCTTCAAGGTTGTAATATTGAATATTGGCAGCAGGGACATTGCTCTGCAATAGTTCTTCGCGGAAAATATTGAAAAGTGTTGATTTTCCACATCGGCGCACTCCCGCCACCACTTTAATAATCTGAACATTTTTCAATTCGCGCAGTTGTTGTAGATATGTTTTTCTTTGTATCATACTGCGAATTTACGAAAACTTTTTGTTTTTAATACCTTTTCGTAAAATTAAATTTACGAAAACTATCCTGTTTTGAAGTTTTTCCCTAAAACCACCCCCCTTTTTTTCACCACAAATTACACCAATGAACCCGAATTTTCAAGCACCAATGTTTTAACTCATAATTCTATACAGCACATACCCAAGCAAAACTATTCCTATGAATGTTATCAGTATGCCGCTCCACAGCCAAGTGCGCAGAAATTTGTTGCTTTCTATGCCGCTGTCGACAATGCCTTTTTCGGGTTTTTCGCGCAGGTAGCGAATGGTCATGGTATTGCCCACTGTGGAAAATCCTGCACTTTCTATGCGGTATTCTTTACCATTTACATGGTATGTAAAATATGAAGTATAGCCCACAACGCGCGTTGTTTCTTCTTTGTTAGCATCTATTGTTTTTTCTGTGTTTTCGCTAACATCATACACAGTGCCTGTGGTAGTTTCGCCATAGGTACGAAAACGAAGTCGTTTGGCAAAACCGGCGATTATAATTGGTCCGGCTATCAAATACACCAGAGCAAGCAGGGATAGATAATATAATACTCCTGCCGAATCTGAAACAGAGAAAACAACTACCATATTCACCACCGCAAAGGCTATTTGCCCATAGAGGTTGCGTTGCGCCATTTTTATCTTATTCCGCGCAATTTGTTCTTCGGTCAGTTCTTTTTCTTCTGTTTTTGCCATGCCTTTTTAAAGAGTAAGATTCAATTCTCAACGTTCTATTTTCCACTTATTTTAAAGAACAACCGGCACTACGTGCTTCTTGCTCTAAGTCGCGGATTTGTGCTTTGTAATCGCGAATAATTCCGTCATAGGTTGAGTTGTATATATCCTTTGAGGAAGCCTTTGTTTCTTCTGTTTGGCGTAAAAGTTCTACGGTTTTGTCGTATGATGCTTTTATGCGCGTACAATTTGCCGAAGAAGTGGTTGAAGTTGCAGCACTTGCGCTTGCCGCACTTGCATTGGCGCGTTGCTGCGCCTGTATTTGATTGATGCGTTGTTGCTGCTGCTGTGAGTATGAGGCTGCAAAATTCGAGCATTGTTGCGAAAGATTGTTCAAACTCTGCGTTAAATTCCGATAGGCTGTGGCGCGGCGCGTATTCGCAAGGTCGCTGCGTTGTCGTTTGGCTTCCTGCGGGTCATAGAGCGCAAGTTCGTCTATATATAAATCCATTACATCAAATTGGATGGATTGTTGTTTGTCTTGTGCATTTTTCACATTCGCTTGTGCCGTATTCACATTCATTTGCGCACTCGATACATAGGCACTGTTTGTGCGCTGTGCATTTGCCAAATTCTGCTGCGCACATTGCAGATTATTTTCACAAGTGCGCACCCACTGTTCCTGACTGCTGATTTCTCGTTGCTTAGCAGAAATTTTTCGCTGAATTTCGGCTTGCGCTTTTTTTGTTTGTTCTATTTCAGCCTGTATTTTTGCTATGTCTTGGTCGCTTTGCGCCGCCGCTTGCAGCGAAATTGCCATCAGCATAATTGCTCCTAAAAATCTACGTATTCTCATATTTTGTTTTGTCTTATTCATTCCGTTTTACATTCTTCCCTTTTTCGAGTAGAATGTGAAACGACTGCGAAGGTACACAAAAGTTTTGAAATTGGAGCCACGAGTTTTTTCTAACACCTAATCCCTAACCCCTAATAACTAATTCTTAACTATTGATGCACTTGCCACACACACACTCCTTGCAATTATAGTTGCAAAAAGAAAAATTACTTGCGGTATTTTGCGTGCTTGCGCTGCTTTGCGTACTTTGCGCCTTTGTTTTGATATTGCATTTTATTGGTTTCATAGGTTGTTGTTTTTATTGGTTTATATATTGAAAACGTGATTTCAGCGGGTTTATTTTGCAAAAAAAAAACACCACCACAAACCAAACGCGGCTTGCAGTGGTGTCATACTACAATGAACAATATGCTTATGCAAAGGCTTTTTCGATTGCCTGTGCAAGGTCTTCTTTGATGTCTTCAATGTTTTCAATTCCTACCGACACGCGGAGCAATCCCGGTTCTACGCCGGAGGCTCGTTGCTCTTCGGGCGTGAGTTGCGAGTGGGTGGTTGCCGCCGGGTGAATGATGAGCGATTTAGCATCGCCTACGTTTGCCAAGTGGCTCAAAATCTTCACATTGTCTATCACTTTGTCGGCATTTTCGGCACTGCCTTTCACTTTGAAGGTGAGCACGGCTCCGGCACCTTTGGTCAAATATTTTTTCGCCAAGTGGTAATATTTACTGCTTTTCAGTCCGGGATAGTTCACATACTCCACGCGCGGGTGCTGTTCGAGCCATTCGGCAAGTGCTTGCGTGTTTTGAATGTGGCGTTCCAAGCGGAGCGAAAGGGTTTCAAGTCCTTGCACCAGCAAAAATGAGTTGAATGGACTGATGGAATTTCCCCAATCGCGTAGTCCTTCGGTACGTGCGCGAATGTTGAAAGCAATATTTCCAAAGGGTCCGCCCGTGCCGAACACCTCCCAAAACACCAATCCGTGATAACTTTCGGACGGTTCGGTAAAGGCAGGAAATTTGCCGTTGCCCCAATTAAATTTGCCGCTGTCTATAATTATGCCGCCCAGCGAGGTGCCATGTCCGCCTATCCACTTGGTGGCACTTGCCACTACCACCGCTGCGCCGTGTTCTATGGGACGAAACAGGTAGCCGCCTGCACCAAAGGTATTATCGACAATAAGCGGAATATCGTGTTTTTTGGCAACTTCGGCAATGGCATCAAAATCGGGAATGTTGAGTTCGGGATTGCCTATGGTTTCCAAATAAATTGCCTTTGTATTGCCGTCAATGAGTTTCTCGAAAGATTCCGGTTCGTCATTTTCGGTAAAACGCGCCTCTATGCCCAGCCGTTTGAACTGCGATTTGAACTGATTGTAGGTGCCGCCGTAGAGGTGCGAAGTGCTCACAAAATTATCGCCCACCTGCAAAAAATTGTTCAGCGCAATGAATTGTGCCGACTGCCCCGAAGAGGTTGCCAAGCCCGAAACACCGCCTTCGAGCGCGGCAACTCGTTTTTCAAATACGTCTGTGGTAGGATTTTGCAAGCGCGTGTAAATGTTGCCAAACTTGCGCAAGCCGAAAAGGTCGGCACCGTCTTTGGCATCATCGAAAACGTAGGAAGAGGTTTGGTAAATAGGCAAAGCCCGTGCGTGGGTGGTTTTATCCACCTCTTGCCCTGCGTGCAGTTGCAGGGTCTCAAATCGTAAGTTGCTCATAATCGTTCTGTTTTTAGTTTAACATAGAGCAAAGTACGGCAAAAAATACGGGCAAGGCAATACCGTTTTTGGGGTAGATTTCACAGTTGAAGGTGGAAAACGGCGAAGCCCTCAACGAAGTTAATTGAAAGTTGAAACGGTAGTTGTCAAATCTAAAAGGCTAAAAATCTATACGTCTGGTGTCTAACTACTGACTGCTAATACCTGATACCTAAATAGTATAATCCGAAGTATCGAGAATACCGGCGCGGAGGGCATATCCGGCGGCTTCATGGGAATTGTTCACTTCTAATTTTCGGTAAATATTTTTACGATGCGTTACCACCGTGTGGGCACTAATATTGCGTAGAGCGGCAATTTCTTTGGCGGATTTTCCCACGGCAATTTCTCGGAGAATTTCAATTTCGGTAAGGGTTAAAACCTCACTGCTTGCGGTATTTTTATTGCTCACCGCCAAAAGTTCCTTCACTTGGGAACACACGTAGGGTAATTTTTCGGCTGCTAACGAAATCGTTTTTTTGATTTCCGTCAATTCGGAACTTTTAAGTACCACGCTAAATTCATCGTTGCACAATACTTTTTTCAAAAATTGCACACTCAAATCTTCGGAAAACAGCACCCAATGCGTATTGGGAAAACGCACGGCAATATTGAGCAAACTATCGGCACCGCTCACATCGGAGAGCGTATAATCTATCACCACCACACTTTCGGGATTTGCCACCAGCATTTGCACAAGTTCATTTTTGCTTTCCACCGTGCGAATAGGGTGCGGCGTGCGAAACACATCGGGAATAAGCATTTGCAAAGCGTAGCGGGTAATATCTTGGGTATCGAAAATGATAATATTCATTGCGGCAGGTATAAAAATATAACGTCAATTCTTCTCTTAGAGAGAGTTTAAATTTTATGGTAAAAGTATGATTTTTATTGTAATTTCAAAGCAAAAATAGCGGATTGTAATTTTTTTCTCACTAAAAACGCCTTTTACAACTACAAATTGTGTAAATTTCCTTGTTTTTCTAATTCATTATACTATCTTTGTAAAACGTGAATGAACGGTGCGGTATTGCCCAAAAATTCACGGCGCAAATATACGGTATAATTGTAACAATGTAACACTATGAAAATACTTATTCTCAACTGCGGAAGTTCTTCACTCAAATTTCAATTACTTGCCATGCCAAGCGAAACCCTGCTTGCAAGCGGCGGTGTGGAGCGCATAGGCGACACGAAAAGTATTCTCAAATTCAAAACCGCGCAGGGAGCGGAATGTTCCGACAAAGAAACCGGTATAGCCAATCACGAAATTGCCATTGAGAGCATTATTAATTTATTGCTCAATCCGACTTACGCACTGCTCAAAAACAAAGAAGAAATTGCAGCCGTAGGGCATCGCGTGGTGCACGGAGCCGAAGAATTTAGCAGTTCGATTATTCTTACCGAAGCAAATATTGCACACATAGAGAAATACAGCAATCTTGCGCCCTTACACAATCCTGCCAATATTTCGGGCGTGCGAGCGGCGCAAGCACAACTTCCTCACGCAGTGCAGTGTGCCACCTTCGATACTGCCTTTCACCAAACTATGTCGCCAAAAGCCTTTATGTACGCGCTTCCCTACGAATATTATACCAACAATAAAGTGCGCCGCTACGGATTTCACGGTTCGAGCCATAGATACGTTTCTCAAAAAGCAGCAGAATTGGCGCACCTTCCCTACGAATCAAGTAAAATCATAGTGTGTCATTTGGGAAATGGTTCTTCAATTTCGGCAGTGAATGGCGGAACATCGGTAGATACCTCTATGGGACTTACACCGGTGGAAGGTTTGCCCATGGGCACGCGCTGCGGCGATGTGGATTTTGGGGCAATGCTCTACATTATGCGCAATTACAACCTTTCGACAGACGAAATTGATGCCGTTGCCAACAAAAAAAGCGGATTTTTGGGAATTTGCGGCACCAGCGATATGCGCGATATGAAAGAAGCTGCCAAAAACGGCAACACACAAGCGCAGTTGGCAATGGATATATTTCACTACAAAATCAAAAAATACATAGGCTCCTATGCTGCCGCTATGGGTGGCGTGGATTGCATAGCGTTCACCGGCGGCATTGGCGAAAATAATCCCCTAACTCGCGCCCAATCCTGCGAAGGTTTGGAATTTATGGGAGTGGAATTTGACCACGAAACAAATAATGCGGCGCAAGGCGATGCGCGAATTTCGAGAGAAACATCACGGGTACAAGTGTGGGTGGTGCAAACCAACGAAGAAATTGTGATAGCCCGCGACACTTACGAATTGGTAGAAAAACAATAATACATAAAAAACAGTATAATTATGAGCGGAATTACAGGTATTTTTTCATTCAACGGCGCAGCACAACAATACGAAACTGCGTTCAAACAATCACTCGCAAGCATTGCCACTCGCGGCAATCAATCGCAAAAAACGTGTGCGCTCGAAAAATGTGCGCTCGGCGAACAGTCATTCACCGCTTCGCTGCCCCAAAATTGCCCGGAAGAACGCTATCACGTAGTATTCGATGGCGAATTTTATAACTTTCAATCGTATGCAGATGAATTGCACATAAATACCACACAGCCCGAAGACGAACAAAAATTGGAAACGCTGCGCAAACTCTACGACCGCCATTCCCACGATATTGTAAAAAAAATTGACGGATTTTTTGCCATTGCCATTTACGACACTCAAAACCACACTCTCTTTATTGCCCGTGATTTTGTGGGTGGAAAACCACTCTTTTTTGCAAAAACCAGCGATTTTTTCTGTTTTGCATCGGAATTGAACGCTGTGCTCTCCTACCCTGTGCCGCGCACACTCAATCAAACCGCGCTTTTTTGCTATTTGCAACTGCAATACGTTCCTGCTCCCGAAACTATGATAGCCGAAGTACAAAAATTAGAAGCAGGGCACTTTGTGTATGTAACGCAACACACGGTGGAGAAAAAACAATTTCACAACATACTCGAACGTCCGCCGCAAACAACACTTTCTTACGGTGAAGCAAAAACGCAATTTGAGAATTTATTTGAAACTGCGGTGCAAAAACGCATAGAACAAACGCCAAAACTCGGCGGATTTTTGAGCGGCGGCATCGACTCTTCGGTGGTATGCGGCGTGGCAGCACGAAGTGTGAAACACTTACCTACTTTTTCCATAGGATTTGCCGAAAATGCCTATTTTGACGAAACAAAATATGCCCTACAAATGGCAAAACGCATAGGCAGCGAGCACACAAGTATTCAAGTGTCGCCGGGCGAATGTGCCGATTATATTTCAAAAATTCTTGATACCTTCGATGAACCCTTTGCCGATTCGAGTGCCATAGCCATGTATATAGTGAGTGAAAAAGTGAAACAACACTGCAATGTGGCTCTTTCGGGCGATGGTGCCGATGAACTCTTCTTTGGCTACCGCAAACACGCGGCGCACTTGCGCTTACTCACTCCTTCTGTTTCCAATTCTGTGCTCAAACTCATGCGTCCACTGCTGCAAACACTGCCGCAATCGCGCAATTCAAAACTTTTTGATGCCTTCCGCAAAGCCAATCGCTACGCACAAGCACTTTCGCTCTCCAATGCCGAAGCCTACTGGAAACTATGCACACTGCAAACCGAAGCGCAGGCACAAACGTTTATGAAAGGAAATTATGATGCAGAAACATACGCACACATAAAAAATCACTATTGCGCACAACTCAACGGCGATATTTCGCTCAACGATATTTCGCGTGCCGACCAATATTTGGTGCTTACCTGCGATATGACCACAAAATCAGACAGAATGAGTGTGCGACACGGATTAGATGTGCGCACACCGTTTTTGGATTACAGCATGATAGCCTTCGCAAATTCCCTGCCCGAAGACTATAAAATTCATAACGGCGTGCGCAAACGCATTGTGAAAGATGTTTATGCTTCTTTTTTCCCTGCCGATTTGCTCAATCGCCCCAAACACGGATTTGAAGTACCGCTCCACACGTGGTGCAACGGAATTTTACGCGAACAAATAGATACCCTGCTTTCCAAACAAACGATAGAGGAACAACATGTATTTAATTGGGAACACATAGCGCAGTTGCGAGCAAAATTACAATCGAAAAATCCGGGCGATAGCGCAACGCAAATTTGGGCATTGCTTTCGTTTCAAACATGGTGGAAAAAATTTATGTGCTAAAATAACTTGTTGCACGGCAAAAAAATACTACATTTGCACACGTATTAAAAAATTGCAGTAACAATGAGGAATTTTTGTATCGCCGGAGTATTGATTTTGGGAGTTCTATGTGCCACATCGTGCAAAGAAAGCACTGCAACACATTCATTCAAAACCGCGATTGACAGCACTTCGTACAGTTTGGGAATGCTTTTTGCCAGCAAAGTTCCGCAAAATTTGCAGAACAATCATGTGGACAGTGTGTCTATGAAATTTTTTCTGCAAGGGCTGAACGATTATTTTAATACCGAAGGCACTACGGCTTTTACCCAAGAGCAAGCACAGGAAATTTTGGCAAATTACATACAATTTTTGCAAGCACATTCCGCATCGTATTTTTTGGAGCAAAACAAACATTTACAAACCGAAGGCGAGGTGTTTTTTGCGCAGAACAGGAAAAATCCCGATGTGTTTGAACTCAAAAAAGGACTGCAATATCAAGTGTTTTACGGCGGTTGGAGTGAAACAAAACCCACACTGACCGACACTCTGTTAATTCATTTCAAAATGATGGATTTGCAACAAAACGTGTTGTTCGATTCGCGTAGCAAAAGCCCCGACCCTATACGCATTACCCTCGATTCCACCATTCAGGCATGGCAATTGGTACTTCCTATGATGAATCAAGGCACAAAATTACGTATTTTTACCTCTTCGGACTTTGCCTACGGCACTACTCCCACCAGAGAAGATGTGGTGAAACCCTATCAAGCACTCATATTCGATGTGGATTTTCTGCGCATACTACACAATACCAAAATACGATAATGTGCTAATAAACAATTACAAACGAATTTACAATTAATAATTTACAATTACACAACATGAGAACACTCACAAAAATTTCAGTAGCCGCCCTCATTGCTCTCGCAGCATTTTCGTGCGGAAAAAAATCAAAACAAAGTAACGTAGCACTCAACGATTTACGCGACAGCGCAAGTTATATAATAGGTGTAAATTTCAGAAGTCAAATCAGTCAAACATTTCCCGATTCGGTAAATTTAGACGTACTGATTGCCGGGTTGCGCGATGCTGCTACCAATGCTGTGGATACACCACGCATAGCCATGAGCGATATGCAAAGAATTATAGAAGCATACTACACGGCACAATTACGCTTGAAATTTAAACAAAACATAGAAGACGGCGAAAAATTCTTGGCGGAAAATGCAAAACGTCCGGGCGTTATAACTACCGCAAGCGGACTACAATACGAAGTAATTACTATGGGCAAAGGCGACAAACCGGGTCCTTACGATAAAGTAACATTTCACTATCACGGCACCAAAGTAGATGGCACGGTATTCGACAGTTCCAAAGGAGCCGATGCGGTTACACTCACGCCATCGCAAGTAGTACCGGGTTTTGGCGAAGGCTTGCAATTATTCCCTGCCGGCTCAAAATTCAAACTCTTTGTTCCCGAAAATTTGGGCTATGGTGCAAACGGTCCACGCGGTGATGCATTGCAACCATTTGAAACCTTGATTTTTGAAGTAGAAATTATTTCAATAGAAAAAGGCGAGGCTCCACAAATGCCGCAATTCGACATGAGTCAATTGATGCAACAACAGTAATACAACAATGCGAGATATGAGAATTTGAGTTCTCATATCTCACATCTCAATACTCATATCTCTCGATATGGAAGTAGTAATTTTATTAGGCGCAGCCGTTCTTTTATTCATAGGACTTGCCGGGTGTATCATTCCTGTTATACCCGGTTTGCCTTTATGTTACGCCGGATTGTTACTGCTTTCGTTTAGTATGCAGGTGCAGGTACCGCTCTATTTTCTTATTCTGTGGGCGGTAGTGGTACTTGCCATTCAAATATTGGATTTTTATCTTCCTGTGTGGGGCACAAAAAAATACGGCGGCTCCAAATACGGTATGTGGGGCAGCACTATCGGGTTAATTCTCGGTATTTTCTTCTCGCCCATTGCCATGATAGCGGGAGCATTTGCCGGCGCATTCGTAGGCGAAAAAATTGCCAATAAAGACAGCAAAACCGCGCTCAAAGCCGCCTTTGGTTCGTTTATGGGCATAGTGCTGGGCACAGTTATCAAACTCGCCATTGCGCTGTACATGATAGGATACTATCTTGTGGCTGTGTGGAAAATAATTATTGTGTAAACACAAAATACATAGACTATTAGATATAATACTCATAGACATAAAACATGAGATTGGATATACAAAAATGTACATTTTTTTAGATATATATTCACTTTCAATTCTCAACTCTCAATTCTCAACTATTTCATGCACCTTACCGCTTTTCACGTTCTATTAATCATTGCGCTGTATTTCGTTACACTCATCGGTATTTCGCGAATCACATCGCGCCGGGCGAATAACGATTCGTTTTTTGCAGGCAATCACTCTTCGCCGTGGTTTGTGGTGGCGTATGGCATGATAGGCGCATCGCTTTCGGGCGTTACGTTTATGTCGGTACCGGGTTATGTGCAAACTTCGCAATTTACCTACATGGGCGTAGTGCTTGGCTATTTACTTGGATATGTGGTTATTGCACTCGTATTATTACCCCTCTATTATCGACTCAAACTTACGTCTATTTACACATTTTTGAACCAACGCTTCGGCAATCGTTCACACAAAACCGGTTCCTTCTTTTTCATACTCTCTCGATTACTCGGTTCGGCACTGCGTATGTATTTGGTAGTGTATGTGTTATACGAATTTTTCTTTAAGCAAATCGGTATTCCCTTTGAACTGATTGCCCTCATTTTTATTGCCCTCATTTTGTTTTATACCTTTAAGGGCGGTATTAAAACCATTATTTGGACCGACACATTGCAAACAACCTATATGCTGGTGGCAACCGGTGCATGTATTTGGTTTATTCTCAAAGATATGGATATTTCCTTTGTGCAACTCATGAGCAATGCAGCCAAAAGCGGCTACACCACCATGATAGACAGCGATTGGCGGTCGGGAACGTTTTTCGGCAAACAAATTCTCAGCGGAATGTTTATTACCATAGCCATGACAGGTCTTGACCAAGATATGATGCAAAAAAACCTGACCTGCCCCTCGCTGCGCGATGCGCAAAAAAACGTGTTCAGCCTCAGTGCAGCCCTCGTGGTAGTGAATTTTATGTTTTTGGCATTAGGAGTAGCATTGCTCTACTATGCGCAGCAAACGGGTTTTGCACTTCCCGCCAAATCCGATGGTATTTTTCCCGCCATAGCATTTTATTTGAGTAGTTTCACCGCCGTATCTTTTCTCATAGGACTTGTAGCCGCAGGATATTCAAGTGCCGATGGCACGCTCACCGCACTCACCACCACCTTTTGTTTCGATTTTCTGCGTTTCGATATTTCCACCAAAAGCGAAGAAGAAAAAATGCGCCTTCGCAAACGAGTACACATTGTGTTTGCCGCACTGTATTTGCTGGTAATTATTGCCTTCAAGCCCTTTCACACCGATTCGCTTATCAAAACCTTATTCGATGTGGCAGGCTACACCTATGGTCCCCTACTCGGACTTTTCAGTTTTGGGTTATTTATGAAACAATATCAACCCAAAGACCGCTACATTCCCTTCATAGCCGTAGCATCGCCGGTAGTTTGTTACATACTCAATGCCAATTCCCAAGCGTGGTTCGGCGGCTATCAATTCGGATTTGAAATGCTCATTTTCAATGGATTACTCACATTTTTCGGCATTTTTGCAATTTCTAAAAAATCTCCCTTGCAACCAATAACAACATAAAAATTCCGTTATCCAATTATTCAGTTACTCAATTATTCCTTTATTACAATTATATGGAACACAAAAAAATACTCGAACTCCTCGCCATTTGCGCCGAATATTGCGCCTTTGTGGAAAAAGAAAGCCACGATGATGCCGCGCATTTTATAGATAAATCGCATAAAATACTCACATTGTTGTATTTAAAAACCGCCATGATGCCGCATAAAAGCATAGACGAAGGCTATTGCGAACAATTTGTAAGCGAAAATGATTGGGAATTTGTGAAACAAAATGTGCAAACAATATTAGGACAATTCGACAATATGGTGAGTGTGCACGAACCCGATGCCGGCGAACAAGAATTGATAGACTTACCAATTTCCGAATGTTTTGCCGATGTATATCAAGACCTGCGCAATTTTATAGAACAATATAAAGACGGCAGCGAGCAAACTCGCGCACTTGCGCTCTATGAGTTTTGCTTCAATTTTCGTTTATATTGGGGCGCACGCATTTTAGCCGTTATCAACGAATTTCACACCCTGCTCTACGCCGCCAATTCTCCATTAGAAACCTCAATTATAGTACCGTGATAACCTTTCCGCACAAAACAATCATTAGCGATGAAGAAATTGCCCTCTATCCTCCGCAGGCATTTTCGGGCGAAATTCATATAGTGAACTCCCACGAAGCTGTGCGCCGTGCGGTGGATTATTTGCAACACTGCACTGTGCTGGGATTCGATACCGAAACACGCCCGGCGTTTTCCAAACACGTGCACTACGATGTAGCCCTGCTGCAACTGAGCGATGATAAACACGCATTTTTATTCCAACTGCAAAAAACCGGTATTCCGCGCAATTTAGCGGAAGTTTTGGCATCGCCACACGTAATAAAAGTGGGTGTAGCCGTGCACGATGACATAAAAAAACTCAACGAAGTGTGCAAGCGCAGCATGCACGGATTTGTGGATTTACAAACCATTGCAAAACAATTGCACATAGAAAACATGGGACTAAAAAAACTCGCCGCCATAGTGCTGGGATTTCGCATTTCCAAAAAGCAGCAAACCTCAAATTGGGAACTTCACTCACTCTCCTCTGCGCAAAAACTCTACGCCGCCACCGATGCGTGGGTGTGCTACGAAATGTACCGCAAATTGCAGGAGTACTTGGGTACATAATACCAAAAAAACTAACGTCCCTGCAATTTCTTCTCCGCCTCTATTTGGCTGCGCGATTTGCTTTGCGTAACCACATATACACCGGCAAACACCAACACAACAGCAAGTGCGGTATTCCAGCCGAAGGCGTCTATTCTCGGAGATACTAAAAAAGGGGCTTTCGCCCCTTTTTTATTGTAGCCCCGGAGGGATTCAAACCCCCAACCCTCAGAGCCGAAATCTGATATTCTATTCAGTTGAACTACGGAGCCGTTTACGGGGGCAAATATATACTTTATTTTTTACATTCCAAATGCGTAATAAAAAACTCCGGGTAAATTCGGATACATTCCTTCTATCATCACACCGCCGGTTTTGTCTTTCATAAGGTCGGTAAATTGGTCGGCAGTTTTAATTACCGTGTTATCTACTTTGGTAATTATGAATCCGCTGCGCATGGTGGTGTGTTTTTGTATTATTCCTTCTTGAATGGCTGTAACTTCCACTCCCGATGGTTTTCCTATGGCTTTAAGCGTTTTTTCGGGTGCATTTTGTATGCTGATTCCCAAATTTGCAAGCACATCTACGGTTGCTTTGGTTGTTACCGTTTCGCCTCCCGAAGCATTGGTAAGCGTGAGTGTAAATACTTTTTCCGTTCCTTTTCTGTTCACGGTTACATTTACTTTATCGCCCGGTGCGTGCCGTCCTATAATTCCCTGCAAATCGGCTACCGAAGCCACCGCAACATTATCTACCTTCACTATCACGTCTTCTTTTTTCAAACCTGCTTTTTCGGCAGCACCGCTTGGCAACACTTCTTCTACAAACACTCCTTGACGTACTTTCAAAGAATTATTTTTCACCAATTCAGCATCTACCGTGCGAATGGAAACGCCCAAAAATCCGCGTTGTACCACGCCGTATTGTTTCAAATCACTCATAATTTTAAGCACAATATTACTCGGAACGGCAAATCCATAACCCGAATACGCACCCGTAGGACTTGCTATGGCGGTATTGATACCTATTAAATCACCCACCGCGTTGGTAAGTGCACCGCCGCTATTGCCCGGATTAATGGCAGCATCGGTTTGTATAAATGCCTCAATGGCATATTTTTGTTGTAAAATATTAATATTTCGTCCTTTGGCACTCACAATACCTGCGGTAACGGTGGAATTAAGATTAAACGGATTGCCCACCGCAAGCACCCACTCGCCCACTTGCACATCATCGCTATTGGCAAAGGTTATGATAGGCAAACTATCGGCATCAATTTTTATGAGTGCAATATCGGTATTGGGGTCGGCACCCACCACTTTGGCGGTAAAACTGCGTTGGTCGTGCAGTGTTACGGTAATTTCATCGGCACCGGTAATTACGTGATTATTGGTTACTATGTATCCGTTTGGTTGCACTATTACGCCCGAACCGGTGCCTTGACGCACGTTGGAACGTTCTTGCTGCGGAAATTGCCAATTCGGACCAAAAAATTCCTGCCACATTTCCATTCCCGGAGGTACTGCGCTACTACGTACCGTAGTTTTAGTGGCTATGTGCACCACCGTAGGCATTACTTTTGCCGATGCTTCCACAAAATCGCCCTGCATTCCCCTGCCGGCTTGCGCTGCATCATAGTAAGCCGTACTGCGTGCATTACAATTTTCCATCTGCACGGCTGCCGAATCGGAAATATTCACATTTGTTGATTGACCTGCTTTAAAAAGCAAAAAAGCGCACACGCCTCCCAGAAACGCTGCACCAAAGTACATTGCAATTTTTTTCATCGTTGTATTCATGATAATTTAGTATTTATTTGTTCGTTTTTTGTTTTACAAAATTAGAGTTTTTTGTTTTCCATTCTCGTTTGTTGTTATGTGATGTATCATAAAATTTTCTGTTTTACAGTACTCTCAAAAATCATGCCGTCATGCACAACGTACCTTAGTATATCCTCATTTTATCTGTCATTTCTGCCTTCGCCGGAGCGGCAGAGCCCTCAGCGGAGCTAATGACAGTTGGAAGTAATAACTGCAAAGTTTTTTGCAATATTGTACACACAAACTACTTTTTTTCGCGTATATTTGCTTTTCAACTTGAAAAACAATGAAGAAAACAAAAATTTTATTCGTATGTCTTGGCAATATTTGCCGTTCTCCTGCTGCGCAAACTATTATGCAACAATTAGTTGAAGCAAAAGGATTGCAAGAAAAATACGAAATAGATTCTGCCGGAACCATCAATTCTCACGCAGGCGAACTTGCCGATGAACGCATGAGAAATCATGCACACAAGCGCGGATATACCATTACACACCGCTCGCGGCAAATAGACCCCTCGCGCGATTTCGACCATTTCGACATGATTATAGGTATGGACGATAGAAATATTGCCACCCTGCAACGCCTCACTTCGGAAAAAAAACACGTAGCAAAAATCAAAAAAATGACTTCGTACAATAAAATTTTTAAGGAAACGTCCATTCCCGACCCCTACTACGGCGGGTACGATGGCTTTGAGTATGTACTCGACCTCCTCGAAGATGCCACGAAGGGTTTACTCACCGAATTGGAAGCGGTGTAACAAATACAAATTACGGCTCAACAATGTTAATTTTCAACTCTCAATTTTCAATTTTCAATTAATTACATGCTCGAAGCACTGCTTGACATACTCAAAAACTCACTTTCCATTACATTTTTCGTATTGGCTATGATGATAGTGATAGAGTTTGTAAACGTGCGCACAAGTGGAAAATTCAATACCATATTGCAAAAAAACGACACTATGCAAATAGTTGCAAGTGCGTTACTGGGGCTTTTACCCGGTTGCTTGGGGGCATACACGGTGGTAACGTTTTATTCACACAATTTGGTTTCCTTTGGCGCACTGCTCGCCGCATTTATAGCCGCTATGGGCGATGAATCCTTTATTCTTTTTTCACTCAGCCCGCGCACAGGGTTTATAGTGGCACTTGCGCTGCTTGCGCTTGCGCTTGCAAGTGGATTTGTGTGCAATGCCATTCTAAAAAAATACAAAAAAACCAACCCGCACATTAGGCATTTTGAAATTCACGAACACGAGTGCGAAATTCCCAATCAGTGGCAAAGTATCAAAGAAAATCTTACCCACATTGCTCCGCTTCGTTTGTTGATTTTACTTGCACTGCTTAGTATTATTATTCTTTCTGCCTTCAATCAAATTGGGCATAGCCACGATTTTTTAGATGCGTTTTCACTGCAAGGCACTACTTGTATGCAGCATGAATCGCATCATGAACATGGCGTAAATTTACTATCGCTGGTGTATATTGGTTTGGCACTTATGTTGGCATATATAGTGAGTGTGGTGCCCATGCACTTTTTGCACGAACACTTGTGGGGGCATATTATAAAAAAACACTTTCTCAAAATTTTTGTGTGGACTACCCTTCTCCTTCTCTTGGTGTTAGTGCTCAATTCGCACTTTTCGGTGCAGGAATTTATTGAAAATCACAAAACCTATCTCCTCGTGTTGGCTATTCTGGTGGGCATTATTCCAGAATCGGGACCACATATCATTTTTATTTCGCTCTACCTCACCGGCGTTATTCCCATCGGTATTTTGCTTGCCAATTTTATAGTACAAGAAGGTCATGCCGCACTGCCGCTATTTGCAGAATCGAAACGCACATTTTTTGTCATAAAAGGTATCAAATGCGCTATTGCCTTTGTGGTAGGTTTGGCGTTAATCGTGTAATTCATTACAACTCTCGCGTGCGCAATTCGTCAATAAAAGTACGTAATTCTGTTTTTTTAACTTCGGCAAGTGAAAGAGAATCCAAAATAGTGTAGGCTTTTTCGTACAACACATTCATAGTGGCATTTGCTTTTTCGAGCACCTGCGCTTTGTCGAATAAGGCTCGCACTGCGGTATATTTCTCGGCACTATCCGTTTTTTGAGCATACAAGCGCATTAATTCCTGCGTATCGCCTTCGTTCAAATTTTGCAATGCGGCTATTACCAAATAGGTTTTTTTATTTTCGGCTATGTCGCCGCCAATTTTTTTACCAAAGGTTTCCACATTGCCGTAGGTGTCGAGTATATCGTCTTGCAACTGAAATGCAATACCTATATTTCGCCCTATTTCGTAGAGTTTATCGGCATCGCTTGCACTTGCACCGCCCACTACGGCACCTGCTTTGAGGCAGGCTGCGAGCAATACCGAAGTTTTCAACTCTATCATGCGAATATACATAGCCTCGTTGGTCAGTGCATCGGTAAGCAATGCTTGTTCCAAATCAATATCGTACTGTTGCCCTTCGCACACTTCGAGTGCTGTTTTATTGAGAAGCGGTAAAATTGCTGTTATATATTCTCGTGCTTCTTCAAAAAACGTGTATGCCAATATCATAACCGCATCGCCGGAAAGAATTGCCGTGTTGGTATTCCACTTCACATGCACGCAGGGTTGATTGCGGCGAATAAGGGCTTCGTCCATAATATCATCGTGAATGAGGGTGAAATTATGAAAGGTTTCAAATGCCAACGCCACCGGAATTGCGCGTTCGTAGCGAGGTGAAAACATTTTTGCAGCAAGCATCACCAGCGATGCACGCACCCGTTTTCCGCCATTGCGCAGAATGTATTTACAGGGTTCATACAATCCTTTCGGTTCGTCAATGCGTTCCAAGCGGCAATTTAATTCCGCATTGATAAGGTCTTGATAGTGTTGAATGCTGTGCATAGGTAGCTCTACTTCTTCATCATCACATCGTCTATCATACCGTAGGCTTTTGCCTCAGCCGAAGTCATCCAATAGTCGCGGTCGGAATCGCGTTCAATTTTCGCGTAATCGTGCCCGGTATGAAGTGCAAGTATATCGTAGAGTTCATGTTTGAGTTTCAAAATTTCGCGAGCGGTAATTTCTATATCGGTAGCCTGCCCTTGTGCGCCGCCCAGCGGTTGATGTATCATTACTCGTGAGTGATTGAGAGCCAAGCGTTTTCCTTTTTCGCCACCGGCTAAAAGTATTGCCGCCATAGATGCCGCCATACCGGTGCAAATAGTAGAAACGTGTGCCTGAATATACTGCATGGTATCGTAAATTCCCATACCGGCATACACCGAACCTCCGGGTGAATTGATGTAAATTTGAATATCTTTCGATGAATCCGAAGATTCCAAATACAACAACTGTCCTTGTACAATATTTGCCACGTAATCGTCTATGGGCAATCCCAAAAAGATAATTCTATCCATCATCAATCGCGAAAAAATATCCATCGAAGCAATGTTCAACTGACGCTCTTCTATAATGGTGGGCGAAATGTAGTTGTTCAGTACCGATGTGTATTTTTCAAACGAAGCACTGCTCACGCCCATGTGTTTGGTGGCATATTTTTTAAAATCGTCCATAATAGTATGTTGTATTTTTTTCTTCTATATTTATTCTCTCTTACAAACTATGAATTGCTTCGGTACTCGTAATGACGCTCTTTTTTACGTCATTGCGAACACAATGAAGTAATCTATTTGAGTTTTGTAGTGTTATTTTTTATCGAACATTGCATTAAATTCTTCTATCGTTTTGGGCGTTTCGGTAAGTTTGATAACACCTTTCAAGTAGGCAATCAATTTTTTGTCTTGTTCCATTTCAAAAATTTGCTGTGCTTGTTTTTGGTCTTTTATCAATTCTTTGCTCCAATTTGCCAAATCTTCGTCGCTCAAATTAGTCATACCGTATTGTGCAAGTTGCATACGGGTATATTCTATGGCAGCGGCTTTAATATCGGCTTCGTTTACTTGTAAATTATTGTCTTTCACTATTTTACCACTCAGCAACTGCCAGCGCAAGTCATTCAAAAACAAAGGAAATTCTGTTTCTATTTGTTCGGGAGTTACTTTGTCGTTATCTTTATTGGTTTCGAGCAACCATCGTTTCAAAAACGCTTCGGGGAGGTCGAATTTGTTGGTTTTCAACATTGCCTCTTTGGTATCGAGTAGGAATTTGTAATCGCTGTTTTGTTCCATGCGAGTTTCAAAATCGGCTTTAATTTTTGCTCTAAATTCCGTTTCGGAAGCCACTGCACCTTCGCCAAATACTTTATCGAAGAGCGATTGATTGACTTCCGATTTGGTGTAACGCAAAATTTCTTTCACTTCCAAAGCGTAGTCGGCATTGATTAATTCGGCATTTGTTTTTTCCACCGAAAGCATAGATGCTATCTCAGTTTCGTTTTCAAAGGCTTTTTTCGGGTTAAATGTTATAATATCGCCCAATTTTGCACCTTTGAACAAATCAAGTTCAGATTCGGTAGCCACTTTCGAGAGCAACAGCATGGCATTTTCCTGCACGTATGGCGTTTCAGCATTTTGCTGTGTCATCACTCCTTTTATGAACTCACTTCCTTCTATGCTGTCCACTTTTTCTTGACTGCCAAAGCGAGCCGTTAAATGACCGATTTGCTCGTCAATCATGGCATCGGTGGCAATGATTTTGTAGTAATTTTCTTTTTTAGGAAGCGTTACTTCTATTTCGGGAGCCGTAGCAATTTCAAAGGTAAAGGTAAATTCCGTATCGGTATCCCAATTTATTTCTTTTTGTTGTTCTTCGCTTGGCAGCGGTTCGCCCAATACTTGCAGTTTATTGTCTTGAATATATTTATGAATTTCTTCGCTTATCAATTTATTCACTTCTTCCACGAGTACATATTTTCCGTGTGTTTTTTTCAACATACCCATAGGCACGGCACCGGGACGAAATCCGGGCATCGACACTTTTTTACGATACTCTTTGAGAGTGTTTTCTACTTTTTCACTGTAATCACTTGGCGTGATTTGCATTGTTACTACAACTGTTTGTCCTTTGTTTTCTTGTGTAATGTTCATCTGTAATTACTCTTATTAAAAAATTAAAAACCGCTAAATCAGGTAATTGAAATAGCGGTTCGTTGTACGGATGGGGGGACTCGAACCCACACACCTCGCGGCACTAGATCCTAAGTCTAGCGTGTCTACCAATTTCACCACATCCGCATTGATTTAGGAGTGGCAAAAATACTGTTTTTTTTATACACTCCAAATATTTTTCGCTGTTTTTTTAAATTTTATTTGTACCGCGCTGCAAATTATTCTTTTACACTACGGATAGTCATTGCCATCGAACAAGGACCAATGGTTTCATCCGCTAAGTAGGTAGAATTATGAAATGTCATGTAGTGGGCTAAGTCGTAGTCTCGCGTAGCAATCCAATAATAACCCAATACTCCTGCTTGCTGTAAATTACCGGAAGGGTCGCGATGTCCCGATGCCGGCAAAAAGATAGATGCACCGGTAGTTCTATCGGTAAATTTTCGTCCGCCTACGCCGTTTTGTATAGTCCATTCATTTGCTACTCTGCTTTCGTCTATAAGAGAAAACATTTCTTCCCACGTTGGTACTCTATATCCCGCAGGGCTGGGGTCATTTGCTTTTTCCCATAGCAAAGGTTTCTCCCAGCATTCACCGTTACTATGCCACGTTGTACCTCCATGTGTAGCTATCATGGGGTCGGTAGTACTCCACCCTACACCGCGAACACCCCACTCGTAAAATATTCCTGCACTTTCAGGAGTTTTGGCAAAAGTACCCTGCCTATCTACATTGCGCGTTGCCCATTTTACGCCATTTATGAGTACCCAATCGGGGTCCGACAACAAAACAGTTATTTCACAACTTGCACTCACCTCACCTGTCTGTGCGGTAATAATAGCCGTACCTTCGGCTTTGGCAATAATATGTCCTCGTGCATCTACCGTAGCAATTGCAGGATTACTGCTTGTCCACGTAAGTTGTTTTTTTGCAACTGCGGGTATTACGTATTCAAGTAAGTCATATTCTTCTCCGGCATTGAGTGAAAGAGAAGTGCTTTGTAAGCGAACTTCTGTTACCTCATATTCCACATCTAACACCGGGCGAAGGGATAGTCCGCGAGCGCACATAGAATTTTCAAAAACAGTATTTATATTGTTGGTTACTACATAGTCCCACGATTGAGAACTCCAATAATATCCTGTATTTCCTACATCATTGAGCACTCCTTCTACCGCGCGAAATCCTGCAGCAGGGAAAAACACCGATGCGCCGGTAGTTTTATCGGTAAATTTTCGTCCGTTTACGCCGTTTTGCGTTGTCCACTCATTTGTTACGTTGTCTTCGTCCAGCAATGCCCATAATTCTTCTTTTGCAGGTATTCTATATCCTACCGGACTTGGGTCGTTGGAGTTTTCCCATACTTCATCATATCGGCAATTCCACCACTCTGTGCTACCATTGGTATTTATCAAAGGGTCGGCACTGCTCCACCCTGCGCGGAGGTTCCATTGGTAAAACATTCCTGCGCTTTCGGGCGTTTTGGCAAATATTCCGGGTTTATCTACATTGCGCGTTGCCCATTTTACGCCGTTAATTTCCACCCAATCTACGAGTTTTACCACCGTTACTTCACAAGTGGCTATTTTTTCGCCTGCTTTCGCAGTTATTACAGTTTTTCCTTCGGAAATACCTAACACGGTGCCATTACTCACTTGCGCTACAATTGTGTTACTACTGCTCCACAGCACCGTGGGGTCACTTGCGTTTTCGGGAGCAACGCTTGCTATCAAGGTTTCGGTAGTTCCTACGGTCAGTTGCATTGCGATTTTATTCATACTTACTTCGCGCACCGCAAAAAACGGTTTGTAAAAAATAATGCTATCAATTTCTGCCACCGGCGATTGATACTCTATTGCACCATGTTTCATAATATACAGCGTGCGTTCTTGCGCCTGCAATGCAGTTGCTGAAACACACATACTTATAATGGCAAGCATGAATTGTAGTAGTTTTTTCATAAATAGTAATAGATATTTGTTGATATTATTTGATATTGAGATATTTATTGTATTGACACATTGTCGTATTGCCCTATTGTTTCACTATTTTTTTTGCCACACTTCCTTGCTGCGTGTATATGTGCAACACATACACTCCTACCGGCAATGTACTTGTCTGTATTGACGTTCGCAGTGTTTCCTTCGGTAGTGGCAGCGTTTGCAAGGGTTTTCCGTCTATCGAAAAAAGTATAATTTGCTGCATTGCTACGCTACTGCGCAATTCTATTTCTCCGGAAGTGTTTACAAACACGTGCACCTCTGCCTGCACTTCTTGCAATAGCGGTATGTTTGTTGCCAAACTTTGATGCTCACCAAAAGTTACTTTGAAAACTTCCTCAAAATCGTGCACGGTAATATTGCCGGCAATGGTTTCTATGGAAAATGTATCGCCCGAAAACGTAATGCGGGTAATGGTTTCCAACTCCGAAGAATGGAGCGTTCCTTCTGTTTTATGCACACGCAAAGCCTCTTGCGCCTGCACTGCACCGGCGCAAAACAATGCTATCGCCGCCACACATATTTTTTTTGTTGTATTTTTCATTGCACCGTTTTTTCGTTATAATCTACTCATATTCAGCAAATACAAAGATACACATATTTTCTGCAAATATGCAAAATATCATAAAAAAATATGAAAAATCACAGATTTAGAATAGCCGTTCAAAATCCATAACGAGGGCGTAAAAGAAAATACTCAGCACAATAGCCATACCCACTGCTTGGGCACGCACGAGGAATTGGTCGCTTGGTTTTTTGCGCGTAATGAGTTCGTAGAGCAAAAAGAGTAAATGTCCGCCATCGAGTGCCGGAATAGGCAAAATGTTCATAAATGCCAAAATAATGGAAAACAGAGCCATAAGTCCCCAAAATGCGCCCCAATCCCATGTTTTGGGATAAAGTTTACCCATAGACACAAAACTGCCTACCTGTTGCGAACCTTCTTTGGTGAATATCAATTTCATTTGTTTGATGTAAGAACCCAGCGTTTCCACGCCTAATTTCACGCCTGCCGGAATGGATTGCAAGAGAGTAAATTGTTTCGTTTCAATAGGATACATATCGCTCAAACTGCGAGCATATACGCCCATAGTGCCTTCTGCGGAAATAGTTATGGGCAGGGTATCACGATAGCCGTGTCGCAGCACCACCACAAACGTTTCTTTGCCGGCAAAGGGTTTTACGGCACGCATAAAATCGAAAAATGCCGGTGTAGGCACCGTATCTATTGCCACTACTCTATCGCCCACGTGCAGTCCTGCCTGTGCTGCCGGACTACCATACATAATGGAATCTACAAAAAACGGTACAAATTCGCTGATAAATTGCGCATTGGGATTTTTCAAAAATTCTCTATTGAATTTTTCGGGAATCGAAATATCTATTTCTTGCCCGTTTCTATCCACGCGAATTACCTGCGCTTCGTCCACCACTATTGCCATTATCACATCGGAAAATCGTTCGGGCACCACGCCGTCTATACTCACAATTCTGTCGCCGCTGCGCAAACCTATGCTTTGTGCGGTGGAATCAACATATATTCCGTAGGTCATATCCTTCACCGGCATATAGCGTTCGCCCCATGCAAAGAGCATTCCGGCATAAATGGCAAGAGCGAATATGAAATTAAATATCACACCGCCGGAAATTATCAAAAATCGCTGCCACAGTGTTTTCGAGCGATATTCGTAGGGCTGTGGAAGTTGCGAAAGGTGTTTTTTATCCATCGACTCATCTACCATACCTGCTATTTTACAATAACCGCCAAAGGGCAACCAACCAATGCCGTATTCGGTTTCACCCCATTTCCACTTACAGATAGAAAACCAAGGATTGAAAAACAAATAAAACTTATCAACTCGCGCACCAAAAAGTTTGGCAAAGGTAAAATGCCCAAGTTCGTGAATGAGTACTAAAATTGAAAGACTGATAATGAGTTGGAGTGCTTGCATGATGTTGTAATGTTATGGTGTTATAGTGTTTGCGCCAAAGCAATTGCTTCGGCATGGGTTTGTATCAAATCGCTCAGCGTAGGATTGGCTACAAAAGGTATGGCGTTCATGGTTTTTTCTATCAAATCGGGCATGGCGAGAAAGGAAATTTTGTCGTGCAAAAATTTTTGCACGGCTACTTCGTTGGCAGCGTTCATGATACAGGGCATATTGCCGTTTTTTTCAATGGCATAGTAGGCAAGTTGCAAATTACGAAATACTGTCAAATCGGGTTTTTCAAAAGTCAAATTCGGGTAATCCCAAAAGGAAAATCGAGGAAAATCGGAGTGCAGGCGTTGCGGATAACTGAGCGCGTACTGTATGGGAAGTTTCATATCGGGAAGTCCCATTTGTGCTTTTATGGAGCCATCAGTAAACTGCACTGCGGAGTGAATTATAGACTGTGGGTGCACCACTACTTCTATATTTTGAGGTGCCACGCCAAAAAGCCACCGTGCCTCTATCATTTCCAAACCTTTATTCATGAGCGATGCCGAATCTATGGTAACTTTCGCGCCCATGCTCCAATTGGGGTGTTGTAAGGCTTCACGCTTTGTAACAGTCTGCAAATCTGCACTATTCATACCTCTAAATGGTCCTCCCGATGCGGTAAGAAAGAGTTTTTCGGCTTCGTTGCCATACTGCATTTCGCCTGCCAAACACTGAAAAATAGCCGAATGTTCGGAATCCACCGGCAAAATATTTGCCTTATGCTTGTGCGACAGCGCATTGACCAACTGCCCTGCCACCACCAGCACTTCTTTATTGGCAAGTGCTACGGTTTTTCCGTGTTCTATGGCAGTAATTACGGGCAAAAGTCCGGCATAGCCCACCAAAGCACCTAATACCACATCTACCGTATTCATACTTGCAACATCGGCAATGGCTTCCTCGCCGGCAAATATTTTTATATCATCGCCTTCGAGTGCTTGTTTTACATACGCATACTTCGCTGTATCGGCAATTACCACCACGTTGGGATTAAACTGTTTTGCTTGCGCTATGAGTAAATCGGCATTGGTACCGGCAGTGAGCACTTCCACCGAAAATTCCTGCTCGTGAGCGGCTATTACTTCCAAAGCCTGCGTGCCTATGGAACCGGTGGAACCCAATATTGCTATTTTCTTTGTGCGTATATTCGTATGCTTTGTCATTGTGTGTTATTTTTTTCTGTCTGTCTTTAAGTCCCCCGCATGGGGGGATTTAGAAGGGCATTTAAAATGCTATAAATTCTTCGGAATTGACCGGTTTACCGGCATACCACAATTCAAAATGCAGGTGTGCTCCGGTGGAATATTCGCCCGTGTTGCCTATAATTGCAATAGCCTCGCCTGCATTCACTGCATCGCCGCTTTTTTTGAGTAATTTCGATGCGTGTTTATAAATCGACACTATATCGCTATTGTGCTGTACTATAATGGTATAACCCGTTTCATACGACCACGTGCTGAGTACCACCGTACCCGAAAGCACCGACTGAATAACCGTATTTGCCGGCGCAGCAACATCGGTAGCAAAATGTCCATCGGCAGGCGAAAAATGCTGGGTAATAGTTCCCCGTAGCGGCGGCGTAAAGTATAAATTGCTGTAATGCGGATTGGTATATGATGCCTGCTGAAAATTCACATTCAGCGCATTATATTCTTGAATTTCGGCACGCAAGAGTGAATCTTCCACCGAACGCTGGTAGGTAACATCGGTAAATTGTATGGTATCGTTGGCAGAATTCATGTATTGCGGTGGTTCATCGCCATTGATAACCATGTAAAGCAGTTGCAATTTTTGGTCGTACAAACCAATTTCGTGTTCTAACGAATCTACCTTCATGGCATTTGCAATAATTTTTTCACGCTCCTCGTATTTCGGATAATCGGGTATTACATATTCTTTGAGCGGCGTGTAGGCTATCAAAACATACACCAATGCCATGAGCACAATGGAAGCGCAGGTTACAAACACAAAGGTGTTCATTTTTGTCAATCGAAACGAAAACACCTCGCTCAGCGTTTCATCGTTGATAATTATCAGGCGATACTTGTGGTGCAGGCGTGCCAAGCGTTTTTTGGGGGTATGGTGGCGTTGATGTTTGTTATGTCTTTTGTAACCTATCATGTATTAAAATTTTTGAGCAAGTGCAAAGATACAGAATTAGCAGTTATGAACTACACATTAGCAAACGTTTTTCGCATATAATTATTTCGCAGGAGGTAAAAAAACCTGCAAAGCAAAAAAAACACAGTGCGAATGAGGATGAATATGAGTACTGAACACGAAATAGTAATCCTTGTGCAAATCTTGTTAGTACGATTTCGTAATTCGTAATTCGTAATTCATAATTGTTTGTTACCTTTGCGCAAACATTTTTTTGAAACAATATGAGCATACTTCCTATACTTTTTGCCACCCTTGTTGCCTATTTACTGGGGTCTATTCCGAGTGCCGTGTGGATTGGAAAAGCATTTTTCAACACCGATGTTCGCCAGCATGGCAGCGGCAATGCCGGAGCAACCAACACCTTTCGCGTGTTGGGTAAAAAAGCCGGAATACCAGTATTTATTATAGATGTATGCAAAGCATTTTTGGCAACAAACTTGATTTGGTTTTTCCGCCATCACCCCGAAGGTAATACCTATGTGAATTTGCAGTTACTCTTTGGTGCAGCAGCCGTTGTGGGGCACATTTATCCTATTTTCGCCAATTTCAAAGGCGGTAAGGGTGTTGCCTGCCTGCTTGGTGTAACTATTGCCATTGCGCCTCTCCCAGCCCTCCTTTCGTTTGTGGTGTTTGCGGTGGTATTGGCTCTGTTTCACTACGTGTCGCTTGCATCGCTTTGTGCAGGGCTTGCCTTTCCTATTATTATTATCAGCAATATTACCAGCCATTACTCCTATCAACTTTCATTGCAGTTATTTTCAATCGTTGTAGCAGCCTTACTTATTTTCACGCATCGCAAAAATATTCAGCGACTGCTCAATCACGAAGAATCAAAAACCTATTTATTATGTAAACATTCACATTGACACCACAGTTATAGTTGTACAATCATGAAAAAAACACTTCTTTTTGTGAGTTTGTTCGCCCTGCTGAGCAACTCACTTTCGGCACAAATTACCGATGCCGATGCACAAAAAGCACTGCGCACGCAAAGTACCGACACTATTTTCGGCTGGACAGTTTCCGGACTTGTTTCTATCAATGCAGCCAATACCATGCTGGTAAATTGGATTGCCGGCGGAAATAACACACTCGGTTTCGAGAGTACTGGTTCTATTTTTGCCAACGTGCGCACCAAACGATTTGTGTGGGAAAATAACCTGAACGCCGCGCTGGGAACCATGCGGCAAGGCAATACCCACCGCGATAAATTCCTAAAAACCAACGACCGCCTGCAATTCAACTCAAAATACGGGCAACGCGCCTACCGAAATTTCTTCTATTCGGCTCTGGTCAATGCGCAAACACAAATGTTGATAGGAAAAAATTACAGCAACGACACCACCTACACCATTATTTCGCGATTTTGGGCACCGGCGCAAATTCTCACCGCCATTGGTATGGATTACAATCCAAACGCCAATTTGAGTGTATTCGTGTCGCCCATAAGTGCCCGCATGACCTTTGTACACGACCAAACCCTTGCCAACGCAGGTGCCTTCGGCGTTACTCCGGCAATAATAGACCCCGCAACCGGCGCAATTATCACACCGGGACAACGCAGTTTGTGCCAATACGGGGGCTATGTGAGTATTTCATACAAAAAAAATTCATGGCGGTGGGAATTGCTCAAAAACGTGATGTACATTACCAATCTCAATTTATTCTCGAACTATGTGGAAAATCCGCAGAATATAAAAGTAGATTGGAGCAATCAATTACTCTTCAAAGTGAATAAATACATTACTTTCATGTTCAGCAATCAATTTTTATACGATGATGTGGTGAAAGTGAAAGATACCAACGGCGATGGCGTATTCGATGCCACAGGCGGACAGTACAAACAAATTACCTCGCTCGGTTTTGCGTTTAATTTTTAATTAATTGCCTCACAGACGAATGAAGTAATTGAAAAAAAGTGTAATTTTGCAATCTCAAAAATATCCTAAAAATTAATAATTTACAATTAACAATTAAAAACAATGTCAATACCTGTAATTACCGCCGAAGAGGCAGCAGCGCATATTAACAATGGGTTCAATGTGGGTGTGAGCGGATTTACCGCCGTAGGTTGCCCAAAAGCCATAGGCAAAGCCATAGCAGCACGTGCCCAAGCAGCGCACGCAGCCGGTCAGGAATTTAAAATCAACCTTTTCACCGGTGCATCTACCGGCGATTCTCTTGATGGCGTGCTTTCGCGTGCCAATGCCATGAATTTGCGCACACCGTACCAATCATACAAAGATTCGCGTGCGGCTATCAACGAACGCCGTGTGAATTATTTTGATTATCACTTATCGCAACTTGCGCAGGATTTACGCTACGGATTTTTCGGAAAAATGAATGTGGCGGTGCTCGAAGTGTGCGATTACAATGAAAACGGTGAAGTAGTATTGACTTCGGCTGTGGGAAATGCTCCTACCTTTGCTAAACTTGCCGACATTATAATTTTAGAACACAATCAACGCCGCAGCAAAGATTTACGCGGATTGCACGATATTTACATGCCGCTCGACCCGCCCAATCGCCGCGAAATTCCACTTTACACGCCAAGCGATAAAATAGGTTCGCCGGTGTTGCAAGTGGACCCGAAAAAAATTATCGGTGTCATAAAAACCGACCTTCCCGATGAAATTGGCGGTTTCACCCCAATAGACGAAACAACTATGAAAATCGGCGAAAATGTAGCCAATTTCTTAGCAACCGAAATAAAACGCGGCACTATTCCTGCATCATTCCTACCTATTCAATCGGGAGTGGGCAATATTGCCAACGCAGTGCTTGCCTGCATGGGAAGCAATCCGGGTATTCCTCCGTTTGAAATGTTTACCGAAGTTATTCAAGATGCAGTAATAGGACTTCTCGAAAGTGGCGATATTAAATTTGCCAGCGGTAGTTCACTCACATTGAGCAACGATTTGATGGAAAAAGTATATGGCAATTTAGATTTCTTCAAACCACGCCTTACCCTGCGTCCGCAAGAAGTATCAAACAGCCCCGAACTTGCTCGCCGTATGGGATTGATTTCTATCAACACCGCCATAGAAGCCGATATTTACGGAAATATTAACTCTACCCACATTATGGGAACAAAAATGATGAACGGTATTGGTGGTTCGGGCGACTTTACGCGCAACGCCTATATGTCTATTTTCACCACTCCTTCGGTAGCGAAAAACGGTGCTATCAGTGCTTTTGTGCCTATGGTTTCACACGTGGACCACACCGAGCACTCGGTAAAAATCATTGTTTCGGAATTTGGTGTAGCCGACCTTCGCGGAAAATCGCCAATTCAACGCGCCGAAGAAATTATAGACAAAGTGGTTCACCCCGAATACAAAGAATTGTTGTGGGATTACATCAAAATGTGTAAATCGGGTTCACACACTTCGCACTTAATGTCAAGCGCACTCAAAATGCACGATGAATTTATTCTTTCGGGCGATATGCGCAACACTAAGTGGGAATAGTTTTTCCACAAACAGCAATACTCCACAGGCAGCGAATTTTTTTGCTGCCTTTTTTTGTGTTGTAACATTAGCGAAGTAACGACTTTTTATTATTTTTGTGCACTACGTAAAAATCCTTTCTATGAAGTATCTGTTTGTTTTTTTGAATATTTTCGCTTCGTGTGCGCTGTGTGCGCAGTCGCAAGCAGTGGAATTGCACAATTTACAAAAAAACGATAATCTGTATGTTTACAACAACCAAGCGTTTACCGGCACGGTGTATGCCCGCCATGCAAACGGCAATATAGGACTTTGGGGAAATATAGAAAATGGCAAACGCGAGGGCGTGTGGACGTATTGGTATTCTTCCGGTATAAAAAAACGCGAAACAAATTTTGTAAACAATCAAAAAGAAGGCTACACCTATTTTTGGCACGAAAACGGCACGTTGGCAAAAGAACTCTACTTTCGGGCAAATCAAAATATCAGTCAAAAATTGTGGAACAGCAACGGAAACCGCCTCAAATCACCGCAATATCACACGCATAAACAATTATAAATTACCATGAGTACCGATATATTATTTCAAGCAAAACGCAATGAACTTGTGGCGCAACTCGAACACAAAGGAATTTACGACACGGCTGTATTGCAGGCTATTCAAACCCTGCCGCGCCACGATTTTTTTACCGACAGCACCCTCCGTCAATTTGCTTACGAAGACAAAGCCTATCCCATAGATGCGGGGCAAACAATTTCGCAACCCTACACGGTAGCCCTGCAAACGCAATTACTCGAAGTAAAACCTCTGGAAAAAATACTCGAAATAGGCACCGGAAGCGGGTATCAGGCGGCTATTTTGCGCACTATGGGTGCACGAGTATTTTCCATAGAACGCCAAAAACAACTTTTTTTCCGCACCAAAGAACTCTTGCATCGCCTCAATATTTCGGTGGAAACCTTCTTTGGCGATGGTTTCAAAGGCTGCCCACCCTACGCACCCTTCGATAAAATTATCATAACCGCCGCAGCACCCTTCGTTCCCCGTACCCTGCTCGACCAACTCAAAGTTGGCGGTATTATGGTGGTACCGCTCGGAGACGACAGCGTACAAATTCTCATGCAAATCAAAAAACTCTCGGAAACAGAATTTGAACAACGCGATTTCGGTTCCTGCCGCTTTGTGCCCATGCTTGCGGGAATTGCGTAGAAATTAGTAGTTTGTAGTGAGATTCTATGCACAAAATTCATACAAAACGTCATTGCGAACCTCCTCTATTCCTTCGTCATTACCTTCGGTAAAAACTACACCATTGCAAACACAACGCGGCAATCTACCGTTTGTAGGGATATATAATGAAATACACTTTTTCGCGTTTCTATTTTATTGTATCAAAAAAGTGCGTATGTTTGCACTCGCTTGATTTTTTGTGTATTCTATGGTTGTGTGTAAAAAAAATGGTAGAACCTTTTTTTTCGACCTACGTATGTGTGCATCTCATCGAGTTCTACAACCTCTATCTGCTCATTTCGTTTGGGCAACTCTACCTGTTTTTCCCAATTCTTAATCCATTGATAGACTGTTCCGTAACTGATTTTCAATAGGCGACCTATGGCTCTAAAACCCAAGCCTTCCAAATACATTTCAAATGCCATTCGGCGAGTTTCTTTCGGCTTTACGTCTGACTTTTGGG
>JAITUU010000027.1 GCA_031286165.1 Bacteroidales bacterium
TTTACCTCCGATACCGTCCAAGAACTATTCAAGGGTAAAAGGATTTTGTTCAATATCTCATGCGTTTCTTTCATGCTGCAAATTTACTACTTTCCACACGAAAAATGGTAGAACCAAAAATATGATTGGAAAGCAATAAGGTTTTTTGAACAAAACGCCGAAAAAGAAGTAAAACAACGTGAAAAACGATATGTTGAGATGTTTTTCAATAGTCCCGTTCTGTACATTGTGCGCGATTCTACTCAGAGTTTTGCTTTTGGTTCTACAATTCCGTTTCAAAACGGCATACTGTTTCAAAGTCTTTTAACAACCGGCATTTATGGTACTCTATCATCGATTGGCGAAGTTTTTTTTAATGCCGATACAGATGTATTTATGGTATCAGAACCAATAGAAATCACGGAATCTACGGTAAGAGGGAAAGATTGGGAACTCTCATTGCATCAAGGTTTTTCAGTGCAAAAATTTTCTAAAAACCGATATGAAATAAAGAAAATAGCAGAATGAAACACAAAAAACTCGCCTTTTGCATAACCTGCATGAATCGCTTGCAGCACTTACAGCAAACGCTGTAACGGAATATATTGGATAATTATGTGCCGAATAAGGTTTTGATTTTAGAAGTACTCTATAATGCTATGAATTTCTCTTTTTTAATAAACTTTGTAACAGTGTAATTTGCTCATTTTTACTTGCAATAAGTTTTTCATATACATCTTTATTCTCCTGATAGAAATTTTCAATTTTCTGTTGATACCCCGTCGCATGTTCGTGATTGGTTTGTTGAAACACATCATTTCCAATTTCTAACAAATCCGACATGGAAGTTCTTAAAATATCGGAAATACAAAACAATCGCTCTACGGTTAATTTGGTTTCTCCTGTTTCTATTTTGCGATAGGCAGCGGGAGTAATGTCTAATTCGTGAGCCATATTTTCTAATGTATAACCGTTTTTATTGCGTATGGCAACAATTTTATGTATTACTTGTTCTATTTTCTCGTTTTCCATAATTCATTATTTTAAAGCAAAAGTACATAAAAAAATACTAATAGTAAAATTTTTATCGAAAAAGTATTGATTTTAAACTAAAATGACTTGTAATTTTGCAATGAAAGATTTGTTATTGTTATTTTTTTTTTTTAATACCTTTACAAAATAGTATTAATCATAGAAACAATAATAGAAATGAAGAAGATTTGTGTGTGTGGAATTTTACAAGTACTTGTTTTTTGTGCGTTTGCTCAAAAAATCAATATATACGGAAAAGTAATGAATACAAAAGGAGAACAGATAGCATTTGCAACTATTGTACTATACAATAGTCAAGATTCTGTGATGCAAGGAGTACTTTCCGATTCTATGGGGAATTATCATATTCATGGTGATTTTGAGGATGGATTATACAACGTGAAAATTTCTCATGTGGGCACACAAAATAGTATTTCCCCCATAGAAATTAAAAAAGGAACATCGGAATATGAGCAAAATATTGTTCTCAACGAACATGAAACTTTGGAAAATGTGGTAGTTACAGGGCGAGCACCTACCATTAAGCAATTTGCCGACAGAATAGAAGTAGCGGTGAACAGCGATGTTTTGAATATAGGAAGTTCAGCCTTAGATGCTTTGCAACGTTCGCCCGGAGTGAGTGTAGATAGACAGGAAGGAACGGTACGGCTTATGGGAAAAGATGTGATAATTTTGATTGACGGGCGTGATACAAAAATGGCGGTGAGCGATATACTTGCCATGCTTGAAACCATGCCTGCCGATAATATTGTAACGTTCGATTTAATTACCACTCCTCCTGCACAATACGAAGCCGAAGGGAAGGGTGGCGTGATTAATATTACAATGAAACGATATGATAATGAAGGCTTGAACGCTTCGATTTCGCAGAGTTTTGGTTATAGCGAATTTTGGAAATACAGAGGTGGCGGAAATGTGTATTATTCCAAAAAGAAACTATCTCTCTATGGCGGCGTGAATTACGTGAACGAAAAATTTTTTTCAAAAACAACAGAGTCGTTTTTGCGCGATTCGCAACAAACAATTTCAACGATAGAACGCGAGCGAAATAATCCTGCGCTCACGTACAGAGCAGGAATGGATTATGCCCTAAATGCAAAAAACAATGCAGGGTGCACCGTAGATGGATTTTTTAAACCGCAAAACACCTATATGGGAAAGTCTGAAAGTCAGTTTTTTACCCACGCACAATCCGATTCCGTAATTCAAAGCACATACAGCATTCCATCGGTATCCAATAATATACATTCCAATATATATTATACGCACAAATTTAGTGAAACAAGTTCGCTGAATGCCGATTTTGATTATTTGCATGAATATTTTAGTGAAAAGGGAAATTATGTTGCTCATACCTTTGACCGTTCTCAAAACGTAATAGGAAATTGGTCCTTGCACAATCCATCGCAATCAGAAGTGAATGTGTGGGCTTTTCGCAGTGATTATTCCAAAAAAATGAGAGAAAACGCACAATTTGAAGCAGGATTGAAAAGCAGTATTGTTCGCATTGATTATAAAGGGGAATATTTGTTTACACAAAACGCTATGCAACTTTCTCGAAGTAGTATTTTCGATTATGCAGAACAAAATCACGCACTGTATGCTGCATGGGCAGATAAATTAGGGCAAAAATTCAATTACAAAGTGGGTCTGCGCAGTGAATTGACACACACCATAGCCGATTCGGAAACTGCCACCGGTATTATAGATTCTTCGTATATAAAACTTTTCCCTTCGGCATTTCTTATGTACACTCCCGCCGAAAAGCATACGTTCAAACTTGCGTACAACAAACGCATAACACGTCCTTCGTACCGAGCGTTGAATCCGTATGAATATTACAGTTCACAAACGTCAATCATAGCAGGCTCACCACAGTTACAACCCTTTATTACGCACGAAATAGAATTAGGGCACACCTATAATAATTGGCTCACTACCAATGTGTTTTATCAATACAATAGAAATGAGTTTTCACAAATCATAAAACGTTCCGAATCAAATCCGAATACCGTGATATACGTTCACGAAAATGTGGGAACAGGACAGGGAGGAGGAATTTTTTCTGGCGGTTACAAGCAATTATTGCAGTGCTGGGGAGTATATGCCGAAGTTGTAACATATTATGCTTACACCGATTTTGTGATTGTAGGAAAACGGGAGCAAAAACAACAATTTTTTGTAGGAAGTTATCTATCAACTCAATTTTTCTTACCCAAAGAAACAAAACTTGAACTTGCCGGCTATGCACAAAGTCCCGAAAATTCCGGATTTTACGAACGACAAGCGTTTTATCATCTTCGTTTCAATGCCGCAAAAACATTCGGAAAAGAACATAATTGCACAGTAACACTACGAATTAATGACTTGTTAAACACCGACAAACGCCATTCCATAGGCTACTCCGATGGCATGAATATAGATATAAAAAATGTGTATGATTCTCGGCAAGTGTGGGTTTCGGCACTGTGGAATATTGGAAAAAATAAACAGAACGATACCAAAAAACAAAACGTGATAGAAGAGGTACAGAAAAGAATGTAGAGGAGGCATATAATCTACAATAAGAAAGTGGTAGCCGAAAAACTTGAACAGAGTAGGCGTTACATTTAATTTTTAATCACATGAAAAGTTTGAAGAAACTCAAATTGGATTCGGAGAAAATGAAGTTTGAAATCCTCAATGAAGGATTTATGAACCGAATCAGAGGTGGTGCTGGTAGCGGTTGTTGCTGTCCGGGTCTTTGCGATAAATTGTCGTAATTAACACCAATAAGGTTGTGTGTAATATTCATACAACCTTACTTTCCCTTTTTTTAATTAATTTCAATAAACTAACATTATACATGGAGAAATATCTTTCATCGAAATACAATCTGTTTTTAAATAAAAATATTGTATATAATTTATTGTCAAGAAGTTATTTGCAAGTAAATGGTGATTTGTACAATTATTTGAAAAAACACAATGATTTTTTAGAAAATGAATTGGTTGGAGTTTTCAATAAATTATTGGAACATAATATTATTTCTCAGAATAATGAATTGTCTATTATTGACTATAATTACAATCAAACAAAATTTGATAAAGACAAGGCTTCATACATTATATACCCAACATTGCTTTGTAATTTTGATTGTCATTATTGTTTTGAAACAAACAAAAATTTTCAATTAAATGAGAAAAAAACAGAAGTGCTGAAAAATTTTCTTTCATATCAAGCAAAACATCTCAAAGAATTAAGTGTTCGTTGGAGTGGCGGAGAACCGTTATTAGTTTGGAGTAAAATAAAGTTACTAACGACTGTTATTTTAGAAAATGCGCGACATCTTCAACATAATTTCAGTATGGCTACAAATGGATATTATTTGAATGAAACAATTGTAAAAGAACTTCATGAACTTCAATTTCGTAATTTGCAAATAACAGTAGATGGAACTCAAACTGAACACAACAAAATTCGATTTACAGCAACAGATAAGGATACGTATTCTAAGATTATTGAAGGGATAAAAATTGCATCAAAAATAATACCGATTAGGATTCGGTATAATGTATATGAAGACAATAAAAATTTTTTTTCTAATTTTTTAGACGACTTAGAAAAAAGAAATGTTAATAACGACAATATCGAGATTTTTGTTAAACCAATTCTTTCAAAACAGGATTTTTCTTGCTCTTGCGGATTATTAAATGACAAAGAGTTTTTCGAGCAAGAAATGAAATTATGTGCTATTGCTGAAAAGAAAGGATTCAAGTATTCAATGCATCCTAACTACCGTAGTAATGTAAGATGTTTGTTTCATCAAATAAATTCGTTTGTTATAGACCCAAATCTTTCATTATATAAGTGTGCTGTTGATGTTGGTATGCAAAATAAAGAAGTGGGGAAAATTAATAGTTGTTCTGAAATTGAAATAACAGATAGTGAGTATATAAAAAATTGTTTGTCGTATAGTCCAATAGCAATGAATGAGTGCAGAGAATGTAAAGTTTTACCCATTTGTTATGGGAAATGTCCATTGGGTACAGATAATCGTAATGCCGAAAACAAAGGCTGTATTCCAGAAAAGGAATCAATTAAATTCAAACTAAATCAATTCATTAACAATGGAATAGAAATTATTTAGAGCATTAAATGAAAATAATTTATGAATAATTCTATTAAAGATATATCAAAACAGTTAGAAATACTTGCATCAATCCAGAACCAATTATGTTTAAAGGATGGATTGTTGGGAATTGCGTTATACTTTTTTTGTTATGCTCGTTTCACGAAAAAGGAAAAATACGAATCATTCGCAAATGATATATTAGAAAAAGTGCTCAATAATATACTCACACATAATTCATATGACCTTGTTAGCAACTTTATAGATCTGGCTCGAATAATTAATTTCTTGAAAGAAGAAAAATTTTTAGAGATTGAGACCGATGAGTTTGTTGGATATTTTGAGGACCCTCTTATTCTACGTATGAAGCAAGACGTGGGAGTTGATTTTAGTTTTTATTCCGGACTTATTGGGTTGTGTGATTTCTTCTTAAATCGAATAAATCAAGAAGAAGCATTAGAAATTACAATGAAACATCTTTGCAGTGCTTTACAAGTTAAAGGATTTCCTAAACACCCAATAGAGATGCAATTTTTGTTTCCATCTGAAATATTACGAGATGTAAAAATTTTTCTTTTGAATTTGGAAAAACTGAACATTATTATTTCTCAAAAGGATTTGTTGAAACAAGCAATGTGGGACTTTGAGCAAAAAAATGCCATTCTTCAAAGTAATTGTATAGAATATAGTATTTTGCAAGATTTGCGAGAGGCAGAGATTATGAAGGATCATCAAAAAATTCAAATTTCCTTAAAAACTATCATAAAAACATCATCGAATATAATATTACAAGGGTTGTCTTTATTGTCGCTGGCGGATGATTCATTGCCAGCATGGTGGAAGTTAATCTAAAATTGGAATATTTATGAGCAAAAAAGTATCAATTATTATTCCTGTTTACAATGTTGAGGATTATTTAAGAAATTGTCTTGATTCTGTCGTAAATCAAACGTTTCGAGACATTGAAATTATTCTGATTGATGATGGTTCTACGGATAATTCGCTGGAAATTATGAAAGAATTTGCAGAGCAAGATGTGCGAATAAAAATTATTTCTCAGCAAAATAGTGGTGTTTCTACTGCAAGAAATAAGGGATTTAAAGAGGCGAATGGTGAATATTTTCTATTTGTTGATAGTGATGATACTATTTTGCATAATTCAGTGGAAATTCTTTATAAGCATGCTATTGAAACAAAAAGTGATATTGTTCTTGGGAATGTAATATATGTGTATGAAAATGGGGAACAAACTATTATTTATAGACGAAAGGAGGAAATATATAGCAAATCGTGCATGTCAGGAGAGGAGTGTTATGTTGCATTTATGAAAGAAAAAACTTTTCCTCCGTTGGTTTATCTATATTTTACAAAACGTGAATTAATTCTCAAAAATAACATTTCCTTCAAAGAAGAAATTATACATGAAGATGAATTATGGTGTGTGCAAGTAATGTTATGTGCTACAAAAGTTTTTTTGATAGATTTTCTATATTATAACTATTTTCAACGCAATGGTTCGCTGATGAATAGCAACAACAAAGAAACTCGCATACAGTCATTATTTACTGTGTGTAAAGAATTAAATAAGATTGCCGAAAAATTGAAAAAAGATAATAAAATAGAAGTTGCAGGTGGTATTTACATAAAAATATTTGGTCTTTATTATTCTATTTATGAGTTGTTGCAACAGATAGGAATCAATATATTCAGGGAGCATAATTACTTTGCAAGATTACTGAAAGAGAACTATCCACTGCTTCCATATTATCAGCAGAGGTCTTGTTTGGTAAGTTATTTGTTTTCCAATTCTCAAATTCAACAAAGGATGATTAATTCAGGCATTTATGTTTCGCCAAAGGAATAGACCTATGCCAAACTCCTTTCCCCTCTACCAACAATTAGATGCTATGGACTGCGGACCCACGTGCCTGCGCATGGTGGCAAAGTACTATGGGCGCAGGTATAGTGTGCAAACTTTGCGCGAAAAAAGTTTTATTACTCGCGCAGGCGTGTCGCTGCTGGGCATAAGCGATGCCGCCGAATCCATTGGCTTTCGCACTATGGGGGTCAAAATTACTTTTGAGCAATTAGTTAGCGAAGTTCCGCTGCCTTGCATAGTGCATTGGAATCAAAACCACTTTGTGGTGTTGTATAGGGTAAAAGAAAAACGAAGCGGTTTTTTTAGCAAGGGGGCAAGCCCCCTTGTCCGCCATGAACTTTGTATAGCCGACCCTGCCGGCAGTAAAAACGTGTTTACCGAAGAGGAATTTAAAAAATGCTGGCTGAGTAGTGCGGTGAATGGCGAGCACGTAGGCATGGCTCTTTTGCTGGAACCCACGCCTGCGTTTTACGAGGAAGAAGAAATTGCTGAGGCAAAGCACGCCTCGCCTCAGCAATTTCGTTTTTTCTTGCGGTATTTGTTTTCCTACAAAAAACAAATGATTCAAGTAGTGCTGGGGCTGTTCGTGGCTATGGTGTTGCAACTCATTCTGCCCTTTCTCACGCAAAGCATGGTAGATATTGGCATAGGCACCGGCAATATCAATTTTATTTGGCTGGTACTTGTGGCGCAACTCATAGTATTTGCCACGCAACTTGCCGTAGATTGCATTCGCGGCTGGATTATGCTGCATGTAACCACGCGCATCAATATTTCGCTCATTTCCGATTATTTGGCAAAACTTATGAAACTACCCATGCGGTTTTTCGACAGCAAAAACGTGGGCGATATTATGCAACGTATAGGCGACCATAGCCGTATAGAAACTTTTCTTACCGGATCTTCGCTCAATACCTTGTTTTCGCTTGTCAATTTTGTGATTTTTGCCTTTGTGCTGGCGTATTTCAGTGCAAAAATTTTGTTGATATTCCTTGTGGGCAATACGTTGTACGTGGCGTGGGTATTATTTTTTATGAAATATCGCCGCAAATTAGACCACAAGCGATTTGCGCAGGCAGCAAGCGAGCAGAGTAATTTGCTGCAACTCATTACCGGTATGCAGGAAATAAAACTCAACAACTGCGAAAAGCAAAAACGCTGGCAGTGGGAACGCATTCAGGTCAAATTGTTCAAAATTGGCATCAAAGGATTGGCAATAGGGCAGTATCAACAAATCGGGTCGGTATTTTTTAGCCAAACTACCAATATTCTTGTGAGTTTTATTGCTGCGCAAGCAGTGGTTTCGGGTACTATCACGCTGGGTATGATGATGTCTGTCAGTTACATTATAGGGCAACTTTCTTCGCCTATTGCTCAATTTATAGATTTTGCAAAAACAGTGCAAGATGCGCGTATTAGTTTGGAACGGCTGAACGAAATTCACCAACAAGAAGATGAAGACCAAGCGGCAAGTATGCAGATTACGGAACTGCCTCACAATAAAACCTTGCACATCAGTAATTGTTCGTTTTCCTACGATGCTGCCCGGCGCGATTATGTGCTTTCGGATATTAATTTAGAAATTCCGCAGCAAAAAATAACCGCCATAGTGGGTGAAAGCGGCAGTGGAAAAACCACGCTGGTGAAACTCCTGCTCGGATTTTACGCGCCCAATACCGGAGAAATAGTGGTGGGAGCAGGAGAAGGGGGTATTTCTCTCAAAAATATCAATCCGCACCTGTGGCGGCAGCGAACCGGCGCGGTATTGCAAGATGGATTTATATTTTCCGACACCATTGCCCGCAATATAGCCGTGAGCGATGAAATTATTGACGTAAAGCAACTTCGGCAGGCAGCAACCATAGCCAATATACAGGAATTTATAGACAGTCTGCCTTTGGGCTACAATACTAAAATCGGTATGGAGGGTAGCGGCATTAGTCAAGGGCAGCGGCAGCGAATATTAATTGCCCGCATGGTGTATAAAAATCCCGATTTTTTGTTTTTCGACGAGGCTACCAATGCCCTTGATGCCAAAAATGAACGGATAATTATGGAACATTTACAGGAATTTTACAAAGGAAAAACAGTAGTAGTGGTGGCGCATCGCCTGAGCACGGTGCAGCATGCCCACAATATAGTGGTAATGGAAAAAGGACGCATAGCCGAGCAAGGCACGCACCGCGAACTCACCGAACGGCGAGGAACATATTATAATTTGGTAAAAAATCAGTTGGAACTTGGAAATTAGAGAAGAGTAGAGAATTGAGAGTTGAGAGTTGAGAATGGACGAAGAAAAAGACATAGAACTTCGCAGCGAAGAGGTGCAGGAAATTCTCGGCAACGTGCCGTCATGGATTGTGCGCTGGGGCATTAGCGTACTGTGCGTTATTGTGCTACTGTTGCTCGTGGGCAGTTATGTGTTCAAATACCCCGACACCATTCACGCAAGCATGATTGTAACTGCCGAAACGCCGCCGGCACACATTGTTGCCAAAACAAACGGCAGAATTAAAGAACTGTTTATTGGTGATAATCAGCACATTGGCGCGAATGAATACTTGGCAGTTTTGGAAAATCCCGCATCAACCGGCGATATGCTGCGATTGAAACACAATCTTACTGCTTTTATGAACTCCACCGATAGCAGTGCAAAATTTTCGCAGGAAGAACTGCATTTGGGCGCGGTGCAAGTTGCTTATACGGCGTTTATACGTTCTTTAAACGCCTATGAAACCTTTGTGGAACTCCATTATTTTCCGCAGAAAATTGCCGCGATAGAAGAGCGCATTGCCCACTACAAGCAGCAGTATCAAAATTTGGAACGGCAGCAACGCATAGCCGAAGAACAGTATGTTATTGCCGAAAAATTGCATAATCGCACTGTAAGTTTATACGCCAAAGAAATTATTTCGCAAGAAATGTTGGAAAAATCGCAGAATGATTTTTTACACAATCGTTTGTTGCTCGAAAATGCTCGCGCTGCGTTCAAAAATGTGCAAATTCAGATTTCGGAACTGCAAGAAACCTTGTTAGATGCCGAGCAACAATACGCCGACAGCAAAAATGTGTTAGAATTGGAAGTTTCTACTCTTGCAAGCGAGTTGCTCAGCGAAATTACCGCATGGGAACAGAATTTCGTGTTCATAAGTCCTATTGAAGGCACTGTTTCTTTTGCCGGCTATTGGAGCGAACATCAGAATGTGAGTACGGGCGAAACGGTTTTCAGCATACTTCCCACGCATAAAAATACTATGATAGGCAAAGCGCAGCTGCCAATAGCGCGTTCGGGAAAAGTACAGTCGGGGCAACGGGTCAATATTCGTTTTGCAAACTATCCCGACACGGAATTTGGCATGGTGCAGGGCGAAGTGCGTGCCATTTCCTTAGTGCCGGTGCACGATTATTACCTTGCCGAAATTGCACTGCCGCGCGGATTACTCACCACCTACCATAAAACCCTGCCCCTTTCGCAAGAAATGACGGCTACTATTGAAATCATTACCGCCGATATGCGCCTCATAGAACGCTTACTGCTGCCTTTCAAACGACTGTGGACGGAACGGTTGTGAGAAGAAATACACTTTTTTGATATGATTTTGTGTGTGCACAAGGGGTGTTTCAAAAAAATTTCGTATCATTGTGGCTTATTTTCTTGAAAAAAGAATGAAAAAAACGATTTCCCTTAGTATTGTAGCGTTGCTTGTGGTGCACTCGCTGTGTGCGCAGGTTCAAAAACTCATATTTGAACCTATTTCTATGGCGCATGGACTTTCGCAGCATAGTGTGAATGCTATTTTGCAAGATAGTACGGGTTTTTTGTGGTTTGCCACCAACGATGGTTTGAATAAATACAACGGTTTTGAATTTCGGATTTTTAAACCCATTCCGGGAAATGCACACTCTATTTCGGGTAACAAAATTACCGCTCTTTTGCAAGATAGCGAAGGGAAAATATGGGTAGGTATGGGCATGGGCGGTGGTATCAATATTTTCGACCCGCGCACCGAAGTATTTACGCAGTGTGTAGATAAGCAAGGAAAAAGTTTTTTTACGCACACCATTTCCGATATTTTTGAAGACAGCGACCGCAATGTGTGGATTGCTACCAACGGCGGCGGATTGTTTTGTTATAATAGAGAAACGAAGAATTATACGCACTATGTGCACAACGAACACGACCACACAAGTATAGCAAGTAATTCGGTGCGGGCGGTAAGCCAAGATTCTTACGGAACAATATGGGTGGGGCTGAATGTTGATGGCGGATTGAATAAATACAATCCCGAAACAGGAAAATTTACGCCCGTGCCTTTTCTCAATTACGATATTATGAGTATTCTCCGCGATAGTTACGGGCAGTTGTGGATAGGAACCTACTACGGCGGATTTGGGATTTTGAATCCGAAAACTGAAACCTACAAAAGTTTTACTCACGTGCCCGAAAATCCACACACGCTTTCGAGTAATATAGTGATGTCGTTTTACGAAGATTCGGCTTCGCACCAAATGTATGTAGCCACGCGCGGCGGAGGATTAAATATTTTTCAGGAACAAACCCACGCTTTTATTACTTCGTATCAAACCAATGAATCGGATTTTTCCATAACCTCCGACAATATTCTTTCGGTATATAAAGACCGTTCGGGTGTATTGTGGGTGGGCACCGAAAACGATGGCTTGAATAAATGCAACACACAGCGCAAAAATTTTAAAATTCTGCAAACACCCAAAGGAACTTCGCTGCTCAATATTCATTCCATAATAGATAACGAACGCTGCACGTGGATAGGCACGCGCGGTTCGGGTTTTCACTATATAGAAAAAGCAACGAACATCATGCGGAGTTTTTCATCTGCCGGCAGTAAAAATTTTGCCAACGTAAATGCTATGATTTACGACCCTCGCGGATTTTACTGGATAGCCACCGATGGAAACGGTATTCTTCGATTTGACCACAAAAGTCAGCAATTTGAACAGTTTGAATACGATGCCGACAATAAAAATTCGCTCTCGAATAATGCCGTTACAAGTTTGTTTGTAGATGCCGATACTCTTCTGTGGATAGGAACCTACGGCGGCGGATTGTGTAAATTCGATTATAGAAACAAAACATTTGCCAGATTTAAACTTTCCGAAAATAGCGAAACCAACGTGGTGTGGTGCATTGCCCAAGATTCCGATGGCATACTATGGATAGGCACAAAGGGACTTGGATTACTCAAATTTAACCCAAAATCGGGTAAAAAACAGTTTTTTACCCGCAGTACGACTAATTCTAACTCGCTTTCGCATAACGAAGTTACGGCAATTTTGGAAACGCACAAAGGAATACTGTGGATAGGAACCAGTGGCGGCGGTGTGAATAAATTCGATAAAAGTACCAATACCTTTACTACTTTTACGCACCGTAACGGATTGCCCAACGATGTGATAGCATCGTTGCAAGAGGACGCAAACGGCGATATTTGGGTGGCTACCGATTTTGGATTGGCAAAATTAGACCCTTCGCGCATGCACAGCACCAATTATTATAAAATAGATGGTTTGGCGGGCAATTCCTTCAATTTGGGCGCGAGTTATCAAAACGAAAGCGGCGAACTTTTTTTCGGCGGAAATGCCGGAATTACCTATTTTACCCCTGATAGCATTCGCAATACACGCTATTTTGGCAATATTGTACTCACTGATTTGAAAATTTTTAATCAATCGGTGCAGGTGGGGCAAAAAATAGGCGATAACGTAATTCTATCACAGGCTCTGCGCTATTTAGATAGAATAGAACTTTCGTACCGATATAGTTTTTCCGTAGAATTTGCGAATTTGAATTTTATAGCACCCGAAAAAATTCAGTACAAATATCGTTTGATAGGTTTCAACGATGAATGGCAATATACCGATGCTTCTAAGCGATTTGCCACCTACACCAATTTGCCCGGTCGCGACTATGTATTTGAAGTAATGGCTACCAATAGCGATGGCGAGTGGAGCAACGAAGTTGCACAAATTGTGATAACCATAGTGCCCCCGTTTTGGCGCACTACGTGGTTTTATTCTTCCCTGCTGGTGCTCATGATAGCCGCTGTGTATATTTATGTGAAAGTGCGCGAACGCAATTTGATACTCGAAAAACAAAAATTGGAACATCAGGTACAGGAACGTACCAAAGAAATTGAAAAACAAAAAGAGGAATTGCTGCATAAAAATACCGTGATAAACGATAGTATTAATTACGCAAAACGCATACAAAAAGTGGTGCTGCCGCAGCGCAATGATATTAAAAAATATCTGCCCGATTCCTTTGTGTTTTTTAAACCGCGCGATGTGGTAAGTGGTGATTTTTACTGGATTTCGGAACAGGGCGATGACCTGTATATAGCCGTAGCCGATAGTACCGGTCACGGTGTGCCGGGTGCGTTTATGTCGCTCATAGGTACTACGTTGCTCAACGAAATTACCTACAATTCGCGCAATTTGCAACCGGTAAAAATTCTCGAAAAAATGGACGGCGGTATAGTAAACGCGCTCAAACAGCACAATGCCGATTTGCAGGAAATACAGGACGATAGCGTGGATATTACGCTGTGTAAAATCAATAGAGTGCAGCGAACAGTGCAAATTGCAAGTGCGCAGCAAATGTTTTTTTACATAGCACCGGGCAAAGAACTCACTGTAGTACATGGCGATATGGCTTCCATAGGCGGAACCTTTGGCGAAAGCGTAGAATTTATCAATCATGAATTTCCCTACGAGCCGGGTGCGCAGTTTTATTTCTTCTCCGATGGATTTTACGACCAATTCGGCGGACCCGACAATAAAAAATTCCAAACGGCTCGTTTCAAACAACTCATTCTCGATATTCAGTCGGAACCTATGGGTAGGCAATTGAGCATGATAGAAACCGCTTTCGATACGTGGAAACACGATAATCGCCAAACCGATGATGTGCTGATACTCGCTTTCCGCCTTGATTAAAACACTAATGAATGTTCGTATGATATACAAAAAAGTGTTATTACCTTCGGTGAGGACTACACCGTTGCGAGGCACGAAGCAATCTCGTGTTCTTGTATTGCGCATTATCTCGTTGTGTGTTACTCTCGTTTTTGTGCAATCACTTCGGGCGCAACAGTTTCAAACGCTTACCCTGCCGCCTCCACCTGCCGATAGTATTCAATCCCTGCAAGCCGACCCGAATATATTTGCTTTTCCGTTTTATGTAGATTTCGATGTGCGAGAGCAGGCATCTTCGTGGATTATGAACGATACGCTGCACTATGCACTCACCATAGTTTCGCCCGGAGCCTATTCGTTGAATGTGATTTTTAGTGAATTTTTTCTTGCTCCCGGTGCGCGTGTTACTTTATATAATGCTGCAAAAACGCAACGTGAAATTATTTCTCGTAATTCGTTTGCCCTTCCCACCTTGTTTGCAAGTCCTATTATAGAAGGCGATACGCTCACTATATGTATTCAAGAACCGCTGAGCGTACATACACAGTCGCAGTTTCGCATAGGGCAAATTTCCTACGCATTTAAACCCATAGGCATAGAGCCTTCGCTGCGCTTGCGAGCCACCGATTGTCATATCGACATAAACTGCCCTGAAGCCGAAGCGTGGGAAACGCAGAAACATGCAGTGTGCAAATTGATTATTAGCGGCACTCGCCTCTGTTCCGGCACGCTGGTTAATACTACCGCCAATAGCGGCGAACCCTATGTTCTCACTGCTAATCACTGCGTGAATACTACGGCAGCAGCCTTGGGTACGGTATTTTATTTCAATTATGAATATCCGGTGTGCGGAAACACAAGCGGTCTTACTACTGCATACAATATTTCCGGTTCGGAATTGCTTGCCACCGGCAAAAACAATCATTTGGATTTTTCGCTCTTGCGTATGGTGTATGCGCCGCCCATGGCGTTCAATGTGTATTATGCCGGTTGGGACAGAAATTCTGCGCAAACGCAGGGCGAAGCCTGCATACATCACCCTGCCGGAGGTGCAAAACGCTTGGCTCTGAGTGATAACACACCGCTGCGCAGCACATCGTTTTCGGTGCAGGGAACCAATTATTTGAGTAATTCGCACTGGCTTGTGTCGCGCTGGGCGCAAGGTACCACCGAAGGCGGTTCTTCGGGTTCGGCATTGTTCAATCCCGATAAACGCATTATTGCTTCGCTCACCGGCGGCGAATCTACCTGCGCAAATCCGCAAAACGATTATTTTTCAAAATTTTCTTTCGCGTGGGATTACGACAGCGAGCCGCAGTATCAACTCAAAGCGTGGTTAGACCCTCTGAACACAGGAGCCGTAGTGTGCGATGGATTTTTTCCCTATGGGCGATTCCCTGCATCGAATATTTTACTCACCGATTCTATTGCACTCCTGAATTTTGGTGAAAAAGCGAGCGGCTCGTGGGCAAGCAGCAACGCGCTCGCTTGGACTGCCTTTGCTGAAAAATTTTCGCACGTAAGTGATTCTTTGCTGTATGCAATCCACCTGTTGGGTGAAATTGATGAAACTCAAAATCTTGCCGATGTGGAATTTTGTGTGTGGCAGGGCGGCGATGTGCCTACGCACATAGTGTGGCAAAAAACCTTTGACGCGAGTATGATTATTTCCGAACATCATGTATTGATACCATTCAGCGAAGTAGTGCCCGTGTCAGGGAATTATTGGGTTGGCTATCGTGTGCAGAATAATTCCACCGCATTTACTGCTTTTGTGGCAAAACCGCGCAGTTCCGAAAATAGTTATTTCGTATATTCTTCTACTCACAGTGCGTGGATTTTTGCCGCCGATGTGGGTACTCATACATCTATGGCTGTGCAACTTATGCGCACGGCAAATGTGCTCGTGCCGCCTTTTGTAGAAGATTCTCCTCCGGAATTTTCCGATAGATTGCGCGAAAATTCTCTATCGTGGGCTACGCGCGAACTTTTTGAAACCGATTCTATTTCGGTTTTCTCGGCGCAAACACTGTTGTTTACCCTCACTTCACGCGATGTTTCCACGTGGTCGGGCGAAAATGAAATGGGCATGAATTGTTTTGCCAACTTGCTGCGAGTGCAAAGTCCACAGTTGATTGCGGGCATTACTGCCGGAATTAATGCGGTGGGAAATGCCACTCGCGCTACTACCTTCTGTTTGTGGAACGGCAGAACCAATGAATTACTCTATTCCCGCGAAGTGGAAAATTCCTTTCTTACCGCGCACGCTGCCAATCGCGTGTATTTCCCGCAGCCAATAGCCGTGCGCGATAGTTTTTACGTGGGCGTGTGCTACGATAAACATCGCTATGCCGATACGTCATCTCTCTTTCTTATTGCCAACAATACTGCGGCGGTAGATGCTGCTTTTCAAATTCAGCCGCAGGCATGGCAAAAATACCGCAACTTGCGTATTATGTACAATCTCGCCTTGCAACCTATTACGGCATTTTCACCCTATTTGTATAATCCCGATTTTGCGGAAATTACGTATTCTTCATTGCTTTTTCCGCTATTTGTTATTCTTTCCGAAAATGCTTCGTGCACGGTATTTCCGCAGCCGGCGAGCGATTACTGCTATGTGCGCTTTCGCACTACGCTGTTTCAAAGTATCGACTGTGCTTTGTTCAATGTGCAGGGGGCGCAGTTGTGGAAGGGAAGTGTGCCAAATAGAGGCGGAGTGCACGCAATTCCGCTCGGCAGTGTACCCAAAGGAGTGTATATACTGCAAATAACGGTGGCGGGCAGCACTCAGCAAGTAAAAATTGTGAAAGCGTAGTAAACGAATATTTCGTAGAAAAAAATTGTAATTCGTAATCGTAATTCGTAATTATATGTATCTTTGCACCGGGTAAGTCTTATACGACCAGCTCCTGTCGAACTCCCCCAGATTAGGAATAAAGCAAGGGTAGATGGTTGTAGCGGTGCGATATGAGTAGCTTACCCTTTTTTTTATTGTTTATTTGCAAAATTGCAGATGTTTTATAATATGTTGAAAAATAAAAATCAATCTCGCGAAAAGTGAAACATTTTGCCGAAAAATATTGCGCAATCAAATAGAAGTTATATCTTTGCAACCCAAAATTTTATATAAAGCAAAATAATTAAAGGAGTAAATTATGATTATCGTACCTATCAAAGAAGGCGAAAACATTGACAGAGCGTTGAAAAAATTCAAACGCAAATTTGAAAAAACAGGCGTAGTAAAAGAATTACGCAATCGTCAAGCGTTTACCAAAAAATCGGTTGTTCTTCGTGAGCAATACAAAAAAGCGGTGTACAAACAACAATTACAGTTGAATGACGAACAATAATTCCAATACGGAATTATTACAATCATTTTTGAACTATTTGCAGTTTGAAAAACGGAGTTCAAAGCATACCGTAGTGTCGTATGCCACCGATATTGCTCAGTTTTCGGAATATGTAGGCGAAAGCGTACTTGTGGAGGTGCGCGAAAAGCACATTCGTAATTGGGTGATGGAACTGTCGAAACAAGGTGTTTTGGCGCGGTCTATCAATCGGAAAGTGGTAGCATTGCGGAGTTTTTATTCGTTTTTACAAAAGAGCGAGCAGGCACATACAAATCCGGCAGCACACATTACCGCACTCAAAGCGGCAAAACGCTTACCGGTGTTTGTAGAAGAAAATCAAATGGATACAGTATATAATAGTGTGGAATTTGAAGAGGGTTTTGCCGGCGTGCGCAATAAACTGATAATTGCACTCTTGTATGAAACCGGAATGCGGCGAGCAGAATTGCTGGGTTTGCACCTACATTCCTTCGATTTGGAAAATCGCCAAGTGAAAGTGCTGGGAAAGCGCAGTAAAGAACGAATGATACCGCTACTGCCCGAACTTGTGGAAACAATACGAAACTACACACAAGAACGCGCAAAATATGCACAAGCGCACACGTTTTTTTTTATAACCGATACCGGAAAACCCGCCTACGAAGGGCTGATATACCGAGTGGTGAAAAAGTACATAGGCGCAGTGAGCACCATAGAAAAACGAAGTCCGCACGTGTTGCGACACAGTTGTGCCACACATTTACTGAACAATGGAGCAGATTTGCAACATATCAAGGAAATTCTGGGGCACGCAAACCTTTCGGCAACGCAGGTATATACGCACAACTCGTTGGAAAAAATAAAAGAAATATACAAACACTCTCACCCAAGAAACTAAAAAATACAATTATGGAAGTAAAAATTAAAGCAATCGGATTTAAAGCAGACGAAAAACTCAAAGATTTTACAACTGCAAAAGTGAATAAACTTGAAACATTTTCAGATTCATTGATTTCATCGGAAGTAGCGTTTAAATTAATCAACACTGCCGATGATGCAAATAAAGAAGTAGATATTCGCGTATCAATTCCGGGAAATGACCTTTTTGCAAAAAAACACGCAAAATCGTTTGAAGAAGCAGTAGATGAAGCAGTAGAAGCACTTCGCGGACAGATTTTGAAATTAAAAGGCAAACAAGAAAAAAAATAATGTAAATTGTTTGTTAATAAAAAAAAAGAATTACATTTGCAGTCCAAAATTTTGGGGTGTGAAGCCTCACGATAGAGGTCAAAAGCCGATGTAGCTCAGGGGTAGAGCGTTTCCTTGGTAAGGAAGAGGTCATGGGTTCAATTCCCATCATTGGCTCTTTTGAAAAAGAGAAAAGAAAATTTTATATGTTTAAATAATAAATAATTATTACAATGGCTAAAGAAAAGTTTGACAGAAGTAAACCGCACGTTAACATAGGTACAATTGGACACGTTGACCACGGTAAAACTACTTTAACTGCTGCAATCACAGCAGTATTAGCAAAAAAAGGATTGTCGGAAGTGAGAGATTTCTCTTCTATTGACAACGCTCCCGAAGAAAAAGAACGTGGTATTACCATTAATACATCACACGTTGAGTATCAAACAGCAAACCGCCACTATGCACACGTGGACTGTCCGGGTCACGCCGACTATGTGAAAAACATGGTTACAGGTGCTGCTCAAATGGACGGTGCTATCTTAGTATGTGCTGCAACCGATGGTCCTATGCCACAAACTCGCGAGCACATTTTGCTTGCGCGTCAGGTGAACGTACCAAAATTGGTTGTGTTTATGAATAAAGTGGACATGGTAGATGACGCTGAAATGCTTGAACTTGTAGAAATGGAACTTCGCGAATTGCTTTCATTCTACGAATTTGACGGCGATAATACTCCAATTATTCAAGGTTCGGCTCTTGGTGGCTTGAACGGCGAAGCAAAATGGGAAGAAAAAATTATGGAATTGATGGATGCAGTAGATACTTGGATTCCAATTCCTCCACGTGAAGTTGATAAACCCTTCCTTATGCCGGTAGAAGACGTGTTCTCTATCACAGGTCGTGGTACTGTGGCAACAGGTCGTATTGAAACAGGTATTATTCGTACCGGTGAAGAGATGGCAATTTTAGGTTTCGGTGCAGAATTGAAAACTACTTGTACTGGTGTGGAAATGTTCCGTAAACTTCTTGACGAAGGTCAAGCAGGTGATAACGTAGGTCTATTACTTCGTGGTATTGATAAAACACAAGTAAAACGCGGTATGGTTATCTGTAAACCGGGTTCAATTACACCTCACAAAAAATTCAAAGCAGAAATCTATGTGTTGAAAAAAGAAGAAGGTGGTCGCCACACTCCATTCCACAACAAATATCGTCCACAGTTCTATATTAGAACAACAGACGTTACCGGGGAAATCACTCTTCCGGAAGGAACTGAAATGGTAATGCCGGGCGATAACGTTACAATCACCGTAGAACTTATTGCTCCTGTTGCTATCAATCAAGGTTTGCGTTTTGCAATCCGCGAAGGTGGTCGCACAGTAGGTGCCGGTCAAGTAACAGAAATTCTTGAATAAGAAACATAAACCCAAGAGATTTGAGCCTTGCGGCTCGAATCTCTTATAAAGGGGTGTAGTTCAGTTGGTAGAGCGTTGGTCTCCAAAACCAAAAGTCGCGAGTTCGAATCTTGCCGCCCCTGCAAAAAATTAAATTACAATGGGATTAAAAACATACGTAAAAGAGTCTTATAACGAATTGGCACACAAAGTATCGTGGCCAACGGCGCAAGAATTGCAATCGAGTGCTATCATTGTGTTGATTGCTACCTTTATTTTCGCAGTCATTGTGTTGGTTATGGATTTTTCGTTTTCACTCATAATGAAAGATTTGATTTATAAATTACTACATTAATTTCTAAAAGCAATTAGACAATGACTGAGATAGCAAAGAAATGGTATGTAGTACGCGCCGTGAGCGGTAAGGAAAAAAAGGTAAAAGAGCAAATTTGCGCAGAAGTTTCTCGTTCCGATATGGAAAACTATGTGTCGCAAGTGCTGATACCTACCGAAAAAATATTCCAAATACGCAACGGTAAAAAAATAAGCAAAGAACGCAGTTTCTTCCCCGGCTACATATTAATAGAAGCCGCTTTGACAGGAGAAGTTGCTCACGTAATAAACAACGTGAACGGAGTGATAGGTTTTTTGGGTACGGAGAAAGGTGGAGAACCCGTGCCATTACGTTTGTCGGAGGTTAATAGAATACTTGGAACAGTAGATGACCTTGCCGAACGAGAAGAGGAATCGGTAGTGCCGTTTGTGGTTGGTGAAATTGTAAAAGTTTCCGATGGACCGTTTAACAGTTTTTCGGGAATAATAGAAGAAATAAACGAAGAAAAGAAAAAACTCAAAGTAATGGTGAAAGTATTCGGACGAAACACGCCATTAGAATTAGGGTTTATGCAAGTAGAAAAGGAATCATAAAATAAGATAATAAGCGTTATGGCAAAAGAAGTACAAGCATTTATTAAATTGCAAATTAAAGGTGGAGCTGCAAATCCTTCTCCTCCCGTAGGTCCTGCATTGGGTTCTAAGGGTGTGAATATTATGGAATTTTGTAAGCAATTTAATGCAAAAACCCAAGACCAACAAGGGAAAGTATTGCCGGTAATTATTACAGTATTTTCGGACAAATCATTTACATTCATTGTAAAAAATCCTCCGGTGGCTGTACAATTAATGGAAGTTGCGAAATTAAAAAGCGGCTCGGCAGAACCAAACCGAAAAAAAGTGGCGAACATAACTTGGGAACAAGTAAAAACTATTGCGGAAGGCAAAATGCCTGACCTGAACTGTTTTACATTAGAATCAGCAATGAAATTGGTGGCAGGAACGGCTCGCAGTATGGGTATAACAATAGAAGGTGAAATGCCAACAGTGTAACAGTAATTTATAAGGAAAAATGAAGCTCACAAAAAATAAAAAAAGTGTTCTTGCTAAAATAGAGGCAAATAAAGCGTATTCAATACAAGAGGCTGCCAAATTGGTTGGAGAAATTACTACAACAAAATTTGACGCATCGGTAGATATAGATGTACGTTTGGGCGTGGACCCGCGAAAAGCCAATCAAATGGTGCGTGGTGTAGTAACCCTTCCTCATGGAACAGGAAAAGATGTGCGAGTGTTAGTATTATGCACACCCGACAAAGAAAAAGAAGCAAAAGAAGCAGGTGCTGACTACGTAGGAATGGACGAATATATCGACAAAATCAAAGGTGGTTGGACTGATATAGATGTAATAATTACCATGCCAACCGTGATGGCAAAAATAGGTGCTCTCGGTAGAGTGCTTGGTCCGCGCGGATTGATGCCGAACCCTAAAAGCGGAACGGTAACTATGGAAATCGGTAATGCCGTGAAAGAAGTAAAATCAGGTAAAATCGACTTCAAAGTTGATAAATACGGTATCGTACACTCTTCAATAGGAAAAGTATCGTTTTCGCCCGATAAATTGGTAGAAAATGCAGCAGAATTTGTAAATGTAATCAACAAATTGAAACCTGCCTCAGCCAAAGGAACATATATCAAAAGTATCTACTTATCATCTACGATGAGTCCGGGTATTCCCTTAGATACAAAATCATTTGTATAATTTTAGAACGGATTTATAATTATGGATATAGCAGAAAAAAGAGATATTGTTGAAAATATCGTACAGAAAATCAACGAAAACGGACATTTTTATGTAACCGATGTGGAAACATTGAATGCCGAAGACACTACTGCACTACGCAGAAAATGTTTCGAGAATGAAATCGAAATGCTTGTAGTAAAAAACACTTTGTTCCGCAAAGCATTGGAACAAGTGAATGCTACGGAATTTGAAGAATTATATGGAGTTTTAAAAGGTTCTACATCAATCTTGTTTTGCAAAACAGCAAATCTTCCCGCTAAATTAATCAAAGAATTTAGAACAGCAGGAAAAGCAAAACCGGTATTGAAGGGTGCGTTTGCCGAGCAATCAATCTACATTGGCGACAATCAATTGGATTCACTCGTGTCAATCAAATCGAAAGAAGAACTTATTGGCGACATTGTATTGTTACTCCAATCACCAATGCAGCAATTACTTGGTGCTTTGGATTCAGGAAAAAATACAATAGCCGGTGTAGTAAAAACACTTTCAGAAAAGGAATAAATTAAGTAATAATAACGAACAGTAAATTAAATCATCAGAACAATGGCAGATTTGAAAAAATTAGCAGAAGAATTGGTAAATCTTAGCGTAAAAGACGTAAAAGAATTAGCCGACATTTTAAAAGAAGAATATGGTATTGAACCAGCAGCAGCAGCAGTTGCAGTAGCAGCTCCGGCAGCAGGTGGTGCAGCACCCGCAGCAGCAGAACAAACCGAATTTGATGTAATCATGAAATCGGCAGGTGCAGCGAAACTTCAAGTAGTGAAAGTAGTAAAAGACTTAACAGGTCTTGGACTTAAAGAAGCGAAAGAAATCGTTGATGGTGCTCCGAAAGCAGTGAAAGAAAAAGTTTCAAAAGAAGAAGCAGAAAGCATTAAAAAACAATTAGAAGAGGCTGGCGCGGAAGTTGAACTTAAATAAGAAATATTCTTATATCTAACCTAAGGTTTAAGCCATTAATCATGGCTTAAACCTTTTCGTATTTTCCAAATTTTACGTTCAATTTTAATCTTTGTACAATGGAAATCAAAGAAAGAATCAGTTTCGCAACTATAAAAAATAAATTAGATTATCCTGATTTTTTAGAAATTCAGTTAAAATCTTTTAATGAGTTTTTCAAAATAGACTCAACTCCCGAAGAGCGAAAAAGTGAAGGTTTGAGTTCAGTGTTTAACGAAAACTTTCCAATTCAAGATACTCGCAATAATTTCAAATTGGAGTTTCTTGATTATCAATTAGACCCTCCGCGCTACACTATTGATGAGTGCTTGAACAGAGGTCTTACATTTAGTGTTCCCCTCAAAGCCAAGTTGCGATTGTCGTGCTCCGACCCGGAACACGAGGATTTTGACACAGTTGTACAAGATGTGTATCTTGGCACAATTCCGTTTATGACCCCTCGCGGGACTTTTGTTATCAACGGAGCAGAGCGTGTAATAGTATCGCAACTCCACCGTTCGCCTGGTGTGTTTTTCGGTCAAAGTATGCACGCCAACGGTACAAAATTATATTCGGCTCGTATTATTCCGTTCAAAGGTTCTTGGATAGAATTTACTACCGATATAAACAATGTGATGTATGCGTATATCGACCGTAAGAAAAAATTACCGGTAACTACCTTATTCCGTGCTATTGGTTGCGAAACCGATAAGGATATTCTCGAAATTTTCGATCTTGCCGAAGATGTGAAAGTATCGAAAGCAGCACTCAAAAAAGTAGTGGGTCGCCGACTCGCTGCCCGTGTTTTGAAATCGTGGGTAGAAGATTTTGTGGACGAAGATACCGGTGAAATAGTTTCGATTGAAAGAAATGAAATCATAATAGAACGTGAAGTAATAATTGAAAACGACCACATTGACATGATAGTGGATTCGGGTCAAAAATCAATTTTGATTCACAAAGAAGACCAAAATACTTCGGATTATGATATTATATATAACACCCTTCAAAAAGACCCGTGTAACTCGGAAAAAGAAGCGGTGTATCACATTTATCGCCAATTGCGTAACGCCGAGCCACCAGATGAAATGACTGCTCGCGATGTGATTGATAAACTCTTTTTTTCCGACAAACGTTACGATTTGGGTGAAGTTGGTCGCTACCGCATCAACACAAAATTGTATGCCAACGAAGAAGAAAAAGACGATACTCGTGTGCTTACCAAACGAGATATAATTGAAATCGTAAAATATTTGATTCAATTAATCAACTCTAAAGCCGATGTGGACGATATAGACCACCTTAGCAATCGCCGCGTGCGCACTGTGGGCGAGCAATTACACAATCAATTCGGTGTGGGACTTGCTCGTATGGCGCGTACCATTCGCGAACGTATGAATATACGTGATAATGAGGTGTTTACGCCTATTGAATTGATTAATTCAAAAACCCTTTCTTCGGTAATTAATTCCTTCTTTGGAACGAATCAATTATCACAATTTATGGACCAAACCAATCCATTGGGCGAGATGACACACAAACGCCGTTTGTCGGCTCTCGGTCCGGGTGGTCTTTCGCGCGAGCGTGCCGGTTTCGAGGTTCGAGACGTGCACTATACGCACTACGGTCGTTTGTGCCCTATTGAAACTCCGGAAGGTCCGAATATCGGTTTGATTTCATCACTTTGTGTGTATGCAAAAATCAACGAATTGGGCTTTATAGAAACTCCCTACCGCAAAGTGAACAACGGCGTGGTGGATTTATCGCCCGAAGGTGTGGTGTATTTGAGTGCCGAAGAAGAAGAAAATTTGATAATAGCACAAGCAAATGCCGAATTGAAAGATAACGGCGAATTTGCAACAAATAGAATAAAATCGCGTATTGAGGCAGACTATCCGGTGGTAACTCCGGACGAAGTGAATATGATGGACGTGGCTCCAAACCAAATTACTTCCATAGCCGCTTCGCTGATTCCATTTTTGGAACACGATGACGCGAACCGTGCGTTGATGGGTTCTAACATGATGCGTCAATCGGTGCCGCTTTTACGCGCCGAAGCACCTATTGTGGGAACAGGTATAGAACGTCAGGTAATTCACGATTCACGAGTGCAAGTAATGGCAGAAGGTGCCGGTACGGTGGAATATGTAGATGCTACGGAAATTCGCGTGCGCTACGACCAATCCGAAGACGATGCCTTTGTGAGTTTCGATTCTAATTTGGTGTCATACGATATTATTAAATTCCGCAAAACGAACCAAAACACGTGTATCAATTTACGACCAATAGTGGTGGTGGGCGAGCGAGTGGTGGAAGGACAATGCTTGACCGAAGGATATTCTACACAAAACGGTGAACTTGCTATCGGTAAAAACTTGAAAGTTGCTTTCATGCCTTGGAAAGGATACAACTTTGAAGATGCGATTGTGATTTCGGAACGTATTGTGCGCGAAGATATGCTTACCTCAATTCACATAGATGAGCACATACTTGAAGTGCGCGACACAAAACGCGGACTTGAAGAATTTACCTGCGACATTCCGAATGTGAGCGAAGAGGCTATCAAATATTTGGACGAAACAGGTTTGATTCGTATAGGTGCAACAGTGAAACCGGGCGATATTTTGATAGGTAAAATTACTCCGAAAGGAGAATCAGACCCATCGCCGGAAGAAAAACTCTTGCGTGCAATTTTTGGTGATAAAGCCGGTGATGTGAAAGACGCATCGCTCAAAGCACGCCCATCGCTTTATGGAACGGTGATAGATAAAAAACTCTTCAAACGTACCATAAAAGACCGCAAAGCACGCGCCAACGAAAAACCAACGTTGGTAAAATACGAGAATGAATTTAACGAAGAGGCGCGTAAATTGCGCGAAACGTTAATTGAAAAATTATTTGTGCTTGTGAATGGTAAAACCGCACAAAGCGTGAAAGATTATGACGGCAACGTGCGTATAGCAAAAGGTGCGAAATTTACCCAAAAAGCCCTTCACGAAATAGAGGACTTTACCTACATGGTAACAGATAAATGGACTACCGATGCTGCGAAAAACGCGGTGATTGCCAAATTGCTTACCAACTATTGTAAAAAATACAAAGAATTGGAAGGCGACTACAAACGCAAAGTATTTTCACAAACCGTAGGCGATGAACTTCCTTCGGGAATTATGGAAATAGCCAAAGTATATATTGCCCAAAAACGTAAATTGAAAGTGGGTGATAAAATGGCAGGACGACACGGTAATAAAGGTATTGTATCGCGCGTGGTGCGCGATGAAGATATGCCCTTCCTTGCCGATGGTACTACGGTGGACATTGTATTGAATCCGCTTGGTGTGCCTTCGCGTATGAACTTGGGACAGATTTACGAAACTGTGCTCGGCTGGGCTGGACGTGAATTGGGAATGAACTTTGCAACACCAATTTTTGATGGAGCATCGCTCGACCAAATTACTGAATATACTCGAAAAGCAGGTGTTCCCGATTTTGGTAAAACATATTTATGCGATGGTGGCACAGGCGAGCAATTCGACCAACCGGCTACCGTAGGTATTATTTATATGTTGAAATTAGGACACTTAATTGACGACAAAATGCACGCTCGTTCTATTGGTCCATATTCGTTGATAACTCAGCAACCACTCGGTGGTAAAGCACAATTCGGTGGTCAGCGATTTGGAGAGATGGAGGTATGGGCTATTGAAGCATTTGGTGCATCGAATATTTTGCAAGAAATATTGACATTGAAATCCGATGACGTGTATGGACGCGCAAAAGCCTATGAAGCAATTGTGAAAGGCGAGCCGCTTCCGGTGCCCGGACTTCCCGAATCATTCAATGTATTGTTGCATGAATTGCGCGGCTTGTGCTTAAATATAGATTTCGAGTAAAATAAATTGTTAATAGAAAAAATTCACACATTATGGCTTTCCGAAAAGAAAATAAAATAAAAACGAACTTTTCAAAAATCACTATAAGCCTTGCTTCACCGGAAGATATTTCGGTGCGTTCAAGTGGTGAAGTTTTAAAACCCGAAACAATCAATTACAGAACATACAAGCCCGAACGAGATGGCTTGTTCTGTGAGCGAATTTTCGGTCCGGTAAAAGATTATGAGTGCCATTGCGGAAAATACAAACGTATTCGCTACAAAGGTATAATATGCGACCGATGTGGAGTAGAAGTAACCGAGAAAAAAGTGCGCCGCGAACGGAGCGGACACATTAATTTAACGGTTCCTGTGGCTCACATTTGGTACTTCCGTTCGTTGCCAAATAAAATCGGTTATTTGTTGGGCTTACCCACCAAAAAACTCGATACCATTATTTATTACGAACGCTACATAGTAGTACAACCCGGTATTAAAGCAGATGACGGTATCAGCGTAGGTGATTTCCTTTCCGAAGAAGAATATTTGGATATAGTGGAAACTTTGCCAAGAGAAAATGAACTCTTGGACGATGAAGACCCCAATAAATTTATTGCGAAAATGGGTGCTGAGGCTCTCGAAGACCTTTTGAAACGCATAGATTTAGATAAACTTTCATACGAACTTCGCGATAGTGCCGGTAAAGAATCATCGCAACAGCGTAAAAACGAAGCCTTGAAACGACTTCAAGTAATAGAAGCCTTCCGCGAATCGAAAGGAAAAAACAAACCGGAGTGGATGATACTTAAATGTATTCCCGTAATTCCACCGGAATTGCGTCCGCTTGTGCCGCTCGATGGCGGTCGATTTGCAACTTCGGATTTGAACGATTTGTATCGCCGCGTAATTATTCGCAACAATCGCTTGAAACGATTGATAGAAATTAAAGCACCGGAAGTAATTTTGCGCAACGAAAAACGTATGTTGCAAGAGGCGGTAGATTCACTCTTCGATAATTCACGCAAAGCAAATGCCGTGAAAACTGATGCCAACCGTGCGCTAAAATCACTCAGCGATAGTTTGAAAGGTAAACAAGGACGTTTCCGTCAAAATTTGCTCGGTAAACGTGTGGACTACTCGGCGCGTTCGGTAATTGTTGTGGGTCCAAACTTGCAACTTCACGAGTGCGGTTTGCCAAAAGAAATGGCGGCAGAACTTTACAAACCATACGTTATTCGTAAATTGATAGAACGCGGTATAGTAAAAACCGTGAAATCGGCGAAAAAAATAGTTGATAGAAAAGATGCCATAGTATGGGATATTTTGGAAAACGTAATGAAAGGACACCCTGTGTTGCTCAACCGTGCTCCAACTCTTCACCGCTTGGGTATTCAAGCCTTTCAACCGCGCATGATAGAAGGAAAAGCAATTCAACTTCACCCACTTGTGTGTACGGCGTTCAATGCCGACTTCGATGGCGACCAAATGGCGGTGCACTTACCACTTGGTAATGCCGCAATTTTGGAGGCACAGTTGCTCATGCTTTCTTCGCACAATATTTTGAACCCTGCCAACGGTGCGCCTATCATGGTACCATCGCAAGACATGGTGCTTGGTTTGTACTACATTACCAAAGAACGCAAAGGAGCAAAAGGTGAAGGCGCAATTTTCTACTCAGCCGAAGAAGCAATTATTGCCTACAACGAAGGTCAAGCAGAGTTGCACGCCATAGTGAAAGTGGTGCACACCGACATCAATGGTAAAAAATCACTCATAGAAACTACCGTAGGACGTATTATTTTCAACGAAGTAGTACCTGCCGAAGTGGGATATATCAACGAACTTTTGACTAAAAAATCATTGCGCGATATTATCAGCAATATTTTGAAAATAGCCGGAGCATCGAAAGCAGCGAAATTCTTGGACGATATGAAAAATCTGGGATACAGCATGGCGTTCAAAGGCGGTTTGTCGTTCAATCTTTCAGACGTAATAGTGCCGAAGGAAAAAGAAGAAATGGTGAACGAAGGCTATCGTCAAGTAGAAGAAGTGCTCTCGAACTATAATATGGGTTTCATAACCAACAACGAACGATATAATCAAATTATCGACATTTGGACACATACCAATGCCAATTTGACAAACATTGTAATGAAACAGTTGAGTTCCGACCGTCAAGGTTTCAACTCGGTGTATATGATGTTGGATTCGGGAGCGCGTGGTTCAAAAGAGCAAATTCGTCAGTTGAGCGGTATGCGTGGTTTGATGGCAAAACCGCAAAAATCAGGTGCGGTGAGTCAGGAAATTATTGAAAACCCAATTCTTGCCAACTTTAAAGAAGGTCTTTCGGTATTGGAGTACTTTATTTCTACTCACGGTGCGCGTAAAGGTTTGGCGGATACGGCTCTTAAAACTGCCGATGCAGGTTACTTAACTCGTAGGTTGGTGGACGTGTCGCAAGACGTAGTAATTACCCAAGAAGATTGTGGAACATTGCGCGGATTGACTGCTACGGCTATTAAAAACAATGACGAAGTAGTAGAAAGTTTGTACGACAGAATTTTGGGTCGCACCAGCGTACACGATATATATCACCCGCAAACGGGCGAATTAATCGTAGCATCGGGCGATGAAATCAATGAAGTTATTGCACAAAAAATAGAAGATTCACCAATAGAATCAGTTGAAATTCGCTCGGCACTTACCTGCGAATCGCGCAAAGGAATTTGTGCAAAATGTTACGGACGCAACCTTGCAACGGCACGTATGGTGCAAAAAGGCGAGGCTGTGGGTGTAATTGCAGCGCAGTCGATTGGTGAGCCGGGAACGCAACTTACGCTTCGTACCTTCCACGTGGGTGGTACGGCATCGAATATTGCTGCCGAATCGAGCATAATAGCAAAATACGATGGTATTGTAGAAATAGACGAACTTCGTACCGTAGAAACCGAAGAAGACGGAAAACCGGTGAGTATAGTAATTGGTCGTTTGGGCGAATTGAAAGTGGTAGATAAAAATACCGGAATCGCACTTACTACGCAAAATATTCCATACGGTTCAAAACTGTATGTGAAACCAAATGCCGAAGTAAAAAAAGGCGATTTGCTCTGCGAATGGGAACCATACAACGCTTCGATTATTTCGGAATCTGCCGGTAAAATTTCGTTTGAAAGCGTTATAGAAGGTGTTACATATAAAGTGGAGTCGGACGAACAAACCGGTTTCGAGGAAAAAGTAATTGTAGAAAGTAAAGATAAATCGAAAAACCCTGTTATCAAAATTTTGGATAAAGTGGGTGATGTGCTTCACAACTACAACTTACCGGTGGGAGCACACATTTCGGTGAACGATGGCGATAAAGTGAAAGCCGGTCAAGTGCTTGTGAAAATTCCACGTGCCGTAGGAAAATCGGGCGACATCACGGGTGGTTTGCCGCGTGTAACCGAACTTTTCGAGGCGCGTAATCCTTCAAGTCCTGCTATTGTAGCAGAAATTGATGGTGAAGTTTCATTCGGAAAAATCAAACGCGGGAATCGTGAAATTGCAGTGAAATCGAAAACAGGAGAAATCAAAAAATATCTTGTGCCGCTTTCAAAACAAATTCTTGTGCAAGAAAACGACTACGTAAAAGCCGGTGTGAGCCTTTCCGATGGTGCTATTACTCCTTCCGATATTCTTGCCATTAAAGGTCCTACCAAAGTACAAGAGTATATTGTGAACGAAGTACAAGAAGTTTACCGCTTACAAGGGGTGAAAATCAACGATAAACACTTTGAGGTAATTGTACGTCAAATGATGCGTAAAGTAGAAATTCAAGACCCGGGAGATAGCAAATTCTTGGAAAAACAAATTATAGACCGTTGGGATTTCATGGAAGAAAACGATTGGATTTACGACAAACGTGTGGTTGTAGATGCCGGCGATTCTACCGAATTGCTGCCGGGACAAATTGTTACCACTCGAAAATTGCGTGATGAAAATTCACAACTCAAACGCAAAGACTTGAAACTCGTGCAAGTGCGCGAAGCGCAACCTGCTACGGCTTCGCAAATACTGCAAGGTATTACTCGCGCGGCTCTGCAAACACAAAGTTTCATTTCGGCAGCGTCCTTCCAAGAAACTACCAAAGTGCTCAACGAAGCGGCTATCAATGGAAAAGTTGATGCGCTCGAAGGTTTGAAAGAAAATGTGATAGTGGGACATAAAATTCCTGCCGGAACAGGTTTGACCGAGTACGAAAAAATTATAGTAGGTTCAAAAGAGGAATTTGAAAAACTCGCAAAATCGAAAAAATAGAGTTCTATAAAGATACAATCGAAATTAGTTTTTTCATGCGTAAGTAATGAAGATATGATAGGTTAATATGGAACGATTTTATCTTTTTTGATACACAAAAAATCCCCACATTGTAAAATGTGGGGATTTTTTATGAAAAGTATAGAAGTTTTAGAAAAGAGGAGAGTTGGGCACTACTCATGAATAATATTCAACATGCGCACGGTTGCTTTTATGGCGGCGGCGGTTTGGTCGGAGTCTAATCCGCGCGTTTTAAAGGTTTTTTCGGCGGTTTGCCATGTTATTATGGTTTCCACCAGCGCATCGGTTTTTCCGCCGGGGGGAATGGTTACTATGTAATCGAGTAGTTTGGGAATTTCGCTATTGCGATGAGCGTAAATTTTGTGCAGAGCCTTCATTACGGCATCGTATTGTCCATCGCCGGCAGAGGTTTCTTCGTAGAGCGTGCCTTCTATGTTGAGTTTTATGGTTGCCACCGGTTTTAGTCCTTTGGCATTGCACACGTAGTAATTTTCTATACTCACTTTGGTATCGGTTTCGGTAGTGCCCAGCACTTCGCGTACTATGTAGGGCAGGTCTTCGGTGGTAAGACTTTCTTTTTGGTCGCCCAATTCCACTACTTTTTGCGTAACCAATTTCATGATTTCGGGTTCTAATTCGAGCCCAAGTTTTTCCAAATTTTTCTCAATATTTGCTTTTCCGCTCGTTTTTCCAAGTGCATATTGGCGCACTCTGCCAAATCGTTCGGGTTTTAAATTGTTGTGGTACAAATCGCCTTTTTTATCGCCATCGGCGTGTACACCGGCGGTTTGGGTAAACACATTTTCGCCAATAATTGGTTTGTTGTAGGCTACGCGAATGCCCGAAATTGTTTCCACAAGTTTGCTAATGTCGTATAAATGAATTTCTTGTACGCCGGTTTGCAGTCCGTAGTGGTCGTGAATACAGGGCACAATGCTCGAAAGCGTGCAATTTCCGGTGCGTTCGCCAAGTCCGTTTACCGAAGTGTGCACACCGTGAAATCCGGCATTGATGGCTGCCATAGAATTTGCAACGGCGAGTTCGTAGTCGTTGTGTGCATGAAAATCGAAATGCAGATGAGGAAATTTTTCAACAATCGACTTACAAAAGTGATAGGTTTCTTTGGGAAACAAAATTCCCAATGTGTCGGGTAGCATAAATCGTTTGATAGGTAATTTGCTCAATTCTTCTATCATGAAAAATACGTAATCGGGCGATTGACGCATTCCGTTCGACCAGTCTTCGAGATACACATTTACCGAAATATTGAGTGAATTGGCGCGTTTTACGGTGTTGGCAATGTCGCACACGTGTTGTTCGGGAGTTTTGCGCAGTTGTCCTTCCAACTGTTTGAGCGAACCTTTGCTAAGTAAATTGAGGCAGGCACCGCCCACGGATTGAATCCATTCGATAGAGCGGAAATTATCTACAAAACCGAGAATTTCGATTTTTTCGAGATAGCCGTGTTGCGTAGCCCAATCAATAATTTTTTTTGCAGCCTCGTGTTCTCCTTTCGACACTCGCGCCGAAGCAATTTCTATGCGGCTCACTTGCACTTCGGTTAAAAGCCGCTTGGCAATGGTAAGTTTTTCGCCGGTGTTGAACGATACGCCATTCGTTTGCTCGCCATCGCGAAGAGTGGTATCGGTTATTTCTATGTGCCTCATGTACTATTTTTTACGCAAATATATTGCAAATATTGTTTGTGGCGAGCAAAAGACACAAAAAAACCTGCTATGTTTCAAAAACATAACAGGTTTCAACAAGTATAAATCAAAACGTTATTTCAATTTTATTTCGCTTAGTTGTTTTTTGTAAGCGTCCCAATCGCTAATTGGATTTTTCGCTACACCGCTTTCCACTGCTGCTTTTGCCACTGCCGAAGACACTGCTACTATCAGTCGTGGGTCGCTTGGTTTTGGAATCAAGTACTGTTTTCCAAATTGCAATTTATTGTCGAATTTTGCATTGAAATCTGCCGGAACGGGTTGTTTTGCCAAATCTGCCAAAGCGTAGGCTGCTGCCAATTTCATTTCTTCGTTGATTTTTGTGGCACGCACATCGAGTGCTCCGCGGAAAATGAACGGAAATGCAAGAACATTGTTCACTTGATTCGGAATATCGCTTCTGCCGGTGGCAAAAATAATGTCTTCGCGTGATTCCATTGCGTTTTTGTATGAAATTTCAGGGTTTGGGTTCGACATGGCAAACACAATAGGATTGGCGTTCATAGTGCGCACCATATCTTGCGAAAGTACATCGGCTTTTGAAAGTCCTATAAAAATATCGCTTCCTTTTACGGCTTCTTCCAATGTTGAAAGATTTGAATCTACTGCAAAGAATTTTTTTGTATCGTCTAATTTCGTAAAATCGGCACGATTTTTTGTAATCACTCCGCGACTGTCGAGCATCATAATATTTTCGCGTTTTGCACCCACGCCTATGTAAAGGAGCGCACATGAAATAGCCGCTGCACCTGCACCACTAATTACTATGCGCGATTTTGAAATGTCTTTTCCGCTTACTTCGCAGGCGTTCAAAAGTGCTGCTGCCGAAATAATTGCGGTACCATGTTGGTCATCGTGCATAAGTGGAATGTCGAGTTCTTCTTTCAATCGGCGTTCTATTTCAAAACATTCGGGTGCTTTAATATCTTCCAAATTAATACCGCCAAAGGTTGGGGCAATGTTTTTTACGGTTTGAATAAATTGTTCTACGTCTTCGGTATCTACCTCAATATCAAATACATCTACATCGGCGTAGATTTTGAAAAGCATACCTTTTCCTTCCATTACCGGTTTGCCGGCGAGTGCGCCCAAATTTCCCAATCCAAGTACCGCAGTGCCGTTGGAAATTACTGCCACCAAATTGCGTTTTGCAGTGTATTTATACGCATCTTCGGGATTTTCCTGAATTGCCAAACATGGCTCGGCTACTCCGGGAGAGTATGCCAACGTTAAATCGTACTGCGTAGAGTGAGCTTTGGTGGGTACCACTTCTATTTTCCCGGGTCGTCCGGTTGCGTGATATTCTAATGCTTTTTCTTTTAAATCGTTCATTGTATCAATTATTTAAAAATTTTGTTTTTGTATTTATTTTTGTCAATTACCGCAAAAGTAATAATTTCTTTGAATATGCAACTATTTGTGAGTGGGTAAATTGCGCGAAAAGAGTAATTTACGTTTTTCACGGAGTTGTGCGGTTTTACATTCGTTTGTATTGTGGTCCGCCGCCGCCTTCGGGCACAGTCCATAGAATATTGTTGTACGGGCATTTTCTGCCGCAGGTTTTGCAATGCAGGCAGTTCGATGCGTTTGCTGCTTTGAGCGTGCCGGCAATGTCTTCATACACGCCTGCCGGGCAAAATGTAATACAGGGTTGCCCGAATTTTTCGGCACATTCTATGCAGGTGGGCGCGTCTAAAATTTTGAGATGTGAGGGTTGTTCCTCGCGGTGTTCAATGTGCGCCAGCGCGGTAAATTGTGCTTTATCAAATTCTTTTTTACCTTTGTATTTGTAGGTTTTTTGTGTCATTGCTTTGTAGTCGGCTTCCACATTGTATGCCGGCAATAGATTCCCCAAAATACTGAGCGGCATACCCACCACATTGCCAAACCGCGCTATGGTTTGACGGAAATTTTGCGCTTTTTTCAATTCTTGTACCACTGCCGAATTTTCTAAATCTTTGGTGTAGTTTTTTGCAAATGCACTCGAAATTTCGCTGTTGGCAATGGCTGTGGCGGCTATCATACCCGAACGAATGGCATTGTGCAAGCCTTTGATTTTAATCATATTCACCAGTGCGGCACTATCGCCCACTATGGCTACGTTTCCGCAACCTATGGAGTTTGTTTCGGCATCGCGCGGAATAGTGCGGTAGCCGCCTTCGGGAATCATTTTTGCGCCGGTTTCCACCACCGTGCCGCCGTCTATAAATTGTTTTACAAATTTATGTTCTTTGAATGTCGCCAAAGCATCTTGTGGATTAAAATCTTTTTCCTGCCAATCCAAGCCTACTATCATACCCACTGCTATACAGTTTTCAACGTAAGGATACATAATGCCGCCGCCAAACATATCGCTTACCGGATAGCCCATAGCGTGCACCACGCGCTGTGCGGTGAATTTTGCATATTGTTCGGGCGTTACCTGTATCAATTCTTTTACACCTATGGAAAACAGCGATTCGGCTTCGCGCACCAATTTTGCTTTTTGAATTAAATCGCGCGTAACAGTGCCATCGACTCCTTCGGCGAGAATAACGTATTTTGCCTGAATGATTTCACCGGGCACAAAATTTTGTTGTTTTTTACCGATTTTACTCCATCCTTGGTCTATCAATTTTACACCGGTGGCGGTTTTGGTGATTTTATCCCACACAAGTTCTTCTACACTGAATCCGTGCAACACTTCCACGCCTACGCTTGCGGCAATTTTGGCAAACCACTGCGTGAGTTGTGAAATCGACACTATGTAGTCGCCTTTGTGGAGCATAGCCCCAATGTTGAACCCGAAGAAGTTTGCACACGAAACGAGTGCGTGCAGCGGAATTGCGCTCGATTGGGTGAAGAGCGAAATAGTGTCGTGTGCCACAGTGCGTGTAAGTATTGTTTTCGCATCTTCGGATTCCAAAAGGTGCGAATCCATGTAATTCAAAAACTCGTGCAAAGCCTGCTGTTCGAGCACTGCCCCCGAAAGATTGTGATTGCCGGCGGCGTGTCCTTTATCTATCACGCACACGTTCAATTCCGGTTTTTTCTTTTTTACCGTAGCCGCCGCCGCAAGTCCGGCAGGTCCTGCACCCACTATGAGCACATCTACTATATTGTAATTTTTTTGTTCCATATTGTTGTGTTTTTAATTGCTGTATTTGTTATTTCTTCCGTTCAAAAATAATTTTCTGATTATGTTCGCCGCGAAATTCCAATTTGTTTTTGCTGTATGTGTAGGTCATTACGCCATCGAATGCTGCCAATATGTGTTTGTCGAACATTTTTTGATATTCTTTTTCGGGTTCTTTCTCCGGATGTTCTTTTTTTGGTCCTATTTCCGGATGTTCTTTGTAATTACGTATATGAATTTTTCCTTCCGAAATAATAGTGCACTCTCCGCCGGCGGAATTGCTGCTTGTAGCCATGATGAACGTGTTTTTGTTGGTAAATTGCAGAATGTATGCTTCTTCTCGCGGCGTTTGTTCCAAAGGGAGTTTCATACATTTGCTTTCATGGGTTACGGAATGTAGTTTCCACTGTTCTTGTAAAAATTCGGTACTTGTGTCTTTGGTGCAACTGTGCAGAAAAATCAGTACAGGCACAAGTACTATTGATAATCTCAGTTTCATTTATTCCTCCTTCGCAAGTGCTTCTACCAACTGCGGTACAATATCTTCCACATTGCCCACTATGTAATAATCGCATTGTTTGAAAATAGGTGCCGAAGGGTCGTTGTTCACGGCTATAATGGTGCCGGCATTTGCCACGCCTATCATGTGCTGAATTGCGCCGCTAATGCCGAGTGCTATGTACAACTGCGGTGCTACTGCGGTGCCGGTTTGCCCTATTTGGCGCAAGCGTTCGCAAAAACCTTGTTCCACCGCAGCGCGAGTTGCTCCTTCTTCTACGGCAATGTGTAATGTTTCGTGCAAACTTGCTTTTAATTCGTCTAACAGTTGCTCGAAGGATTGTTTGCAACGCAAGCCTTTTCCGCCCGAAACTATCACCGGCACATCGAAATTCACTTTTCCGCTTGCTTTGTGTTTGGCTATAATTTCTATACTGAGGTCGCTTTTGCTAATATTTGCCGGACAGGGAATGATTTCGCCTATGCGATTTTCGTTTGCCGCTATGCGTTTCATTACTCCGGGTCGGGCGGTAGCCATTTGCACTGAGGAACTTACGGTACAAATTGTTGCCATTACGTTTCCGCCAAGTGCCGGGCGAGTTTGCAGCAGTACGGCAATTTCACCTTTTTTACTGCGGTCTTTTATGTCGAGCGAAGTGCAGTCGGCAGTTAAGCCGCAGCCCAAATTGTAGGACACCATAGGTGCGAGCGCGCGTCCTTGCGGAGTGGCGGCATAGAGTACTATTTGCGGTTTGTAGGTTTGCACGGTTTCCGAAAATACTTTTTCGTAGGTAATGGGGTCAAAATCTTTGAGCAAGGGAGATTCTATGGAGTAAATTTTGTCGGCACCGGCAGCAATGAGTGCTTTCCCGTATGTGCTCACGCTTTCACCGGCTATTATTACACCTACTTGCACTTTCAGAGAATCGGCTAATTCGCGTGCTTTTCCTATCAATTCAAAAGTGGAGAGAATTACCTCGCCTTCATCGCACTCGGCAGCCACCCACACATCGCCGCTGTATTTCGGCGTGCGAATTTTGAGTGCGACAAGCAGTTCGTCCAATTGTTTGCGGTTCATAGATTGCTCCAATTCTCCGGCAATTGTTTCGGTGAGTTCTTCGGTAATTTGTGCCACATTCGTTATTCCATGTGTTTGCAAGCTTCTTTCAAGTAGAGCAAAGGCTTCGCAATCGGCATCGAGGGCATCGTAACTGCGGTCGAATGTGCTTACGCGCCTTTCGGGAAGTACGTATTGTGCTTTTTTCTCACTCTGCGTGTGTTCTTCCTCGCTTTTTTCTTTGAAAGTATTGCGAATAATTTCTGCCAATTCTGCAATGTTGGTAATTTGCTTGCATTGTCGTGTGGTTTTTTCGGGTGGAAATACGCGCGTTACTTGCGTGCGCGAACCTTTCAAGCCAATTTGTGTGGCGTTAATATCGGCTGCGCCCCATGTAATAATTTGTGTAGCGTTTGCTTTGCGCGTGAGTGCAAATTGCGGAAACAGCGCGTGTTCGTATTTTGCTACTGTAATCACTATGGGCATTTTGCGTGCCGCCACTGTTTGGCTGCCGCCGGTAATGATAGAAGAAAATTCAAATCTGCCTCCTTCGTAAGCAACGTGTGTGGCGTAGCCTATACAACTAATACCGAGTTCGCTGGCAATTTGTGCCGGTACCTGCGCCGTGTCGCCATCTACCGATTGCATGCCGGTAATTATATAATAATCTTCGCTATTGTTCAAAATTTCTTTCACAATTTTGCGAATGGCAAACGCCAATGGGTTTGCTGTGGCTACGGTATCGGCTCCACCCAAAAGTCGGTCGGTGAGCAAAATGGCGGTATCGGCGCAGCGGCTGAGGCTGTATCGCAGTACTTCATCTGCCATAGGTGGACCCATGGAAAGTACTATGATTTTTCCACTTTCGTCTTTTTTTAGTGCCCGCATTTGGTGGGCAAAAGCCAACGCCTGCGCGTCTAAATCGTTAATCACATTGGCAAGTTTGCTGCGTATCAGCGTGCCTGTTTCGGGGTTGAAAGCGTTGTCGGAAATTTGCGAAATGTCCGGTACTTGCTTTACTAATACAATATAGTTGCTCATAAATTAATTATTCTGGTTTTTGTAAAAGTATGAAATGTTGTTTATTCTGCGCAATATAGGTAATTTTTCTTTTGTTCGGCGGTAATTCTTTATGATTTTTTTACAATCTTATTGCAATAGTGTTGCATTTACCATTTCTTATTGTAACTTTGTGGCGTTAAAAAACCGGAAAAGACTATGATTTCACAACGAAGAAACACAAAAACCAAACAGCAAGTAATGACTGTGTTGGAAAATTCCACAGCGGCGCTGAGCCACGAAGATATTGAACGCCGACTTCTCGAAAAAATAGATAGAGTTACTATTTATCGCATTTTGCAGCGATTTTGCGAAGATGGAAAGCTGCATACGATTATAGATAAAGACGGAAAAACACGCTATGCACTGTGCCATAACTGCACTGCCGAGCACCATAGCGACAATCACCCGCACTTTCACTGTCTTTCGTGCGATGAACTTACCTGTGTGGCGCAACCCACTGCGCCGCAAAAACTTCCGATGGGTTATACGCCTATTTCTGTGTCGTCTTACATTCTTGGCTATTGTCAAAAGTGCAGCGGCGCGGCAAAAATGCTGTGTTTGTTGCTCTGTTTGTGTATGGCGCACAGTTCTTTTGCGCAATGGCGCGTGCAGGTGCTTAGTAGTGCAACTAACGAGGGAATACCCTCTGCGCGAGTGTATTTTCCCGATTCTCGCACGGGAACACTAACCGATTCGCTGGGATTTTTTCGCGTGAATAGTACTGCGCCACAGGTGTTGGTGCACATTTCGGCAGAAGGTTTTCAGTCGCTTTTGCAACGAATTTCGCCCAATGACCAAAGTCCTATGTATTTGCAACCATCTACGCATGAATTGCGCGAAGTGGTGGTGTCGGGCAATGTGTCGCGTTTGCAGGGAGAAACGGTGATGAATGTGGAAAAACTGAATTTGAACAATGCCGGTGTGCAAGGTGCTTCGCTTGCCGAAAAACTTACGTCCATAGCCGGTGTGGATAATTTGAGCACCGGCGTGGGAATTGGGAAACCTACCATTCGTGGTATGAGCGGCAATCGCATTGCGGTATTTTCGCAAGGTGTGCGCATAGAAAATCAACAGTGGGGCGATGAGCATGGATTAGGACTCGATGAACATGGCTACGAACAGGTGGAGGTTATCAAAGGTCCTGCTTCGGTGCTCTATGGTAGCGATGCGCTGGGTGGTGTGCTCTATTTTGTGGACGAACGCTACGCAAAGCAGAATAGCGTGGAGGCTGCGTTGCAATCGGAATTTGCAAGTAATGCGCTCGGTTTTCGCAATAACGGTACGCTCAAAATATCGAAAGAGCGTTTTCATTGGAATGCCTTTGGCGGCTACACTACTTTTATGGATTATGCCACCGGTACCGGCGACCGTGTGCCGAACAGTAGATTTAATACCGGAAATTTCAAAACTACGTTGGGTTATACCGGCAATCGTTTTTCTTCGGCGTTGAAATATAGTTTTTTACGCGAAAAATTCGGTTTGACCGAAGGCGAAGAAGAAGATGAAAGTGCTGCAAACGAAGAAGTTGCATACAACAATGGACGCACACCGCTTTTGCCTTATCAGGATTTGTTCACACACATAGTGAGTTCTGAAAATACGATGTTTTTTGATAATGGTTCAAAAATTAAAATGGACGTGGGTTATGTGTTCAATAATCGTAAAGAATTTGAAGGCGAGGAAGGCGAGGAAGAAAATGAAGCGGCACTCAATATGAATTTACACACGCTGTCGTACAACGCGAAATGGTATTCTCCGCGCCGGAACAATCGTTGGAACTTGATAGCAGGCAGTCAGGGAATGGCACAGGACAATAGCAATGCCGGTGAAGAAATTCTTATTCCCGATGCACAAACTTTCGATTTTGGCGCATTTGCCATGAGTGATTTTTATTACGCCGAAAAAGCCTATTGGCAACTTGGTGTGCGCTATGATACTCGCCTTATTCGCAGCAAAGAATTTGATAATCAGTATAATTCCTTTAATTTTTCTACCGGTATTTTTCAACCTCTTTCCGAAACGCTTTCGTTTCGCGCCAATCTTGCTTCGGGTTTTCGCGCACCCAATATGTTTGAATTGCTCAGCGATGGCAAGCACGAAGGAACCTTTCGCTACGAAATTGGAAATCCTGATTTGAAAACCGAGAATAGTTATCAAATAGATGCTGCGGCGAATTACAAGTCGAAACACGTGGAAGTATTTGTAAATCCCTACTTCGATTATATAAAAAATTTCATTCACTTAGACCCTTCCGATGATATGCGTGAAGGTGTGCCGGTGTTTTACTATGCGCAAAGCGATGCGTTTTTGTATGGCGGCGAGGCAGGATTTCACGTTCATCCGCATCCGCTGGATTGGTTGCATGTAGAGGGTTTGTATAGTAGTACGTTTGGTCAAAATGTTGATAATCAAAATTTAGCACTCATGCCTTCGCAGAAACTAAAAGCAACGCTGAGTGCCAATTTCCGATTTGAAACATCGCTGCGCCGTTTTTCGGTGTATGTGCAAAACGTGTATTCGCTCGCGCAAAACCTCGTGGCGGAACATGAAAGCAAAACTCCTGCATATACTGTGCTGAATGTGGGTGCTCTGTGTGAATTTGCGGTGAAACATCAAATAGTATATTTGAACGTTTCGGCTCAAAATATATTGAACGAAACTTACTACGACCATCTTTCGCGCTACAAAAGTGAAGGAATTTTTAATCCGGGCAGAAGTGTGAACGTAAAACTCAGCATTCCGCTTTCTTTCAATTTGTAAAACTACATTTTTGAATAGTAAAAAAGCGACAACGTTCAGAACCTTGTCGCTTTTTTTATGTTTCGGAGGCTGTGCCTCTTAGTTGCGATTGGTCAATAAGGTAAGCAGTCGCAAAATTTCTATATACAACCACACCAGCGTAACCATTAAGCCGAAGGCGGCAAACCATTCCATTTTCTTGGGTGCTTGCTGCGCCACGCCGTCTTCTATGTTTTTGAAATCGAGAATTAAATTCAGTGCCGCAATAATTACAATTACTACGCTAATGCCTATGCCAAGCGGCGTGGGGCTGTGTAAAAATGTGAGTGAAGAACCGAAAAATCCCATTACCAAATTGATAATATAGAGCAAGGCAACTGCGCCGGTGGCTGCCACCACGCCCATCATAAATTTTTGTGTGGGTTGAATTATTCTATTGCGATAGAGCAAAAACATAATAAAAAAGACTGCAAATGTGAGCGCAACTGCTTGAAATACTATGCCGCCCATTGCCGGAGCAACTTCGCCTTGGGCTATGCGCGGTGCCACTACTGCCATTTGAATAAATGCCGACACGCCGCCCAGAAATAATCCTTGACACACGGCGTAGAGAGGAGCGGTAACGTGTGCCCAATCTTTTTTGAAAACCGTAACCATAGCAAGCACAAAACCTACAATGGCTCCTGCTATCATGAGGGTGTAGGCGGTGGTATTTGCCTGCATAGCCATATTCCACGTGAACGATGCCGCCACTACTATAATACCAAGTAAAAGCAAACTTTTATTGATAGTGCCTTGCATGGTCATTACTCCTTGTGCTGTGCCGCTATACGACTGCGCAAATACATTGTTTGAAAAAACCGGATTCGATGTTTTACTGAAATTCATTGTTTGTAGTTATTAGTTGTTAGTACTCAATACTCAATACGTTGTACGAACTATTTGATACTTTTTTTTAACAGTAATTAAGCACTTGCAACATATCTTTTGCTTGTAACTCAAATTCGCTGCCTTTATTGCGTTCCAGAATATATTTTGTGGCTTTTATAATCGGTTGTTTTAGCCCCGGTTTGCGAAACGCAAGTTCCTGAAAAGCGTTGATAAGCGATTTGCGCACAAAATAACTCGGATTGGTAAAATCCTGTTTGTAAAATGGCGTGAGTTTTTCCACATCTATAAACGACATATTATGTTTTGCACTTTGCGCAATCATGGTATAAGCCGCCATTTTGTAAAATTCTTTGTCGCTTTGTATCCATTCATATACTTTTTCGAGCACGTGAGGCAATTTTGAGAACAAATAAAAAGTGCCGATTTCCACCATTTCGTGATTGGTGCAGCCGGCTATGAGTGTTTCCACTTCTTCGTTGCTTATGCACGCCGGCTCCGAAATCATGAGTGCCATGAGTTTCGCTTCGCGGAAATTTTCCTTCCACAGCATGCTAGCCAATTCTTGATTGCGTCCTATTTTTTCGGCGAATTTACTCATAATTTGCTGCGATACACCGTAAATCATATTGTAATTCAAACCTCTAAAACGCAGTAGTTCTGCTACTTCACCGTCTTGATGTTGTTTTATGAACTGTATTGCTTTGGTAAAATTTTCTTGTGTTGTCATACATTCTATGTTTTTTTGCGCTGTTTTTTATGATATATTTCATTGCTGCGGCAGTGCAGAATAATACCCAATGCAGGTACAAAGATAGTTTTATTTTTTTACTTTTAGAAAATTAAAAATACAAAAAAAATGAATATGGAACACGATGTACAATACGGATTTTCACTCAGCGGCGGTGGCGCACGCGGTGTGGTGCAGTTAGGAATTATGCAGGCACTGCGCGAACACGATATTGCCCCTTCGGTAATAGCAGGCACCAGCATGGGTGCTATCAATGGTTTGTTTTTAGCCGATGGCTACACACCCAAAGAAACTTACGAAATTTTGATTAAAAATTTTAAACACTCAGTGTATACTCCGCGTTGGCGAGCCGTGAAAAAAGGTTTTGTGAATTTGATACCTATGTTTAAAAAATACATACAAGCCACGTGTTTCGAGGAATTGAAAATGCCCTTTTATGTGTCGGCTACCAATTTGAATACGGGCAAAAATGAAATAGTGTCGGCAGGCACGCAGTTATTCGATTTTGTGGTGGCATCGGCTTCCATTCCCATAGTATTTCCTCCTCATGTTATCAATGGGCATCACTATGTGGACGGCGGCGTGAGTAATAATTTCCCTACGGCGGTGCTGCTCGGTAAGTGCGATAAAATTGTGGGTATTCACGTAAATCACCTTTCCGAAGAAAATAATATTCACAATATGTTTGGCGTGGTAGAGCGCATTTACCGTATAGCCATTCATTCGGTTATAGCCGACCGCTTTGAGATTTGCGACTACTGCTTCGACCCCGAAGAAATTATGAAATATTCCATGTTCGATTTCGATAAAATGACCGAAATTTATAAACTCGGATACGCGCTGGGCAGGGATTTTGTGAAAACTCACTGCGTGATAGAGCAGGCTTCGTAGATTGGTTGAAAGATGAGAATTGTTTTTAAAACACCGAAGAAAACATAGTGATAGCATTGCTAAGGTTGTGCACACCCATTTTTTGTATAATTTTTTGGCGGTGATTTTTAATAGTTTGCACCCTGCAATGTAATTCTTCGGCAATTTGATGTTCGTTATACCCGCGCATGGAAAGGTGTAAAATTTCTTGTTCGCGCGGAGTTAAATTTTCGAGATAGTATTCTGTCATTTTGTGTGTATCCCAATTGTAACGAAAATGTTTACTCCCTTTATTGGTGGAAAATACTACATCGCCCGGCTCTTTGTAAGGCGAATTTCGCACAAAACAAATGGCAAGCCATAGCGAACCATCGAGAGCAAAGCGCAGAGGGGTAAATTTATGATTTATCAGAATTTTCCTGCCGCTCTTGTGTTTTACATAAAAACTATATGCAAAGTGTGCCGATTTTCGATCTTCGAGTGCTAATGTATTGAAAATACCGAAACCTATTTTGTTGATTTGTAAGTGCTTGTGGAAATCTTCGGGGAGTAATATTTCTTTGTAAAAATTGTATCCCATATTCATAACTTCTTGCTGTGAATAACCTAAAAGAAACAGTGGGTGCGGTGAAACGTGTAAAAAACCTTGTTGCGCAAAATCTATAATGAAAGTGCTGATATTATTCGACATTGAAAAAATATCGCACATGTCAATTAATGTTCCGGTATCTTCGTAGGAGAGTTCTTCTGTTATGGTGGGTAAATGGTCGAAAAATTGCTGTGTATTCATGCGCATAGGATTAAATAGACCCCAAATATAGTACTTGCGTACTATTGACAGGTATTGTTTGAAGTATTTCTTTTGTAAAAAGATAAAAGATAAAAGATAAAAGATAAAAGATAAAAGATAAAAGATAAAAGATAAAAGATAAAAGATAAAAGATAAAAGATAAAAGATAAAAGATAAAAGATAAAAGATAAAAGA
>JAITUU010000006.1 GCA_031286165.1 Bacteroidales bacterium
ACTATATTATTCGATATTGATTGTGGAATACTCCATACTGTATTTGAACTTATTGTTTGAGAAACAGGATTTTCAACACTTGGCAAACATGGACGTTTTACTATTGTGATTTCATCGAACATTTGACTATTACCATTAACAATCTCATACGTTGTAATGATTATTTTATCGGAGGTAACTGAAACATTGCTATATGAGTTATAAAGTTGTCCCCAACGACCTGTCATCAAAGGAAGATAGTGAGATGGCAAAGGCGGTGTTGATGTTAATGACTTAGGTACTAATGTTCCAGTATTACCCAAAGTACCATTTGTGATATATAACGTTCCTTTTTGCACATTAAAAACCCCTCCCAATTTTCCACTTATATTCTCTGGATATTGAGTATCAGCCTTAGTAACATTAATAACAGAAGCTTGTACATAATTTTTATTTCTCACAGGTCCTATTACATCATATATATGAGTATGTCCTTGAAAAACAATATCTATTCCTAATGTATCAAACAATGGAGCTATATTATTACTCCAAAGATAACTATCCGTATTATAACTACTATAAATTCCTGTATGACAATACACAACACGCCATGTGATATTAGGATGCGCTCTCACACTATCCTGCATCCACTTTTTTAGGTTATTGATATATGTAATATCTTTTTCACTGTTGATTGCAAAAAACTGTGTGTTTCCATAGATAAAAGTGTACGTACTACCGTCAGTATCAAACGGCGCAGAATTTACATTAAAATGAGGTTTGAAGTTATTAAATATCTTATCGTGATTACCCATTACCGGAGCAAATGGTAGTTTTAAAAACAAATCTGGCTGAGAAGCAAAGAAACGATACCACTGTTTTATATCAGAATCAAAATCAAGTTCCCATTTTTGACCGTCCCATACTCGCCCCTCCCACACCATATCTCCACCATGCAGGCAAAACCTTGTATCCTGATTATCTGCACATAATACTTGTGCATTCATTTGCAACATTGGAAAAACACTATATTCAGATAATGGTTTTCCCATAAGAAAATAATCTATTTGGGTGTCTGCAACATAAATAAAAGAAAATGGGAGATTATTATTTGGAGCAGTTTTAAATGTACCATTTACGCTTCCTATTTGGAAAGAATAGGTGGTATTCGGTGTTAATCCGGTAACCGTTGCTTTATTTATAGTTGCACCTGAGTATTGACTACAAGTAGCGGACACTATTTTTGTAATACCCCCACCTATAACCATTACTTGTCCACAAGAACTATTAGCAGCGGTAAACCAATTAAACGCCATTTGAGTAGTTGGGTCTTGCGTGAAATTCATAACAACATTATATGGTGTTTGTGAAAATGAAACAACACTACCCAACAACATACTCACACAAAATAAAAACCTATATATTAGAAATTCCCTTTTCATTTCACAATTTTTGTATTTCCAATAACCTTACCTTCAGAAACAACGGTAACAGCATACACACCCTTTTGCAAATGATTGACGTCAATTTCTGTTGTACTGTGCAAAGTATGTGTTATAATTTTTTTACCAAGTATATCATGTATTGTTATAGTAAGCGGTGCTAAATTTCCATATTCCACAACTAACATATTTTGGTTTCTATTAAAGTACACCTTTGTTACATTCTGCCCTTGCTCATCAATCTTTACTACGTCAGTATAAGACAAATACATTGTACCTGATAATGTACCAAACTCGCTATATTGCACTTCAAATTCTGTTGTTGTAATAGTTGTATCAAAACTTTGTAATATACCTACGGCGTCATAATAAATAGGATTTGTAAAAAACGGATTCTCCAACAATATCGCACATACATACATCTCTTCATGTTTTCTCAATACAAGTGGTACATTTTGTCCTGAGGCATATATGTGTAATGGAAATAAATATGCTTCTGCAAAAGAAATTGATGTTAATTGATTATTTGTAACATCTACTTCTAAATTTTGTGTCATCGCACCAACTTTTGTCAAGTCAAGCATAGATAAATTACAGTTGTAACAAGAAAAGTAATTTAATACATTACAATCAGTTAAATCAATACCTATCAAATCGTTTGCATCCGCAATAAAATATTTCAAAGAAACACAACCTGCTATATTAATTCCTATCAAATTATTATCAATGCAATTAAAAAGTCCAAACATATCATCACAATTTGGAAGATTAGATTTACAACACACTAAGGATGTCAAACTGTCTAATCCGGAAAATGATGCAATACCTGTCAATCCAGCCATTCGCAAATCCAGAGAAAGCAAACGTTTTGGTATTGTTACTGTCCACGTAACTATTGGAAATCCTCCTTCAAACATAAGAAGATTTTTCCACCCATCAGGGTCATCAATATTTGCTCGCAACCCATTATTCCGTATCAAATTATTAATTACTTCCACATCGGGAGCGTAATATTCTTCTGGGTCATACCCCTGTGCAGTAGTATTCCACACCACCGCAAGAACAGATGCCAATATAAAAATTATCTTTTTCATTATTCTACTTTGTCAATATCATTTGTTTCGATTCACTCGCAATACTATCGGCAAGCAATACATACCTGTAAATTCCTGCCGCGAGCGCAGCTGCTTGTATTGAAACCTCAACAGTTCCTCGTTCTATGATTGTTATACACTGCAGCTGCACTCCCTGCATAGTATATACGCACAACTGTACTTTTTGAAATTGTTTCGGCACATAGCACTTCACCGTAGTGCGTTCATTAAACGGGTTTGGTGCATTTTGATACAGTTTTAACATTTCTGTATTTCCGGATTCAGAAAAATACATTTCTTGTGTTGCACTTACTTCACTTGATTTCAATATATTATTTGCACCACAATATTCAAGTTTACTTTCCAATGCTTCTATTCTTTTTTGCTGTTCTTTTGTGGCTTCAACCAGCAACGCTATCAAATCAGTATATGACATTGCTTTCGTTCCATCGTGCATTTCTTTCACAACTTCCGGTACAATTTTTTCAACATCTTGCGCTATAAAACCCATATACGATTCCCTATCGCCCTCTCTCGTATCTTTATATTGATACGTTACTCCTTGTAATTTCATTATCTTTTCCAATGGACTTTCAATAGATTTAACATTCTTTTTCAAAGCAATATCAGAACCTATCATAGAAGGTTTTAAACTCCACATATAACCGCTACCACACACATAAAATACATCACTACCATTATATTCCAAATGATATGCACACGCATTTTGTTGATAGATTTTTGTTTTAATTCCCGAACCCCAATTCGGAGTATAAGTTGCATCTATCAGAATTTCTCCTGCCACTTGCAACTTTCTCTCAGGATTTATTGTTCCAATACCCACATACCCATTATTTTTTATAATTACATTATTAAAATTAGAAATAGCAGTTCCTGCGGAACCATACGGTGCTGTTTGAAACAATATATCACCGCCTCCGGTAAAACTTACTAAACTCGAAACGCCCGTTTGTAAACGAAAATATCCATTATTGTAGCGAGCGTTACGACAAATTTCCTTATCACTCGGACCATCATAAAAAGTCCAAATATTACCAATTTTAAGTTTAGTATTCATATCAGTTGAAGGTGTTACACCAATCCCAACATATCCATTACTTGCAACTTTCAATTGTGCAAAACTTATGTTTATAATTAACAATATACTCAATAATAGTATTATTTTTTTCATAGTTATTCCAATCAATCAGATTTGTTTACACAAGAATACAACATTATTAATTAAAAAACAAGTAAATTGCATTTTTTTTATGAGATATTGCATTTTCACAATATCGTTCATTACCTTTGCAAAAACAAAAAAATACCATGCCCAATTCTCCATTTCACCCACTTCATTGCCCAAATATTTCGCTACCGGCGGAATTCACCTTTCCATTTCACTACATTCCCCACCCCTTGTGTTTGAATGCTGCGCAGCAGGTTTTCGATTATGTATCGAATCAACAGGATTTTGAACACGATTTTGGCATAAAGCACCACGTGGAAGGAGTAAATGTGGGTAAAATGTTCGGCGTATTGGTGGTAAAAAATGCAGAAGGAAGTATCGGTTTTTTCGCAGCATTTTCAGGAAAATTGGCAGGTACGCAGTCGCTGCCGTTTTTTGTGCCACCCATTGTGAATCTTACCCACGAGGAAAGTTTTTACCGAAAAAAAGAACAACAACTCAATGAATATAATACGCTGATTTCCAAAACAGAAAACAATGAAAACTATCTAACGTTGTGCAAAAATTTGAGCAAAGAAAGCGAAACCATGAACACAGAACTTTCGGCAATGCGAGCAACACTCAAAACCGAAAAAGCAAAACGCGATGCCATGCGTGCCGAAGCGCAAAAAACACTCTCGCCACAAGAATATGCCGCATTATGGGAAACGCTGAAACGCGAAAGTTTACAACAGCAGTACGCTTACAAACAACGCCGTGCACAATGGCTTTCAAAAATTACCGAATTGCAAGCACAAGTAGATAGATATAATACTCATATTCAGCAATTAAAAACTGAGCGCAGAGAGAAATCGGAAGCACTGCAACAGGAAATTTTTTCGCAGTACACGTTTTTAAATGCTCGCGGCGAACGCAAGTCGCTCAACGAAATTTTTACCGGCACAGCTCCTGCCGGTGCCGGCGAATGTGCTGCGCCAAAACTACTGAACTACGCTTATTCTCACGGTTACAAACCATTGGCTATGGCGGAATTTTGGTGGGGGCAGTCGCCGGCTTCCGAAGTGCGGCGGCACAAACTGTTTTATCCTGCCTGCAAAAGCAAGTGTGAACCCATTTTGGGCTTCATGTTGCAGGGGTTGCAAGTCGAAAAAAATCCGCTCTTAGAGGAACTTGCATCGCAAAAAACGGTAAAAATTCTCTATGACGATGACGATTTGGTAATTATCAACAAACCGCCCGGAATGCTTTCAGTTCCCGGCAATGTGGAGGCGGAATCGGCGTATTCGTATTTGCAAAAACTCTACAACGGCGGTATTTTCGTGGTGCATCGCCTCGATATGGCAACTTCGGGAATTTTGATATTTTCAAAAAACGCGCACACAAGTCGTTCATTGCAAGAGCAATTTTCGGAACGAAGGGTAAAAAAACGCTATATTGCTTTGTTACAAGGAATTATAACAGAACATGAAGGAAAAATCGACTTTCCTCTCCGCCCCGATTTAGATAATCGCCCACAACAAATACTCTGCTATGACTATGGAAAACAAGCAATTACATCGTGGAAAGTAGTAGAACGCGGCGAAAACACCACAAAAATTCACTTCTATCCGCACACCGGGCGCACCCACCAACTGCGAGTGCACGCTGCACATAAAGCAGGATTAAATGCTCCCATTGTGGGCGATGATTTATACGGTACGAAAGCCGACCGCCTCTATTTACACGCTGAATATATAGAATTTGAGCATCCTATCTCAAAAAAACGGGTGCACTTTTTCTGTAAAGCGGAGTTTTAGTCTTACGTTTTATTTCTTCCGTATCACTACTCGCCAATGATTCTCTACTTTGGTTTGTTCCACAATTTCGTGCCCTTCTCCGCGCACAGAGCCGGGCACATTATTGATGGGAGCACCGTCATCGAGCAAAATTTCGAGCAAGGCACCCGAAGGCAGTGTAGAAAGTTGCAATTTCGTTTGCACAAAATTCATAGGGCAACTTACGCCGCGCAGGTCTTTTTTTGCAAGAGATGCTTCCGGCTTCGTTTCGTGCAGTTTTTCTGGTTGTTGCGCATTTTTAAATTGCAGCGAATCGTCCATGTTTTTGTATAATTCTACAAGCGCATCTGCAAGCGCAAAAATTTCCGTTTTATGCTGTGTAAAATCGGTATTTTTATCGCTTTTTGCAAGAGTTACAATCGTTGTAAATTCCTTGTTTACAATTCCTTGTTTTACAAAATTTTCAAGAAAAAGGTCGAATACTTCTGAGGTAGTTTTTGCCTCCAAACCCCTTGTTACGAGTAACATTCGCGAAGCGGAAAAGATAATATCGTACAAAATTTCGTTCGCGTTTGCCGGTGCGGTTTCCAACTGTTTTTTCAGGTCGTTTATAGTATTCAAATCCAACTCTATCATATCGAATAGTCCGGCGGAACATTCGGGCGTACCGCGCCCCACCACCGTAAAGATTTCTTCGGCACCCCAATCGAAATAGTAGTTTTTATCGTCTGCAAAGTCGGGGATTTCTTGATAATCAGCCAAAATATGTGCGGCAATGTTCCGTCCTTTTCCTTTCAAAAATTCCGGAAACGAGGCATAATTTTCTTTATATAGTGTGAAAGAATCGAATAATCGCAGTAAAAATTTGGGAATATCGCGTGCGCTGATAGTGCCTACACTTTCGGCAAATGCAGGATTGTCGGCACGATGTGCCGCAAGATACACCTGATAACCGGGATAGGCGCGATTGTTGCGCAGCACTTTTCCCGAAAAGCCAATGTCCGCCCACAGTTGCTGTCCGCAGGAATTGGGGCAGCCCGAAATATTGATACGCACATCGGCAAAAAGGTCGAGATTCAATTTACTCACACCCAATTCTCGGCGAATGGCAGCCGCCAAGCCTTTGGAAAGCCCTATTCCCAATCGGCAGGTGTCGGCTCCGGTGCAAGAAGTAATAGTATTGAGCAACAGCGGCGCGGCAATTTCGGGCACAAAGGTTTTCAAAATCGTATATAGTTCGGGCAGTGCTTGCACCGGAATGTTACGCAAACGAATATTTTGCGTGGTGGTAAAGCGCAGCGTATTTTCGCCAAATTGAGAAATATGGTGTAGTAATTTTTGCAATCCCTTCATTTTTTTTTCATCTGCAAGCGAAATATTGCCGAGAAAAATCGGCAATAACACTGAAACGTTTTCCGATTGCTTTTGCGGAGAAACATAGCGTTTTTGCCAAATAGAAAAAGCCTCCTCGCCTTCTTCAACAAGGAGCGAATTGAGAAAGTAACTCTTACAATCATTCGCAGATACGGTATCTTCGTTCAAAACGAATTTCGGTTGCAATTTTTGCGCTTCGGCAAAGTATTCGCGCAGCAAACGCAAAGTTTCCTCCTCGCCCAATTTGTAAAAAATGTAGCGTAAACGGGCTTTATGGCGATTTTTGCGATTGCCATGTTCGGAAAAAAACTTTTTCACTGATTCGGCTACGGCATACAAATCTTCGGTAGGTACAAAATTGAAAAGCACCCAAGCAACGGTAGGATTGGAACCTCCGCCACCGCCCACATACACTTGAAATCCACGTTCGCCATTTCGGATTTTTGCCACAAAACCCACATCGTTCACTGCCGCATAATCCACATTGTGTTCACTCGAAGAAAAGGCGATTTTTAGTTTTCGCGGCAGAAGATACGAATCGGTTTCGGCTATCAATTTCGTGGTAAGAGCCGCCGCATAGGGCGTAGTATCAAAGGTTTCCGTTTCGGAAATTCCGCTCTCTTCGCTCACTATAATATTGCGCACGGTATTTCCGCCGCCGCCCTTAGTAGCAAGATGTATCGCCTGCAATTCATGCAAAATCGGCTCTACACTATTCAATTTCAAGTTCTGAATTTGAATTTCTTGACGAGTGGTAATATGCAGTAAATCAGAATTATGCCTCTGCGCAATGGCAATGAGTTCCAAAAATTGCGCCGGCGAAATCACTCCGCCGGTGGCACGCACGCGGCTCATATACACCTCATCGAGCCGCTGCTCATACACCCCCATAGGCACGCGAAACGCCTTGAATTGCGCCGCAGGAATTTTTTTCTGTTCATACTCGGCTGCCAATTCGCCAAAGCGTTCAATATCATGTGTTAGTGTGTCGGGAAGTGTGTACATATATACGTTCCTAAGTTTAAAAATTGTAAGTCAAAAAATTTAACTGAATACGCCGGATAGATACTGTTTGGTGAGTTCGTGCTGCGGATTTTCAAATAGTTCTTTTGCAGAACCGCTTTCAATCACTTTGCCCAAATACATAAATACCACATGGTCGGCTATGCGCAAGGCTTGACGCAAAGTGTGAGTAACCAGCACCACGCCGTAGTCTTTTTTGAGTTCTACAAACAAATCCTCAATATGGCGACTCGAAATGGGGTCGAGTGCCGAAGTAGCCTCATCACCCAAAATAAACTGCGGCTGCACCGCCAAGCCACGAGCCAAACACAGTCGCTGCTGTTGCCCAATGGAAAGGCTCGATGCGGGCGCGTGCAAGCGATGTTTCACCTCTTCCCACAAACCGGCGGATTGTAAATTTTTCTCCACAATAGTTTTCAGCCGCCGCTTATTGCGCAAGCCGTGTATGCGGCAACCAAAGGTAATGTTGTCGTAAATAGACATAGGCAGCGGCGTAGGGCGTTGCGAAAGCAGTCCCATTTTTTTACGAATGTGGGTAACTTCCACCTTACTGTCGTAAATATTTTCGTTGTCAATTTCAATTTTTCCGTTGATTTTCACCCCTTCCACGTCATCGTTCAAGCGATTGATGGTTTTAAGCAAGGTGGACTTTCCACAACCCGAAGGACCAATAATACAGGTAATTTTATTGTTCGGAATTTCGAGATTTACATTTGAGAGAATCTGATTTTTACCAATACTCACATTCAAATCAGTGATTTTTATATTTGAGTAATGCGCCGGTTGTTCTGTTGGCGGAGTTGTTTCTTTTTTCGTTACCGAAGCGTAATTGAAGGTATTTTGCGCAAAATTAAGGGTCGGGCGTATCAAGGTTTTCAAAATATTCATACTCTTTTGTTTTTAGTTTTTGCAAAAGTACACTGCAAAAAACGCTTTTGAAATACCATATAAAGGGTATATTAAGTGGAAAGTTGAGAGTTGAAAATGATATTTTACGAAAAACAAAAAGGGCATATCTTGCGACCTACCCTTTTTGCCCTTTTAAAACACTATACAAATGACTTTTTATACTTATTATCTTCGGTGCAATCCACACTCTTTATGTTCGGGATTTTCCCACCACCAACGTCCGGCGCGAATGTCTTCACCTTCGGCTATGGCGCGAGTGCATGGCTGGCAGCCAATGCTTGGAAATCCCTGACGGTGCAGTTTATTGTACGGCACATTGTGCGCTTTGATGTAATCCCACACATCGTCTTCCGTCCATGCGGCAAGTGGGTTGATTTTCAGCAGATTATTTGCTTCGTCCCACTCTACGGGTTGAATAGCAGTGCGCGTAACCGATTGCTCGGCTCGCAAGCCGCAAATCCAAGCATCTACTGTGGAAAGTGCTCGCAAAAGCGGTTCTATTTTTCGCACGCGGCAGCAATTTTTCCGTTTTTCTACACTTTCGTAAAACGCATTGATGCCGTTGGTGTTCACAAAGGTTTCCACCGAAGTATTTTCGGGGAAATATACGTCCACATTCGCGCCATAGCGTTCGCGCGTGCGGGCTATGAGTGAATAGGTTTCGGGAAACAGCCGCCCTGTATCTATGGTAAAAATACGTGCGGAAGGGTTGATTTTCAAAATCATATCGGCAAGCACTTGGTCTTCCAAACCAAAACTCGATGCCAACGCAATGCGATTGCCATACTGCGTAAGAAAATATTCCAATAGAATTTCCGGTGTTTTTTCGTGAAATTCTTGATTCAAGGTTTCTATATCTAATTTTTCAGCACTCATTATCACTATTTTTTAACACGCAGATAACGCACATTTGGATTATCTCAGATTTTTTGTTTTTCATTTTCAACTTTCAATTCTCAACTAAATAGAGTATTCTTCGAGTGAGGGTACAATCATACCTGCACCTACGGTTTCGTTGGTGGTTTCGTTGATAAGTATCAAACTACCGGTTACGCGATTTTGTGCGTAAAAATCAAATTTCAGCGGTTTAGAAGTTTTTATGGAAATGTGTGCTATGTCGTTCATTTTTACCGTTTTATCGTTTTCTATATTTTCCAAACGGTTAATATCAACTTTAAAAAATATATCTTTCACTACTGCTGAAACTTCGTCGGTAGTATGGCGCACGGTGTATTTTGCACCCACGCTGAGCGGACGCGGATTGAGCCAACACACCAGCAACGAAAGTCGCGCATCTACTTGTGGCACATTATCGCTTTTCACTATCATATCGCCGCGACTTGCATCTACATTATCTGCCAACTGAATGGCTACCGACTGCGGTGCGAAGGCTCCTTCGAGCGATTTTTCGCCTTCGTTGATAGCCTTCACAGTAGATTCGGTAAACGATGGCAAAATGGTTACACGGTCGCCCACAGCAATTTTTCCGCTTGCCAATCGACCTGCGTAGCCGCGATAGTCGTGAAAACTATCGCTATGGGGGCGAATAACATATTGTACAGGAAAGCGTGTGGACAGGGTGTCAATACCTTCTTTCACAGGCAGTGTTTCGAGCAAGTGCAGCAAAGTTTCGCCTTTGTACCAAGGCGTTTTGGCGGAAGGGTTCACTACATTGTCGCCATCGCGAGCCGAAATGGGTAGGTAAAACACTTTTTTGAGTTGCAATTTTTGCGCAATCACTTCGTATTCATTCTTGATTTTTTTGAAAATATCTTCCGAAAAATCCACCAAATCCATTTTATTGACCGCCACAATTACCGTTTCCAATTGCAACAGCGATGCTATGTAGGAATGTCGCTTGGTTTGCTCTATAATACCGTTTCGCGCGTCCACCAAAATAATGGCAGCATCGGCAGTGGAGGCACCCGTAACCATATTGCGCGTGTATTCTATGTGTCCCGGCGTGTCGGCAATAATAAATTTGCGCTTAGGCGTGGCAAAATAGCGATACGCCACATCTATGGTAATGCCTTGTTCGCGCTCGGCACGCAAACCATCAGTCAAAAGCGCGAGGTTTACTTCGCCGCCGCCAAGTCGTTCGCTGGCAACTTTTACAGCCTCCAATTGGTCTTCAAAAATTGATTTACTATCGTACAAAAGCCGCCCGATGAGAGTACTTTTGCCATCATCCACACTGCCGGCAGTAGTAAATCGCAGCAGTTCCATATCTAAATATCCGTTCATGTTGTGTATTGTTACTTTTTTTTAGGATTCTTTGAGGCAAAAGTAACGCACACAAGCGTGCGAGGCTATACCGCTTTTGGGGTATATTTTTAGTGGATAATTGAAAATTAAGGTTCTACCATTTTTCGTGTGGAAAGTAGTAAATTTGCAGCATGAAAGAAACGCATGAGATATTGAACAAAATCCTTTTACCCTTGAATAGTTCTTGGACGGTATCGGAGGTAAAAGT
>JAITUU010000008.1 GCA_031286165.1 Bacteroidales bacterium
ACTTTTACCTCCGATACCGTCCAAGAACTATTCAAGGGTAAAAGGATTTTGTTCAATATCTCATGCGTTTCTTTCATGCTGCAAATTTACTACTTTCCACACGAAAAATGGTAGAACCACGAAGGAAGATATTTTTTACTATGTGTACGGTTTTTTGCACAGTCCAAATTATCGTGAAACTTTCGCTGCCGACTTGAAAAAGATGTTGCCGCGTCTGCCGTTGGTAGATGATGTGCGGGATTTTTGGGCGTTCAGCAAAGCGGGCAGAGCATTGGCAGAGTTGCATTTGAATTACGAAAACGCAGGAAAATATCCGAGCGTGCTCGAAATGTACAATCCGCTAAATACTGCCGATACATTAAAACAAGCAAATGCCAAAGAAATGGAATTTTTGAATTATCGCGTAGAAAAAATGCGTTTCCCAAAGAAAGACCAAAAAGACACGATTATTTACAATTCTCAAATCACTATTGAAAACATACCTGCCGAGGCATACGAATATGTAGTGAACGGCAAATCTGCAATCGAATGGATAATGGAACGCTACCAAATCACCACTCACAAAGATAGTGGCATTGTGAATAATCCCAACGATTGGGCGCGAGAAACCGGAAATCCGCGTTATATTCTCGATTTACTTTTGAGCGTAATCAATGTAAGCGTACAAACGGTAGAAATTGTAAAATCGTTGCCCGATATAAAGTTTGAAAGTGAAGAAGAAAACTCGTAATTTTTAATACCGAGTTTAACGGCGCAAAATTACTGCAAGGATTTTTGACAGAAAGGATTATTTGATAAAATTATCGCGATAAATTCGTCCATTCTGTACAATACGGTCAATGGCATCTACCATACCCTGACTGAGCGCGTCTTTCAGTTGCAAAAATCCGGCTTCTACGGTAATTTCGTTTTCGCGCTGTGCCAAGCAATGTATGCCGAAAAACAGCAAGGTACAGAAACTAAGTGATGTTGTTAATTTCACGTTGTGTTGCTTATATCAGCCGCCGCACATTTTGTTTGTACTGCAAATAGGTGTCGCCGTGTTCTTTTGTTAAAAACTCTTCTTCGAGGCGAATTTGAATTTGGATAAGAACGTAAGCAAACATCAATACGAATAAGGTTACGGCGTTGGGCGTTGCCAAAAATACGCCAAGCAAGGTTACTATCATTCCAAAGAAAATCGGATTTCGAGAAATTGAAAATAGTCCGACTGTTATCAACTCCGTTCGCGTGCCGGTGTCAATGCCTATGCGCCACGAGTTTTTCATTTGCGTTTGTGCAATCACCGTCCACACCAACGAAAGGAAGAGCAACGAAATTCCCACGCACTGTATTGTTTGATTTTCAAGCGATTGAATCGGTAAAAAATAGCTGTGCCAAGCAGGAAAAACGGCGTAAACGACAGCGTACATAAATATTGCGATAAGCACTAACTTGAAGTAAAACCCCACCACGCCGTAAACACTGTCGTCTTTGGGCAATACAAAGGGATTTTTCCCCGTCCGCTTTGCCACCAGCACCGATTTCAGTACAATGGCTACACTAAAATACACCACGAAATAAATCGGCAAAATCACTCTTAAAAAGTCTGTCATTTTTATTTGAGTTAAAAAATTCATATCAAGTTTCACACTGTTTATTATTTCCTTTATCAAACAAAGGATTAGACCTTCGTTTTCGCACGACTTCCCAAGCATAAAAGCACCACGCAGAGGGCAATAGCAAGGGTATCGGGCAGTAAATTCGGGATATTTCGGCTATCGTGCAACGCGGTAAAACCGGCAATCACCGCCCAGCGCACTATCAAAACCGCAATAATAACCCATGCCGTAAAACGCACTTTTTCTATATTTTTATAAAACGCCATAATGATTAACGCTGCGCCCAGCACCAGATTCTCAATACCGATGATGTGCCACACATACTCGAAAACGGTTTTTGTGTCGGCACCCATCGTAGTATCGCTCAATCGGGGAAGTACCGCCAGCACACCGTTCAATGTATGCGAAACGGCGAACAATACAAACAACAGCCCCACCACCAAATACCACCAATTTTGTACCTTTGTTTTCATATTTTTTTTCGCAAAGATAGGGATTTTTGCGGCAAAAAATCTTAGGAAAAACAATAAAAGCGCACAAAACCCACCGCAATTACGCCGAAAATATAGAGCAAACAGCCTCCGGAGATGATTCCGGGCAGGAACACAAGCGCGAAAGTACGTTTCGGGTGCGCCGAGTTTTTCAGGTTATTGAAACGCCACACCGCCACGCACGCCGCCAGCATGGGAACGCTGCCGAAAGCAAGCCACACAAAGGCTAATTGTTGCCAACACAGGGGCAGCATGGCTTGGGTATTGGCAATTTCTTCGGAACCGAAAAATACACGAAACAGCAACATAAGCACAAGGGCTGTGCCAATGGCATACGCGGTGTTCGACACTATTTTCAATACTTGACTACGCATAGAACTGTAACTACGTATCACAAAATCGGACCTTTGCCTACTGCAAATACGCCTTCGTAGTAGCGTTTGCGAATTTCGGCGGATTCTTCTATCCATTGGTCGATGCCAAACGTTTTCATTCGGCAGAGGTTATACACCTTCATATTGTGCGGAAAATCGGCTCCTTTTGCCGAAGGCGCGAGCAATCCGCAGGGGAAATCGCTACATTCGTGGCAATAGGTCAAGCCACGTGCCTGCACGCAATTCCACGTTGCACAGTCGCCTTGTGCCCACCAGCATTTACCTTGTTCGCCGCGGCACCCTTTACAGTTTACCTCCGTAGCCGTAATTCCGAGCCGCGCAGCCTCGCTTGCCCGAATTTCGTCCGTCAAATTTTCTTCGTACCAGCCGCAGTTAAAACAATCCAATCCGCAGGGCGCGGTCAATTCGCGTTTGTCCATTTAGTTCGATTTAAAATTAGAACGTACAAAGGTAGTCTTTTTTACAATTTTCTCACAACTCTGCACGGATTGCCGAACGCCAGCACATTGTCGGGCAGCGATTTTGTAACCACACTGCCTGCGCCTATTACCACATTGCTGCCAATAGTAACACCGGGCAATACGGTAACTCCCGCGCCAAACCACACATCGCTGCCCACCGTAATCGGGTGCGCGTACTCCAAATATTGATTGCGCGTGGCGGCATCTATCGGGTGCGTGGCGGTAGAAAAGCAACAATTTGGCGCAACGAACAC
>JAITUU010000011.1 GCA_031286165.1 Bacteroidales bacterium
GTGTTCGTTGCGCCAAATTGTTGCTTTTCTACCGCCACGCACCCGATAGATGCCGCCACGCGCAATCAATATTTGGAGTACGCGCACCCGATTACGGTGGGCAGCGATGTGTGGTTTGGTGCGGGAGTTACCGTATTGCCCGGCGTAACCATTGGCAGCAATGTGGTAATAGGCGCAGGCAGTGTGGTTACAAAATCGCTGCCCGACAATGTGCTGGCGTTCGGCAATCCGTGCAGAGTTGTGAGAGAATTGGAAATCAAAAATATACCATAAACAATTAAAAATCAAACAAATATGAATATCGAGGAGTTGCGCGAAGTGTGTTTGCACGTAAAAGGAGCAACGGAATGTATGCCTTTTAACGATACTATGCTGGTTTTCAAAGTAATGGAAAAAATGTTTGCCTGCATTGGGCTGGAACCCAAAGACGGACAATTTGCCGTGAATTTGAAATGCAATCCCGAAAAATCGGCGGAACTGCGCGAACAATATCGAGGAATTACGCACGGCTCGCACACTCACGGACTTTTGTGGAATGCCGTATATTTGGCAAGCGATGTGCCGGACGTGCTTATCAAAAACCTGATTGCACATTCGGTAGAAGAAGTTATCAAAAAATTGCCGAAGAAAAAAACGAGAAGAATACAGAGAGTTGAAACCATAAAAAAACAAAATTGATATGACCAAAGAAACCGGGAAAGTGAAATTTGTGTGTCCCCTGATAACCGTAACGGACATGAAACGGTCGCGGGATTTTTACGAACAGGTGTTGGGGCAAAAAGTGGAAGCCGATTACGGACAAAATGTTTTGTTTGAGGGTTTTGCCATTCATTTGCGCTCGCATTTCAGTCTGCTGATTGACAACAAAGAGGTGCTTGCAGGCGGCAACAATGGTGAACTCTACTTTGAGTACGACAATGTGGCGCACATGGTGGCAAAACTCAAATCCGCAAACGTGGAATTTGTGCACGAACTGCGCGAACAACCTTGGAAACAATTTGTGGTGCGGTTTTACGACCCCGACCAAAACATTATTGAGATTGGCGAAACGATGGAATATGTGTCGCGGCGGCTGCACAAACAAGGAAATTCTGTGGAAGAAATTGCTGCAATGACCGGATTAGATAGCGGATTTATTGAAAATGCCATACACAATCAAACACAAACACGGTAGAATATGCTCCTCTTTTTATACACACTCAACGCCACCCTGCTCATACTGCACGAAATAGAATCGGGCTACGAAAAAGAGTGGGAAATTCTGCATTTACCCGGCAAACTGACAGGATTTCTCCTCCTGCACATTCCGCTGGTCTTCCTTATTTTCTATGGATTTTACGCCCTGATAGCCTATCCGCACGCGCAACAGATAGTTGCCATTGCTGCCGGAGCAAGCGGATTTGTGCCGTTTTTGGTGCATAAAATTCTGGTTCGCAAAAAAGAACATTTCAATAAAGCGATTTCCAATGTCTTGATTTTCGCCAACGTAGTTTCGGGTGCGATTTTGATAATGTGGGGAATTGTTGGGTAAATTTGGCAAGATTAAACAACGCACGAATAGGTGAAAACCGTAATTTTGCGTTCAAAACAAAACAAAAATATGACATTTTTTATTGTAAACGTAGAAATTCCCGACCAACATGCGCGGACGGATTACGACCAATACATAGCCAAAGTGAAACCGATAGTGGAAGGTTTCGGCGGAAGATACATTGTTCGCAGTGAGAACGTTACGCTTATTTCCGGTACGCAAAAACCGGATAGAGTGATTGTGGTAGAATTTGAAAACCGCGAAGCATTGGATAGATGTTTTTCTTCGCCGGAATATCGCGCCGTAAAAAGTTTGCGCGAAAACAGCGTAAAAACCACCGCCTTAATAGTGGAACAAGCATAAAGATAATCCAACGCAAAGGGTTGAAATCCTTTGTCGAAACATACAAAAAATATGAAAGCACTTATCATTATTGATATTCAGAACGATTACTTCGAGGGTGGGGCAAATCCGCTCGCCGGCAGCCTTGCGGCAAGTGAACATGCAAAAAAATTGTTGCACGATTTTCGGCAAAAATCGCTGCCGGTGGTACACGTTCAGCACTTTTCTACGCGGGCGGGGTCTGCGTTTTTTATTCCGAACACGCAAGGTGTGGAAATTCACGAAAGCGTACAACCGATTTCGGGCGAAAAAGTGATTGCCAAGCATTTTCCAAACAGTTTTCGCGAAACGGATTTGTTGGAATATTTGCAAGCGCAGGGCGTTACAGAATTGGTTTTCTGCGGCATGATGACCCAGATGTGCGTGGACGCTACCGTGCGTGCCGCAAAGGATTTCGGGTTCAACTGCACGCTGATAAGCGATGCCTGCGCTACGAAAAATTTGGAAATTCAAGGACAAACCGTTGCCGCCGCCGAAGTGCAAAAATCCTTTCTCGCGGCACTGAGTTATTTTTACGCCGAAGTAAAAACGGAGGAGGAGTATTTGAGGAATTAACCGATTATTTGACGTAAAAAACGCTTTAACGTTGAGAACAATTGACTACCTTTGTACTAATTTTTCGCAGAGTTTCTAATGCACTTCGGCTCTGTGTGAAATCAAAAAATGAGAGCTGCAGATACTACAATTTGTATGAAGGGCTATGAGAATTATTGAATTACGATTACGATAAAAATTGTATCTTTGTAAAAAATATCACGATATGGCAGAAAAAGATTTTATCAATAAACTTATACTTGGCGATAATCTCGCTGTTTTGCAGTCAATTCCCGACAAATCGGTTGATTTGATTTATTTAGACCCACCGTTTTTCAGCAATCGAACTTACGAGGTAATTTGGGGAGATGACGGCGAGAAACGCAGTTTTGAAGACCGTTTTGCAGGCGGAATAGACCATTATATCAGTTGGTTGAAAGTTCGTGTGCGCCAAATGCACCGCATTTTGAAAGATACCGGCAGTATTTTTCTGCATTGTGATTGGCACGCAAATGCCGAAATAAAAGTGGATATTTTGAATAAAATTTTCGGTAGAAATAATTTTAGAAATGAAATAATTTGGCATTATTACAACAAATTGCCTGATACAAGAAAAGGAGTTTTTACAAGAGGAACAGATACTATTTTTTGGTATGTGAAAAATCATAATGCAGAATATTGTTTCAATCCATTAGTCGAAAAAAGAGAAAATCCTGTTAAACAATTAATGCGAAAAAAAGTTGATGGAAAAGCAATAAATGCAAGAGATGATAAAGGAAATTTGATGTATCAAATTAGGGAAGACAAACTTGTAGATAATGTTTGGCGAATTTCAATGTTGCAACCTGCTGATAAAAAAGAACGTATTGGTTATCCAACACAAAAGCCTGAAACACTTTTGCAAAGAATTATAGAATGCACTACAAATGAAGGTGATGTCGTACTTGACCCTTTCGTTGGCGGAGGAACGACCGTAGCCGTTGCAGATAGATTGAACCGTAAATGGATAGGAATAGACCAATCCGTAATGGCGATAAAAGTTACAGATTTACGAATGAAAAAACGGCAAAATATGTTATTTTCACAACCTTACGAAGTTATTTTGCCAACATTTGATTTCAAAAAACTACAGGAAACAGACGGAAAAGAATTTGAAATATGGATTGTCGATAAATTTGGCGGTATTCCAAACGAAAAAGGCGGAAAAGATTTGGGCATTGACGGACATACGCAATACGGCACACCAATTCAAGTAAAAAAATGGAAAAAACCTGTCGGTCGCGATACGCTTGATGCTTTTTTGTCCGCTATTGAAAGGGACGATAAAACACTCTTTGCAAGAAACAAAAAAGAAGGACAGATTTGCGGATTTATTATTGGTTTTGAATTTTCAAAAGACATAATAAATGCTGTCGCACAACTGAAAAATAAAGAAAATATCATTATTGAATTGAAATATATCCGTGATATTATTCCTTACGATAATCCGCCAAAAGTTACCTTGACTGCCGAAGAATTGGAAGATTTGAAGTACAAATTTGAGGCAACCACCGAAAGCGAAACAGGAGTTGATTTTTTCTCGTGGGATTTGTCGCACGATGAAAAAGAGTTCAAAGCCGATGTTGTAATGGACAAAATAGGCGTACAAGAAAAGAAATTCACCGAAGGCGAACACCATATTGCCGTACAAGCCGTTGATAAAAAAGGGTTGAGTGGCACTGATAAAGTGAAAATTACCGTGAAACGAAAAAAAGAGAAGTAAAAACGGCGGCATTTTCGCACTCCTTTCATTCAAAAATTTGCCTATGCACCTCCACTACGCCGCACCAAACGCACAACTTGCGCCTTATATCAAGCGATATTGGGCGATTGAGAACGTGCTGGCGGAGGGCGAAACCTGCGTGCAGCGCATTATTCCCACCGGAATGCCCGAACTTTCGCTCTACTTTTCGCCGCGCCCCAAAATTTTGACCGGCGGCAAACAATTTCCGGCAAATGTGTCGCTGCAAGGGCTACAAACGGGTTTTTACACCATTGAATTGCGCCGCGAACTTTCCGTGTTTACCGTTGTGTTTCAGCCGCAGGGTTTGATGCCTTTTTTCCGATTTCCGCAGAGCGCGATTTGTAATCAACTCGTTTCTTTTGCCGATGTTGCGGGGCAGGTGGGGTGCGATTTGGAAGAAGAAATGAGCGCGGCTGTCGATTTTCAGCAGCGCGTACAAGTGGTGGAAAGTTATTTTTCGGCACTGCTGAAATCTTCGTGTGCCGATGTGAATTTTAGTCGTATTTCACACACTATCAGTATTATAATACATTCTCGCGCTGCGGTGGACATTGCACAAATGGCTTCGGAAGCCTGCCTGAGCCGCAAGCAGTTTGAGCGGATTTTTGCCGCGCACATCGGCATTTCGCCCAAACAATACTTGAAAATTATTCGGTTTCAGTGGGCTCTGTTGCACAAACAGCATAACACATCGCTCTCCATGACCGAACTTGCCTACGCTGCCGGCTATGCCGACCAATCGCACCTCACGCACGATTTTCAATCTCTCTGCGGACAAACACCCAAACATTATTTTGCTGAGAATGAGATTTGTTCGGATTTTTTTGAGGAACTGTAATCTATACAACCAAGCTTTCTACAAATAATACTCCGCCTCGCCGAAGTTTTTCATCTCGAAGATTTCATATACTTTGTCGCGCAGTTGCTGAAATTCCGCGCTTGTGCGGTCGCGCCCTCTGCCCAAATTGATGGGCAATACGGCTTTAATTCGACCCGGATTGGGAGCCATTATCACTACGCGGTCGGCTAAATAAACCGCCTCTTCAATGTCGTGCGTAACGAAAATAATGGTTTTGCGGAACTCACGCCAAATCCGAATGATTTCGTCTTGCAGGTTGGCGCGAGTTATCACGTCCAACGCTCCCAGCGGCTCGTCCATATAGAGAATTTTCGGATTCACGGCAAGGGCGCGGGCTATTGCTACTCGCTGTTGCATTCCGCCCGAAAGTTGCGCCGGGTGGCGGTCTTTGAATTCCTCCAACCCCACTAAACGCAGGTATTTGTAGGCAATTTTGCGCCGTTCTTCGCGGTTGCGAATGTTGTTTTCTAGCCCAAGTTCTACGTTGTGCTGCACCGTGCGCCAAGGGAGCAGTCCGTAGTTTTGGAACAAAAAAGTGTTGTGCGAATCGGGTTTTCGCACCTCCTCACCGGCTATTTTGATACTTCCCGAAGATATTTTTTCAAAACCGGCAATAGCATTGAGCAGCGTGGTTTTGCCGCAACCGCTCGCCCCCAGCAGACAAATAAATTCGCCTTCGGCAATGCTGAGCGACACGTTGCGGAGTGCCGTAAATTGCTTTTTCTGTTGTCGGAAATCTACCGAAACGTTTTTTATATCTATCATATCAATTACGAATTGAAAATTAAGATAATTTAATTACAAATTTATGAATTTCAGTAATTCATAATTCGTAATTTTAAATTATGTTTTACTTTCCCCATTTTGTGTAAATCTGTTTTTCAATCACATTCACCATTAGGTCTAAGAGCAGCCCGATAAGCCCGATGGTAAGAATTGCGGCGAGCAGGTGGTCGGGGCGCAGGTTGTTTCGCGAGTCGATAATGAGAAATCCCAAGCCCGACTGTGCACCAATCATTTCGCCTGCCACAAGGAAGACCCAGCCCGTGCCGATAGCCTGATGCAGTCCGGTAGAAATCTGCGGAAACGATGCCGGAAGGATAATTTTCCACAACGTTTGTGTGCGGCTAAGGGCGAAATTTTGCGCCACTTTCAAGTAGATTTTGTCCACACGCCCCACCGCCGAAACAGTAGAGAGCAGCACCGGATAGAACACCGCCAGAAAAATGATGACCACCGCCGGAATGTCGCCAATGCCGAACCACAACACAATAAACGGAATCCACGCAATGGGCGACACCGGGCGCAAAATCTGGATTATTGGATTAACAAAACTCCACGCGCCGGCAAACCACCCGAAAAACAGCCCCAGCACTATGCCTACCGTTGCCGCAATTACATAACCAATAGCAAAGCGCGACATACTCGTGCGAATATGCTCCCACATCACCCCTTCGCGAAAAAGTTCTATCCAACTTGTGAACACATCGAGCGGAGCCGGAAAAAGCACACTCTGTGTGCGCACCGCCGCAATGTGCCATATAACAAGGAGCGCAAGCACCCCAATAATCCCTCTGATTGTTTTTGTCATGATTCTCTTTTTTTAGTATCACAAAAATAGGCTCAAAATGCCCTGTGGAAAATACCACAAAAGAGGTAGATTTTTGCTGGTGGAGGTTTGTCCGTATAGTTTGAAGGAATATTTAACCGCCAACGAGGTCGATTTTTCTTCGCCAAATAGCATTACCACCACTGGGCGGGCAGAATTTTTGCGCAACTGCAACAATTATTTTCACTTTGGCGGTTTCCCCGAAGGGGCATTGTTAGCAAGTAAACGCGACTATTTGACAAGCGTATATCAAAAAATATTTTTGGGCGATATTGCCGCGCGATTTGCCGGAAGGAAGAAATGCGTTAATGTGCAATTAGAGGTAAGTTCCATTAGAAAAGTTATAAAAAATTAGAAAAAATTAGAAAAAAAGAATGGGAAGACGAAAATAATTTCGTCTTCCCATTCAGGACAAAATGTTTATTTTAGAGGTCTCAAAATCAATAAAAATGAAACATCTTATCGAAAGGCAAAGGTATGAAATTTACCGAATGAAACAAATTGGCAAAACACAATCAGAAATTGCTCTTGTAATGGACTGTTCACAAGCAGCCATAAGCAAAGAACTGAAAAAAGGCAGAACAAAAAGAGGCAATTATAGCCCCAGATTTGCGCAGGAAGCAAGCGATGAACGCAAAAAACGTTTCGTTTATCCACGCAAATTTACCAAAGAAGTTGAAAAATTTGTGCGAGAAAAAATGGAAAAACATCAGTGGTCGCCCGAACAAATTGTCGGTTACTGCAAGAAAAACAGCATTCCGATAGTTTCAGTGGAGCGAATATATCAGTTTATTCGCTCCGATAAGAGCAAGGGCGGCAGTTTGTACAAACATTGCCGACATCGGCTCAAACATAGAAAAAGGTATGTCGGTGCCGGCGTAAAGCATATACCAAACAGAGTTTCCATTGACGATAGACCGCCACACATCAATGACTGACAGGAATTTGGACATTACGAAATGGACTTGATACAGGGCGCGGGAAAATCGTATATCCTGTCATTGATTGAGAGAAAAACAAGGTACGTGATTTTGAGGAAATTAGACAACGGGAAAATGGCTGATGACGTAGAAAAATCGGTGTTTGAAGCACTTTTTCCTTACAAAAAACAAATATTTTCTATCACAACCGACAACGGCGGAGAGTTCGCAAACCACTTGAACCTGTGCAAAAAGTTGGGCGTAACGGTCTATTTTACAGACTCTTACTCCGCATGGCAAAAAGGTAGTATAGAAAATGTAAACAAACTTGTCAGGCAATTTCTACCAAAGGGAACAAACTTTGATAGTCTTGATTATCAAGAAATTATGAACATACAAAAGAATATTAACAGCAGACCGCGTAAAATACTCAATTTTGAAAAACCAAAGGACATCTTTTTTTATAACTTTGCTGCTTGAATCTACCGTAACCAATGCTGTCGATAGGGGGCTTGATATGTGGGCAAATTTCGGCATGGCAATTCAGATAAAACATTTGTCTTTGACAGAAGAACTTGCCGAAAATATTGTTTCGTCCGTTTCTTCGGACAGAATTGTGATTGTGTGCAAAGATAGTGAAGAAAAATTGATTGTTTCGTTGCTCAATCAAATTGGTTGGAAATCGAAAATTCAAAGCATTATAACAGAAAGCGACCTTAAAAAATGGTACGAAAAAGCCTTGCGCGGGCAATTCGCAAACGAAACCGGTGAGTTACTCTTATCAAAACTCAAAAACGAAATTCAAGTAGAATTTCCGGCAACAAACAGCACGGAATTTACTGATTTTCAGAAAAAAAGAGGGTATGATACAATAACGTTGGATGGGCTGTGGATGTTGTAAAATTCCGTTAAGTACTTCTTCTTAGAAAATTTAAAAAGCCGAAAAAGACTACTCTCTATCGGCTTTTTGATTATCAACAGCATTGTTATTTACTCCCCCAAATTCAGCACAAACTCTGTAAACGTAGGCGGATTTTCGGACAGTCCGGCGGATTTTACGCGATTTACAAGGTCGGTGTAGTCCGATTCTCGAATGGCAAGGTCGCCGTAGGAAATCCATTTAAGTGAAATATCATACACGTTTCGGTTGATATTCAAATATTTACTGATAATATCAAAGGTAGTGTCGCGATTGTTCTCTATGTATTTTCCTGCATTTTTATACGCAGTTACAAATTCTTCGGCAGTAGCGCGATGTGCTTCCAAATACTTGTCGTTCAGCACCAATACACAGCAGAGCGAGTGTTCCCATAGCTCGCCCGATTCGTAGAGGGCTTTGCCGATACCGAGTTCTACGGCTTTCGCGCCAAAGGGTTCGGCTACGCAATACCCTTGCACTTGCCCCGAAGCGAGTGCCGAAGGCATATCGGGCGGCGGAAGTTCTACAATGGTTACTTCGGAAATATCCACGCCGGCGTTTGCAAATGCTTGTCGCGCAAGCAAATAGTGCGAAGATTGACGGTGTGGAATGGCAAAGGTTTTTCCTTTGAGGTCGGCAGCCGAGTTGATGTTCGGGGCTACGGTTATCACGTTTCCGTCCGTGTGCCCCAGCGCAATGGCTCGTAGCCCAATGCCTTTTTCGCGGGCTTTCATAGCCAACTGCACCAGCATTGATGCACCGTCAATGCGCCCGGTGTTGAGCGCGTCCGAAAGTTCTGTCCACGAACCGAATTTAATCAACTCGATTTGCACCCCATTTGGCACCTCTTTTTGCAATTCCGCCGCTACCAGCACCGGCAGCGCGTGCGTGATGGGCAAATAGCCGATTTTGATAGTTTCCACTTGCTTATCTGCCGATTGTTTCGCTCCTCCTCCGCAGGCAAAAAGGCTCAACGCCACTGCCGCCGCTACGAATAAATTTCTATACTTCATTGTTTGTCCTTTTAGTTTGTAATTTGAAACAAAAATAGAGTACGAAAAGGAGCGGTGAAATACCGTTTTGGGGGTATATTTTCAGAAAATAGGAATGAATATTATAAGCCAAGCAAATATTCTACGTGCTGCGCAATGTGCGGATAGGGTGAAAATGAATAGCCGAAATCGCGCTCAATGTCGGAAACATCGAAGATAATGGGTTTGTCGCTCCAACCGAGGTCGTTGAGTATAATATTTGATTGAGAATTGCACAGTTGTTTGGCAGTTTGCGCCACTTCTAACCACGAAGTAAAACAATTCGACAGTCCAAAATAGGTGCGTTTATTGAAATTTGAATTGAGTACGGCGGTGTAAATTTTTGCTAAATCGCCTGCCCAAATGAACTGCGTACCATCGTTTTGCACAAGTTCTACATCCTTTCCTTCTTTAATTGCCTGCGCAATAGAGTGAAATCGGCGGTCGGGTTGGGTGTATGCGCCATGCAACACAGGATTTCCGAAGGTGTAACCCGGTCGCACCACATTTACGCGCATTCCGGTAACGCCGGTAATTCCCCACAGAAAATTTTCGGTGGCGGCTTTGGTTGCGCCGTAGTAGGAGTGTGGGTCGTGTTTGCTTGAGGTGCTTACATGACTGCCATTTTGCAAAATTTCGGGCGAGGGATTGCTATACACGCTATCGTTGGCAGCGGTGGAAGATGTGTATATAAAGTGCGAAACGCCGTATTTTGCACATTCCGAAGCCAAATAAATAGAGGCGGCGGTGTCGTTCATAAGCATAGTGTATGCCGAAGTGTCGTTGTAATTGAGCGCAACGTGAATGCAGGTATCAAATTGAGTATTTTGCAGCAAAAGCGTGATTTTTTCGTAATCGGTCATGCCGATTTCGAGCACTTGCAAGCCCGGAATTGCGTGAAATGCCGGAACTTTATTGGCATTGCGTGCTAAAATAGTAACTGTGTGATTTTCTGAAAGTAATTGCATGGCAATGTAGGAGCCTATAAATCCTGTGCCGCCGGTGAGTAGTATGTTCATAATAGTTGTTAGTTATTAGTGCTTAGTTGTTAGTTGGAAAATCGTACCGCCGTCCAATTATTTTCGGTTTTGTGAGAAAGGTAGTTCAGATTGAATTGTTCGGTTTTTTCGCGTAAAAAATCAATGTCGTGTTCGTAAAAGCCGCTCAGTAGGAGAGTTCCGCCCGGTTTTAGGGCATTTGCCAAATACGCCATATTGTGTGCAAGTATATTGCGGTTGATGTTTGCCAATACTATGTCGAATGTTTTTCCTTGCAAAAGCAACAAATCTCCTTGTGCTATGTCGAGGTTTTGGGCGTGATTGCGCTCTTTGTTTTCGAGTGAATTTTCGTAGCACAAGGGGTCGTAATCGAAGGCAAAGGCACTTTTTGCACCCATTTTGAGGGCTGCAATGGCGAGCACTCCGGTACCGGTGCCGCAATCGGCTACGGTTTTTTCTGCAAAATCCAATTCGAGCATAGTTTGCAGCATTAAGCAGGTGCTTTCGTGATGCCCGGTGCCGAAGGACATTTTGGGTTCTATTTCTATTACATAGCGAAAGAGGTTTTCGTGTTCAACGTGGTGAAAGGGTGCTTTTATGAGAATATCGCGCCCAATTTCCACCGGCGAAAACTGACTTTCCCATTCGGTGTTCCAATTTACGGTGGGAAGTTCCGAAATTTTGAAATCCAACGTTCCTATTTGTTCTTCCACAACTAAGAGGAGGTCTTTAAGTTTCACTATATCAAATACTTGCAGTTGAATATAGGCTTTGTATTCTTTATCTTCGTAGGTAAAACTTTCAAATCCTATATCGGCTAATTGTGCCGTTAGAATTTCGTCGGCAAAAGGTATTTTTCCTTGTAAATTGGTGGAAAATTCTACGTAGTCCATGCGTTATGTAGTTGAGAGTTGAAAAAAACATTCATTGTTCCAAATTACTTTGGTTTTACTCCTACAAAGATAGAAATTTATTTGACATGGTGATATACATAAAAAAGCAACACCTATGTGGGTATTGCTTTTTCCTTGTACTTTGAGTATTGTTGCTCGTATATTACCATAAGTCTTGTGTCTAAAATAGAGAATCTCAATGATTCTGTAATTGCAATCGCGCAGGTCCGGCAATGGAATTGAAGAGCATATCGCCATTGTGGAAAAATTGCAGGGTGGCAAAGGCGGCGTTGCCAAAATTATTTTTGCCCAATAGTGTGCGGTGCACAATGTTTCCGCTGTTCCAATCAAGTCCGGTGATTTCCCAGCCTGTTTCGGGGTAAAATCCGTTTACACACACAATGTTCGATGTGGTGCTCACGGCAGGTTTCATGGTGGCGGTGCGTATGCTGCTATTTGCAAATACCGATACAAATTGTTTGGCGGCGGTATTCCACTCAAAGCGTTCGCAACCTTGCGCGGAATTTCCCAATACTACGGCAATGGCATCGACTATGGCATCGCCGGAATTGGTGTAGAGGGAATTATTTGCCACAAACACGCCATTGTTGTGCACTGCCAAGCCTGCTGCTGTTACCGGTTTTTGATTGGCAGCGGCAAAACTCAGCGGAATTTCCTGCGCTATGCGCGATGTTTTTTGTGCGGGAAGGTCGCCGCGCCACAGTGCCACTAAATTATTTTCGCCATCAACTATGAGTACCAATTTATCTTGTGAAGCATCGAAGCCAAGTAGTGAGGGAGAACTTGCCGCGCCTTTGCTGCCGGTTTTATAGGGCGAAGTCCATGCGCCATCGGCAGTGTTGTCGCTCAGTGTTTCGCCTGTCCACACAAGTTTGCGTACTAATTTATTCGATACTATATAAATGCCGTTGTGTTCGTCTATACACAGCGAATTTGTGCACACTTCACCGCTTCCCAAGTGAAATATAATGGGTTCTGTTTCAAAATTTCTATCTACTACACCAACGTAGGTGTGTGCTGCAAATACCAGCATACCATCGTAGGTAATGCCCAAACCCACAATATTGGTAGGATTGGGAACCGTACCAATAAGATTGAGCGTGCGGCGAAATCCTCCGCCTTGGTCTAAACAACTTACTTGCGTGCCGTTGTTTATAAAACATTGATTGCTTTTGTCGCACACGGCTACGGTGCCAAAATGTAAGCGTTTTTCGGGCGAAGTGCCATACACTGCAACAACACTTTTTTTCACTGCGTCTATCGAAGAAAAATCGTGTTGCAATGCTTCTTTGTGTTTTTCCACCGCAAATGCCTCATTGTCGGGATATTTATAAAAACTGCGCGTGGGCATAAAATTCCCTTCGTTCACGTTCAAATACGTAAATCGGTCGGTTGAAATTGCCCACATATAGTTGGCATTATCGGCAGCAAGAGTGGCAACGTTCACCACTCCCGAAAGTACCTGATTTTCGCGTGTGAGTTCCACCGAAAATGTACCGGTGTCAATGGGTGCCGAAAAGGCGTTGGTTTGTGCCAAATTTACCTGCGTAACGGCATATTCATCGGCAGCAAGAAAGGTATTGGGGATTGGAGCGTAATTGCGCCGGGTTTCGTTTTCTTCATTCACAATTACCTGTTGTCGTTTGCTTTTTTTTTCGCCGCCGCACGACACCAAAGGAAGTATGCACAGACACAGATATACGTATTTCATGCGCTGTATGGGGTGTAAAAATGTATTCACTTGCTACGGAATTTATTATTGTTTTTCAGCATTTTGTGCCTGAATACAGGTAATGGCTATCACATTGATAATATCTTCTACCGAGCAGCCGCGCGAAAGGTCGTTTACCGGTTTTGCCAATCCTTGTAAAATAGGTCCGTAGGCTTCGGCGTGGGCAAAGCGTTGTACCAATTTGTAGGCAATATTTCCAGTTTCGAGCGAAGGGAAAATCAGTGTGTTTGCTCGTCCTTTGAGAATACTGTCGGGTGATTTTTTTGCACATACTTCGGGCACAATGGCTGCATCTGCCTGCAATTCGCCGTCTATAATAATGTTTGGGTGGTTTACTCGCACAATTTCGGTGGCGCGAGCAACTTTTTCGGTCAATACGTGTTTGGCACTGCCGTGTGTGGAAAAACTGAGCATGGCAATTCGTGCTTCCATATTGAGTAAGGTTTTCGCAGTTTTTGCCGTGCGCACTGCTATTTCGGCAAGTTCATCTTCGGTAGGTTGCGGATTCACCGCACAATCGGCAAAAAGCATCACGCCATTGTCGCCAAAGGTTTTGTCTTGCATTATCATAATAAATACGCCCGAAACTATGGATACGCCTTCTTGGGTTTTTATTAATTGAAAACCGGGTCGGAGCACATTTTGCGTAGCATTTTCGGCACCGGCAACTTCGCCATCGGCATCGCCGGCTTTAATAATGGTGGCAGCCAAGTAGAGCGGATTTTTTATCAATGCGCGTGCGGCGGTTATGTCCACACCTTTGTTTTTGCGCAATTCCACTATCATATTGGCATATTCCTCTTGTTTTGGGTGATTGAGCGGGTCTATCACTTGTGCTTCGAGCAAATAGGGGAGATTGTGCTCTTTGGCGTACTGCGCTATTGCATTGGGATTGCCTATAAAAATAATGTTTGCAATTTTTTCTTTAATCACAAAATTGGCTGCTTCAAGCGTGCGCGGCTCGGTGGATTCGGGCAATACGATAGTTTTTACATCGCTTTTTGCCTGCGTGCGTATGGTGTTTACAAATGGCATGATTATAAAGTGGTTAATGGTTAAGATTAGTGGTTAATAAATTGCAGGAACGAGGTAGAAGGAACAAGAAACAAGGATTTTTCACCTCGTATCTTGTGTCTTGTATCTAACTGAGTGATTTCTCCAATGCTTTAATTTTTTGCTGCAATACTGCTTCGGCTTGTTTGAACGAATGTTTATCGGCAACCTGAGTTTTTACTCCAAAGTAGAATTTAATCAGCGGTTCGGTTCCCGAAGGGCGCACGGTTACTTTCGAGCCGTCTTCGGTGAAAAATTGCAATACATTCGATTTTGGTAAATTAATTGCAGAACGTGTGCCGTTCACGCAATCAATTGCTTGTTGCTGTCCGTAATCTTTTATGAGCACAACTTTTGAGCCAGCCAATTCTTTCGGCGGATTGGCACGAAAATTTTTCATCATGGCATCAATTTCTTCTTTTCCGGCTTTTCCTTCTTTTTTGATTGATACCAAATCTTCTTTGTATAGCCCGTATTCCAAGTAGGTATCTACTAATATATCGTACAAACTTTTTCCTTCTTCGGCGGCTACTGCTGCGGCTTCGGCTATTACGGCGCAGGCTATCACGGCATCTTTATCGCGCACAAAATCGCCGGCTAAGTACCCAAAACTTTCTTCACCACCGCCTATAAATTGTTTTTTACCTTCTTCTTCGCGAATTTTTTCGCCTATATATTTGAATCCGGTAAGTACATCGAACATTTCAACTTTGTATTTTTTGCAAATTTCGGTAATCAATTCGGTAGTAACTATGGTTTTTACCACAAATTCTTTGCCTTGCAATTTTCCGAGTTTTTGCCACGATTGCAGTAAATATTGCACCAAAAGTGTTCCCGTTTGATTGCCATTGAGAATTTCGTAACTTCCTTCGGAATTTTTTACTACTATTCCCACGCGGTCGCCATCGGGGTCGGTTGCCATTATGAGGTCGGCATTGAGTGCTTTTCCTTTTTCTATGGCGAGTTTCATGGCACTTTCTTTTTCGGGATTGGGCGAACCGGTATTTGCATCGAGTGCTTTTAACCAATCGAGTTCCGATGTGTAATTTTCTTCGTTAATGGGTGGCACGCCCGGAGTGCGCAAACTTGGAAATTCGCCCGAAACTTCGGCTTGTTCCTGCACTATGTGTACATTGGTAAATCCCATTTCTGCCAATACGCGGGGCACGAGTTTAATGCCTGTGCCGTGAATGGAGGTATATACAATGTTCAAATTTTTGTGTTTTTGCACTGCTTCTTTGTTGAGCGAAAGCGAAAGAATGGCATCAATGTAAGGACGGTCAATTTTTTCGCCCCACAGCGTAATGTTTTCGGGATTTCCTGTCCATTTTACATCGTCTATGCTTTTAATTTTTTCCACTTCTTTTATTACATTGGTATCGTGGGGTGGCACCAACTGACAGCCGTCTTCCCAATACGCTTTGTAGCCGTTGTATTTTGCGGGATTGTGCGATGCGGTAATGTTCACACCGGCTTTGCAACCCAAGTGGCGAATGGCAAAAGAAAGTTCGGGCGTGGGGCGCAAATCTTCTGATAAAAATACTTTGAAACCGTTTGCCGCAAAAATATTGGCAGTAGTTTCGGCAAAGAGGCGGCTGCGAATGCGGCAATCGTGAATTACGGTTACTTTTATTTCTTTTTCGCCGGCGTAGGCTTGTTTTATATAGTTGGCAAATCCCTGTGTAGCCATTCCTACGGTGTAAATATTCATTTTATTGGTTCCCACGCCTATTTCACCGCGTAAACCACCCGTGCCAAATTCCAAATTTTGGTAAAATGCGTTTTCCAAATCGGCATCGTTTTTATCTAATAAGTATTGTACTTCTTGTTTTGTTTTTTTATCGTAATTTCCTGTGAGCCACTGTTTTGCAGTATCTATAATTTTTTGTTCCATTGTAAAAATGTGTTTGTAATTGTATTTAAAAATTAAGTTACAAATGTATATAAAATTACCCACAAAATACCGCAAAACGCATTTTTTTGTAAAAAAATTAGTGTAGGGCACGCGGGTGGAATTTCATAATGGTATTGTGTAGGTGTTGTTTGGTAATATGGGTGTAAATTTCGGTGGTGGTAATAGATTCATGCCCCAGCATATCTTGCACGGCGCGGAGGTTTGCACCGCCATCTATCAAGTGCGTGGCAAAGGAATGGCGAAAGGTGTGCGGACTAATGTTTTTGGTAATTCCTGCACGTTCGGCACTTTGTTTGATAATGAGAAACACCATTACCCGTGTCATTTTTTTTCCGCGCCGGTTTACAAACACTATATCTTCGCTGCCTTTTTGAATTGTTTGATGATTGCGCGTTTGCTCAAAATAGCCGTGAATTTCGGTAATTGCCTTGCCGCTCACCGGCACAAGTCGTTCTTTGTTTCCTTTGCCCACTACGCGAATGTAGCCGTAGTCGAACATACAATTACTGATGCGTAAATCCACCAATTCGCTCACGCGCAAACCGCAACTATACAGTGTTTCTATAATAGCGCGATTGCGTTGCCCTTCGTTTTTGCTGTAATCTATCGCTTGTATCATGCGGTCTATTTCATGTATGGAAAGCACTTCGGGAATGTGGCGTAGCAAGCGTGGCAGGTCTATGAGTTCGGTAGGATTTGTTTCTATATACTGTTCGCGTTGCGCAAAATCGTAAAATCCCCGTAAACCCGAAAGTATGCGCGATTGCGAAGTTGCCGCTATGCCAAAGGAATTGAGCCACAGTACAAAGGCACGCAATTCTTCGGCACTGCATGCTTGCAATGAAGTATTTTCGTGATACAAATTCAAAAACTCCGTGAGTTTATGCACATCGTGCACGTAAGCCTCTATGGAATTGGGCGAAAGCGATTTTTCCAGATGCAAAAACTGCGCAAATTCTTCTATGATTTCTTCGTTGGTGAGCATGAGCACTATATGAAAAATTCAAAAATAGGATTTTTTTTGCATACGAATTGTTGAAAAACAAAAAAATCCCGACTCTTACGAATCGGGATTTTTGTCGGGGTGGCAGGATTCGAACCTGCGACCTCCTGGTCCCAAACCAGGCGCGATAACCGGACTACGCTACACCCCGAAGGTCTATCGCTTTTTTTAAGCAGTGCAAAAGTATATATATTTTTTGTACTTGCAAATTTTTCGTGTAAAAAATATGGTGAATTTGTACATTATTTTTCAAATATACTCTAATTCAATTTGTTGCGTTTGATTACATAATTGAGCAATACGGTATCGAAACTGCTGTTTATGTCGGCTTTTATATAATCTATGTGATATTGCGTGCACACGGTTTGCAATTCCTGCACTATGTGCTGCATTTTGTGCGCATATTGTTCACGAATGGTGTTGGGCAGTATTTTTATAACTTCGCCTGTTTCCATATCGGTAATTTTGAGCGGACGATTGCCAAAATTGAACAATTCTTCGTGTTGTGGTTCGCTCACGTGAAACACTATCACTTCGTGTTTATTGTATTTTAAGTGTTGCAGTGCCGAAAAAATATCGCTGTAATTTCCTTCGGTAAAAAAGTCGGAAAAGAGAATGACCAATGAACGCTTGTGAATAATTTCGGCTATGCGGTTGAGATTGTCGGCTATGGACGTGGTTTTGTTGAACGATTGCGTACTTTGTGTGTGCAGTAATTGCGTACGCAATTGATTGTAGAGTGCCGTAATGTGCGAAGGGTGCAAGCGTGCAGGGCTGTGAAAGTGCAAATCACTGTCGAAGAGCGAAAGCCCTACTGCATCGCGCTGTTTGCGCAGTAAATACGTGAGCGCGGCGGCACTGTACAGTGAAAATGCCAATTTGCTATGCAAATTATTTGCGCTAAACGGGAAAAGCATGGAAGAAGATGTGTCTATGGCTATATGGCAACGAAGATTGGTTTCTTCTTCAAATTTTTTTACAAAAAGTTTATCGCTTTTTGCAAATAATTTCCAGTCGATGTGTTTGGTAGATTCGCCGCTATTGTACAAACGGTGTTCGGCAAATTCCACCGAAAAACCGTGAAAGGGGCTGCGATGCAGTCCGGTAATAAATCCTTCCACAATGTATCGTGCAATAAATTCAAAATTATCGAATTGTGGAAATTGTTCTATATCAGATAGTTGCATATATAATTACGAACGGCGTAAGCCTTCAATGAAGTTACGTATGAATTACGGTACATATATAGTGTGGTGAAAAAAATAAAAAATCCGCATTTTAGGTACTAAAATACGGATTTTTATGGAATTTGTTAGAGATTTTTCTCAATCGCTTCGGCAATTTTTGCTTTGGGAAGTGCGCCCACCAATCTATCTACTACTTGTCCGTTTTTAATAAATACAAGGGTTGGAATATTGCGAATGCCAAATTGTGATGCGAGGTCGTTGTTGTCATCTACTTCGCATTTGCCTATCAAGGCTTTACCTGCATATTCGTTTGCCAATTCTTCTACGGCGGGAGCAATCATTTTACATGGTCCGCACCATTCAGCCCAAAAATCTATTACAATGAGTTCTTTGGTGTTTTTTGCTAATTCTGCATAGTTTGCATCGGTGAAATTTGTTTTCATATTGTTTGGTTTTTGTAGTTAATTAAGTAATTTTTCACGAGGTAAATATAATAGTTAATTTATAGATACATTGTTTTTTTTCTGAATTTCTGTGGAAAAAAAATCAATATTTTTGTGTAAATCGCCAATGCTTTTTTGGTGAAAGGTGGGATAGAGGCGTTTGTCGCGGAATTTTGAGGAACTTTTGAAGTAGGTATCGTGAATTATTTTCGTTTCGTTTTCGCCACTTTGCACCAATCGCATGCTTTGCTTGCCTTGCGAAGTATTTCCTTCTATATAGGTAAATTCTATGATTTTATTTTCGGGGTCTATGCGAGTGGTTATAAGGGCTGCGGCAATATTGAGCACGCGCAAAAATCGCAGATTGATAAAGTAAATTTGGTTTACATCGAGGGGAAAAAATTCTTGGGTGGCGCAGTAGTGCAGTGTGTTGGAATTTTGATTGTAAATGCAGCCGAGTTTGAGTATGCCGCTATTCCACAACTGCGCCGGCGAGGTTTGCACGCAGGCATTCCACGTGGTTTCGAGTGGTGAATTGATAGTGTAGGTAGCCGTGTGAAAACTATATGCACTCAAATCGCTTTCGGAGGAAACCGAGGGCTTGATTTGCGAAAAATACTGCACATTGTGTTTTTGTTTTTCACGAATGTAGCTGTTGATTTTTTTGTATTTCACTGCGCTTTTGTCGAAATCGGAAAGTGGAATTTGCGCACAAAGGGTGCTTGCAATACTGAGCAAAAGGGAGAGGTGTATGAATTTCATAGATGCCAATACGGTTAATTGAGTTTGAAAATAATATTATTTTGGTTCATATAATCGGTACATTCGCCGGTGAGTTCTATGTGCATGTGTGCCGATTTGAGTTTTAGCGACAGGTTTTTGTGGCGGTCGAAAAGTTCCACATTGAGTGGAAATCCTATTTTTTCGTTGTTGCACATTCCATAAATATCGGTTACGAGCGTGTCGTTGAGTTTATCGGAATCGAGTAAAATGGTAATATATTTCACTCGTTTATTGAGGTCTTCGAGTGGTTCTATTTTCTTGATTTTGTATTCATATTCGCCATTTTCCTTCCACTTATTTTTTTCAACTTTCAGCGAAAGTGCAATTTTTTCGTTGAGTACTATGTTTGCTTTATTGTCCTCAAAATCTTTTCCGAACAGGGTAAATTCGTGGCTTCCGTTGAAGTCGTCTAAGGTAAAACGCATATACTCTTTGCCGGTTTTTGTGGGTAGAATTTGCGATTTGGTAATCATACCGGCTACGGTGAGTTCTTTGTCGTAGAATTTTGAAATTTCCGCGAGTTCTGCCACGCTTGTTTTGCAAAAGTGATTGATAAGGAGTTTGTATTCATCGAGTGGGTGAGCCGAAAGATAAATACCGATGAGTTCTTTTTCGTGTTGCAGCAAGCGCATATTGTTCCACGCCGGAGGTGTGGGAACCGGTGGTTTTGGTACTTCAATTTCTTCTTCGCCGAAAAGTGATGCCATATTGGTTTCGGGTTTGGTTTGCAGTGCTGCGCCGTATTTGAGCAGCGTTTCCACAAAGGAAGTATCGTTTTCCGAAGTGGAAAAAAATCGGTGGCGTTCTATTTTCAAACTATCGAAAGCACCGGCGAGCACCAAATTTTCTATACTTTTTTTGTTCACCGTGCGTAAATTCACTCGTGCCGCAAAATCAAATACATCGGCAAAACTTCCGTTTTTTTGTTCGTCTATGATAGATTGTGCGGCGGCTTCGCCCACACCTTTTATGGCACCCAGCCCGAAACGAATTTGACCGCGTTTATTTACCGAAAACGATGTTTTACTTTCATTCACATCGGGCACCAGCACTTCCAATTTCATGCGGGCACATTCTTCCATGTATTTTGAAATTTCTTCGGCATTGGAAAGATTGCTGCTGAGCGTGGCAGCCATAAATTCGGCAGGATAGTTTGCTTTCAAATACGCGGTTTGATAGGCTACGTAGGCGTAGCACACCGAGTGCGATTTGTTGAATGCGTATGAGGCAAAGGCTTCCCAATCCTTCCAAATTTTTTCTATCAATTCTTCGGCGTTTTTATTCATGGTGGTGCAACCACTCATAAATTCCGGATTTTTCAAGCACCCTTCGCGAAATTGCGCTTTCAATTTATTCATTACATCAATGAGTTTTTTACCCATAGCCTTACGCAGTACGTCTGAATCGCCACGAGTGAAGCCCGCAAGTTCGCGGCTCAAAAGCATTACCTGTTCTTGAAATACGGTAATTCCGTAGGTGTCGCTCAAATATTTTTCCATCAAGGGGTGGTCAAATTCCACGCGCTTTTCGCCGTTTTTTCGGGCAATGTAGTCGGGAATGTATTCCATAGGACCGGGACGGTACAAGGCATTCATTGCCACCAAATCCTCAAAACGGTTGGGGCGTAGCGAGCGCAAGTGTTTTTTCATACCCGGCGACTCAAACTGAAAGATACCGCTTGTTTCGCCTTTTCCAAAGAGTTCAAATGTTTTTGTGTCCGTAAGTGGAATTGCATCTATGTTTATATCAACGTTTTGCGAAAGTTTAATGTTGGTAAGTGTATCGCGAATAATGGTAAGAGTGCGCAGTCCCAAAAAGTCCATTTTGAGCAAGCCGATAGGTTCTATGTGATTGCCCTCGTACTGTGTGGAAAGCAGGTCATCTACTTTATTGGTAGAAATGGGAATATTTTCAATCAAAGGATTTTTACCTATGAGAATACCGCAAGCGTGTACGCCGGTTTGCCGCACCGAACCTTCCAACACGCAGGCATTTTCCAGCGTTTGCAGTATTATATCGTTGTGTTCTTGGCGAGCGTTGGCTATTTCGTTGGCAAAAAACAGTTGTACTTCGCAGTTTTTTTCTGCTTTTTCATTTTCTGCTTTCTGTGCTTCTTTTCGTGCATTTTCTATGTGGGCAATGGCTTTATTGAGCGAACCGTGTTCTTTTTCCCATGCGAGTACTTTGGCGTAGGCACCATTGAGTTTTCCGTTTTCGGGAAAATCTTTGGTAATTCTATTTGCTTCGGCAAGAGGTAGTTGCAGCACTCGCGCTACGTCTTTTATAGCACTTTTTGCCGCCATAGTGCCAAAGGTACAAATATGCGCCACTTTATCGCGCCCGTATTTTGCAACCACCCAGTCGATTACGCGCTGCCTGCCATCGTCATCAAAGTCAATATCAATATCGGGCATGGAAATACGGTCGGGATTGAGGAAACGCTCAAAGAGCAGATTGTAGGGCAGAGGGTCTATATTGGTAATTCCCAAGCAATAGGCTACCGCAGCACCGGCTGCCGACCCACGACCCGGACCCACCAACACGCCCATATTGCGGGCTTCGGCTATAAAATCCTGCACAATGAGAAAATAACCCGGAAATCCCATTTGCTTAATGGTATCGAGTTCAAAATCAATACGTTCGCGAATTTCGGGTTTCATATCGCTGCCGTAGCGTTTTTCGGCTCCTATGTTGGTAAGATACACCAAATAATCGGACTCGAATTTGATGCGCAACACATCTTCGTAATTTCCGAGTTTTTCGTAGCGTTTAAATTCTGTTTTCAAATCATCTTCCGAATATTTTTTGCGATATGCTTCCATAGTTCCAAAATCTTCGGGAATAGGAAATTCGGGCATAATGGGTGCAGAATCTAATTCGTAGTTTTCCACTTTTTCCGCCACTTCGAGTGTATTTTCCAGCACTTCGGGGTGCTCGCCCCATAGTTCATACATTTCTTCGGTGGTTTTAAACCACTCTTCGCGCGTAAAACGCATTCTATCGGTGGCGGTATAATCTTTTGAAGTGCCCAAACAGAGCAAAATATCTTGTGCTTCGGCATCTGAGGCGTTGGTAAAGTGCACATCGTTGGTTGCTATAACTTTTACACCGAGTTTTTTACCGATTTCTATTAGTTTATTGTTTACAAACACTTCGTTGTCATACACATCTTTGCGTTCTTTTTCGGCTTTTGCCGGATGCAGCATTACTTCCAAATAGTAATCATCGCCAAAAATTGATTTGTAGTATCCTATTACTTTTTCGGCAGCCTCATCGCCATATTCCATAAGAGTTCGCGCCACTTCGCCGCCTAAGCAGGCAGAAGTAGCAATCAGTCCTTCGTGATAGGTTTCGAGCAATTCCTTACTAATGCGCGGACGGTTGTAAAATCCATCAACGTGGGCTATGGAAATCAGTTTTGTTAAATTTTGATAGCCTGTATGATTTTTGGCGAGCAGCACAAGGTGATGATTTGATTTATCTTTTTTGCCATCGTGTCCGAGTTCATAATTATTCACTATATACGCTTCACACCCAAGAATTGGTTTCAATCCTTTTTTCTTGCAGGTATTGTAAAATTCCTTCACGCCGTACATATTCCCGTGGTCGGTAATGGCGAGTGCCGGCATATTATCGGCGAGTGCTTTTGCCACAAGAGCATCTATTGCCGCAGCACCATCGAGCAGTGAATACTGCGTGTGAACGTGCAAATGCACAAATCTTCGTTCCGTTTCCGGCGTTTGCAAAGTGTTTGATTGTTCCGAAAGCTTCGGTGTTTCTTCTTTGGTTTTTTCCGGTTTGGCATCTTTATCGGCTTTCGCAAAATTTGATTCTATTATAATAGGTGCCGGAGCAATAGGTGAAGGGTTATTTTCTTGAAAGGATTTCAGCCATTCGTTTGGTTTTTGTAAATCGTTTTCTGTGAGTATATTACGGCGAACGAGTTCAAAAAAACAGCGAGCCGTAGCCTGCACATCGGCAGAGGCATTGTGTGCTTCATCGAAACCTTCGCCAAAGAGTTTACTGTGCAGTTCCGAGAGTTTTGGAAATTTGAATTTTCCGTTTTTTCCTCCCGGAATTTCGCAAAAATCCACGCTCGATTTCATGGTATCGAGCACTATTTTTTTCTCGAAAGGCGAGGGTAATTGCGCACGAACATATTCCGCACCCATAATATTGAGGTCAAATTCTATATTGTGCCCCGCAATGTGTGTGCATTGTTCCAAATGCTTGCCAAACAGTGCAAGCACTTCCTGCAAAGGTTTGCCTACTTGCATGGCTTTTTCGGTAGAAATTCCGTGTATTTTTTCAGCCTGAAAAGGAATAATGAAACCTTCGGGTTGTATTATCACGTTGTGATTTTCCACAAAAGCACCGTTGGTATCGTGAATTTGCCAAGCCAATTGTACTAATCGGGGCCAGTTGTCGCTGTCGCTCAAAGGAGCGGTGTAACTTTTGGGTAAACCTGTGGTTTCGGTATCGAATATTATGAACATTTGTTTTTTGTTTTTTTTGTTATTTTTTGCAAAAGTAATGGTATGTGCCGACAAACGGTGCCGTTGTTATACTATTTGTTTTCTATTATTTTTATTTCCTCCTCCGTCAGCCCATATAACGCATAAACCAACGCATCTATTTCTTTGTCCGTTGCCGAAATTTCAGCAGAAAGTTTGTTGCAATCCGTTTTGTATTCATTGAAATACTCTTCCCACTCGTCCTGCTGTTTGAGCGACAAAGCAATGGGTTTCAACCCCTTGCCCGGTTTTTTCAATTCGGCAAGGAATTGTGCAAAGGTAGTTATGACAAGGGGATTAATCCCCTTGTTACATCCCAGATTATCTGCCAAACGCCGTGAGAATTTAGTTTGTTTGCTTTGCAACTCGGCATTGAGCGAAAGCATTTTGTCGGCAAGGTCAATAAATGGTTGTTGTTCGAGAACAGGAATCTTTTTAACGGGTAAAAGCCCCAAATGAAAGGCTTTTACTTCAGCCATAGCCTCGCCCTTTTCAGGATTTATTGTCCAATAATACCAGTTTACAAGTTTGGAATTTAATAATGCCAACACATATTTCAAATCAAAACACGGGTTTTCCATATTCAAAACAATATGTGCATTATTCCTTATTATAAACCCGCTACCTATTAATGTTCCAATAATTGAATCGCTGGTTTGTCGGAAAATCAACTTTTCTTTCGCATCAAAAATTTCCTTATCACGAGGCGCTGCCAACCATTCGCCATATTGAATCCAATAATCGTTATTCCACAGCAATCTGTATTTATGAAAATAACTGCCACCTATTAAAGGTGAAAAACTGTCATCCTGTTTTGTTTCGGAAGTAAATGGTTTCTCTCTCATTGTAATATCCGTTTGAGCAGGTTTGCCTTTACCTTTTTCGTATGGTTTCACTCCATTTTTAATTATCAATTCATCTTTCACAAAAACAGATTGTTCGGCAATTTTTGTTTTTAAGTCGTAATCTTTTTGCGTCAGAAAAAGATTGATATAATCCTGTTCAGATAATTTTTGTTGAGATACGAAATGTTCATTTATTTTCACTGACGCATTTAAAAATTGAATACGGACATCAGGATTAACAAGGGGGCATGCCCCCTTGCTTTTTCTGATAATTAATGTATCACAATCAACTGTGGCATCTTCAAAAACTTTGTTCAAATGTTGTATGATTTGACAAATCTCAAAATCAGCAAATAATGTTTTTCTGAATGTTTTTGCATTATCTATTAACTTCCAAGTATTTGGCGTGATAAAACCTAAATATCCGTTTGTTTTCAAAATTATTTCCAACGCAAAAGCATAGAAAACAAAATATGTATCATTGAGAGCCGTAGAAATTCCCCAATGTTTGTATTTTTCAGATAAATAATTGATTTGTTCTTTGTCAATTTTAGCCCCATACGGCGGATTCCCAATCACCACGTCAAAACCGCCTTTGTATTCGGGGCGGAAGGCGTGGTCGATGGTGCAAAGCATTGTATTGACAAGGGGTTGTAACCCCTTGTTAGTTGGGAGTTCGTGCTTTATACGATTGTTTTCGATATATTCTATCGTATTGAATAGTTGCTCTTGGTCTGTTATCTCTTTGTAACCAAATTTTTGCGTCCAGAAAGGCATTTGTGTTTCGCCACGCTGTTTGTGTGTGCTTGTGGCAAGGGGGCAAGCCCCCTTGTTACCAGAAGAGGCAACGGTTGTATTTGACAAGGGGGCATGCCCCCTTGTTATGTGTGCAGGTACCGTTACGCCACGCGCGATGTTGCACGCACGCGCAGTTTTTGATTTTATTTTCCCTACAATCGTATCCAACTCCTCCACCTCGCATACTATCAACAAATGCAAATGGTCGCGACAAATATTGTAAGCCAACACATTGAGATTATCTTCTTTTACTATTTGAGCAATGGTTTGTGTGATAATCAGTTCGTCTTCATCGTCCATCAAACGTGGGTCGGCATAAGCAAGGGGATTTATCCCCTTGTCACACTTCGCACGCATTTCACGCACCTTGTAATCAATCATTCGCTGCGAAGTACGGCTGTCGTGTATGGCGGTGGTAACGTGAAACGCCGTTTTGTGTTTTTCTGTAAACACTTTCGGGAACTCTTTGTGCCAATCAAAGGCATTTTCTTCTAACAAGGGGATTAATCCCCTTGTCATATCCGCCGTATTAGGCGAAATCAGCGAATTCCCGCATTTGATATTGTTATTGAGCGAATTGAGTTTGCGATTTGGTTTGGCGGTACGCAACCACAGGGCAAGTTTGGCTATCTCTACGCTCTCTTCGTTTATATCAACGCCATACAGGTTGTTTTCCAGAATAGCGTTTTCGATGTTGGGGAACACAAAACCTCCGCCCAAAAGTTTCGTCTGCATCTCATCAATCAACCTGTGTTCAGCCATCAGAAAATCCAACGCTGCATTCAAAAACGCACCGCTACCGCAGGCGGGGTCGCAAATGGTAAGTCCAAGCAGCCATTGCCGATAGTTCTCCAATTTCTCAGCCAACTTTTTCTTTACGGACAGTTGCCGTTTTTTGTCGGCAAAATATTCCGATTCGTCTATTTCAAGTTCCGCTTTTTTGTCGGCGCAGAGTTTGCCAACGGTATTTTCCACAATGTAGGTGGTAATGTAGCGCGGTGTGTAGAAAACGCCGTCTTTTTTGCGTTTGGTAGCAAGGGGTTTCAACCCCTTGTTATTCTCAGACAAGGGGATAAATCCCCTTGTTAAATCAGCAGAAACTTCTTCAATTTCAGTTAGCGAATTTTCAAAAATATGCCCCAAAATATTGACATCTACTTCACTTTTGAAATTGTAATCGGCAAGTTTGAGGCAATGTTTGCGCAGTACTTCGTCAGAAATCGTGATAGTATCCAGCACTTCGTCCGGCTTGAAAAGTCCGCCGTTGTACGCAAAAATATCATGCTTTTTCCCTTTATGACCGGTATTCATGTAACCGAAATATTTTTTGAAGCGGTCGTAGAGCGGTTTGTATTCGTCCAATTCTTTGAGCATCTCCCATTGTTTGATGATTTCAGTAATGGAGTTGGGAGGCAATAAACCGCAATCTTCGGCAAAGAGGATAAAAAGCAGGCGGTCAAGCAGTTTTTGCGATTTTTTGAACAAAGCAAGGGGATTAATCCCCTTGTTAAGATTGCGCATATCGGTAAACAGCGCACGTTTGAAAGCGGCGTATTCTTTGTACAACTGTTTCGTAATCAGGTCTTCGCAGTTGGTCGATTCGCTTTTCAACTGTTTGGGCAAATCGCGGGCGATATTTTCGTGGGCAAGGCAGAGCCACAAAAGCGCAAATTCGTCGGCAGTCAGCGTAAAAAGGTTAAATTCAACAAAATCAATGGCATTATCAATATAAAACCGCAACTTTTCAAAATTGGATATAACCACATACGATGCTTTGCGATGATAATTCTTGTAGCCGAACGCCTGCGCCTCAACCTGTTTCAGGTCGGTTGTTCTGCGGTCTTTCAACTCGATGATGCCTGCCACCTCGCCGCCAACCAAAATGGCGCCATCGGCTTTTCGGGAATCGGTTTCGTTTTTCTGTTCGGTAATCAAATTATAATCAGGGTCGGGATTAAGCGTATAGCCAAGAATTTTTACAAAAAGCTCACGCAAAAATCCCTCTTGAAACTGTTCTTCTTTGGAGTTTCGGATATTTTCTTGAATAGCAACATTATGAAAATAAGACGCATACAATTTATAGGCTTCGCTGATTTTATCGGCGTTGGCTGTAATGTGTTTGTCAAGTATGGATTGTTGAAAGAGGTTCATAGGAAACGAACGAAAATATAGTATTCAAAAGATACCCGAAAAATACAAAAAACAGCAGTACAAAAAGGAATTTTGTGCGTAGAATTATGAATTATTTTTCAACAAAAAAAGCGGTGCTTATTCTTTGTGCAAACTGTCGAAAGCGTCTATAATGTGCGAAACCAAGCGGTGGCGCACTATGTCTTTGTTTTCAAATTGTATGCTTTCTATTCCCTTGCTGTTTTTGAATAGAGAAAGCACGGTTTGCAGCCCCGAACGACTTTTTTCGGGCAGGTCTATTTGGGTAATATCGCCGGTGATAATGAATTTTGCGCGTTCGCCCATGCGGGTAAGGAACATTTTGAGTTGATTGAGCGTGGCATTTTGTGCTTCATCGAGTATCACAAAGGCGTTGTCGAGTGTGCGACCGCGCATATAGGCTAAGGGTGAAATTTGAATAACATTTTCATTGATTAAATCCTGTAATTTTTTCGGCGGCATCATTGCTTGCAGGGCATCGTATAAGGGTTGCAGGTAGGGATTGAGTTTTTCGCGCATATCGCCGGGCAGGAAACCGAGTTTTTCGTCTGCCTCCACCGCCGGACGACAGAGTATAATGCGTTCCACTTCTTTATTGCGCAGGGCGCGAACTGCCAAAGCCACCGCAGTGTAGGTTTTCCCCGTGCCGGCAGGACCTATGGCAAACAAAATATCATTTTTATCGTTCAGCGCAACCAATTTTTTTTGATTGGGCGTGCGTGCTTTTATGGGTTTGCCGTTGTTGCCGTAAAAAAGCACATCGTTGTTGGGATTTTCGTTGTCAAAAAGTGATTCGTTTTTTTGATTTCCGCGTAGCATATCGTGAATTACGGCGAGTTGAATACCGTGATATTTTTGCACGTGCACAAAAATATGCTGCATTTGTTCCTCAAAATGCTCAAATTCTTTTCGGCTGCCTATTACTTTGAGTTCATTGCCGCGTGCTATAATTTTGAGTTTGGGAAAATATTTGCGTATGGCATCTATTTTTTCGTTGTTCACGCCAAAAATATCGAGTGGATTGAGCGTTTCTAAAAGAATGATGTGTTCGGTCATTTCTATTACTTTTGCACAAAAGTATGCAAAAAATGATAAAAAGCATGGTATTTTATGATTTTTGTGTTGGAATACAAGAAAAAAACGTATCTTGCGACAATGTAAAATAGTGAAGATATGATAACAGTAACCTTGACTACCGATTGGGGGACAGATGGTTTTTATACAGGAGCGTTCAAAGGGTGCTTGGTGGCACGTGTTCCGGGTGTGCAGTTGGTGGATATTTCGCACCAAATAGAGCCGTTGCGTATTTCCCAAGCAGCATGGGCGTTGAAAAATTCATATCATTATTTTCTTGCAAAAACAATTCACATAATAGCCGTGGGGGGTAAATTGAGTGATGAAAATCCGGTGCAGCATATCTGTTTTCAGTACAAGGGGCATTATTTTATAGGACCCAATAACGGTGTGTGGGAAATGATTTTTAACGAAGAATTTCCTTCAATAGAAACCTACAAACTGCCTCAGGTACTTCCGAAGGCTCATGCACATGCTGAGAATAAATTTCATGCCTTTCCTGAACTTGGAATGTATATTGATGCGATTGGCAGATTGGCTATGGGCGAACGCCCCAATCACATAGGCGAAAAAATAGAGGCGGTACGAGGGCGAAAAATAGGTTTGGCTGCCCGTATGCCCGATAGTTTGCAGGGCGAAATTATTTGTTTCGATGTATATGGCAATGCCATTACTAATATTACGAAAAAAGATTTCGATAAAGTAGGGCTGGGGCGACCGTTTACCATACGAGTGGGTAGTATGCGCAAAGAAACCACTACCGACAAAATTGCAAAAAATTACTATGACGGAGCAAAAAGCGGTTTTATTATGGCATTGTTCAGTTTTAGCGGATATTTGGAAATAGCACTGCCCAACGATAATTTTAAAAAATATTTTTCACACGTAGATAAAAACACAAAACTTACCGTGAGATTCTTTAATTCCGAAGAAGAAAAAGAAGCGAGTTTGCATTAGATTTCGACTATTAGACACAAGATAATTAGACTTTTAAACGTATTGATTTACCAACTGATTTCATGAATACCGATTACACACAGGCAGGAAAAGCATTGGAACGACTGCTGCACATATTAGATGAATTGCGCGAAAAATGTCCGTGGGACAAAAAACAAACATTTGAAACCTTGCGCAATCTTACCATTGAAGAATGTTACGAATTGGCAGATGCAATTGTAGATAAAAAAACCGATGAGGTAAAAAAAGAATTGGGTGATGTGTTGCTGCACATAGTGTTTTATGCAAAAATTGCATCAGAAACGGGCGATTTTACCATTACCGATGTGATAGATTCGCTTTGCGAAAAATTGATTTACCGCCACCCTCACGTGTTTGGCGAAGAACATTTGGAAAATCAGGAAGAGGTAAAAGTGCGCTGGGAAGAATTGAAATTGCAGGAAAAAGACCGTCCGAAATCGGTGCTTGGCGGTGTACCCACTTCGCTTCCGGCGGTGGTAAAAGCATCGCGAATGCAGCAAAAAGCCCGTGCCGTAGGTTTTGATTGGGAGCAGAAAGAGCAGGTGTGGGAAAAAGTAGAAGAAGAACTCGCCGAACTCAAACACGAACTTGTGCAAAAAAATAATGCTGACAAGATAGAAGATGAGTTTGGTGATTTTATGTTTGCTATGGTGAATGCGGCGCGGCTCTATGGCATAGACCCCGAAACTGCGCTGGAACGAACCAATAAAAAATTCAAGCGAAGATTTGAATATTTGGAAGCGAAAACCATAATGCAGGGAAAAAATTTCCACGATATGACCTTGCAGGAAATGGACGAATATTGGAACGAAGCGAAGGCGTTGGAAAAATAATTCAATGTGTTACTGTGCTGATACGACAATGTGTTAATTTGAAAATAAATACAATGAATATTCTGAAAAAAATAGTGTATGTAATAGCCTTGTGTGCTTTGTGTGCAGCCTGCGCACATCACACAAAAAAAGAAGTAATGAACAAAACGGTGAATATAGATAGTACCGCTATTGTGAAGCAATTTACCTTTGAAAACAATGATGAGAAAAATCCTGCAACGGTATTTTTAACTCTTTCGCACGATGCCGGTATTGATTTTAAGCAATTAGTACTTACGTTTTCGCATAGTTTTGCAGGAGAGGAATCGTTTGCCATTCCCTTAGGAATACCGGTGGTAGATGCGCGGATGAATTTTACCGGCACGCCGCAAGGCGATACTGTGTGGCAACACGAAGTGGTGGTGCTTCACGAAGTGTATATGCACAAAGGCGAAAATATCTTGCAATTTGTGAGCGATGAAGGGCGAGAACTGCATGGCGTGCGCTCTATTGGGCTGCGTGTGGAGCAGTAAGGGTTACGATTTTGTATGTGTTGCCCGAAATTGTGTTTCCAACTTATCCCAAATATACTGCCCGCTTTCGTTGAAATCGCTTTTGTGTAATTCCGTGAGGGCGGAAACATCGCCGCGTTCGTTGAACCATGCCGATTTTTCATCCGGTCGGTGGCTCATTTGCCATGCGCACCACGAAATGTTGTGTTTGTCGCACCACAGCATCCATTCGTTGGAATTATTTACACTATGAGTATTGAAATTTTCGCTTTGTCCGCCATCGCTGTGTGTGGTGCCCCATTCACTTACAAAAAGCGGAAGTTTTGCCGCGAGTGCTTTTTGTATTTGTTCACGAAAAGTGCCGTTTTGCGTGTAGGCATCAAGCCTGTGATTATAGGTGTAAAAGTGGAGAACGTAGGCGGTGTTCGCATCGAGAATTTCGTGCCCTGCCACATCGCCCACCTGCTGCGAAAAATACGGTGTTCCCACCACCACCAAATTATCGGAATAGCGGCGAATGGCAGCAATGGCATCTTCGGCGTAGGGTTTTATTGTTTCCCAACGGTAATATTCACTCGGCGTATGGTTGGGAAACATGGGTTCGTTGTAAATTTCAAAAATCACATTGTCGTACTTTCCGTATTTTTGCGCCATTTCTTGCAAATAGTTGCGTGCAATTTCTGCTTCGGGTAATAGATGCGCATGGTGCGAGTGCCAATCTATAATAACATACACGCCTTCGGATATGGCGGCTTCCACTACGGTGCAAATTCGCTGCATGAGTATGTTGCGATTTTCTGGCTGGGCATAGCCCCATTCGCTAGCGTAGCCCATAGGTGCACGCAGAATTTCGGCTTTCATATTGTGCACCAGCGCGTGCACAGTGTGCGCATTGAAATAGGGTGCGCTTGCAGGATACATATTCCACCCGAAACTCACGCCTTTTACCTGCACCGGCGTTTCCGCACCGGTTTTGCTACCGTATATATAACCCGTTTTTGGGTTTACCTGTAATTTTCCGTAGCGTGCTACCGGAGTTTGCAATGAGTGTGTGTGCATAAAGGAAGATTTCTGTAATCTGAATTTGCTGCAAATGTACGGTTTTAATGAAAAAAATCATACATTTGTGCAATTTTAATAGACTATGACACACGCAAAACATAAAGCCGGATTTGTAAATATAGTAGGCAATCCGAATGTGGGAAAATCCACGTTGATGAACGAATTGGTGGGCGAACGCCTGTCGATAGTAACCAATAAATCGCAAACCACGCGCCACCGAATTTTGGGGATTTTGAATAGCGATGATTATCAAATAGTGTTTTCCGACACGCCGGGTGTGCTCAAACCTGCCTACAAATTGCAGGAAAGTATGCTCAAATTTTCAGAATCGGCTCTGGTAGATGCCGATGTGATAGTGTATATAACCGATGTGCAGGAAAGCGCCGAAAAAAATGAGGATTTTTTGAATAAAATTCGCCACCAACAAATTCCTGTGCTTTTGATTTTGAATAAAATAGACCTCACTACGCAAGAACAGTTGGTGAAATTGGTGGAGGAATGGGAAGAACGTTTGCCGCAGGCAGAAATTATTCCGAGTTCGGCATTGAATAAATTTAATACCGAATACATATTGAAACGTATAGTGGAACTCCTGCCCGAAGGCGAAGCCTACTACGATAAAGATGTGCTCACCGATAAACCTATGCGGTTTTTTGTGTCGGAAATTGTGCGCGAAAAAATTCTTCTGCTCTATCAAAAAGAAATTCCGTATTCTGTGGAGGTGGTGGTAGATAGTTACGAAGAAGGTGAGGTGCGCGATATTATTCGTGCCGTGATTTTGGTTGCTCGCGATTCGCAAAAGGGTATTATAATAGGGAGTAAAGGTGCCGGAATTAAACAACTCGGCATAGAGGCTCGCAAAGATATTGAGGCATTTTTGCAAAAACCGGTGCATTTGGAACTCTTTGTGAAAGTGAGCAAAGATTGGCGCGATAACGAAAAACTTTTGAAACAATTTGGCTACAATAATTAGATTTCAGACACAAGACACAAATCAATTAAGAACTAAGAGATTTCAAACTAACCACTAATAACTAACAACTATTTGCATGGAATTAGATTTAGGAAAACCCGAACGATTTTCACTTGCGTATTTTTTGCTTCGCCACACGTGGTTTCGCCTTTTGTTTCACTCGTGGTACAAGCGCGTGCAAGTGGTGGGAGCGCATCATGTGTATGAACACAAAAGCACTATACTTGCTATTAATCATCAGAATACGGCAATGGATGCCCTCGTGGTATTGGGTGCTCTTCCCAAACCGGTGCTGTGGCTTGCGAGAGCCGATATGTTCAAAAGTAATGTAGCCCGTCCGGTATTGCAGTGGCTCAAAATTATGCCTATTTTTCGTCAGCGCGATGGCTTGAAAGCACTTGCGAATAATGAAAAAGTATTTGAAAAATGCGTAGATGTGTTGGCACAATCTACCACGCTTGCACTGTTTCCCGAAGCCACGCATTGGGGATTTCGCCGCTTGCGCGAAACAAAAAAAGCAGTGCCGCGCATAGCGTTTTTAGCCGAAGAACAGCACAATTTTTCGCTCGATGTGCACATAGTGCCCACCGGAATTTACTACGAAAATTATTTTGACCCACGCAGCGATTTACTCATACATTTTGGAAAACCTATTGCAGTGGCGCAGTTCAAGCACGAATACGAAAAAAATCCGCAACAAGCGCAACAGGACTTGAAAGACCTGCTCGATGATGCTATGAAGGCACAAATGATAGCAATTCAGCACTTTGATGCGGAGTATGATGCGTATGAAACGCTTCGCTACGTGTGCGCCGGTGCTGCCCGTGAGCGACTTTCTCTTTCGGGAGTTTCGTTGCAAAGCCAATTTGCGGCGCATAAAAAAGTGATAGAAGTGCTCGATACCGCCAAAGAAGAACAACCGGAAGTTTTTGCTGAAATTATAACGCAGGCGCAGGATTATAAACGCAATTTAGCACAACAAAATTATACCGATGAGGTAGTGAAAAAAAACGGTAGCGCGTGGAGCGTTGCGTGGCGATTGATAGTTTTGCTGCTTACTATGCCAATATTCATGGTAGGTGCTGTGTTACACGGCTACTTGTATTGCGCTGTTACGGCACTTGCACGAAAAGCCGCAAAAGACAAGCAGTTCCGCAGTACGGTGGCATTTGGCGCGTTGTTTTTACTTATGCCTATCATATACATAGTATATGCGCTGCTGTGGTTGCGCGTGGCGAATATGCCGCTGTGGTCGCTTGTGCCGTTTTGGGTGGGCATATACCTTGCCGCATGGTGGAGTTTCGACTACGCCGCCTGCGCAAAAAAAACCTTTAAACTGATTTTGTTCAACCTTCGCTGTGCAAAAAACAACATTTCCGTATGCGGATTGGTGAAACAACGCATGAAAATCATTGGGTTATTCGGCGCGATGTAAAACATACGTTGTGTTTCTTTTGTTTTTGTGTGCAATGATGCCTATGTGTTTGTTGTTGTTTGAAAAAAAGGTAAAAAAAAAGAGATAAGGTAAAATTGCCATCGGGCAGTCTATTTAAAACAAATACAATCAATTTTACCTTATCTCCAAACACCACATAACCAATCATGAAAAAGTCGCAACACCATGAAAAGAGAATCGACCGCCCTTGTATCTGTAATTTGAGATTATATTCTAATGAACTCTTTGAAAACCTACAATATGATTTTCGTCATATTATTTTAGAATTTTCGTCATGCAAAAATACTACATTTTTCATTACTTCCAAATAAAAATGCAGTTTTTTTTCAAAAAATGCAGAAAATAAGAAAGCAAAAAACCAACGAACATTTAGGTTATAACGCCAATAGATATTGGTATAGTATGTAAAGCAGAGAAAAAGTGCAACATTTTTTTGCAATTTCGGGTAAATTCTTACTTTTGCCACTCAATAACACACTTTTTTGTAACAAAAATAATAATCAACAATGAAAAAAACATTTCCAAAAGCGAGTGCAGTGTGCAAAGTTACATTCACTATTTCGGCAGATTTATTGGGTGGCGCGAAAAAAGCATCGGTTGCCGGCGATTTCAACGATTGGGATATAGAGGAACTTCCATTTAAAATAACCAACGGCACCGGCAGTGTGAGCCGCGGACTTCCGCTGGGGCGAGAATTTCAATATAAATTTGTGATAGACGGCACCCGTTGGGAAAATGACCCTGAAACCGAAGGCTATGCGCCAAACGGCTTGGGCGATTATAATTCGGTGGTGAAAACGTATAAATAATATGCTAATGTGCTAATATGCCAATAAGATAATGTGTTCATTTACTTAAATCGCGGTAGCGACCAATTGTAGCGAACGCTGAGAGTGCGCACTGTGAAAATAATACCTGCTGCCGCAATAGCCGCCACGCCGTTGAAATCGAATTGACACAAGGCGACATACACCACGCCGCCAATTAAGCAGGCGGTGGCATAAATTTCTTTGTGGAAAATGAGCGGAATATCGTTGCACAACACATCGCGAAACACGCCGCCCACTACGGCTGTGGCTATTCCCATCATAATGGCTGTGGGTACCGAAATATCGGCGGCAAAACCTTTTTGTATGCCTATAATGGTGAATACGCTGATGCCAATGGTGTCGAACAAAAACAGGGCTTTGAAAAAACGCTGAATGGTGTTGCGAAACAAAAACGTGATGAGCACGGCAAACATAATGGTATAGAAAATATTGATATTGTGCAGCCATGCCACCGGAGTATTGCCCAGCATACAGTCGCGCAGGGTGCCGCCGCCTATGGCGGTAACAAATCCCAGAAAAATCGCACCGAAAATATCGAATTTTTTTTCGGCAGCAGCCAATGCGCCACTCACCGCAAAGGCAAAGGTTCCCAAATAATCGAGTATGGTTATAATATTTTGTTCGTTCATGAGCGGTACCGAAAATGTGTGGTAAAAATACAAATAATTGTAAATTGTAAATTGTAAATTGTAAATTAATTTACACAGTTACTCATTTCCACACTCACTTATTCTGCATACACCAAACTCACGCTGCCAAGCCGCTCTATGTGCGTGCCGGTGGGCATATCTACGGTAATTTTGTATTGATACACGCCGGCGGGGAGTTGCGAGCCGCGCACGGTGCCGTCCCAACCTATGTTTATATCGTGCGAAGTGAAAATTTCGCTGCCGTAGCGGTCGTATATGCGCAGAGTGTAATTGCCGGTTATAAAGGCGTATTTGGGTTGAAAACTTCGATTTTCTTCTATGACACTGCGCGGATTGAAGGCTGTGGGCAGCACTAAGCGATATTGTTTTTCTATGCACGCAGTGTTTGATAATGTTGTAACTTGTTCGGAATTAATAATTTGCGAAGTTTCTATGTGATAGCAAATATGTGCACCTATGCGATAATTGCCTGCGAGGTTGTCGATAAACGAAGTGGCATTTGTTGTTCCAATTTCTTCGGGAGGATTATTATTGTGGCTGCGAAAGATTTGAAAATCAGTGTTTTGAGAGGTTGAAACCTGTGATGCTGTCCATTGCAGAAGGTGTTCCATGTCGCTTTCTTCGCTCACACTCAGGCGCATAGGCGTAACTGCTGGGGAATATACCACAACTGTGTTGCAATTATCGAGAGCCGCAAGGCGGTAGTAATATACCGTTTCGAGAGAAAATTCATTGGCAAGCGATATGCGCAGCGGTGAAATTGCCGAAGCAGGTACGCGCAGAGTGTCTATGGTGGAAAAGTGCACACTATCGCCCTGTGAGCGTTGGAGAATATATCTATCAAACGAAGTGTGCGTATCTACCATAAAAGCGAGTTGTACGGTATTTTCGGGTGTTGCCGAAATGGAATGTAGGTTGATAAATTGCGGGTAGTTGTACGAAGTGAAGTTTACATACACCATATTGGAAGTAGCCTCTTCGTAGGTTTCGGGTACAGTCATATAGGTATGATATTTCATTCGTATGAAAAATCGCCGAAAATCTTTTCCGTTAGGGGCAAGTGTATGAGAGAAGGTGTGAGTGTCAAAACTCCAATAGCCATCTCCAATCGAATACACTTTTGTTTCATTATTGTTTTCATCTACTTCAATGATTTCAGGTTCCACAACATTTAACTGAACAGTGCTTTTGGGGTAAAATAAATCATTGCCAAATAAGCGAATGGTTTGTGAACAAGGATTTGCCTCTGCTTGCAAATACATGGTAGTGAGATAGGCGTGTAAATTAGTACTATTTTCACCGGTAGCAGAATAGGCATCTACGGCAAAGGATAGAGGCATATTTGGAGCATCTTGCGGAAAAATATACATGGTATCGAGTATGAAATCAATAGAATCGCGCTGATTGCGGAACATGTCTTTTACTTTTTTTGCTTTTATAAGCGAAGTTTGGTCGTAAATATAATTCACGCGCACAAAAGCAATATTGGGAGAAGGGCTTGGATTCCACGCCACTGAAATTACCGAAGTATAGGGATTGACCGACACGTGAGCAATAGGCGGTGCTTCTACTTGCGCCCACGAAATAGTGCACACGCTTACAAGTGCGAGTACTATATATATATGTCGAAAAAAATTACGTTTCATAGAATTTTTCAAATTGCACACCAAAATTACGAAAATAACTGCGACTATGGGCGAAAATAATTTACAATTTACAATTTACAATCAATAATTAGTACTATATTTGCCCTCTCAAAAAATAAAGTAGTAATCGTGTAATGGACAACAGCCGTTGTAAGTAGCACACAAAACAAACAGTATTATGCTTAGTATTGAATTACAAGGAACAAAAAGAACAACTGCCAACAATGCAGAAACAAAACAAAGTCGTGCAAATGGTAACATACCATGTGTATTGTATGGCGGTAGTGAAAATCTCCACTTTTCGGTGAATAGAATTGCTTTCGACAAAGTATATATTTCACCAAATGTGTATGTAGTAGAATTGAACATTGAAGGAAAAAAACACAAAGCAATTGTGAAAGATATTCAATTTCACCCAACCACAGACGCACCTATTCACGTGGATTTCTTAGAAATTTCCGACAATAAACCTTTCACTATTAAACTTCCTATTAAACTCAACGGCGTAGCCGAAGGGGTGAAACAAGGGGGTAAATTGCAACAAAAAATGCGTAAATTGAAAGTAAACGGTTTGTTGAAAGATATGCCGGCAACGCTGGACGTAGAAATTTCAAAATTAACTATCGGACAATCAGTAAAAATCGACACATTGAATTTCAACGGATTGACGATTTTAGACCCGAAATCGGCAGTAATTTGCTCGGTGAATCTTACTCGTTCGGCTGCTCGCGCTATGCAAGAGGCTGCAAATGCGAAAAAATAAGTAACACAAAATACACAACATGAGAAACAAGGTAATTAGAATAGTAGTTGCCTTGTTTCTTGTTTCTAAAACCTCTTAAATCAAAAAAAATCATGAAAAAGGACACACAAATCTTTGAATTAATACACGAAGAATATCAACGTCAGTTACATGGCGTGGAATTGATTGCTTCGGAAAATTTTGTGAGCGAACAAGTAATGCAAGCCATGGGTTCGTGTCTTACCAATAAATACGCCGAAGGCTATCCGGGCAAACGCTATTACGGCGGTTGCGAAGTGGTAGATAAAGTGGAACAGTTGGCAATAGACCGCGCAAAAGAACTCTTTGGTGCTACATGGGCAAATGTGCAACCTCATTCGGGAGCGCAGGCAAATATGGCGGTGCTTATGACCGTGCTCAAACCGGGCGATACCTTCATGGGTTTTGACCTTTCGCATGGCGGACACCTTTCTCACGGCTCTCCGGTAAATTCTTCGGGATTACTCTATCGCCCTGTGGGTTACAAAGTGAACGAAGAAACAGGAAGAGTGGATTATGATGAAATGGAAAAATTGGCATTGGCTGAAAAACCAAAATTAATCATTGCCGGTGCAAGTGCCTATTCTCGCGATTGGGACTATGCACGTATGCGCCACATAGCCGACAAAGTAGGTGCCATACTCATGGCAGATATTGCTCACCCGGCAGGTTTGATTGCTACCAAATTATTGAACAATCCTTTCCCTCACTGTCATGTGGTTACCACCACTACGCACAAAACCCTTCGAGGTCCTCGCGGTGGTTTGATTTTAATGCAAGGTGATTTTGAAAATCCATGGGGAATAACCACGCCAAAAGGCGAACTCAAAACTATGACACAATTACTCGATTTCGCGGTATTTCCGGGTATTCAAGGAGGACCGTTGGAACACGTAATTGCAGCAAAAGCAGTGGCATTTGGCGAAGCACTTACCGAAGATTATGCACAATACATGAAACAAGTGCAAAAAAATGCGGCAGTAATGGCATCTTCATTCATAGAAAAAGGCTACAAAGTAATTTCCGGTGGAACCGACAATCACTCCATGTTGATAGATTTGCGCACCAAATTCCCCGAAATGACCGGAAAACAAGCCGAAAATACTCTTGTGCAAGCCGATATTACTATCAATAAAAATATGGTGCCCTTCGATAGCCGCACTCCGTTTACCACTTCGGGTTTCCGCGTGGGCACGGCAGCAGTTTCTACGCGCGGCGTGAAAGAAGTTGAAATCAAACAAATTGTGGATTATATAGATGCAGTGCTTTCTAACCCTACAAGTGAAACAGTAATTGCAAAAACACGCAAACAAGTGAACGATTTAATGGCGAATTTTCCGCTGTTTAAATAGTAGTTTGAATATATCGAAAAAAGCGACCAACGAGAGTTTGTCGCTTTTTTTTTGCTTGATAGGAAATGTAAACGGCAAAAAAAAGAGGCTACCGATTTGATAGCCTCTTTTTTGTGTGCAATAATTGCGTGTTATAATTCGTGTAAAATCAATCCACTGCGGAGTTTTGGTTCAAACCATGTGGTTTTTGGCGGCATAATGGCATCATTGTCGGCAATATCCATTAATTGCTCCATCGACACAGGGTAGAGGGCAAAGGCTGCTTTCATTTCGCCACTATCAACTCTGCGTTTCAATTCTCCAAGTCCGCGAATACCACCCACAAAATCTATGCGATTGCTTGTGCGCAGGTCGGTAATATTGAGTAGGGGCGTTAAAATTTGTTCGGTAAGAATGGTAACATCGAGCACTGCAATAGGGTCGGCATCGTTGTACGTGCCTTCTTTTGCCGTGAGTGAATACCACTGACCTTCTACGTAGAGCGAAAAATTGTGGAGCGCAGTAGGTTTGTAAATTTCACTTCCTTTTTTCTCTATGGTAAATGAATGTTCGAGTTTTTTCAAAAATTCCTCTACCGTCAAACCGTTCAAATCGGTTACTAATCGGTTGTAGTCTATAATTGTTAATTGATTTGCGGGGAAATTTACCGAAAGGAAGAAGTTATAATCTTCGTTTCCGGTGTGGTTCGGGTTATTTTTGCGATGTTCTGCACCCACTCGCGCAGCCGCAGCCGTGCGGTGATGTCCGTCTGCTACGTAGAGATAATCTACTTCGTTGGCAAATATGTGTTCTATGTGTTTGATTTTGTTATCGTTGTCTATCACCCACACGTGGTGTCCTATACCATCTTCACTCACAAAATTATACACAGGGTCTATCAAAATAGCATCGTGAATAATCATATCCAATTCCAAGTTGTTTTTGAAGGCAAAAAATACCGGTTCTGCATTGAAATTGGTGTAACGCACGTGATTCATGCGGTCTTCCTCTTTATCGGGGCGAGTGAGTTCGTGTTTGCGAATAATATTATTTTCGTAATCTTCCACACTTGCTGCACCCACTATTCCGTATTGCGTTTTGCCGTTCATGGTTTGTGCATACACGTAGTAACATGGTTTTGAATCCTGCACAAACACGCCTTCGGCTATCAATTTTTGCAAATTTTCCTTCGCTTTGTCGTAAATTGCTTGCGAGTGAATATCTACACTTGCCGGCAGGTCAATTTCGGGTTTTATAACGTGATAAAACGAAAGTGCATTGTCGCCTGCCTCTTGTTTGGCTTCTTCGGAGTTCAATACATCGTAGGGGCGCGATGCAATTTTTGTAACTAAGTCTTTTTGAGGACGATAGCCTCTGAATGGTTTTACTACTGACATATTAGGTATGAATAACTGAATAACTGAGTATTATTTATTGAGTTGAAAATTTCTATCGCCTTTGCTAATGAAGGCAACTATTTGATTTGCAGCGGCTAATCCGGCATTAATATTTGCTTCTTCGGTTTGTGCACCCGATTTTTTTGCGGTAAATAATATTCTGTTTGCAAATTTTTCTTCAAATTCTGCGGCTTTCGAGGGGCGCACATCGGCAATGTATGCAAAATCTTTGCGCTCTTCCATCAAGCGGAGCATATCGTCTTCGTTGATAACTTCTTTGCGGGCAGTATTCACAAGCACTGCATTTTTTGGCATTAGCGAAAGCAATTTGTAATTGATAGATTTGATAGTTTTTTCGGTAGCCGGAATGTGGAGCGATACATATTGACAGGTTTTGTATAATTCTTCGATAGAAGAAAGTGATGTAACTCCTTCTTTTTCAATTATATCGTGGCTCACAAATGGGTCGTAAGCAAATACTATCATACCAAATCCTCGTGCGATTTTTGCTACTATGCGACCAATGTTGCCAAAGGCGTGAATACCAAAGGTTTTTCCGCGCAATTCTGTTCCCGATTTTCCATTGAATCCCACGCGGGCAAAGAATATCATCATACCGAATACTAATTCTGCTACGGCATTGGCGTTTTGACCCGGCGTGTTCATAGCCACCACGCCTTTTGTTGTGCAGGCTTCCAAGTCAATGTTATCGTAACCGGCACCGGCACGCACCACAATTTTTAAATTTTTAGCGGCATCTACCACTTCTTTATCTACAATATCGCTGCGAATAATAATAGCATCAACATCGGCAACGGCAGAGAGAAGTTGCTGTTTTTCGGTGTAATTTTCGAGCAATACGCAGGTAAATCCTGCTTTTTCTACAATTTCTTTAATTCCATCTACGGCTTCTTTGGCAAATGGTTTTTCGGTTGCTACAAGTACTTTTGTCATAGTTTTTTAAGTATTTTTTAAACAGAAAAGGGAGCGTAAAACTCCCTTTTTCTTGTATTGTGTAATTAAATATGTCGTTTTTCAAAATCCTGCATGGCGGTAATAAGTGCTTGCACACTTTCTTCGCGTTGTGCATTGTAAATTGATGCGCGGAAACCACCCACTAAGCGGTGTCCTTTTACGCCCAAAATATTGCGTGCTTTCACAAAATCGTTGAAAAGCGCTTCTTTGTCTTTGTATTCATCGTTCATCACAAAGCATATATTCATATTTGAGCGGTCTTCTACTGCAGCGGTTCCTTTGAACATTGGGTTGCGGTCGATTTCATCGTATAGTAATTGTGCTTTGGCATTTGCTCGCTGGTGCATTACTTCCACGCCGCCCAATTGTTTGTAACGTTCCATAGTTTTCAAACACGTGTACACCGCCATAGTAGGAGGGGTATTGTACATAGAGCCTTTGTCGATATGCGTTTGGTATTTCAAAATTTTTGGAATCACTCTATCTACTTTTCCTAATACGTCATCGCGCACTATTACGAGTGTAACGCCTGCTGCGCCTACATTTTTTTGCGCTCCGGCATAAATCAGTGCATATTTTGAAATATCAATAGGGCGGCTGAAAATATCGCTCGACATATCGGCTACCAAAAGAGCAGGTACGTTCGGGTCGCTTTTGTATTGCGTGCCGTAAATGGTGTTATTCGTAGTAATGTGCACATAACTTGTGGCAGGGTCCACTTTGCTTTCCCAGCCTTTTGGAATGTAGGAGAAATTTTTATCTTTCGATGTTGCCAATTCCACTACTTCTCCGTAACATTTTGCTTCGGCTATTGCGCCCGTAGCCCATACGCCGGTATTGATGTAGGTTGCCGATTTGTCTAACAAATTGAGCGGAACCATAGCAAATTGCAAACTTGCACCACCCTGTAAAAACAGTACCGAATAGCCTTCGGGAACGTTCAACAATTCTTTTACCAATTCCGCAGAACTATCCATTACATCTTGAAATTCGGGCGTGCGGTGCGAAATACTCAATAGAGAAATGCCGGTGCCCGCGAAATCGTTGATAGCCTCAGAAGTGGCTTGCAGCGCGTAGTCGCTCAATCGTGAAGGACCTGCATAAAAATTATGTTTTTTCATATACCTATTATTTATTTTAGTACTAATTTTTAAGGTTACAAAACAAAGCAAATTTTCGCAATATTCCCACCTTTCTTTTTAATATTTTTTCAATTTTATTAACAATTTTTGAGATGTGAATAACGAATAACGAGATATGAAAAACTGCCTTGTGTCAATTTTTTTTTAGGGCAAACACACCAAAGTTTTCTGTAAGAGTATATATCGTTCCCAAACGGTATTCCTTCCACAGATACCTTCGAGCGTGTATTTGCCGCCATAGAATCAGATGTTTTGCGCGTTTGCCTCGCAGATTCCGGTAAAGACGTGGTAGGGAGTTTGAGTGAAAAGCAAATTTGCATGGATGGCAAAAAACTCAGAGGCACATTGCCTGCTACGCCCACAGACGCTATGAACCCGGAACAAGTAGTACTCTTGCGGATTCGGCGGTGCTTTTGCCCTAAACGAGATTATCTCATTTTTTTGAATTTCTTCGCGCTCACCTCCTTCACCGCAAAATACGCCGGTGATATGTTGAAGGCAATGTGATCAAAGTCGGAGATTGTTACGCTTTGTTCTTGGGTGGTGGTGTTGATGCGCAGCGGTGTGCCATCGGCTACTATTTCTACCGGTAGTGCAAAATTGGCATCTACGTTTGTCCAGCGGAGATGGAGTTTCGTGCCCTTGCCCGACGGTTCGCTATAGTATTCCAACACCGGCACTTCGCGTTTGTACAAATATTGATTGAAATACCACGAAAGGTCTTTGCCGGTTTTGGTGTTCACGAGCGTTATAAAATCCTGTACGGTAGTTATTTTATAGGCTTGCCGGGTGTAAAACGAGTGTAGTATATCGAAAAACAGACTGTCGTTATTCACCACAAATCGCAATCCGTGCAGTGTCCACGCTCCTTTCATGTACGGGTCGGTGTCTTTGTAATTCCAAAAATTCACGCCCTGAATGCCCACTATGGGGTTTTTATTTTGTATGAAAGCACTGTATCGGCTCAAATACTTGTCGGCAGTTTTTTTGCCGTACAACTGCTCCATATACAGTACTTCGGCGTAGGTTGCAAATCCTTCGTGAATAAAAATATCGCTCACATCGGGTACCGAAACCGAGTTGCCAAACCATTCGTGCGCTGTTTCGTGCAGAATAATGTAGTCGATACCGGCAATTTGCCGTCCTTTGGTGCCGTAGGCTATGGCTGTTTGGTGTTCCATGCCTTCGTAGGGGCTGCCTATGAGTTTAAATCCTTCGTTTGCCCACGGGTAGGGTCCAAACATGGTTTCGTAAAAACGTAAAATGGGTGCGGTTTGTGCAAAGGCATTGCGCGATTTTTCAAAATGTTCGGGAAGGGTGTAGTAACTCAGTGTAAATGTGCTATCTATTCCCTTAAATTCTTCGGTGTAGGACACAAATTTTCCGGCGTAGAGTGTTATGTTATAATTATTTATGGGGTAATTGGTATTCCACGTAAAAATTTCTTTTTCTCCACGTGTTTCGTGAGCGGTTTGCACGCCGTTACTCACTACGGTTAGTCCTTTGGGAACGCTTGCGGTGAGTGTCATACCATGGTCGGGTTCGTCTGAAAGGTGGTCTTTGCAGGGGAACCACATACTCGCGCCATCGCCTTCGCAGGTAACGCCGAACCACGCACTGCCGTCTGCCGATTTTTTCCATACAAAACCGCCTTCCCATGGCGGACGATTTGCCTCAGTAGGTTTTCCTGCGTAAAACACGCGCAGATTGTTAATCGTGTTTTGTTGTACACTATCGGGAAATTGCACAAACACAGCGTTGTATTTTCGTGAAAACGCGAGTTTTTGTCCCTGCGATTTTGCAAATGCAGGCTCTATGCGCGAATAGATAATGCTGTCGATACGTAAGTTTTTGAATAAATCTATTTGTAGTTCTTTCAAGGTTTTTTCGGCTTCAAACTGAATGTCGGCGTAGCCTGCAATGTGTTTTTTTTCGGGATTGATGTCTAAGTTGATGTTGTAATGCAGTACGTTGTAACAACTGCGATTTTCACCCAACGTGCCGCGCACATAATCTTTTTCGGTGAAGTGTGGATATATGTAGCCTTTTTTGGGAGTTTCGCGTTGGGTGTTCAGCCCTGCAAGTTTGCAACTTGAAAATGCTGTGAGTGCGATTGTGCAGAAAAACAATGAAACGAACGAGGAGGTTGTACTTGCGAAAGCGGGTATTTTATGTTTTTTTTGAGGAGATTCCTGCGTGCGCAGAAATGACGGAAGAAATGATGCGTTTTTTGTTACCATGTGTAGCCAATTCCTGTGTTAATACTAAGGTCAGATAAGTCCATACCGGCTTGAAAAGTGAATTTTCGGTCGGTAATGTATATAACGCCAAGTCCTAAATTATGTTGCAAGCCTTGACGAGGAATTGTGAAACTTTGTCCGCTGCCGGCAGTGTTGGTAAAATCGGTAGATTGTGCGCGGAACCCTACTGCCGCATAGAGCATTACATTGCGCGTAACGCCGCGTGCTATGCCTGCATTTACAAGTAAATTGTTATAAGGAACCGATTTTGAAATTGCTGTTTTTTGACCTTCTGCATCAAATTCCCAGCCGTGTATAGTGTAGCGTTGCAGAGTATTGATTTTGGCATCGAAGTAAAACGAAATGCGATTGACCGAAGAATGAATTACAAATGCCGCACCCACGTTCCATTTCGGAAAATTGCAGAGTGCCGTGGCGGTATAGTGCAGCGAACGCTTGTAAAAATCCTTTGTGAGCGCATCGTCATCGTTCGCAAAAAAATTCGTTTGCGAAACGCCGGAAACGGCGAAGAACCCGAAAGCGACAATAGAAATAATTTTTTTGAGCGTCATTGCAATGTATTAATGCGCAAAAGTACGAATTAATTGTAAATTGTAAATTGTAAATTGTAAATTAATTTTAAAAGTCATAAATACTCAATATTCTCTACTTGCTACTTTGTGCTAACTCCTCTGCAATAAATTTTGCGGTGTAGCCTTTTTTGCTTTTGCTCACGGTTTCGGGAGTGCCTTCGGCTACTATGGTGCCGCCGTTTTTGCCGCCGTCGGGACCAATGTCTATCACCCAATCGGCTACTTTTATAACGTCCAAATTGTGTTCTATAATAATTACCGTATTTCCTTTATCTACAAGTTGCTGAATTACGTCCATAAACACGGCAATATCTTGAAAATGCAGTCCGGTGGTGGGTTCGTCTAATATATACAAGGTATTTCCCGAATCGCGTTTGGCGAGTTCTGCGGCGAGTTTCACGCGCTGTGCTTCGCCGCCCGAAAGGGTTGTAGAAGATTGTCCCAGTGTTAAATATCCCAATCCCACATTTTGCAAGGTTTTAAGTTTGAGAAAAATATCGGGAATTGCCTCGAAAAATTCCACTCCTTGGTCTATGGTCATATCGAGCACATCGCTTATGGATTTTCCTTTGTATTTTACTTCCAGCGTTTCGCGGTTATAGCGTTTTCCGCCACACACATCGCAGGGCACATATACATCGGGCAAAAAGTTCATTTCTATAACCTTCATGCCGCCGCCTTTGCAGGTTTCGCAGCGTCCGCCTTTCACGTTGAAAGAAAATCGTCCGGCTTTGTAGTTGCGCAGTTGCGATTCGGGCAGGCGTTCAAATAGTTTGCGAATATCGCCAAACATATTGGTATAAGTAGCCGGATTGGAACGCGGTGTGCGCCCCAGCGGTGTTTGGTTCACTTCTATTACTTTATTGATAGTATCAATTCCCTCAATGGTTTTGTAGGGCAGGGGCGTTTGTTTGGAACGGTAAAAATACTGTGATAAAATAGGGTGCAGTGTACTATTGATAAGCGTGGATTTTCCACTGCCCGAAACGCCGGTAATGCACACCAATTTTCCCAGCGGAATGGTGAGTGTTACGTCTTTTAAATTGTTTCCCGTAGCACCTGCAAGTGTGAGCGTTTTTCCGTTTCCGGCACGGCGAGTGGCAGGAATTTCTATTTTTTTTCGCCCCAATATATAATCGGCGGTAATGCTTTGCTGCGCAAAAAATTCTTTGGGTGCACCTTGTGCCACAATTTCGCCGCCATGCTTGCCTGCTCCGGGTCCAATGTCGATAATGTAGTCGGCATTGAGCATCATATCTTTATCGTGTTCTACCACAATCACCGAATTGCCGGCATCGCGTAAATTTTTGAGTGCGTCTATCAGTTGCACATTGTCGCGCTGATGCAGACCGATGCTTGGTTCGTCTAATATATAGAGTACATTCACCAATTTTGAGCCTATTTGTGTGGCAAGGCGTATGCGCTGGCTTTCGCCGCCCGAAAGTGTGCGCGAACTGCGATTGAGCGATAAATAATGCAGCCCCACATTGAGCAAAAAGCCTATGCGAGTGTGAATTTCTTTTAAAATTTCGCTGCCTATGTGCTGCTGTTGTTTTGCCAAATGCTTTGGTAAATCGGCTATCCACGCATATAAATCGTCTATGGAAAGTTGCGACACTTCGGCTATGTTTTTGCCTGCCAAGCGAAAAAAAAGTGATTCTTTTTTGAGCCGCATTCCTTTACATTCGGGGCACTCAATTTTTCGGAATAAATAGTCGTCGCTCCCTTCGCTTGCCGTAGTGTCTTGAAATTCCAATTGTTTTTCCACCAAAGGTAAAATTCCCTCGAATCCGTAGAAATAGTTGCTATCTACGCCTATGGGTGTGGTTATGAAACTGTACATATCGTTGTCGCCAAAAAGCAACACTTGTTTTGCTTCTTCGGGAATTTCGTTGTAGGGTGTTTTAAGCGTAAAATCGTGTTTGTGTGCCACTGCTTCCAATTTGCAGAAAATCAAGTTTTTACGATATGCTCCAAGTGGTTTTATGGCACCATCGTATATGTTGATAGAGGTGTCGGGAATAATTTTGTGGATGTCAATTTCGTCAATTTCGCCAAGACCGCCGCAAGAGGGGCAGGCTCCGTGCGGAGAATTGAAGGAAAAGGAGTGCGGAGCCGGGTCGTTGTATGAAAGTCCGGTGGTGGGGCACATCAATTTTTTACTGAAAAATTTTACGGCTTTTGTTTCTACGTCCAAAATCATGCAAATATTTTTGCCGATTTTCATGGCGGTTTCTATGGATTGTTTCAGGCGCGGTTCGTCTTGATTTTGAATTTTGAATTTATCAATCACAATTTCAATATTGTGAATTTTGTACCTATCTACCCGCATGCCAAAGGTAAGTTCGCGCACTTCGCCGTCTATGCGTGCATACAAGTAGCCTTTTTTGCGATATTGCTCAAATAAATCTTGATAATGCCCCTTGCGCCCTTTTACCACCGGAGCGAGCAACATTATTTTCTTTCCCTGAAATTGCTCTACAATCAGGTCTATGATTTTTTGTGTGGTGTATTTCACCATTTTTTCGCCGGTTTCGTATGAAAATGCTTCACCAATGCGAGCATAGAGCAGGCGCAAAAAGTCGTAAATTTCGGTGGTGGTGCCCACTGTGGAACGCGGATTTTTGTTCACCGTTTTTTGTTCTATGGAAATTACAGGGCTTAGTCCGGTAATTTTATCAACATCGGGACGTTCCAAATTTCCCAGAAATTGGCGTGCGTATGCAGAAAGCGTTTCTATGTAGCGGCGTTGCCCTTCGGCGTAAATGGTATCGAAGGCGAGCGAAGATTTGCCGCTGCCCGAAAGTCCGGTAACAACGGTAAGTGAATCGCGCGGAATTGTTACCGAAATATTTTTAAGGTTATTTTCGCGTGCGCCTTCTACTATAATAGAGCCTTCGGCTTGTGTTTCGAGCGACATGGTTGTGTTGGTTTAAAAATTTTGCAAATATACACTTTTTGCTGCACATTATGCTTTTGTGCGCACTCTATAGTGTGCCGAAACTTTTCCTTTTTCTATATTTTGCAGTTTTCCTTTTATGAGGCGTTTTTTGAGCGCGTTTACGTGGTCTATAAACATTTTTCCTTCCAAGTGGTCGTATTCATGCTGAATAATGCGTGCGCAAATGCCCGAAAATGTTTCGGTTTTTTCGTTGAAGGTTTCATCGAAATAGCGAATTATCACTGTTTCGGGGCGGGCAATGTCTTCGTGTAGTGTGGGCAGGCTTAGGCAGCCTTCGTTGAAAAGCCATTCTTTTCCACTGCGTTCTAAAATCTGCGGATTGATAAATACTTGACGGAAATCTGCGGCATCGGGGTATTTGTCGGCAAATCCCGTGCCATCTACCACAAATACACGAATAGGCAGCCCCACTTGCGGAGCCGCAAGCCCCACACCATCGGCATTGTCCATAGTTTCGTACATATCGGTAATTACTGTCGATAAGTTCGGGTACTTGTTGTCGATATTCTCACTTGCTTTGCGCAACACACCGTTGCCGTATAAAAAAATAGGTTTTATCATAGTAAAATATTTGTTGCTCTTTTAAAATCGCGTGCAAATATAGGTGTATTTGCATACATATACAAACGCAGAGAGTGCCGAAAAATTACTTTTTTTGTTCCATATACGATTGCAGAATAATGGTGGCACTAATGCTGTCCACGAGTTCTTTGTTTTGTCGAGCAGTTTTTCGCAGTCCTGCATCGCGCATGGTTTGGTGTGCCATAGTAGAAGTAAATCGTTCATCAATAAATACGATGGGAATGTGTGGAAATTTTTGGGCACATTGTTTTGCAAAAATTTTCACGTATTTCGTATTTTCGGCATCTTCATTGCGCAAGGTTCGCGGCATACCAATAATAAATGTTTCTACCTGCTCGGTTTTGGTGTATTGTTCCAAAAACTGCAATAATTCGTGCGAGCGCACAGTGGTAAGTCCGTTGGCAATGAGTTGTAACGGGTCGCTCACGGCTATTCCCGTGCGCTTGGTTCCATAATCTATAGCGAGTAAACGTGGCATTTTTTATACAAATACGAATTATGAATGGCGAAGCCCTCAATGAAGATAATTACAAATTACGAGAGAAAAAATCAAAATAAAGCACTAATTGTTTTGTGATTTGTGAATAAGTTGTAAATTTACGTACAAAAATAGAGATTATTTTATTCTTGCAAAAAATATTTCAATACCGATACAATTTATTACGCAAAATAGTAGATATATAGGTATAATAGTAGTTTAGAAGTTATGTACACTGAAAAAGATTTACTCGCTTGTTTAAAAGAAAATTTTGGTTTCGACACCTTCAAAGGTAATCAAAAAGACGTGATTCTGAATTTGCTTTCGGGCAAAGATTCCTTTGTGTTGATGCCCACCGGAGGTGGAAAATCACTGTGTTATCAATTGCCATCGCTCATGCTCGAAGGCACTGCCATAGTAATTTCGCCGCTCATAGCCCTTATGAAAAATCAAGTAGATGCCATGCGCGGTTTTAGTGCCGACAATCGCATTGCGCATTTTTTAAATTCTTCGCTCAATCGCACCGAAGTAAATCAGGTGAAAGCCGATGTGCGTAGCGGAGCCACAAAATTGCTCTACGTGGCACCCGAATCGCTCACCAAAGACGATTATGTGGAATTTTTGAAAAGTGTGAAAGTTTCTTTTTATGCCATAGACGAAGCACACTGTATTTCGGAATGGGGGCACGATTTTCGTCCGGAATATCGCCGCATAAAACCCATAGTGGAGGCAATAGGTGCGGCACCGATTATAGCACTCACCGCTACGGCTACGCCAAAAGTGCAGCATGATATTCAGAAAAATTTGGGAATGTTGGAGGCTACTGTGTTCAAATCCTCGTTTCGCCGCCCCAATTTGTACTACGAAGTACGCCCCAAAGTGAATGCCGATAAGCAAATTGTACGATTTATCAAAGATAATGCCGGCAAATCGGGCGTAATTTACTGTTTGAGCCGTAAGAATGTGGAAGATTTGTCGGACATGTTGGTGGCAAATGGTATAAAAGCACTGCCTTACCATGCCGGTTTGGAAGCACAAACACGTTCACGCAATCAAGATGCGTTTTTGATGGAAGATGCCGATGTGATAGTGGCAACTATTGCCTTCGGTATGGGAATCGACAAACCCGATGTGCGATTTGTGATACATTATAATATACCCAAAAGTTTGGAGGGCTATTATCAAGAAACCGGACGTGCGGGGCGTGATGGCGGTGAGGGAAAATGTATAGCATTTTACAGCGTGAAAGATATTCAAAAACTTGAAAAATTCATGCAGGGCAAACCCGTTGCAGAACAGGAAATAGGCAAACAATTACTGCTCGAAACATCTTCATACGCCGAAACAAGTATGTGTCGCGTGCGCACACTGCTCAATTATTTTGGTGAACAAATGAACGAAGACTGCGGAAATTGTGATAATTGCCTCAACCCAAAACCGCAAAGCGAAGCAAAAGAAGAAGTGGGAATGGTGATAGAAACGATTCTTGCAGTGAAAGAACGATTTAAAGCCGGGCATATAGCCGAAATTTTGGCAGGCAAAGAAAGTTCTGATATTAAAACCTATCATCACGAAAAACTCGAACAGTTTGGCAGCGGCAGCGACCACGACATAAAATATTGGAATGCCCTCATTCGTCAGTTGCTTTTAGCACGATTGCTCGATAAAGAAATAGAGAACTACGGATTGCTGAAAGTTACCCAAGCAGGTAAGGATTTTTTGAAAAATCCCCACTCGTTTATGATGACCGAAGACCACGATTACGAAGACACCGATGCCGATTTGCAGGAAGGGCAGGGGAGCGCATCGCTCGACCCGGTGCTTATAGCCATGTTGCTCGATTTGCGTAAAAAAGTGGCAAAACGCCATAATATTCCGCCTTTTGTGGTATTTCAAGAAACGTCCATAGACGATATGGCAGTACAATACCCCATTACCATAGCCGAAATGGCGAATATAGTAGGAGTGGGGCAGGGTAAAGCACAGAAATTCGGAAAAGAATTTGTGGAACTCATAGCGCAGTATGTGGCGGAAAACGACATAGAACGTCCCCAAGATATGGTGGTGAAATCGGTGGTGAATAAATCGGGCAATAAAGTGCAGGTAATTCAAAGCATAGACCGACAAGTGGCACTCGAAGATATAGCCGAATCGCGCGGAATTTCGCTGGTGGAACTTCTCGATGAATTGGAAAAAATAGTGCTTTCGGGAACCAAAGTGAATATTAACTATCAAGTGCAAGAATCACTCGAAGAAGAAGAAGTGGCAGAAATGTACGACTTTTTCCGTAGTGAAGAATTTGGCAATTTTGCCGATGCTCTTAAAGAACTTATGCAAGAATATGATTACACTGAAGAACAAGTACGCATGGTGTGGATTAAATTTCTTTCAGAAATGGGGAATTAAGAGTAGAGAGATTTGAGTAGTAAGATGTGAAGATTGAAACAAAAACGATAAAGAGAATTAACAATGGTTGTTGTAACAAAAGAAATAACGCAGGAAAATATTGCTTTGTTACTTGGGCGAGCAAAGAAAAAATCGCGCAAAACGCTTGGTGATATGTACGGAAAATTGAAACGTGGTGTTGATGGATTAGAATATCAAAAGAATGCTCGTAATGAATGGAATTGATATTTTAGTAGATACTAATATTATAGATTTATAAGAACGAATTAACTTTTAAAAAACAAAAAAACATGAAAATAGCCGTAGATTTTGACGGAACAATCGTAGAACACAGGTATCCTGCCATTGGCGAGGTGAAACCCTTTGCATTTGAAACCTTGCGCGAACTGCAAAAAAAAGGTCATCAGTTAATTATGTGGACCTATCGCTGGGGTAAGGAATTGGACGAGGCAGTGGAATTTTGCAAAAAACATGGTTTGGAATTTTACGCGGTGAATAAAAATTACCCCGAAGAACAGTTTTCCGAAGAAGAGTGCAGCCGCAAACTTGATGTGGATTTATTTATAGACGACCGCAATATTGGCGGATTTGTGGAATGGTCGGAAGTGTGGCGTATATTACATGGCGATAATCCGTTGTTTGACGAAGAAAACAATCCCTACGCCGTGCAACACAAAAAAACATCGCTTCGCCGAAGACTGTTCGGAAGAAAGTGATTTTTTAACCTTTATAAACAAAAATAATATGAAAAAAATCGCGGAAATATTCGCGCTGTGTTGCATTGCTCTGAATGCGCAGGCGCAAACCATAACAAATGAAAAAGAATTGCAACAGCGGCAGGCGCAAATAAAACAACAACTGCAAGACGAAAGTCAGGGAAAACACAAATTCGGACAATCGTGTTCGCAAAAAGGTGGGGCGTATGTCAATTCTGTATGTTGGGCTACGCGCAATGTTTCCCTACCCGGCACTTTTGCCGACCGCCCCGAAAGTGCGGGAATGTTCTATCAATGGAATAGTGCGGTAGGCTGGACATCTACCGACCCTTTGTTAAATTCTAATAGTGCAACAAAGTGGAATACTATAATGCCTGATAATTCAGAGTGGAAGGGAGTCAATAATCCTTGTCCGCAAGGTTGGCGTGTGCCTACGCAAGGGGAATTGAAATCGCTGTTAGATGACACAAAGGTACAGAATGAGTGGACTACGCAAAATACCGTAAACGGACGAAAATTTACCGATAAAGCAAGTAGAGCATCAATATTTTTCCCCGCAGCGGGAAGTCGCAATTGGAAAGATGGCTCGCTTAAAGATGTGGGAGACTTTGGCTGCTATTGGAGCAGCGAGCAGCACAACGGATTGTTTTCCTACTATTTGTATTTTTTCAATAAAGAAACTCACGTGAGCAATTTCAGCCGTTCAGCCGCTCAATCAGTGCGCTGTGTGGCGGAATGATATATGAGTAGTGAGTACAGAGTAGTGAGATATGAGTACAGAGATGCTTTCTTGATGTGAAACAAAGCATACAATAGTCTTCAATTCTCAGTTAAAAAATGAATTAATGTGTAATTTTTTGTTGAACAATATATGTGTCTTTGTAGTTTATATTTAATGATATGAGTAAGATAAGAATAAGTAATTTTGGACCTATCAAGGGTGGTTTTCAAGGCAATGACGGATGGCTTGAATTTAATAAAGTTACCGTTTTTGTGGGCAATCAAGGGTCGGGGAAAAGTACAGTAGCAAAACTTATTTCTGTTTTTATCAAAATCGAGAAATCTTTGGTAAGGGGCGATTTTGAAAAGACTTGGTTTGAAACGAAAAATCGTCTCAAATTATATTATTTGCCTTATCACCGTTTAGAAGATTATCTTAATGAAAACTCGAAAATTGAATATATTGGCGATAAGTTTTCAATTACTTATGACAATGAATATTTGATTGTAAATGAAATTACGAATAGAGTCTATTCGTTACCTCAAATTATGTATGTTCCGGCAGAACGAAATTTGCTGACTTACATTAAAGGTGCGGAAGAATTAAAACTTTCGGCGGAAGCATTGCAGGAATTTAGTACAGAATATTATAGTGCAGTGCAAGAAATGAACGGTAATGCCGTTTTATTGCCAATCAACGATACAGAAATTCGCTACGACAAGCGTTCTGATGAATTATATTTAAAAAGTAATGATTTCAGAATTAAGTTGCGTGTTGCTTCAAGTGGATTTCAATCTTTTGTGCCGTTGTATTTAGTATCCGACTATTTGGCAAAATCGGTTAAACAACAAAGTGGAAAAAAAACAGCGATGAGTAGTGAAGAAACGGCAAAATTTCAAAAAGGATTACGCACTATTTGGAATAACGAGCATTTAACTGATAGCCAACAACGACAGGCAATTTCCGAACTTGCCGCTGCATTCAACAAAACAGCATTTATCAATATTGTGGAAGAACCTGAACAAAATCTTTTCCCATCTTCTCAATGGCAGATGTTACAAAGTTTATTGGCACTCAACAATATGAATATGGGTAACAAATTGATAATGACGACACATAGTCCATATTTAATTAATTACTTGACTTTGGTTGTAAAGGCGGGCGAATTGAAAGAAAAAATTAAAACAGATGCTCAAAAAAATGATTTAGAACAAATTGTTGCGTTAAATACGATAATCAATGCGAAAAATCTGTCAATATATGAATTAGATGAAAAATGTGGCTGTATTAAATCTCTTGAAACATACGAAGGACTTCCTTCCGATGAAAACAGACTCAATAGTATGCTGGACGAGGGCAACGAACTCTTTACTAAACTTTTAGAAATTCAACAGCAATTATGACTCCATTTAGTTTTTTTAATTCACCCAAACAATATATTTCCAGCAGGCAAACTTTTGGCTTGTGTGATAAGGAACCACCACCTCACTTGCCTGCATATTTAGACGAGAATAATGGGAAAGATTGGATTGCAGTTGCAGAGAATTTCTATCAAAATTCTATAAAATTTGTTGCTTTGGATAATTGTATTACTTTATCGAGGACTGATGGCAAGCAAGATAAGTGTTGTGATGGAATGTTGTTATATAACTCAACTATAATTTTCGTTGAATTGACAACGAGAACAGATGACCCCGAATGGCGCAAAGAAAAGTACAAGCAACTTTGTGCAACAATTAAGCATTGTGAAAGGACAGAAGAGGCAAATACCTACAAAATAAAGAAAGCATATATCGCTAATAGTAGTCGTCCAAAATTCAAAGCAGGTTACGGAACACTAATAAATCGTTTTTTGACAGAAACAGGCTACGTTTTGAGAATACAGAATAGAATAGAAATAGTGTAAAATGCACTGACCGCTAACGAGCGGTTTTATGAAAACGAGATAGTAACACTGAAGATAATTTTGTACAATTTTTAACAATACAACCTGTTGCCACGAAGTGCAAGCACTTATGAAACTTGCCAAACTTGTTGATTTGAAAACGCTTGAACGAAGAACAAGTGATTGCCGAAGGTGGTATCATAATGCGAGTGCTGCTGGTGTGGAAGTGGATTTTGAGAAAAACGTGGTGAGGGATTTTTTGAAAAAAAATAGTAGTTTTGCCATATATAAATAGCGCGAGAATGGAGAAAGAAACAATAGAAGTTGAGGGTATAGAATTAGATATAACAAATAAGGAGTTTAATTTTGCGGCGGAATTTATTAAGAACCTGAGTTCGATTAATAAAACAATGCTAATTGAGTAGATTTTTGATTGGTTTGATATGTAATAGCCGGTTTTTTGGGCAAAAAACAATATGCAATCAATCCTGCAATAAGATTTGAA
>JAITUU010000041.1 GCA_031286165.1 Bacteroidales bacterium
TCTACATTGGTATTGGGTAATACGGAGCCATCGCCGCCTCGTATTACTGCTTGATAATTAAAACCTTTTCCGCTGTTTTGCGCAAAGCAAAGCATAGTCGTTGCGAATACAATCGCGATTGTTAATAGATTCTTTTTCATTGTTTATGTGGTTTATGGTATGTGTTTGTTTTCGGTGTGCAAATAAACATAAAAATCAATATGATTTACCCCCCCCCAGCCCGTAATTTCGTCATGTATTTATGTGATTTTGGTCATACAAATAATAGCAGTAGCATTTTTATATACACAAAAACAGCCGATACGGAAAATTCCGTATCGGCTGTTTTTTTTGGAGTTCTGCCTAATTGTAGGTGTTGAGCAACATTGAAAGTCAATTTTCAACGCTCAACGCTCAATTTTCAACTATGTTACACCATTTGGTCGATTTTCCACACAAAGGCGCGAATACCTGCTTCTTTGTTGCGGTTATCTAATTTGCGCACTGCGGTTAGAATTTCTTCCACGCGCTCGTCTTCTATTACGGTGAGAATGGTGCTGTTCATTTCGGGCCACGTATGCGTGCCTCTATGCGGTTCGCCGGTGTGCGTGCCTTCGCCTTGCACACTTTCCCAAAATGTAAACCCTTTTATGCCCAAGCGGGTAAATATATATTCCACACGTTCGGTGTGCGCTTGGCTGAATGTTATCATTACTGCTTTCATAATTTTTTGCGTTCTTGTTAATATTTTCGTTGAATGTCAGCCATATCTTCGTCTGAGAGTTTTTGGTCGAAGAATATATACGATTTGCGTATTTCGGCTTCTTTATCGCGTTCGCCATGTCGAGAAATTGCTGCATAGAGCACCGGCACAATTACCAGCGTTACCACCGTGGCAAAAAGCAAACCGCCAATAACCACAATACCCAGCGGCACCCACATTTCCGAACCTTCGGCGGTACTCAGAGCCATAGGCACCATACCCAAAATAGCGGTGAGCGCGGTCATAAGTACCGGTCGCAAACGACTTTCGCCCGACATTGCAATCGCTTCGTGAAGTTCGTAACCGCGGTCGCGCATCAAATTGATGTAGTCCACAAGCACAATACCGTTTTTCACCACAATACCCACCAAGAGCACCATACCGAGCATACCCACCATTTCCAAATTCACACCCGTAATATAGAGTGCGAGCATGGCTCCGGCAAAGGCAAACGGAATAGAACCGAGCAGAATTAAGAATGGTTTTGCAAAACTTTCAAACTGCGATGCCATTACAATATATACCAACAGAATGATGAGCAACATAAGTGTAGCCATATCTTGCGCCATTTCCATTTGGTCTTCATAAGTACCACCCACATTTACCAACACTCCTTGCGGAATTTCGTTGGCGGCTACTACTTTTTCTATTTCGGCGGCAAGTCCTGCAAGCGACACTCCCACCGGCGTAACCGAAATAGTTACTATACGCTGACGGCTTTTGCGCTCAATGGTAGGCGGCGACCAAAATTCTTGCACCGTAGCCAATTCACTCACTTTTACGAGCGCACCGGTAGGCGTTTGCAAGGTCATATTTTCAATATCGGAAATGGTGCTGCGGAACTCTTCTTTCAAGCGTACCACAATATCGTACTCATCGCCATCTTCTTTGAAAAATCCTGCCACAAATCCATTCACGCGATTGCGAATAGCAAGTGAAACCTGTTGCGAAGTCAATCCGCTGCGAGCAAGTTTTTCTTTATCGAAGAGCACTTGCAATTCGGCGCGGTCTTCTTCGCGGCTCACGGTAATATTTCGAGCACCCGGCAATTCGCGAATTTGCGAACGCAAGGTTTCGGTGAGGCGGTTGGTTGTTTCAAAATCGTAACCAAAAATTTCTACATCTACGGTATTTTGCTGACCACCCATAAAACCACCCGAAGTAATACTGCTATTCACCACATCGGCGCGTTGGCTCAAATACTGACGAAGAATTTCGGCAATTTCAAACACCGAGCGTTCGCGTTTGCTACGAGTTGGAAAGCGAATAATCATAGAAATAGTGTTGTTATTGGAACTTCCCATAAGTGCTGCAAAGGTAGCCTCATCGCTGGCTCCGGTAGAAGTTGAAATCAATTCGATTTCGGGCGCGAGTGCCATAAAATCCACTTCAATTTGTCGTGCTATTTTCATGGTTTCTTCTACGCGCGTTCCGCGTTGCACCTCTATGGTAGCCGAAAGTTGTCCGTTATCTTGTTCCGCCATAAAGTTGAACCCAATTCTACCCGTACACGCCGGAATAAAACACGCCACCATAATAATTACTGCCGCAAGCGAAGTAATTAATTTGTGATTTAAGCACCAGTGTAATTTTCGGGCATACCATTGGTCGAGCGCGGCAAGCCATTTCATTACGGTTTTTTCATACAAATTCGATTGGGTAGAAACCTCTTCTACTTTTCCTTCAGCATTGATAATCACTTTTTTATTGCGAATTAAGCGCGAAGCAAGCATTGGCGTGAGCGAAATAGCCACCACAGCCGAAACCACAATGGTAATAGATACAATCCAACCCAATTCTTTGAACATAATACCAGCCTGACCGCCGAGCATGGTGAGCGGGAAAAATACCGCCACAATTACCATGGTGGTAGCAATTACCGACACCCATACCTCGTTCGTTCCGTAAATTGCAGCCTCGCGCGGCGCACTTCCGCGTTCCACGTGGCGGGTAATATTTTCGAGTACCACAATGGCATCGTCCACCACCAGCCCCACCGCAATGGTGAGCGAACAGAGCGAAATAATATTGATGGAACTATCGGCTATGTACAAATATATAAATGCACACACCAGAGAAATAGGAATGGAGAGAATAATAATGAAGGTGGCTCGCCAACGCCCCAAAAAGAACAACACCATGAGAATTACGAAAAGGAAGGCAAACATTACCGCCTCCGAAAGACCATGAATGGAGTTTTCTATATTTTGCGCACCATCGTAAATTACTTTAAACTGAATGTCGGCAGGCAGTGTAGGGCGAATTTGCTCCATCATGCGGCGCACTTCGCGAGCCACTTCCACCGTATTTGCTCCGGTTTGTTTCATTATCACCAAGCGCGTACCGTGTTGTCCGTTGATTCGTTCGTCCACCGTAACATCGCGAATAGTATCGCGCACAGTAGCCAAATCGCGCACAAACACCACTTTTCCGCCACGATTGGCAACCACAATATCATTGATGTCGCTACTTTGCATGTATTCACTCTGCACGCGCAACTGATACTGCTCCTGCCCCATTTTAATAGAACCCGAAGCCACGTTGATATTGTTTGCCGCCACTGCTTGACCCACTTGCTCCACCGAAAGTTGAAAGGCATCGAGTTTATTTTGGTCTAAGTCGATATACACATAGCGTTGCGGTGCTCCCGAAAGCGAAATATTCCCGATTCCGTCTATGCGGTTGAGTACGTTGATTACATTTTCTTCCAAAATTTTATCCAAACCGGGATAACTTTCTTTCGCCGTAATTGCATACTGCAAAATTGGCATCATAGAGGTAGAAAGTTTGAAAATCATAGGTCGCGAAGCACCATCGGGCAAGGAATTGGTAGCCATGTCGATAGCCGAACGCACATCGTTCACCGCTTCGTCTATATTACTTCCCCAATTCAATTGGAGCGAAATAATCGACATATTATCCTTCGATTTCGATGTAATTTCTTTCAATCCGTCCACTGCCGAAAGCGAGTTTTCCAATACTTTGGTAATATTGGTTTCTATTTCGCTCCCATTGGCACCCGGATACGTAGTCATAATCGACACGTATGGCACGTCGATTTTCGGAAATTGGTCGATTGGCAGTCTGCTGAACGAGAAGATACCAAATACGATGATTGCCACAAAAATCAGTGCTGTGGTAATCGGTTTGTTAATTGCTGTTTTATATATTGCCATTGTTACTGTTTTTGAATATTAAGTTTTGCGCCGTCTATCAATTTTCCTTGACCCACTACCACAAGTTCATCGCCGTCTTTAATTTCATCGGAAATAATTTCAGTTTGGTCGTCAAATCGCTGTCCGAGTGTTACGGCTACTCGTTTCGCCACACCATTGTTGTTCACAAACACATAGCGGTCGTTTGAGCCTTGCAATTTAAGCACTGCTTGATACGGCACCACAGTAGTAAGCACGTTGCCAAAATTAATGGCGGTGCTCACATACATTCCGGGACGAAGCGTTTCCGTAGCATTCGGTATTTTCACCTGCACTTGAAAAGTGTGCGTTACCGGGTCAATGGTAGGATACACTATTTCGATTTCGCCTTCAAATGTTTTGTCGGGATACACATCGGTAGTAATGGCTACACTTGTGCCTTTTTGCAGTTGCGAAAAATAAATTTCAGGAATGCTCAATAAGGCTTTCAAGGTTTTGATTTGCACCAAAGAAAGAATAGGTACAGCACCATTGAACAGTTCGCCGTTTTCAAAATTTTTCGCTTCTATAACGCCGGCAAAAGGCGCACGCAAAAATGTATTTGCCTCCAAATCGGCAACTTTGGTTCTGGTTGCTTCATAAGCGGCACGAGTTTGGTCGTACTGCTGTTTTGAAATATTATCGCTTTCGTGCAACTGTCGCACGCGATTATAATCCACCGCTAAATTATCGAATTGCACTTTCGCTTGTTCGTAATTGCTTTTATCCATTTGCACAAGTAATTGACCGGCAGAAACTTGCGAACCTACTTTTACGTAAATAGTAGTAATGCGACCGGGCATATTGGGCGCAATGGCAACTTTTTCATACGCCTGCAATACCGATGAAAACGAAAGCGTGCGCGGTAAACTTTGTTGCTCCAATTTGAGCACCTGCACATTCACTGCTTGATTTTCCTCTTGCGTTTGTTCTTCCGCTTTTTTGCCGCCGCAAGCCGATACGATTAAAGCGATGCCTACCAATAGGCTTGTAATTTTAATTGATTTCATACTTCTTATTTTATTAGATATTTTTTATTTTCTATTAATTTTTAATTCGTAATTGAACATTACATCGTCTGCAATAATTTCTGCAAATTCACTTGTGCGGTAAGCAAATCGAGCAGTGCGCCAATGTAGGCTCCTTGTGCCGAAATCAAGTTATTATTGATTGTGGTAAGGTCGGTGCTCGAAACGGTTCCCAACTGATATTTTTGCATGGTTTTATCGAAAATTCGGGTAGAAACGTCCACATTTTTCTTTTGCAATTCGTAAGTTTCTATTGCCGAATTGAGCAAAAATCGCAATTGCCGCTCTTGAATACGCAAGCCGTATGCCGCATCATCTCTATTCAATTCCGCAGTTTTGAGGTCAATTTTTGCTTGTGTGAGTTTAGAATATCGCTCGCCGCTCGAAAAAATAGGAATAGCAAGTGTGGCACCTACGGTATTGGGCGGTGTCATATTAAATCCTTCGGGTTTGCCAAAATAACTACGGTCGGTGTGTTGTGCAAAAAGTGCCAACGTGGGCGTGTGTTCCCACACTTTGAGTGCTTGTTGTTTTTGTGAAAGTTTCACATTTTGATTGAGCAACATCATGGTGTAGTTGCTGTCTATATCGAAGGGCGTGGCGGCGGTAGCGTAGGCATCGTTGGCAGTCAAAAAATCGGTAATGCCATCAGTCAGGTCAAGTTCTGTTTTGCTGGAAACACCCAAAATCAATCGCAATGAATTATACGCCAATTCTATGTTCCGTTCGGTTTTCTTCACTTCGTTGGCTATCAATCCCACTTGCACGTCTAATTGGTCCACCGCAGTTTGTTCTACTACACCCACTTCATACATTTTTTTGGTGGTTTCATACATTTTTTGCACGTTTTCCTTACTGCTTTCCATCAATTTTTTCGATTGTTCGGCTACCAACACCGTTAAATACGCCGTAGTAACGTTCGCTTTTACGCTCAAATCGCTCAAATTCAAACTCAATTTCGACATAGTAATAGCCAAATTACTCAATTGCACACCCACCACTTGCATTCCGGTGAATGCCATAGTTGCCTGCACACTCAGGTCGCCGTAAGGATTCATGGCAATTTCGGTGCCGCCGCTGCCGCCCATGAGTGCACCCACAGTTTGCGCTGCTATCATTACAATATTATCGTGCGCAGGGTCGCCGGTAAGCACACTGCTCAAATCCGCACTATTTGAACTCCCCAAATTCAATTCGGCGGAATAGCCCAAAAAGTTGGTATAACCCAATTTTGCGTCCACATGAGGCAGCATAGACGCTATTGCCTGCCATTTTGCCGCTTCTGCTTTTTGCACGGCAAGTTCACTCACTTTGAGCGAACGGTTGTGTTGCAAGGCATAATTTTTTGCCTGCGAGAGGCTCAAATTCAATTTTTCTTGTGCAAAACTACTCACACTCAGCGCAAGCGAGCAAGTAAGCAGTAGTACGATTTTCTTTCCTTTCATCTGTTTTTTTCTATTATTTTATAATTCGTAATTTTTAATTCTATTTTCTGTTTTCCAACTCCTATTTCCTAATCAAGCAGACAAGCAAGCGTGCAAAATATTGTTTACAATTCTGTTTTTTGTGCAAAATATCGCTTCCCTTCTTCATTGGCGCAGAGTTCTATCATGGTATTCACACATTCACGAAAAATATGTTCGTGATTGCAATCCTGCGTACACTCGCGTAAATAATTCTCTATCAATGCTTTATTTGCTGCAAATATGTGTTCTGCGGTTTTTCGCGTATCTAACTCTTTGTTATACACTCCTTGTTCTTTTCCACGCTCTATGTTATTACTCAAACCATTGATAATGTGCTGTTTGCGAATTTGTGCAAACTCACTGTAAATGAGCGGATAATATTTGTGCAACTCAAATTCCAAATGCGGACCTACCTCGCAGGTCATGGTGTAAAGCACATGTACCACACTCAAAATTTCGTCAATCACATTGCCTGTAATAAGTTGTTCTTTCAGCCGGTGCATGGTTTCGCCCACCAAAGCCATGCGGTATTCAAACACACGGCGAATTAAATCCTCTTTGTTTTTGGCAATTTCCAGCAGATTGCGCTTTGCAAGCGGTATGCGCCGCGCTATATCGTCCATCGACAGTGAGCGCACGCCATAGGTAGAAAACAATTCCACCACTCGTTTCAATATGTCTTTCTCTGCTAAATTCACGCGGCAAAAGTAGTACTATTTTTCAATTATAAAAACGTTTTGCTAAAAAAACGTTTTCTTTTGTGAAATATTACACAAAAATACTGTTGCCACACTATTTTGTTCGGATTTTTTATCCGCGCAGTTTTTCCTGCAATTTCTGTATTTCCGCCGACTGCGGCTCTTTTTCGAGTGCTTTTTCGAGTACGTTTTGCGCCTCACTTTCGCGCCCCATTTTGCTGTACATTTCGGTAATATTGCGTAGCGAACGAATAAATGCCGGATTAATTTCCAGCGTTTTGGTATAAAATTCTATCGCGCGGTCGTTATCGCCAAGTCGGCTGTAACACACTGCTATATTGTGCGTTACGCTTGTGTTCGAGGGATTAATACCGAGCGAACGTTTGTAGAGTGCAATGGCGTCATCATATTTTCCGCACAAGCGGTAACTATCGGCTAAGCAGCAGTGCGCCTCCTCTGCCTGCGGGTGCAGTTCGAGTGCTTGCGAAAATGCTTCGATTGCTTTTTCTACTTCGTTGATTTCTAAATAATTAATACCTAATCCGTAAGAAACTTTGTATTCTTTTCCGTTGATTTCCTGATGTTTGAGCAAACAGGAAATTGCTTCGTTGTACATTTTGAGTGCATGAAACGACACACTCAATCCATACAATGCTTTGGTAGATTTATGCTTGATTTCAAGCACTTTAATAAAATACGAAATTGCTTTTTCGTGATTATCGAGCAAGCCGTGAGCCACCGCCAAATAATGCCACGCAATGTGCCACGAAGGGTGTTCTTCCACCAATCGTTCGGCAAGGTCAAGTAATTCTATATATTTTCCATCGTTTGCCAACTGCACAAGCAGTGCTTCGTATTCTGATTTTTCCATACTTTTCTGTTATTCAGTTACTCAATTATTCGGTATTCGTTCTATCGCCCTGCGAATGCGCGAAACGGTTTCTTGTTTTCCTATCACTTCCACTATGTCGAACAAATGTGCACCGGTGCCGCTGCCCACAAGAGCCAAGCGCAAACAGTTGAAAATTTGCCCCATATTCACATTGTTGCTTTGAATAAACTGTTTTACATCTTCTTCCAATGCCGCAGAGGTGAAATTTTGCGCGGTTTCTATAATTTGAATAACACGTTCGAGCAAGGCAGGTACTTCGGCAGACCAGCGTTTTTGCACAATTTTAGCATCGTAACGTTCGGGTACTTTGAAAAAATACTCCGACACAGTCCACAAATCGGGAATGAGCACGGCGCGTTCTTTCACCAAATCGCAAATTCGCTCGCACTGCGCAAGGGTGGCAGTGCAGTTGTGCGCTTCCACAAGCGGCAGCAAAAATTCCGCCAAACGTGCCGAAGGTGTTTGGTGCAACCACTGTTGATTGAACCATTTTGTTTTTTCGAGGTCAAATTTCGCTCCTGATTTTCCCACTCGTTCGAGCGAAAATGCCTGAATCAATTCGTCCATCGTAAAAATTTCCTGTTCCGTACCCGGATTCCAACCCAAAAGAGCCAACATATTCACAAAGGCTTCGGGCAAAAATCCCCATTCGCGGTAGCCATTGGCAGTTTCACCATTATCGCCCACCCAATTGAGCGGAAATACCGGAAAACCAAATTTATCGCCATCGCGTTTACTCAATTTCCCTTGTCCCTGCGGTTTCAAAATCAAGGGTAAATGTGCAAATTCGGGCATTTCATTTTCCCAAGCAAATGATTTATAGAGCAATACGTGCAGTGGCATACTCGAAAGCCATTCTTCACCGCGAATTACGTGTGATATTTTCATTAAATAATCGTCCACCACATTTGCCAAGTGGTAGGTGGGCATTCCGTCCGATTTATACAGCACTTTGTCGTCCAATTCATTGGTATTGTAATGCACCTCACCGCGAATTAAATCGTGTAATTCCACATCGAAGTTTTCGGGCATTTTGAAACGAATCACAAAGGCTTCGTTTGCCTCCAATTTCCGCGCAACTTCTTCCGCCGAAAGCGTAAGCGAATTTTGTAACTTTTTTCGAGATAGATAGTTATACACAAAGGGTTGTTTTGTTTCTTCGCCCTGCGCACGCAGTGCGGCAAGTTCTTCGGCAGTATCAAAGGCATAGTAGGCATTGCCCGATTCCACAAGTCGATAGGCGTATTCTTGGTACATTTCCTTGCGGTCGCTTTGGCGATATGGTCCGTAGTTGCCTTCGGTTTTCGCGCCGATTCCTTCGTCCACTGTCAGTCCGCACCATGCAAGCGACTCCACTATGTAATTCTCGGCATTGCGCACAAAGCGCGTTTGGTCGGTATCTTCTATGCGTAGCAAAAAATCGCCGCCATGCTTGCGGGCAAATAAAAAATTGAACAATGCCGTGCGCACACCGCCTATATGCAAAGGTCCCGTAGGACTTGGTGCAAACCGCACTCGTACTTTTCGTGTCATATTCTAAAAATCTGATTATACATATATATATGGTGGGCAAAAATACGATTAATTATAAATTGTAAATTGTAAATTATAAATTATTTTCAACTTTCAACTTTCAGTTCTCAACTAATTTGTATTTTTGCAAAAAAGAAAGAGATGAAAAAATTTGCACAATGTATTTCTATCGCCTTGCTCACCTGCATGAGCGCGGCGGCTCAAAGCAATATTATTCTTGATGTACAATCAAAATCGAGTGCGCACGATGGCGCAATTGTGCTGCAACAAGATCCGCTTGTAACGCAAATGGTGCTCGACCACATTGCGCTCAATCAAGCGGACGGCGGAAAAACTGCCGGCTGGCGCGTGCAAATTCACAGTTCATCGAACCGCAACGAGGCTGAGGCGGCACGTGCAAAATTTGTACAGAATTTTCCCGATTATCCTACCTATTTTATATACCAACCGCCTATGTTCAAAATCCGCGTGGGCGATTTTCGCACTCGCGAAGATGCGTTTATGCTCTATAAACAAACGGTAAAACTCTTCAATGTGTCCTACGTTATCAGCGATGTAATTCAATACCCCAAATTGTAAATTAGTATGTAGTTGTTATGGTATTTGTTATTAGTTTATACTATTTTGCAATAAAAAAGCGATTGTTTCTTGTGAAACAATCGCTTTTTTATATCGGTTTTTAGACCTTATTTTGCTTGCGAAAGTGCTACTGCTACTGCCACCGATGCTCCCACCATAGGATTGTTACCCATACCTATGAGACCCATCATTTCTACGTGAGCAGGTACCGAAGAAGAACCGGCGAATTGTGCATCGGAGTGCATACGACCCATAGTGTCGGTCATACCATACGAAGCAGGTCCGGCAGCCATATTGTCGGGGTGCAGGGTACGACCTGTTCCGCCGCCCGATGCTACCGAGAAATATCGTTTACCTTGTTCGGTACATTCTTTTTTGTACGTTCCCGCCACAGGGTGTTGGAAACGGGTAGGATTGGTAGAGTTACCGGTAATAGACACATCTACACCTTCTTTGTGCATAATAGCAACGCCTTCGCGCACATCATCTGCTCCGTAGCAATTTACTTTTGCGCGGTCGCCTTGCGAATATGCTATGCGTTTTACTTCTTTCACTTCGCCGGTAGCGTAGTCGAAATCAGTTTGCACATAGGTAAATCCATTGATGCGGGCTATAATTTGCGCAGCATCTTTACCCAAACCATTCAAAATCACACGAAGTGGTTCTTTGCGCACGCGGTTTGCCGATTGCGCAATACCAATAGCACCTTCGGCTGCGGCGAATGATTCGTGTCCTGCCAAAAATGCAAAACATTTCGTTTCTTCGCGGAGCAACATTGCAGCCAAGTTACCGTGTCCAATTCCCACTTTGCGGTCATCGGCTACCGAACCGGGAATACAGAATGCTTGCAAGCCTTCGCCAAGAGTGGCAGCAATATCAGCCGCTACGGTTTGACCTTTTTTAATGGCTATGGCAGCACCCACAATATACGACCACATAGCGTTTTCAAAAGCAATCGGCTGAATATCTTTTACAATTTGATATACATCTACTCCTTTGGCATCGCATAATTGTTTTGCTTCTTCAATAGAAGAAATTCCATACGAATTTAAAACTGCGTTGATTTGTTTGATTCGTCTGTCGTAACTTTCAAATAACGGCGTATTTTTTTCTGATGACATAATTTCTTCCTCCTATTCTTTACGTGGGTCAATAACTTTCACTGCTTCTTCAATACGTCCGTATTTTCCCGATGCTTTTTTCAAAGCCTCGTTTGCGTCCGTACCTGCTTTTATCATATCCATCATTCTGCCTAAACTCACAAAACGATAGCCTATAATTTGGTTATCTTTATCTAAACCAATTTCGGTAATATAGCCTTCTGCCATTTCCAAATAGCGAGGACCTTTTGCCGAAGTACCGTACAAAGTACCGGTTACACCGCGCAAACCTTTACCCAGGTCTTCCAAACCTGCACCAATTGGCAATCCGCCTTCGGAGAACGCAGTTTGAGTGCGACCATATACAATTTGCAAAAACAATTCGCGCATGGCGGTATTAATTGCATCGCACACTAAGTCGGTATTCAATGCTTCGAGAATTGTTTTTTCAGGAAGAATTTCAGCAGCCATAGCAGCAGAGTGGGTCATACCGGTGCAACCGATAGTTTCTACCAATGCTTCTTTTATCACGCCGTCTTTCACGTTCAAGGTTAGTTTGCACGCTCCTTGCTGTGGCGCACACCAGCCCACACCGTGTGTCAATCCCGAAATGTCGGTTACTTGTTTTGCTCGTACCCATTTTCCTTCCTCAGGTATGGGAGCAGGACCATGATTTGCGCCTTTTGCCACGCATATCATACCTTCTACTTCATGTGTAAAACTCATATTTATTTTGTTTTAAAAATTTAAAAAATTGTGCATTATTTTTTGCGCCGTAAAGGTACATATTTTTTTGCAATCCAATACACGCATATAACTATAAATTTTCATGTATATTGCAAAACAACAATCAAAAACACTGCAAATTCAGTGTTTTACGTAATAATTCGCAATTCCGCCACAATTTACCTCCTGCATTTTCGTTCCTCTCCTAAAACCTGATAACTTGTTAATAATTTTATGATTGCAAGCGGTAACGGTAGAGGAAAAATAAGCATTTTTGTTGGTTGATAAATAAATTTCGGTATGATTGTAAAAAAATGGACTGCGGCAATTATCGGTTGTTTGCTGGCGGCAAATGGACTTTTTGCACAAAAAACTATTGATAATAAAGATAAAAACGCTTTGCTTTCGCAGGCTCATGCCTTTTTCGATGCGCATCAATACAGCGCGGCGCAGCAAAATTTTTTGCTCATTGCCGAAAATCCTCAATTCGCACTCAGCACTCGCATAGATGCACAGTTTTACGTGGCGGTAACTGCCTTGCGCCTATTCAATGGCGATGCCGAAATGCTCATTACACAGTTTATTGAAAAATACCCCGAAAGTCCGCACATTTACCGCGCGTATTTTGAATATGCCAACTTTTTATTTCGCAATCAAAATTTTGAAAAAGCACTGCAATTCTACGAAAAAGTAGATATTGCCCGATTCGGTAACAGAGATTTGTCGGAATATTTTTACAAACTTGCGTATAGTTATTTTAAAACCAACGAATTACAGAAAGCAAAACAACTCTTCCGCGAAACAAAAGATTCCAAATCGGTATATGCCGAAAACGCGCTCTACTACTATTCGTATTTAGAATATTTGGACAAAAACTACGATGCCGCACTTGCAGGCTTTGAAAAATTGGCGATAGACACCGCCGGTATTTTTGCCACTGTGGTGCCGCCCTACATTGTGCAAATTTACTACCAACAGCAGCAATACGAAAAAGCACTGACTTACGCGCTCGAAGTAGAACCTACGGTAAATCCTTCGCAGTTGCCCGATGTGTATAAAGTAATAGCAAGCGCGTACTACAAAACCTTGCAATACGATAAATCGCTGCCCTACTACGAAAAATATATGCAAGCGGTGCAAAATCCTACCGTGCAAGATTACTACGAAATAGGATTTTTGTACTACAATTTTGGGCAGTACGCCAAAGCAATAGAAAATTTAGAGCAGGTTACGGGGAAAAACGATACACTTTCGCAAAATGCCTACTATCACTTGGGATTGAGTTATTTGCAAATGGGCGCGAAAGAAAAAGCACGCAACGCATTTATGGCTGCGGCAGAATTTTCGGTATTTCCCGATATTCAAGAAAGTGCTGCCTTCAATTATGCAAAATTGACCTACGAACTCGCGCTTGCGCCTTTCAACGAGGCTATTACCGCCATGAATAATTTTATAGCGCAATTTCCCAACTCCAAACGCAAAGACGAAGCCCACGCACTATTGGTGAAAATTTTTATGACCTCGCGCAATTACAAAGATGCACTGCAATCGCTCGATAATATTAGCAATTTGAGCAGCGATTTACAAATGGCATATCAGCAAATAGCCTACTATCGCGGCTTGGAATTGTTCAATAATTTGGAATACGAAGAAGCACGGAATATGTTTGCCGCATCACTGCGATTTGCCCAATACGACCGAAAAATAGCCGCCATGAGCGTATATTGGAAGGCGGAATCGTTTTTCAAACAAGGCGATTTGGACAATGCCCGCAAATCCTTCAATGAATTTATAACCATGCCCGGCAGTTACAACACAGCGGAATACGCTCGTGCACACTACAATTTGGGATATATTTATTTTGCGCAACACGCCTACAACACCGCCTTGCAGTGGTTTCGCAAATATTTAGACATTGCAAGCGACCGAAAATCAGACTTTTACACCGATGCCGCAATTCGCGTGGGCGACAGTTATTTTATGAATAAAGATTTTGCGCAAGCAATCAAATACTACGAAATTGCAAAAAATGCAGGAAATTTCGACCGAGAATACGTGCTCTTTCAGTTGGCGTTCAACTACGGATTGCTGGGAAAACAACAAGAAAAAATTGCGATTTTGAACACACTTATCGAAACCTATCCGCAATCACAATACTATGTAGATGCACTCTTTGAAACCGCCGAAGCCTACTATAAATTAGATAACATTCCGCAAGCACTCGCGCTCTACAATACCATAGTAGATACCTACCCCACAAGTTCGTATTACAAAAAATCACTGTTGCAAATAGCCCTCAGTGCATACAATGCCGCGCAATACGACAATGCACTTGCCATGTACAAAAAAATAGTGGATTTATTTCCCGGTTCGCCCGAAGCACAAACGGCTATGAACATGATTCGCAATATTTACAAAAAACAAAGCGACATAGATTCCTACGCCGATTACGTAAAACAAATCGGGGGCTACGCCGATGTGAGTGAAGCAAAATTGGATTCTCTCAGTTTTGAAGTTGCGCAGGAATTGTACTTAGATGGAAATTGCACAAAAGCAATTCCGCTCTTTACCAACTATATAAACCGCTACACCGAAGGATTTTTCTTGCTCTATGCGCATTTTTACAGAGGCACTTGCCTTTTCAATAGCAATGCCGAAAGCGATGCCTTAGCCGATTTCCTCTTTGTACTGCGCACGCAGAATGAATTTACCGAAACCGCACTGCTCAACGCTTCCTACATTTTATTTACCCAAGATAGATTCGATGAAGCACTACCCCTCCTTGTGCGATTGGAAAAAGAAGCCGAAGTGAAACAAAATCTTGAATTTGCCCGCAAATCGCTCATCAGCATTTATGCGCAGCAGCAAAACTACACCGCACTGATTCCCGTAGCCGAAAAATACCTATTGAACGAAAAAATTTATCCCGAAGAAAAACGCTGGGCGCAAATGCTTACCGCACAAGCCCTGCAAGCAACCGGCGACACCACTCGCGCTCTGCAATTATTCAAAAAAATAGCCCTTGCACCCGAAACCCGCGAAGGTGCCGAATCGCGCTTTGCCATTATCGACTACTATTTTACACGCGGCAATTACGACCAAAGTGAAAAAGAAATTCTCGATTTCCTTGAAATTGGTTCGCCCTACGCATATTGGTTGGGACGTGCGTACTTAACGTGGGCGCAAATTTTTATGAATCGCGATGAAATATTCCAAGCACGCTACACCCTGCAAAGTATTTTGCAATACTACGCCATTACCACCGATGGTATTATAAACAGTGCCAACGATATGCTCAATGCACTCGCCGCCCTCGAAATTCAGAAAAATGCAACTCCCGAACCCGAAGTGGTGGTGCCTATGGGAAATAATCCGGAACTATTTCAATAGAAATTTAGATATGAGATATAAGGTAATTAAAAGATTTTCACTTGATACCTGACAATCAATTACGAATAACAAACATAAAAACATCATTGCGAACGAAGTGAAGCAATCCAGAACTGATAACTAACAACTGAAACCTATACCTATGAACACCAAAATACTATATAGTTTTATCATCGGAGTATTGTGCGCCGCATCGCTCATGGCGCAGTCGCAGCCCGATTCGCCGGAACTGAACAAAAGCATAAAAGTATATTCCGAATACAAACCGCAAGTAGCCGATGCACAGCGACTTACCGTAAATCCTACGGCGTATGACACCGTAAAAGTGCCTGTGGAATTGCACTATTCTTTCGATGCGGCACCCATAGAAGTAACTTCGGAACTGCACACGCTGCGAGCCGTGAGTGTGAAAGGCGATAAACTGCGCGACCTTTTCAGAGGCTATGCCACAGTGGGCGGTGGAAATTACGCCACATTTATGGCGCAAGCAGGATTTATGAGCGAACGTTCGCGGCAATATCAAAACGGTATAGAATTTTCGCACCGCTCATCTGCCGGAAAAATTCGTTTTGAAGACAATACTAAATACCCCGCAAATTATCAATTTACCAATCTTTCGCTCTACACCAAGCGATTTTTTACGCATCAAACTCTTTCTGCCGGCATCACTCCTTCGCTCAATAGTTACTTGAAATACGGTCGCAATGTAGTAACTCCCACCGAACTCACCGAATGGCTTGCCACTGCTGCAAAAAAAGACTATCGCCGCACGCAATTCTCGAACCGTACTTACGCCGGATTGCAATCGAACACGGCAAATGCGTATCGCTTTCAGTACAATACCAACGTGGCGCACACTATTACTGCCATAAATCCGCGATTGGCGGAAAATAGCCTGCAACTCCGTGCACAAGGGCGGCAAAATGTAGGCGAAATGTACATTGGCGGTGAGTTTGAAACCGCATGGAATGGCGTAAATTTCACCCCAAGCGACACCCTCATTCGCCGCAATACCACGCAAATTTCGCTCCGCCCCTATCTGTTCAAGCAAATAGAAATCTTCGATTTTGAATTGGGACTTTTGGTGCAACAAACGTTCGATGGCAATTCCGCTTTCAAACCCTATCCGCAAGCACGATTTTCGGCGCGACTGTGGCAGCAAAGCGTAACGCCATACATAGCGTACAAAGGATATTACAAGCAACATTCCATGCTCGAAATGCTGAACGAAAACCCCTACGCTGCCGATTCTACCCTTTTGCAAGCAAGCGATTTCCCCATAGATGCGCAACTTGGCATTCAAGGGCGCGTGGCGCAAATTTTACCCTTTCATGCCTACGCGCAATTTAAACGCTTCAAAAACGAACACTTTTGGGTAAATAGTTTTGCAAATAATCAAGAAAACACCTTTTTGCCGGTGTATGACAATGGCAATCTCATTCGTCTGCACGGAGAATTTGGCGTGAGCCAAAAAGTACTTTCGGCACTTGCGCAGTTGAGTTACAATCACTACGCACTCAAAACCGAAGAATTTGCATGGCACAAACCCGAAGTAGAAGCACAAATAGATGTAAAATGGAATATTCAAAATCCACTTACCGGCAACAATAAACTGATTGTAACTTCACAATTTTTTGCCTATGGAAATATCTATGCACAATTACCTCACTACGTATTCCCTGATTCTTGGGAAACAATAGATGCAATTTCCGAAACACCAACCTACAAAAAACTCCCCAATATTATAGATTTTAATCTTCATTTGGATTATTACTACAACACTGCACTGCTTATTTTTTGCCACGTGAATAACATTACCGCCACGCGCTATCAGCAATTTTACTTATATCCGAGCCAACGCACCAATTTTCTATTGGGCGTGAGTTACTCCTTTGGCAATAAAAAACAGTAGTGAGTAAAGAATAGTAAGAAAAACGTCATTGCGAGGTACGAAGCAATCTATAATTTGCTAATTTATAGCAACAAAATGAAATTTATTTGGTAAAAAATACTCGTTGTATGCTAAAAAACAATATATTTGTACTATTCTTATAGTAAAAGAACAAACCCATGAAAAAAACACTCCGATTATTTTGTATTTATATTTCTATTGCAACTCTTTTTTCGTGCGCAAACAAACAATCAGTTGTGGATTTGCTGCCGGTAAAAACAAACGATAAGTTTCAGTATATCAACACACAAGGCGAATTGATTATCAATCCGCAATTTACCGTAGCCACCGTATTTCGCGAAGATGTGGCATTGGTAAAGAGTTCCAACGAAAATCCTCGCTGGGGCTATGTAAATCGCAAAGGTCAGTACGAAATTGGTTTGCTCTACAAAGATGCTACCGTATTTTCCGAAGGTTTGGCGTGGGTGGTGCTCGATAATGCCGCTCCTACTGCTATCAATAAACAGGGAAATATTCAAATTATTCTGCGCGATGTGGAAGAAGTGCGAATTTTCAAAGAAGGATTGGCAGCAATTAGCGTGTTCGATAAAAACGATGCGAACCTCAAATGGGGATTTATCAATCGCAGCGGAAGTCTTGCCATAGAACCGCAATTTGTGTATGCAAGCAATTTTTACAACGACCGATGCGCTGTGCACAACGAGAAAAATCAATGGGGATTTATCGACAAAAGCGGCAAAGTTGTAGTTGATTATCAATACGATACGGTATATTCTTTTGTCAATAATCGCGCAATAGTGGTGAAAGGCGGAAAATACGGCGTGATAGACCAAAGTGGAAAAACACTCATAGAAGCGCAGTATCGCGGCATGAAAAACGATGGAAATTTGTATGCAGTGCAGCAAATTGACCGCAAATGGGGTTGGTGCAACGCACAAGGACAACTTGTAATTATGCCGCAATTCGATGATGTACAGCCATTTTTAGGCAATGATATTGCTCCCGCAGCCTTTGCCGGCAAATGGGGATTTATCAATAAAAAAGGTGCATTTACCGTCAATCCGCAATTCGATTCGGCACTGCCTTTCAATGGCAATTTAGCGCAAGTAGTGATGAATAAAAAATACGGATTTGTGGGCAACGATGGGCGATTTGTAATCAATCCGGTATACGACAAAGTTTCGCGCGATTACGAACTATTTGTGCTCAACGGCACTGCTACTCACGAAAGCGTGCAATCCGATTATTACAATTTTAATTCACTCATCGAAGCATTGAATTTTTCAAATCCCGATGGAAATACCGATTCTACTACGTTTTACGAAATTATGCGCAAATATAATTTGCATCGCAGCGATTTCAATGAGCAACAAAATGAATACAAAGTAATAGACAATCGCACGGTGTCTTCGAGTTTTTCCTACGATTTATTTGTACACGGGCGCGTATTCGATGAAATTTTACCGCGCAATTTGGTGGGCAAACGCATACTCACCGCTGCCGATAGCACCCAAATTCGCTACGAATTTAATCCGCAAAACGAAGTGCGTGCCTATTTTTACTTAGTGCGATTTGCCGATAAATTGGAGTATATGGAAACAATGGTACGCAATATTATTGAAAAAGAATTGCTGCTGCAAGGCTACACCGAAGTAAGCAAAAACGGTGATGCCAAAGTATTTGAAAACGATACGGAATTTATACGAACCTATATCGGCAAAAACTGTATAGCACTTACCATTACCTACAAACCCAACGAACGCACCCTTGCGCGAAGAACAACGAAACAATAAAAACTAATATATTAATACATTTTAAAACAGGATAACATGGAATCAACAAAATCGAAATTACCCGTAATTCTTATTGTAGTTATAGCCCTACTGCTGGGTGGCATAGGTTTTATCGCTTGGAAATATTTGGAAATGGAAAAAGCGAAAAATCAAACCGAAGAAAACCTTGAAGCAGTGGAAACACAAAAAAGCAAACTTTTCAAACAATTAGATTCGGTAGAACTTGCTATTCAAGAGCAAATGGGTCAAAATCAACAATTAGACCAATTACTCATGGAAAAACAGTATGAAATTGAAGAATTGCGCAACTCTCTCAATGTTGCCCAAGCACGCGCCGGCGATGTGGCAAAATATCGCAAACAAATTGAAATTCTTACCGAACAAGTGCAGCAATACATTCGCGAAAATGCTCGCCTTTCGCACCAAGTAGATTCATTGGGATATTTGGAAAAAGCCAAACAAATGAAATTAGACACTATGGAAATAATGGCATATCAAAACAATCGCAGAATTGAAGAATTGAGCCAAAAAGTAGAAGTAGGTTCGCAGTTGCGCATTAGCGATATTTCGGTAACAGGTTTCAATACTCGCTCAAAAGCAGTAACCAGAGCACGCCAAGTGCACAGAATCGGTGTTACCGGTACTATTCTTAAAAATCCATTGACCGAAGCAGGAAGCAAAACCGTGTATTTACGCATTACAACTCCAAGCGGTATTGTAATCACGCAATCACCAAGCAATCAGTTTGATTTCGATGGAAAATCAATTATGTTCAGCACGAAAAAAGACGTACAATATAATAATGTAGATACCAAAATCGAAATGTTCTACGACATTGGCGATGGTCAATTAGAACCGGGTATATACAAAATCACTCTTTTCAGCGAAGGAAGAGAAATAGGTAATAGCGTTATTGAATTGCGATAAACGCAGTGTAAAGACACAAAAAAAAGACTAACCTCTGCGAGGTTAGTCTTTTTTTTGTGCGTATCTGTTATTGTTTTTCCAGCCACAAACGAGCATTCACAAATGCCTCTATCCATGGCGAAACCTCATCTTCGGCTCGATTGCTATCGTAGTGCGCCCAACTCCACGCATAGAGCGAACGCTCCAAGTGCGGCATCATTACCAAGTGGCGACCATTGTCTGACACTATACCGGCAGCATTGTAATCGGAACCATTCGGATTGGCAGGATAACTTTCATAGCCGTAGGTCATGGCAATTTGGTATTTCGATTTGTCGTAAGGCAAATTAAATTTTCCTTCACCATGCGCAATCCATATTCCGAGAGTGCTGTTTTCAAGCGATTTGAGCATAATACTCGAAGTAGGATGGATAGCCACACTGGTAAAATTCGATTCAAATTTATGCGAGTCGTTATGCCCCATGTGCGGTTTTTCGGCGTGGGTAGGATTTACAAGTCCCAATTCTATCATTAATTGGCAACCGTTGCACACGCCCAAACTCATGGTATCGGGGCGAGCGTAGAAATTATCGAGCGCGTGTTTTGCTTTTTCGTTGTACAAAAATGCCCCAGCCCAACCTTTTGCCGAACCAAGCACATCGGAATTGGAAAATCCGCCCACAAATACTATCATTTGTATATCTTCCAGCGTTTCTCGACCGCTAATAAGGTCGGTCATGTGCACATCTTTCACATTGAAACCTGCTGCATAGAGGCACCACGCCATTTCACGGTCGCCGTTACTTCCTTTTTCGCGAATAATTGCCGCATTCACTTTTCGTTCGGCTACATTGTACTGCGCCAATTTTCCGGAAAACTGTTTCGGAAACGTATATGTGAGCGGTGTGCGTGCGTGATTTTCAAATCGTTCCAAGGCTTTTTCTTCGCCGCTTTGTTCGCAATCGAGCAAGTAGGAAGTAGTGTACCACGTAGTGCGCAAATCATCAATCGAAAAATGCAAGGTTTCTGTTTTGGTTTCTATGGTCAATTCGTGCGCAGGTTGCACACTGCCCAATACAGTGTATGAAAGTTCTTGCGCTTCCAATTCTTTCACCGTGTCGGCATCAATTTGAATAACTAACGCCGGATTTTCGTTGAACAGCACCGCCACGGCGTTTTCATTTTTAAACTCTTTGATAGAAATATGTGCGCCGCCGGTGGTGTTGGCAAAACACATTTCTGCTAAGCAGGTAAGCAATCCGCCCGAAGAAACATCGTGTCCGGCATAGATTTTACCTCCGGCAACTAATGTTTGAATTGCAGCAAATGCTTTCGCAAAATAACGAGGGTCGCTCACACTCGGTGTTTTGGTGCCGAGTTTATTCAAAATTTGCGCCAACGCCGAGCCGCCCAACGCTTCGCCCGATTTTCCGAAATCCACATACACCAACACAGTATTTGCCACAGGTTTCAGTACCGGCTCCACTGTTTTTTTTATATCGGTAACTTCGCCCACCGAAGTAATAATCACCGTGCCGGGAGCATACACCACATCGCCGTTCGGGTATTTTTGCGTCATCGAAAGCGAATCTTTTCCGGTAGGAATATTGATTTTCAGTGCTTTCGCAAAATCGCTCGCTGCTTCTACTGCTTCGTACAATCGCGCATCTTCGCCTTCATTTTTGCACGCCCACATCCAGTTGGCACTCAGCGAAATTCCTTGCAAACCGCCTTCAATAGGCGCAAACACAATATTGGTAAGCGATTCGGCTATTGCCAAAATAGAACCGTGTGCCGCAGAAATCATTGCTGCCGCAGGCGCATGCCCTATGGCAGTGGCTATTCCGCGTTTTCCTTGAAAATCGAGTGTTACCACACCGCAATTGTTCAGCGGAAGTTGTAATTCGCCGCAGCACTGTTGCGTAGCCACTCTGCCCGTAACCGACCTATCAACTTTATTGGTCAAATAATCTTTACACGCCACCGATTCCAATTGCAACACTTGATTTAAGTAATTCTCAATCTCACTTTGCGTGGTTTCTACAGCGGCAAATTGCTGGGCGGCAGCACTATCGTTCAGTATTGTTTTCGGCGGATTGCCAAACATATCTTCCAATGTAAGGTCAATAGGTTTTTCGCCGGTTTTATTATTTATAAACGTAAATTGATGCGTGCCGGTAGTTTTTCCAATTACGTACATTGGTGCGCGTTCGCGTTCGGCTATTTTTTGCAACAGCGGCACATCTTCGGTGCGGAGCACAAGCCCCATGCGCTCTTGCGATTCATTTCCCACAATTTCTTTTGCCGAAAGCGTGGGGTCGCCTACGGGCAGCGCATCTATATTAATGGTTCCGCCGGTGCTTTCCACCAATTCCGAGAGACAATTGAGGTGTCCGCCTGCGCCGTGGTCGTGAATCGAAATCACCGGATTTTTGTCCATTTCGCCCAACGCACGAATGGCATTGTAGGCGCGTTTTTGCATTTCGGGATTACTTCGCTGCACGGCATTGAGTTCTATGGCATTATTGTATTCACCGGTGGCAACGCTCGAAACTGCGCCGCCGCCCATACCAATTCGGTAATTATCGCCACCCAAAAGCACTACATTATCGCCCACTTGCGGGTCATCTTTCAAACTGTCGATTTTCTTTGCAAAACCTATTCCGCCTGCCATCATTATTACTTTGTCGAAGGCATATTTTTTATTGTTTTCAAAGTGTTCAAATGTTAGCACACTTCCGCAAATAAGCGGTTGCCCGAATTTATTACCGAAATCGCTCGCACCATTACTTGCTTTTATGAGAATATCTTTGGGCGTTTGATACAACCACTCGCGAGCCTGCGTAGCCTGTTCCCACGCGCGATTAGGATTTTCCAATCGCGTGTACGCAGTCATATATACCGCAGTTCCCGCTATGGGGAAGGCTGCTTTTCCACCGGCTATACGGTCGCGAATTTCGCCGCCGCTACCTGTTGCCGCACCATTGAACGGCTCCACCGTAGTAGGGAAATTGTGCGTTTCGGCTTTTATGGAAATTACCGAATCGGCTTCTTTTATGGTAAAAAAATCGGACGTGTGGTGCGATTGCGGCACAAACATCTCTATGTTCGATGCGTCTATAAACGCGCAATTATCTTTATATGCCGAAATTACTCGGTTCGGATTTGCTTCGGTAGTTTGGCGAATGAGCTTGAAAAGCGAATAGGGTTTTTCCTCTCCGTCTATCACAAAGGTTCCATTGAAAATTTTATGACGGCAGTGTTCGGAATTTACTTGTGAAAATCCGAAAATTTCACTATCGGTAAGTTTTCTGCCGAGTTTCTGCGAAAGTTCGTTCAAATACGCCACCTCATCGGTATTCAGAGCCAAACCTTCCTGTTTGTTGTATTCTTCTATATTTTCAATATATTCAATCGGGTCGGGCGCGTGATAAATGGCGAAAATTTCCTGCGTAAGTCCGTCATATTTGCGTTGCAACATTGAGTCAAAATGACTTTCAGGCGCGAGGGGAATAAATTCTTCAATGCGCACAATGCCCGCAATACCCATATTTTGCGTGATTTCCACCGCATTGGTACTCCATGGCGTAATCATTTCCTTTCGCGGACCTATAAACTGACCGTTGATGGATTGCTCCGGCACAAGGCGAGCCTTGCCAAAAAGCCATTCGAGTTTTTTTTGTGTTTCGCTGTCTAAATTTCCCGGAAAATCTACGGCAATGAGCGAAGAGTGAACGCTTTCAAAAAAATATATCATTCTGTGTTGATTTTTTATTCGCTGCAAAAATACACATTAATTACAAATTGTAAATTAATTTGGGAAGGAATTAAATCATGCACCTCACAAACTCCGCCACCGTGAGCCGGTGCACACCCAAAATGCGTGCGATTGCCGATTTGGATACATTTTTTTCTAACAGCGTTTTAATTTCAGCTTCTTTGCCCGTTAGTTTTTTGACTTTCGATTTGCTTCCTTTCGGGCGACCCAGCACCACCCCCTCTGCCCTTTTGCGAGCCAATGCCTCTTTGGTGCGCTGCGAAATAAGGTTGCGCTCAATTTCGGCGGAAAGTCCGAAAGCAAACGCCAGCACTTTACTGTTGATGTCGCTACCCAAACGATAATTATCTTTGATAGTCCACACCTGAATATCGCGGTTCATGCACTCGTTGAGAATACCCATTATCATAAGCAAATTTCTGCCCAAGCGCGAGAGTTCCGAACAAATCAGAATGTCGCTCTTTTTCATTTTTTTCAGTAATTTGCCGAGTTTTCGTTCTTTCACTGTTTTTGTGCCCGAAATGGTTTCTTCAATCCATTTATCGACCACCATCGGTTGTTTTTCGCAAAATTGATTGATTTCAAAGCGTTGATTTTCTACTGTTTGCCTGTCGGTGCTTACCCGAATGTAACCATAAATCATAATTTTTCTGTTTAAATGTAACGTAATACTTCTATCTATTTTATTCCAAAAATATCGAAATTAAAGCAGACAATTATTATATACAGAAAAAGAGCCTTTTTGTTAGTCAAAACGCCGCCGAGTGCAGTTTTTCGAGCAGCGAAAGTTGGGTCATTTTAAGCCCCATAGAGCAGCGCATAAAGGCTAAAATAGAGGCAGTTGGCACGCCATTGAAGGATTGGGATATTTCAATTTATCGCGGTATTTTGACCGGATTCAACGAGGCATTTATTATAGACGGCGCAACGAAAGAAAAACTGCTTTTGGAAGACCCAAAAAGTGATGAAATTATTAGACCTATTCTTCGCGGCAGAGATATAAAACGCTATGGCTATGAGTTTGCGGATTTGTGGTTGATTAATACTCATAACGGCGTGAAAGAAAAAGGCATAAAACCCATACAGATAGACGATTACCCTGCCATAAAAAAGCATTTAGACAAATATTATCCCGAATTAGAAAAACGCTTGGACAAAGG
>JAITUU010000019.1 GCA_031286165.1 Bacteroidales bacterium
AATCTTATTGCAGGATTGATTGCATATTGTTTTTTGCCCAAAAAACCGGCTATTACATATCAAACCAATCAAAAATCTACTCAATTAGCATTGTTTTATTAATCGAACTCAGGTTAATAAGCACTTCTAAAAATTACGTTCTTCTTCTACTGCCATTCCTGCGGAAGCAGGAACGGCGAAACCATCACCGAAGCTAATGACGGTTACTTTTAACTATTTATGACACAGTACAAATAATCAAATTTTATTTTGCTAAAATCAGTAGTGAATAACCGCCAAATAATCGAACCGCAAAGTCTTTATTAATGCGGAAAGCGCAGCGTAAAATGAGTGATTTTAACGCTCTTGGTTGTTTGTGAATTACTATGGACGTGTAGAAATAATCTACAACTTCATAGCCTAAATCTTCCAATACAGCCAACAATGATTCTTTTGAAAAATACTGTATGTGTCCGAATTGTTTTCTGCTCTTTAAATAATATTTCGTTAATACCGATTTTACAGACATTTCCAGCGGAATGTGCATTATTTTATAATCTCCTTTCTTTTTAAAATTCCGAAGAAAAGTAAAATAATCTTCGATATGTTCCACAACATCTATTGCCATTGCAAGGTTGTAATGAGCAGAAACATAGTCGAATACATTTCCTAACGTATAATGCAATCTCTCTTTTTCTTTTTGTTTGCACAATTCAAATGCGTGCGGCGAAATTTCATAGCCGGTGAATGATACATTGTCATTCATGCGCAGAAACAATTGATTAAGTATTTCTCCCGCGCCACACCCAATTTCACAGATTGAAGAGGGTTGTACGTTATTTTTTTCTATAATTTTGAGTATCTGTTCTGCCTTCCACACAGATTCTTCCATGTGCCATGTTGGATTTCGGTCGAGATACTCACTTGTTGTATAAATGTTTTGTTCCATTGGAAATAATTATCCTTACTGTATTCTCAATCCTGCTCCCAATTCTACTTTAAAACCGCCGTTAATTCTTGTGCTTGCATCGGCATCAAGAATTAACGTTGCACCACTTTTTACTGTTACATCTTGCACATTAATATCGCCGCAACTTGTAACTGTTCTATTTGCAGTTATAGTTTGACTAAAAAGATTAACCGTACATTGAGATTTTTGTACTGCTGCGTAAGCATTCACTAACCCATAGCCCATTTGATTGTTCCATGTTCCATTCGGGCGATTTGTGGTTGATTGATATGTATATCCACCAACTTTTTGTGCAGTACTTTCAATAATATCTCGTACCTGCTGCGCCGTTAAATTCGGATTTACAGATAACACAAGTGCTGCTACGCCTGCTACATGAGGAGTTGCCATAGATGTACCACTCATAGTTCCCATTCCATTATAGAGGACTGTGGATAAAATATTATCTCCGGGAGCGACAACATCTAATGTTGTGCCATAATTAGAAAAACTTGCTCTTGCACCATTTACAGATATAGCACCTACCGCAATAATATCCGGATTTGAATTTGCAGGGTATGAGACTGCGCCATAGTCGTTTCCAGACGCAAATACGACAAGAGTACCCTTTCCATTTCTACCATACATAAGCGCATTACTAATAGCCTCGTCTATGACATCATATTGAACACTCGAACTCCACGAATTACTGATAATATCAGCCCCATTTCTCCATGCCCAATTTATACCATCAGCCCTTTTTATCCGACTATTTGGAGTCGCAGCCAATGAATTACTAACAGACATTAATTTACACTCAGGAGCAACACCAACTACTTGCGTGTTATTATTTCTTATTGCGCCTATTGTTCCTGCACAATGTGTGCCGTGGTCTCCAAAGGTTTGACTTGGAGAAGAGTTTGATTCTGTATTGTAACTAAAAGAAGATATATTGGTTTTTAGGTCAATATGGGTTAGTTCTATACCCACATCTAAAACAGCAACAGTAATACCGTTCCCACGTGTAATATTCCATGCCGAACAAGCATTAACATCTATATTTGGATATGTCGTATTACGCAATCCCCATAATTGAGAAAAGTTGGGGTCGTTTGTACAAAGTACATCATCGGATAGAAAATCTGGAACTGATGAAGAGAACAATCCTGTTTCAAAAAAATAATTCGCAACACTTAATGTATTTTCCTGTGTTTCTCTTGTGCAGATTAAAGTGTACCATAATGGTAAAAATTTATTTTGTTCTACAATTACTACGTTTTTCTGTTCTGCTATTTTCTTCAATATATCATAATCCAAAACATCTTTTAATCTTACATAAAAATATGGCGACATTCCTATCGGCACACCTCTCGCTGTAATAAAATTAGGATGCACAGCAATTACATCGTTATTACTTCGTAATAGATTAATAATCTCTTCATATTCATTGTTTTTAATTTCAGACTGAAGTTTTACACTTCCAAACATTAGATTCCTATGTGTTAAATCTGTTATATTTAGTATTTCAAAATCAGTACTTCGCATCTGCTCTTTCTGAAAATGAGGAGAAGTGGTTATATTCAATCTTGTTTTATCCAAAGTCAAATATTGTTTCTCTCCCTTATAATAATAGTATTCTTGAGCGTAAGTTCCTGCCCACAACAAGGAAATTACAAATAATAACATAATCTTTTTCATAATTGTTTGTTTTTAATTATTACATATTGATATTCAATGTAATAGATGCAAAATCTGATAATTTTGAGGTGAATATGGAAACGACCCAATTTTCAATAATTGGAGAATCTTGTTGTGTTATTGTAACAGTAAGTGTATAAATGTTTGTTGAAAGTTGTTGTATTTCTTTTGTAATGTTATTTATTCCATTGGAAGATTGTCCAGAAACCAATAGCAGCGAATATTGTGCAAAATCAATCCCCGAAGAACTATTTCCGGTACAAGAAACATAGGTTTGAAATTCTTCTTCACTATTGATTATGAATACTTGATTTTGGTCAAAATTAATCCATTGACACGAAGAAATTGGTAACGAATATTCCGTAAAAGGAATTCCTTGCGGAGGATTGCTCGCTACCCATTTGGCATAGAGTGTAGTATCTTGTGTTACAGCAGTATTGGTAAAATTCCACTCATTTGCAAAGGTATTGTTGTCGGTAAACCAACCACCGAAAGCATAGCCTTCTCTTTGAGGATTTGCAGGAATTGTGGCGTACTTACCAAGAGTAACCGTTTGTTGTCCTATCACAACTCCGGCACTTACAAACTGTACTTTATATTGTTTCGGGTTATTTCCCGAAGTTTCGCAACAAACTGTTGTAAGCAAGGTAACAAGACCAAAGCACAATACCGTAATTCTCTTAATCAAACAGTTTCTCATACCTCCTCTCGTATTTTATTTTTTGATTTCAGTGTATTGCAGGTAATTTTTACCGTCATTATACTGTAATTGCAGCGTGCGAGGCGAAGTGTTTGTAATGGTATATGATTGAACTTGTGCTAAAAGTTGATAATACAATCTGCCAACTTCCGTACTTATCGTGTTAGTTTCTACTACGTTTGCAAAGTGTAAAGCGTAGGTTGTGTAATCCACACTATAATCGCCAAAAATACTATTAGCAGTAATGGTTCCATCTATTATTCCTCCAAATGTAGAACTATTGAATTGTAAGGTATAACAAAAATTACAATCTTTTGGTTCAAGTTCTTGCAATGCTGTTTTTTCTAAACTCCCAATGCCTATTAATTTCCATTGAGTTCCTTGCAACGTATCGCTTTCGGCAGGTTTTTTCTTACTTTCTTGGGTTGCATAACTTGTGCGCACTTCCAGCAAATTGCCATCGTTTGCATTCACTATCATATACAATCCCGCATTACTATTGTCGTAATGTATATAATAAATGTACGAAGGATACGCCAATTCGAGTACTTCGCCTTTGGTGGTAAGTACTTCAAATCCTCTATGGATAGTATCTCTATCGAAAAACGTATATGCTTGTTTTTCTGTTTCCAATCGCTCCAACACTATTCTATCGGCTTGCGTTTTCAAAATTTGTGCTGTTGCAGTGCTTAGCAACGCAAACAGCCCGACTGTGAGTATAACTAATTTTTTCATGACCTTTCTTTTTATTGTTTCACAATTTTATAGTTTTTACCACAAGCAAGAATGGTATATACTCCCGATTTCAAAAACGAAAGCGATACTTGCCCTGTTATTTGTTCAGCAAAAACAGTATTCCCTTGCAAATCACGAATTTCTACTTTGGTAGATTCACTACAAGGAAGATTCACTACATCGCTCACCGGATTGGGATACAGTGCCGCTTTGTTTTGAATGTCCACACCTACTTCACCGCTCAGCAATTGCCAATTACTATTGCTGCTTTCATCGTTTTTTGCAATAACTTCGAGCACGGTGCCATCGCTTGCTTTCACAAAAATATATCGCCGTTGTGAAGGCTCGTTCACAAAATATGTCCAACACGCATAGCGTGCGCGAAACATCTCATTTCGCGAAGTCGTTATAGTTACGCCATCGTTTGTTGGCGCAGTAGCATTGCGATACAAACGTGCTGATTGCCCGATTTCAGTGTGTGCATATTGCACAGCAATAGCATTTGCATCATTTTGTGTAATTTGTGCCGAAACTCCCCATGAGCATAAGCACAACACCATGATTGCGACAGTAATTTTTTTCATAATACGTCCTCCTTATTTTGTTAATATCATTTGTTTTGCTTCACTTGCAACACCATCGGCAAGTAATACATAACTATAAATTCCTGCGGAAAGCGCAGCTGCTTCTATTTCAATAGATACGTTTGCTCGTTCGGTAATATTTAAGCACTGTACTTGCACACCCTGCATAGTATACACACATAATTGCACTTTCTTATATTGTTCCGGAATATAACATTGTATTGTTGTGCGTTCATTAAAGGGATTGGGTGCATTTTGATAGAGTTTTAAATCTTCTGTTGCTCCATTATCAGATAAAAACCACTGTTGAATAGCATTATTTTCTCCCGATTTCAAATAACCTACATTAGCACCTGCTTCCAAACGTTCTATTTTGCCATTGAGTTCTTTAATAGATTGAATCAACAACGGAATAATATCAATATAATTGACATTCAAAAAGCCTTCATCGCCGTCATACACCAAGTCGGGATATAATTGTTGTAATTCTTGCGCCACAAGTCCGTAGTGTTTTTTCTGAAACATTTGCGCTTTTTCGTCAAACATTTTTACTTCCGGAGTAATGGTATCTCCTGCCGGTTTTGCAGCACGAAGAGTTGTTTGTGCATAGTTATACTCAATTGGATTCATTTTGAGTACTTTGTCTAAAACATGTTCGCTACTCAATGAAACTATATTTTTCTTAAATCGTTTATCCGAAGGCTGTACATTCGTTGCAGTAAGCGTGCCGGTTACTTTTACATTGCCCTCAAAATAACCTGCATAACGACCGGAAACACCCACAGGGTAAGTGTTCACAGAGCCATAAATGCCGACACCATTTTGTGCTCCTTCTAAAAGTCCTACTGTTCCATAATTATATCTGGAAGTAGAATTACCCGCTCTTCCAAATACTCCAAATGTTCTACCGGTGTTTTGTGCTGTGGTCATAAGAGCCTCGCCTCGCACACCTACATTGTGATTGAAATCCGTAATTTCGGAACGTCCATCTATTACATAAACCCAAGTTCCTGAGGTATTAATAACTCCGCCCGCTCTGTACACAAACAAACCCGTAGAGGTTGCTTTGGTAGTTGTCATACTAACTAAATTGCTTGTACTGCCAGCCGTATTAACAGATAAGACAGATAAAGGAGCAGAAGCTCCCGTTTTAATGCCTACATTACCCGTAGTGCTATTTACTTCTAATTGTGCTACGCTTATATGCGCAACACATAATAAACCGAAAAAAATGTAAAACTTTTTCATAAAATTATAATTGATTGATGCATGGTATTTTCAGTACAAATATACATATATTTTTTTCAAAAAGCAAGTTTTTTTTAATTCTTTTCACGATTATCTCAAAAAATCACACAAACAACTGACAATCAAACAAAAAAAATCGCGTTCCAATTGATGCTTTGCCATTACCCACCAAAGCCTTGCATTGTTGCTATTGTTAATAACTTTTTCAGGCTATTATTCAAGGAATTAGGGCAGTTTTTGAGATAAAAAAAACAGATAGTACCTAAGCAAAGGGATTTTTTTGTATTTTTGGCATTTTAAAAGTAAAAACACAAGAAATATGGGTAAAGTAATTGCAATAGTGAATCAAAAAGGCGGCGTGGGAAAAACTACCACCGCCATGAATTTGAGTGCGAGTTTGGCAGTATTGGAATACAAAGTGCTGCTGATAGATTTCGACCCGCAGGGCAATGCCGGTTCGGGGCTTGGCATTCGCAACGTGGAGCGCGGTGTGTATCAGTGTTTAATAGAACAAACCGACCCGCATGAGTTGATTTTGCAAAGTGAACTCGAAAATTTACACGTACTGCCTTCAAATATCGACTTGGTGGGTGCCGAAATAGAATTGGTAAATCAGCCGAATCGCGAAACAATGCTCAAAAACGTGATAGATAAAGTGCGTGGTGAGTACGATTTTATTATCATAGACTGTTCGCCTTCGCTGGGGCTGCTTACCGTGAACGCACTTGTGGCTTCCAATTCGGTAATTATAGCCGTACAATGCGAATATTTTGCCCTCGAAGGAATCGCAAAACTGCTCAATACCATAAAAATTATACAAGTGCAACTCAATCCAGAATTGCTCATAGAAGGATTTTTGCTCACTATGTACGATTTGCGCCTGCGCCTTGCCAATCAAGTGGTGGACGATGTAAAATCGCATTTCGAGAATTTGGTGTTCGATACCCTCATTCAGCGCAATGTGAAACTAAGCGAATCGCCCGGATTCGGAAAACCGGCAATTCTATATGATGCCAACTCCACCGGTGCTATCAATTATTTGAATTTTGCAAAAGAACTTCTGTTGAAAAACAATTTGCCCGAAGTAAAAAAATAGATTTCAGAAACAAGACTTATAAACTGATAACTAAAAACTGACAACTAATTTAAAACTATGTCGAAAAAAACAAATGTATTAGGCGGCGGATTGAGCGCAATTTTGAGCGATGCTCCCAAAATTGTGCAACCGGTACAGCAACGCCCACCCATAAAAACAGGTATTGATTTAGAAATCAGTAAAATAAAAGCGAACCCCAACCAACCACGCACCCGATTCGACGAAAATGCACTGCAAGAATTGGCAAATTCTATTCAGCAACTTGGTGTTATTCAGCCTATTACCGTGCGTCAAGTGGCTCCCGATGAATATCAAATTATTTCGGGAGAACGCCGTTTTCGCGCCTCGCAATTAGCCGGTGTCGAAACCATTCCTGCCTACATTCGCGATGCCGATGATAATATAACCCTCACTATGGCTTTGGTAGAAAATGTGCAGCGCGAAGATTTGGACGCCATAGAAATAGCCACAAGTTATCAGCGATTGATAGATGAATGTGAACTTACCCAAGAAGAATTGAGCAAACAGGTGGGAAAAACCCGTTCGAGCATTACCAATTTTTTGCGCCTGCTCAAATTACCGCCCGAAATTCAATTTGGTATTATCAATAAAGATATTTCAATGGGGCACGCACGAGCACTTGTGAGTGTGGACGACTGCGACAAGCAAATGCAAATGTTCGCAAAAATTATAGAACAAGACCTTTCGGTGCGTCAAGTGGAAGATTTGCTGCGCGATTACAATGCTGAGAAAAAACCAAAAACGCCTGCTATGCAGATTTCGGAAGCGAGTAAATCAATTCAGCACAATTTAGAACAAAAACTCGGAGCAAAAGTAACCCTCTGTGTTACCGCCAAAGGCAGCGGAAAACTCACCATTCCATTTACCGATGAAAGCGATTTTGCTCGCATAGCTGCATTACTCAACACTAATTAACATGAAACAAAGGCTTGCGTGTATTCTATTCTGTTGCTCGATATTCGGTGCCGGCAGTGCTCATGCTCATTCTGCATTGGGTATAGACAGCGCACGCCACTCTCCCACTCGCGCCATTGTGTATTCCGCCATTTTGCCCGGTTTGGGGCAGGCATATAATCGCGATTATTGGAAAATTCCCATTATTTACGCAGGATTTGGCGGTTTGGGCTACGGATTGTATTACTATCAAGGAAAATACACCACTTTCCGCGATGCCTACAATGCCAATCGCGACAATACCACCGGCACTATCAACATTGGCGGCATAGAATATTCGCTGAGCAATGTGCGGGCAGGGCGCGATTTTTACCGCCGCTACCGCGATATGTGCATTATTGGCACAAGCGCATGGTATTTACTCAATATTTTAGAGGCATACGTATATGCCAATTTATTCGATTTCGATGTAAGCGATAATTTGAGCCTGCACATCAGTCCGGCACTTATGTCCACAGCACAGGCTCGCATACAGCCGGGATTGAATCTTTCATTTTCATTTTAACAGTTATAAACATCATGCGCCGCTATTCACATATACTAATTCTTTGTTTTTCAGTACTTTTTATGCTGAATTTGCGAGCATATTCGCAAACAGACACCGTGCAACGCCCCAAGCAACACAGCCTTGAAGATATACTCACCGAAGAAATTACTACCGCCATTAGCAATAGTAGTAACGTTGAAGAAACAGACGAAGATGCGAACATTACGCCGCTTTCTATAGCCGGATTGACAGTTTCGATTGACAGTTTGATAGCCTTCGGAAAAACATTTTTGGGTCGCCCCTACCACTCTCGCATAGAAAACGGAAATTTCTCATACATAATGGATTGCAGCGGCTATGTAGGAATGTTGTTTCAAACCTTTGGCGTAAAATTGCCGCGTTCGAGTGCCGAAATTGCCACCGTTACCAAAAAAGTTCCCATAAAAAACGCACAACCCGGCGATTTAATATTTTTTAAAGGACACAATGCCAATCAAAGTCGCGTGGGGCATGTGGCTCTGGTAATAGAAAACAACGATGGCGTTATTCAAATGATACATTCTTCGTGTGGCAAAGGCATCACAATAGATACCTACCCCGATACGTATTATTATACGCGGCGATTTGTAAAAGTAGGGCGACTTTCACAACAATAAAACTACAAGCATGTTCAAAAAAATTCTCTTTGGTATATTTGCCGCGGCACTCTGCATTTCGTGTTCGCAATCGAACAAACGCACCGTAGTATTTGAACTCATTCCCAAACAAACTATGGCAAAAATGCTTTTCGATGTGCATTTTTCCGATGCAGTAATCAATACCCACAATAATCAAGACCGCCCGAATCTTTCGCTTTCCACAGCACACTACGATTCTCTCTTTGCAAAATACGGATTTTCCGATACCGTGTTTCGCCTCAATGTGGAACACTACACCCTCACCGGTGATATTCAGGCAATTTACGAAATCGTGCTCGATTCGCTCAACAATATGCAGGCGCGAATAGTAGAAGAACGAATACGCAACAAATAAAAAACGCCCTATTGCCATGCGAAAACTCAAAGCACAATACATTTTCGATGGCGAAAATTTGCATAAATTGGCAACCTTAGTTGTAACCGAGCATGGCAGGGTAGAAACGATTTTGCACAACGAAACTACCGAAACCGCAGGCGAAGAATTTTATAACGGCATACTCTGTCCCGGATTTGTGAATGCACACTGCCATTTGGAACTTTCGCACTATCGGCATCAGATTCCGCCTCACGAAGGACTGCCAAAATTTATAGACAATGTGGTAGCATTACGTTCCACACTTTCGGGCGAATCGGAGGCTATGCTCGCCGCCGACCACGAAATGCAACGCAATGGTATAGTTGCCGTAGGCGATATTTCCAATACCGATGCGAGTTTTACGGTCAAAAAACAATCACCCATTCACTATCATACCTTTATAGAATTACTCGACCTTTTCAATGTACAATCGCAGGAATTTGAACGCGGAAAAAAACTGTTTTCGCAGTATGTTCATACTATGCCGCTTTCGCTCACGCCGCATTCGCCTTACACATGTTCGCGGCAGTTGATAGAACGCATAGCGGTACACGCCGCAGAATACGGCTATCCGCTGAGTATTCATAATCAAGAATGTGAAGCCGAAAACGAACTCTATCGCGAAAAATCGGGAAGTTTGTATAAACACATTTTTGCGCATCAAAGCGAAAAACGCCCCTTTCCTACCTACGGAAAATCGAGTTTACAAACCTACGCCGGCTGGTTGCCCACCAGCCTACCCATACTATTGGTGCACAACACCCACACCACGCAAGCCGATATTGATTTTTTGAAACACAACTGCCCTGATTTGCACTACTCATTTGTTCTCTGTCCGCAAAGCAACGCCTACATAGCGCAGGAAATTCCGCCGCTTGATTTATTTTTGAAAAACAACGTGAACATTGCGCTTGGCACCGATAGCGCGGCATCGAACACGCAACTCAATATGGTGAGAGAAATGCGTGCTCTGCAACAATCCTTTCCACATGCTTCACTTGCACAACTACTGCGCTGTGCAACTCTCGGCGGTGCACAAGCACTGCATATTCACAAGCAATTCGGCAGTTTTGAAACAGGAAAAACGCCCGGCGTAAATGTTTTGGAACACATAGATTTTATCAACCTGAAATTACTCGAAAGCACCACCGTGCGGCGAATTGTGTGAGAATATTATTCTTTCAATACTGCAATATACTGCCCCAGCAAGCGGCTGAACGAAAATGGTAATTTTTCACTTTCTCTACGCCCTTCGAGCAGACATTTGTGCACTTCCTCTATTTCGTAATTATAGCCATTTCCGCAATATTCCGGCGTGATAGTTTCACGAGCACCGCTATTCTCATACGCATATATTTCGCAAGGGCAGTGCCACATTCGCCGCATTTCTATTCGTCCCTCACTGCCTTGTATGATGGCTGTGCAAGGTAATTTGCGCATAAACGAAACCGCCATGGTTGCCGCCGCACCCGAATTGTAATAAAACTGTATTTCATTATCTATATCAACTCCCTGCGAAGTTTTTTGAATCTGTTTTTCAATTTTTTGCGGTTCGCCCAGCAGGTGTAACACCAAAAACAACGGATAAATACCAATATCGAATAAGGCACCGCCGCCCAATTCCGGCAAAAATAAGCGCAGTGTTTCGGGCGATGCCTCAAATCCAAAATCTACCATAATGTTCTGAATTTTTCCAATTTTTCCCTGTTGTATGCAGTCGTCAATTACTTGTATTGACGGCAGAAATCTCGTCCACAAAGCCTCCATCAAAAACACATTATATTTTTGTGAAAGAGCGTGCAATTCATCGTACTGCGCAAGCGTAAGACAAAGCGGTTTTTCGCACAAACAGGCTTTGCCGTGTTCCATACACAAGCGAGCAAGTTCAAAATGACTATTATTGGTAGTTGCCACATACACCACGTCAATAGCCGGGTCGCGCACTAATTCTTCGTATGAATCATACAGCGTTTCGGCATGATACGCAGCCGCAAATTCACGCGCTCGCTCGCGCGAAGTCGATGCCACGCCACACAAATGCGCACTCGGCACGGCTCGCAATCCCTCCGCAAACTTGTGTGCTATTTTTCCCGGACCTATTATTCCCCAATTATATTGTTTCATTGTGTTGTCATTTTTTCTTCTTCCTCACTTTGTTCTCTTTTTCTTCGGTAAACAAATCCGCCGTGTATTTTTCGTAGAGCGCGAACAAAAATTCCATGCGGTTGCCACTGCCTACGAACGAGTATGCGGCATCTACGGCTTTGTCCAACTCGCGGTGTGCTTTGGTGAGTTCGGGCGGCATGGTGAGCGGATTGTAGAGGTGCGCAAGCGAACTTTCGGGAAACTGCGCACGCACATCGAGTACCTTTTGCGCCGCTTTTTCTACTGCCTTCACCTGCTTTTCCGTAGGATTTTCTGCCCAAGGAAAATTATTATACACTATATCTTTGGAATATCTGTACCGACTTTCCAACCTTCCGCACACCACACCTACCCACGCCATGTGCATTTTCGACATCAACACCCCAAAATGATAGAGCGTGGCATTGGGAATTGCCATACAAGTATCGCTCACTATTGAATTTTTGTCGAAAAATCCCATAGGAATATAGTCGCGCGTTTCGGAAGACACTCGCGGAATAACAATACATGTGTCCGGGCGATTTCGGTCGCGAAAGAGCGCGGGTGTGGCGGCGAATTTTTGCGTGGAAGGAGCCACACTGTCTAAGCGGAATTTTTTTACGGCGGCAATTCGTTTCAGCACGCGCGGCAGGCGGTTGAGTTCGGCAGGCGTGGCATCTTTGAGCCACAGACACCAGCGTTTTTCGCCGTTCAAAAATTCGTGCGCCGAAATCAGCGGCAGCATAAATTGTGCTGCATTGGGTTCCAATTCCAAAAAATCCTGTTTTTCGGCATCGGTAAAAAGCAAATTTCCTCCGTCAAGCGGCATATTGCCAAAATTCATTTCCGGCACCTTACAGAGCGGTTTTTGCCGTTTTTCTATAAAAATATCTTTGGCATCAACCAAATACGGATTGATGTTTTTTGCGGAAATTTCGTGCGCCTCGCCGCGTATGTCTTCGTAGTCGAAAAGGCGTTTTTCCGGCGTGTCGAAATTGGCAAAACCCACAATCACGCAATACACCGCCGCATTGCCTTTCGCTTCGTTGCTCCACTTAAAAGTGCGGTGCGCAAAGTGAATTTTGATGTGATAGCGATTTTTCAGCACGCCCCACAAAATGGCGGTTTGCTCGCCCTGCACTATGGAGTTGGTGCTCACAAAAGCAACTTTGGTTGTCAAGGGGGCATGCCCCCGTGTTATATACTGCGCCGCTTTCACATACCACGCCGTAACGTAATCGAGCACGCCGCAGCCGCTCGCGTTGCCAAACTGCTTCGCCACTTGGTCGCGCTGAAATTGCGTCATCACTTTGGAGCCAATAAAGGGCGGATTGCCCATAATATAGTCGAAAGGCTGCGAAACATAACCCACAGACGGCGTACTTTCAGTCTTGTGAATGGTGTAGGTGTCGGTTTCTATGCGCACGTTGCCGTACTGCATTTGCGGTTCGCGCACATAAATATCGGTATGCTCGGCGCGAATGTCGTAAGCGCGAATCGAAGTGGTAGCCAGCGAGTTCCAATCAATTTCGAGCGCATCGCCATGCACAATTTTCGCTGCTTTTTTGAGCGGCAGGCGCACAAAATATTGCCCAAATTCGGCACTCACCTTCATATTCATTTGGTGGTCGGTGAGCCATAGCGCAACTTCGGCTATCCGCGCCGGAAATTCTTCGTACTCTATGCCGTAAAATTGGTCCACATCTATCCAAAGCATTTGGCTCACGTCCAAAAATCGCTCGCCGGTGCGGTAGAGCGCACGCAAAACCTCGATTTCGAGCAAGCGCAATTCGCGATAGGCAATCACCAAAAAATTACCGCAACCGCAGGCAGGGTCTAAAAATCGCAGCGAACCGAGTTTTTTGTGGAATGTTTGCAACAAGGAGGCATGCCCCCGTGCTTGTTTTATTTGTTCAAACTCGCGATAAAGTTCGTCTAAAAAGAGCGGTTTGATGAGTTTGAGTATATTTTTTTCGCTGGTGTAGTGCGCTCCCAGTGCGTGTCGTTCTTTGGGATTCATCACGCTTTGGAACATGGACCCGAAAATTGCCGGCGAAATTTCGCTCCAATCAAAATAGCAACAATTCAGCAACGCCTGCCGCATTTTGCTGTCGAAACTCGCCGTTGGCAACAGTTCTTCAAACAATTTTCCGTTCACGTAGGGGAAGGCGTTCATCTCTTCGTCCAAATTTCGGAGGCGTTTTTCGGACGGCGTGTTCAGTACCTGAAAAAGCGTGTGCAGTTTATCGGCAAGGTCGGAACCGTCTTCTGCCGTGCGGCGTTCTATAAAATCTTGAAATTGTTGTTTTTCAAAAATCGTGGTATCTTCGGCAAAAAGAATGAACAACACGCGCACCAAATACACCTCCAACGGATGTCCATCGTAGCCGATTTCCTTCAAGCGGTCGTGCAATTTTCCCATCAATTCTGCCGCTTTCGCATTTGCCGGATTTTCTTCTTTATACACTTTTTTCTCGTAGCCTATCATATAGCCGAAGTGCTGCACGTGGTGCACAAGGTCGGCTAAGCGAAATTCCGTGCACTCTAACAAGGGGGCATGCCCCCTTGCTGTTTCTTCCGACAAGGGATTGAAATCCCTTGCTTCCAAATCATACAATCGGAAAATCTCGAAGTCGCATACTAAGATAAATCGCGGAAGTTCGTGTGGTTTCAGTCCGTGCGTATATTCTATAGCCTGTTCAAAAGCACGGTCGAGGTTGCGTCCGCGACTTTTCATTTCCACCAAAATAGTACCCTTCCACAGCAAATCAATGTAGCCATCGGCATCGGAGAGTTTTTTCACGCGGTGCTCAAAGGTGCCCACTTTGCGGCGCGAAATACCGAACACATCGAAAAATGCGTCCAAAAACGGCTTGGCATCGGCTTCTTCCTGCGCCGTACCCGCCCATTCGCGCGAAAATTGTATCGCTCGCTCTTTTATTTCGTTCCAACTGAGAGGCATGGTTCAATCTTGATTTTGCTATTGCAAAAATACGATTTTTTCCCTAAATCTATTGCTCATATTACTGAATATACTATCTTTGTGGTAATTAGTTAGTTGAAAATATCATAAAAACCGCACTATGGCGAAGCAATCGAAACATACAGACGATATTACATTTGAAATTACAAATGAAAGCAACGGACTTGAAATCAGCGAATTACGCACTGACGAACGTGAAGAACAATCTACAAAAACACATAAACCCATGAAAAAAATTATACTCATTGTAAGCATACTTGTTCTGCTCATTGGCGGTGCAATCGCGTATGTATTGCTATTTCAACCACAATTTGCAAGTCAAAATTTTGCATTTTTACAACACAAACAAAAAGCAATTATTCCTGCAACTTCGGTGCTTATCAATAATTACCAAGTAATTACCACTCAGCCGCTTATGACCGAATCGCAATTGCTTGCTCAAATTAGTGCCGATTTGAATCCGCGCCCACAACCCGTTGTAATTCAACCTGTTCCACGCATAGTAACGCGCGGATTTATACAAACGCCTACGTGGGTGATTGTAACCAACACCTTTACCAACGAAGCGCAGGCAATTCGCACGGTTGCGCTCAATTCCGAAAAAGGTGTGCGCCGCGGCGGATATTTTTGGGCACCCGACTATATTCCGGGTGCAGCGGGTAATTTTCGCACCTATATCGGATTTTTCGATTCATACGAAGATGCTCAGCAACGCATAGCCGGCGAACCTGCTATTGCCGACCTTTTCCCGAACTACACCATTCAAAAACTACAATAATTCGGCACGCACACTATGGATACTCTCAATTCTTTCGATGATTTGGTAATTGAACCAAATGACAATAATCACTTTGAAAGTGAAAATTTTGCACCAGCAGCTGCCGAAACTCCGGTAGAAACCCTCAAAATTCCCGAACATACCGAAAATTCGGAAGCGGCAATATCTGAAAATCAAAACGAAGAAAACACAAAAGAAACACCGAAAACTACCGAGGAAAAACCGCAAAAAAGCAAAATCATCAGTATTTTGATTTCTATCGCTATTCTGCTCATCATTGCCGGCGGCGCATTCTATATCTATGTTTTCTACCGCGATTTTGCAGCGCAGTATATTCCATGTTTGCAAACGCAGGAATACGACACTCTCATAGTGCAACAAGAACAGCACAATGCTACGCACGAAAACGCAGAAAACGAATCGGAAAATACTGATAATCAAGAAGAAACAACAACAGCAAGCGATGAAGCGGTAGTAAATGCCATTACCCAAAGTATGCAAGCAGAAGCAAAACCTGCGGAAGAAAAAACACCGCAAACGCCCAATAACACCGACTTCAAAAAAACGCTTTCGCGCCCCACATGGGTAATTAGCGTGAGTAGCGTAGCAAAAGAATCGGAAGCACTAAAACGCACCAAAGAACTTCGCACCGCAGGAAAAACCGCCGACTACTATTGGATTCCCGACTATGTGCCGGGAGGAAACGCATATTTCAAAGTATTTGTGGGACCATTTGCCACAAAAGCCGATGCGCAAAACTATTTACAAAACAACGATTTGGCAGCCGATGCCTACGTGGTGGAAGTAAAATAACCGCAACGTTCAATTAACTTCGTTGAACAAAATGTTTCTCAGTTTTCAACTCTCAACTTTCAACTAATTCTGTGGCTATTGTATATATAGAAAATTTGGTAAAATATTTTGGCGAAGTGCGCCTCTTCGATAATATGAGTTTTACCATCAACACCGGCGAAAAAGTAGGTTTGCTCGCCAAAAACGGCACAGGGAAAACCACCCTCATTTCCATTCTTTTGGGGAAAGAACCGTATGAATCGGGTGAACTATACATAGACCCAAATTGTACGGTGGGGTATGTACCGCAAAATCCCGATTTTACATCGAAAAATAGCATTTATCACGAAGTATATACTTCGTTTGAAGAAATTATTACAGCAAAAAACAACTACCAACGCGCACTCGAATCGCACAACGAAACATTGATAGCGCAAACAACTTCGGCAATGGACGCATTGCAAGCGTGGGATTATGAATCGCGGGTGGAATACATACTCTCGAAATTAGAATTTTTCGATACCACACAGGCAATTTCTACGCTTTCGGGTGGACAAAAAAAGCGCGTGGCTATGGCAAAACTCCTTTTGCGCGAACCCGATTTTTTGATTTTAGACGAACCAACCAATCACTTGGATTTGCAAATTATTGAGTGGTTGGAAAATTTTTTAACGGCATCGAAAAGCACTCTGCTCATGGTTACGCACGACCGCTATTTTCTGGAGCGCGTGTGCACCACCATAATAGAAATTGACGAGGGAAAAGCCTTTAAATACGAAGGAAATTACGAAACATTTTTGCTCAAAAAAGAAGAACGCACGCAAATCTTGCATCAGGAAATTGCAAAAGCACGGAATTTAATGCGCACCGAATTGGACTGGATGCGCCGCCAACCGCAGGCTCGCGGCACCAAAGCAAAATACCGCATCAATGCCTTTTACGATTTACAGGATAAAGCACAGCAACACATAAAAACCGACAATCTCAACATTACCGTGCAGGGCGCACGGCTGGGCAATAAAGTAATAGAACTCCGGCACGTGAGTTTTGCCTACGGCGAAAAAGTGCTGCTCCGCGATTTTTCCTATATTTTTCACCGCAACGAAAAAATAGGCATTATAGGAAACAACGGCTGCGGGAAAACTACATTTTTAAACATTCTCACCGAGCAACTCGCCGCACAATCGGGTACCATAGATTATGGCGAAACCGTAGTGCTTGGCTACTATAAGCAAGACGGCTTGCTTTTCAACGAAAATCAAAAAGTGATAGAGGTAATTCAGGAAATTGCCGAGCACATAGAATTGGAAAAAGGAAAAGTAATTTCGGCAGCGCAATTTTTGGAGCAGTGGCTATTTCCGCGTTCTATGCACTATTTACACGTGTCGCGCCTGAGCGGTGGCGAAAAAAAACGCCTCTATTTGATGACAATTTTAATGCGCCAACCCAATTTTTTGATTCTCGATGAACCTACCAACGATTTGGATTTATACACACTGCGCATATTGGAAGATTATTTGCAACATTTCAACGGCTGCGTGGTAATAGTGTCGCACGATAGATTTTTTACCGACAAAGTGGTGGAACATTTATTGGTGTTCAAAGGTGAGGGCGTAATTCAGAATTTCGCAGGAAATTACTCGCGCTATCGCGCCATAGAAGAGCAAAAAGCCGAAGAAGAAAAACTACGCACCACAGCGCAAACACCCAAAGAAGAAAAACAAGAAAAAGCAAAACCGGATAAAAAACGCCTAAGTTTTAAAGAACAAAAAGAATTAGAAGGCGTGGAAAAAGAACTTGCGCAACTCGAACAAGAAAAACTCTCACTTACCGAAGAACTCAATTCCGGCACACTCTCCAACGATGACTTACGCCAAAAATCGGAACGTTTCGGTGCCGTAACAGCCAGAATGGACGAATGCGAAATGCGCTGGTTAGAACTTTCTATGGCGGATTAATGCAACAATTTCCAAATTGCATCTTTCAATTCCACTATATTTTTTCCGGTGATTGACGATATAAAAATCGACTGAATGCCTATGGGCAAATCTGCCTGCAACATAGTTTCCAACTCTTCGTCTATGCAGTCGCTTTTGGTAATGGCGAGCAAGCGCGGTTTGTCGAGCAATTCGGGGTTGTACTGTCCCACTTCGTTGAGCAAAATATCGTATTCCTGCGCTATATTTTTACTTTCGGCAGAAATCATAAAAAGTAACATGGAATTTCGTTCAATATGACGTAGAAACCTCAATCCCAAACCCTTTCCTTCACTTGCTCCTTCTATAATACCCGGAATATCTGCCATTACAAAGGAAGCATTGTTGCGATACGCCACAATTCCCAAATTGGGAACAAGCGTAGTAAACGGATAATCGGCAATTTTGGGTTTTGCAGCCGACACCACACTCAAAAGCGTTGATTTTCCGGCATTGGGAAATCCCACCAAACCCACATCGGCAAGCACTTTGAGTTCCAGCGTAAACCACCCTTCTACACCAGCCTCGCCGGGTTGCGAGTAACGCGGAGTTTGATTGGTAGCCGATTTAAAATGCCAATTTCCCAAACCGCCGCGTCCGCCGGAAATCACAATTTTTTCCTGTCCGTGTTCGGTAATTTCACACACAAATTCATCGGTTTCGGCATTTTTCACTATCGTTCCCAGCGGCACGTCTATATACACATCATCGCCAAAAGCACCGGTACAACAAGCACCACTGCCATCGCCGCCATTGCCGGCAAATATATGTTTTTGGTAACGGAGCGCAAGCAGGGTCCACACATTTTCGTTGCCGCGCACTATAATATGTCCGCCACGTCCGCCATCGCCGCCATCGGGACCGCCTTTGGCAGTCAATTTATCACGGTGCAAATGCGTAGAACCATTGCCGCCCTTACCCGAACGGAAATATATTTTGATATAATCAACGAAACTTGATGATGCCATAGAAATTGAAAGTTGAGAGTTAAAAATTGAAAGTGAAACATTGAAAATGCACTTCGTGCGACACAAGCGTATCGCCGAAGGCATATATCATTGTTTCAAAGTGCGTATTTATAAACTTTTATCGCACTCTGTTGAAATTGCTTGGAAAATTTCTTGAATTGAACCAACTCCTTTGATTTCCTGCTGTTTACCTTGCGCTTTGTAGTATTCTTTTACCGGCAATGTTGAGGCATTATACACCGAAATTCGGTTCATAATCACGTCTTCGTTTTGGTCATCGGCACGTCCCGACACTTTTCCGCGTTCGAGCAAACGTTTCAAAAGTTCCGGTGTTTCCACTTCGAGTGAAAGCATAACCGACACGCTCATATTCAATTCTTTCAAAAGCACATCTAAGGCTTCGGCTTGCGCGGTAGTGCGCGGAAAACCATCGAAAATAAACCCTTTTGCGCCGGTATTGGCAGCAAGTTTATTTTTTATCATGCCTATCACTATGTCGTCCGACACCAATTCGCCTTTCTCGATTTTCGCAGCGGCAACTTTGCCCAAATCGGTTTGTGCCTTCATTTCGGCACGCAGCAAATCGCCGGTAGAAATGTGAATTAAGCCGTATTTTTCTACTATCAAATCTGATTGAGTGCCTTTACCTGCTCCCGGAGGTCCGAATAATACTAAATTTATCATTGTTTAAAGTTTATATGTTTGTAAGTTTGTATGTCTATAAGTCTAAATGTCTTGTGTCTAAAAATCTCGTAATTTTTAATTCGTAATTTTTAATTGATAAATGTCCGGCAGCGTTCGCCCTGCGTTATTGTAATCGAGTCCGTAGCCCACCACAAATTCGTTGGAAATTTCAAAGCCCACAAAATCTATGGGAATTTGTAGTGTATATGCCGCAGGTTTCAAAAGCAATGCCGCTATGCGAATACTTGCCGCTCCACGAAACAAGCAATACTCGTAAATTCTACGAATGGTTTCTCCCGAATCTACAATATCTTCAAACACAATCACATCTTTGCCGCGAATGTCGATTTTCAACGCCACATCGAGCGTGGGTGCGGCTGTGGCGCACATACCGCTGTACGAAGAAATTTTCACAAAATGCAGTTCGGGTGCGTTGTGCAAATGCCTACACACATCGGCAGTAAACATAAACGCTCCGCTCAACACCGAAATAAGCACTGCATTTTCAAGATGCAATTCATTGATTTCGTGAGCAATAGCAACACAACGCGCAGCGATTTCCTGCACCGAAATACATCGTTCAAAATCGCGGTCGTGTATATGTATTGTGTGTGAATTCATGCTATGCAAAAATACGATTTAATTGTAAATGGTAAATGGCAAATGGTAAATTATTTTGGAAAAACAGGAGAAAGAAAAAGGCGGAACCTTACGTTTCGCCTTTTTCTAATTGTCTATTTTGAACTATTCCAATATTGCTTGTATTGATTTTTCAATCTCATGACCATCGGAAAATACAAATGTAAAGGTAAAATTGTATGTTCCTGCTGTGAGGTTCGTTGCAGTGAGCAAACAATCAATCCAATAATTCGGAGTAGTACCGATATAAATAGGTGCAGAACGGCTGAAATAATCCTCAAATGACGTTAAATATGGAAATTTTGTATTTCCATTCCATTCTCGTATTTGAAAAAAATCCGCTACATTGCTACCTGCCATGTGTGTGTCGTCAAAATCTTTATCGGCAACTACTCGTATGGCAGTAACACTATCTTGCGGAAAGAATGAACCTATATTACAACTACACGCATGGGCAGATTGCACAAAAAATGATGATGATTGTGCACATTCCGGAATAAGTATGGTAGTATTAAATTGTATTGTTACACCAAAATCTTTGCGAAACGTGAGCGGATTTGCATCTGCATTGTCCGTTCCATTTCCCATCATTGCATTGATTGAAGTGTTATCCATAGCAAAGAGCGTAACGTTTTCTATTGAATATATATTATCTTTTGGCTTCGAACAATTACAACACGACTCTATGATAATACCTATGAATGGCATTACCATTAATAAGATTATTATCTTATGTATTTTCATAGTTATTAGTATTTTGAGATTAATATAATCGCACTAACTCATCAATATCGGCATCGGTTACTCCTGCTATTTTAGATGTTTTTAATTTTGCTTTCACATCAGATATTGATTTTGAACCAACAATAATATTGTTTTGGATATATGAAAGAGAATATCCTTTTATTCTATCGTTTGGATATTTTGTGCTGTTGTATAATTCTCGCTGATTAGAATCATCCATCAAATCGACAAATAAAAGACTATATTCTTTTGGTAATATTGATTCATCAGGCCACAGTTGTGTTTTATCAGAATCATATTGTTTAGGGGTTCCTTTATATTTAATGCCAAGTTTTTTATATTCATCTCCTGTAAGTGCAACTTGAATTGCTGTTGCCCAACTTTCATAAATAATTCTATCTGAAAATATAAAATTCCCTGCACCAACCAATTGCCAATGCGATTGATGACCAAGTTCATGAATTGTTAATGCAAAAAGTTCATGAGTAGTTTTAAAATAACCATTTTTATCACGCCCACAAATATGAACATCAGGAAATACTCCTGAAACTCCTACTGTTGGAAATGAAAACCCTTCATACAAGTTTTTATGTTTATCAAGATAGCAAATTTTAGTATTGTTCGCTTGTTGAGGACGTTTTATTCCGAGATTATCACCATAAAAACTTCTATTGGCAGCACGAAGTATGGTTGCGTACATAAGTGTTAATCCGCTTCGTATTGGTAAATTCCAATCTCCTTTTTGTTTTGGACCATCAAACCACGCTTGAAAAAGATTTCCATCTCGTATATCAAAATCAGAACGCTGCCATTTTATGCAATAATTAACTTCGTAGCGAAATTCAGGAAGTGTATAATAACCGTCTGCATTAGTAAGTGTTTTTTCTGTATGTACACTCCAGCGTCCGTGTACTTCGGCACCTTCCAAAGGTATCTCCATATTTAAAAGGTCGTCCCATACTGTAATCCGTCCTTGGGGTATCCATTTCGATGCTTTTAATTGCGCTCCTTCCGGCAAATTACCCGTCAAACGAAACGCTTCCTCTTCCAATTTGTCGTAAAAATCCGTTTCCGAAGATTTCAATACACTTTGGTCTTCGTATTCGGGAATAAATACCTCGTACAAAATTTCGTGTTGAATATTTGGAATTTTATAATCCACCGGCACTACCACATATTGCCACGTAATGGCATCTTTGGGCAAACTTGGGTCGTGATAATAATTGCCGTGCACTGCAATTTCGTAATCGAGCGGAAAATCGTACAATAACAATGTTTTGTCGGATTTCAGCAAATCCCATTCTTCTTCATTTTTTGGCAAAAATCGCATATATATTCTATTCGGCGCAAGTTCCGATTTTAAACCGGCACCGGCAATATTTGCGTAGGCAGCACGCATATTGCTGATAGAGTATGGGTCATTAATTTTTTTGCCCAAAACTATTGCGCCATCGCTATGAGTTTGCGGCGGCGCACTTTGTGGCGCTTGGTTTTTTTCGCACGAAACGAATACAGTAAAAACTGCGAGGGTGCTAAGCATTCTTACCACGTTTCTCAAATTAACAGGAGGTTTTTTCATGAAAATGTTTAATTAATAATATGTTTTACGTTGCAATAAAACATGGTAAAAATAACCAATAAAACGGAAGATTTTAATGTTGTTTTTATGATTTTTCTCATGAAAATCATTGAATATAATCACAAGAACTCCCTATAATTACAGTGATATATACCAGATATTCATAATCATCAAAAAAACGTATACTGTCCTTTATTTCCTTACTACGCAAAAACACCTATTTTGAAATTTTTTACAATAAAACTCTCATTCCACACGCGGTTTTTTCACAAAATTTATACCTTTGTGAACTCTAACAATAATAGTTGCTTACGTAATTCATGTCCACTCAAAAATATATAGATTTAGACGAAGTTCTGCGCTCCAAAAATCCGCGATTGTACAAAATCCTGCCGCGATTTGTTATTTCGTTTCTCAAATGGATTATTTGCCAAAATCAAGTAAATGAATTACTTACAAAACTCGAAGGCGTAGATGGCATTGTAAAAATGCAGCGTTTTATGGAAATTCAGAATATTACCCTCGTGCTTCATGGCAAAGAAAATGTTCCCATCGAAGGACGATTTATTTTTACATCGAATCACCCCTTGGGTGGTGCCGATGGCATTACGTTTTCGGTAGCAGTGGCGCACTTTTTCGCAAATCTCAAATTTTTGGTAAACGATATTCTGCTGTTTTTGCCCGGCGTGCACAATATTTTTGTGCCGCTCAACAAACACGGTAAACAAAGTAAGTTGGCAGCCTCCACCATTATTGAAACCTATAAATCCGATAATCAAGTACTCATTTTCCCCGCAGGATTGGTTTCACGCAAAATAAAAGGGCAAATTCGTGATTTACAGTGGAGTAAATCGTTTATAAATGCCGCAAAAAAATACAAACGCGATATTATTCCTGTATATATTGACGGCAAAAATTCCAATTTCTTTTACAATGTGGCAAATGTGCGCAAATTTTTAGGCATCAAAACAAATATTGAGATGCTTTTTCTCGTTAAAGAAATGTTTCGTCAGAAAAATAGTACGGTGAATATTTATTTCGGAAAACCTATTGCTCACCAAAGTTTAACAAACGAAAAAAGCCCCACCGCGTGGGCACAAATAATTAAAGAACAAGTATATTCATTGAAACAATAACTATGGAAACAAATACTAATATGGAAGAAATCATAGCACCTATTTCACGCGAAATTATAAAATCAGAACTCACTCACGAGCGATTTTTGCGCAACACAAGTTTTGGTTCGTGTGAAGTATATTCGGTAAACAATTTCACTGCGCCCAATATTATACAAGAAATCGGTCGCTTACGCGAAATAGCCTTTCGGCAGGCAGGCGGCGGCACAGGAAAATCTGTGGATTTAGATGAATTTGACACCGACCCTCGCTATCAATACGAGCAACTCATAGTATGGAATCCTGCCACCGAAACTATTTTGGGCGGGTATCGCTATGTATTGTGCCGCAATATGCGCGACAACAATGGCGAATATCACTTGGCAACGGACGAACTCTTCGATTTTTCGGAAAAATTCAAACAGGAGTATTTACCTCACGTTATAGAATTGGGTCGTTCCTTTGTGCATCATGAATATCAAACCGGCAGCAATCAGCGCAAAGGAATTTTTGTGCTCGATAATTTATGGGAAGGTTTGGGGGCTGTGGTGGCGCAAAATCCCGATATTAAATATTTATTCGGAAAAGTTACCATGTATTTGCAATTCCCCAAATTGGGGCGCGATTACATTCTGTATTTTCTAAAAAAACACTTTGGCGACAAAGAAAACCTGCTCACACCCAAAGAACCCCTCCCCTTTCATAACCCCGAAGCGCAGTTGGCATCAGTATTCACCGGTGCCTCTATGGACGAAGATTACAAAATTCTTTTCCGCAAAGTGCGTGAGGAAAAACACAACATTCCACCGCTCATTTCTTCATACTTAGGGTTAAGTTCCACCATAAAAAGTTTTGGCACTTCGCTCAATTCGCACTTTGGCGATGTGGAAGAAACCGGAATTTTAGTTACCATTGCCGAAATTGAACCCTCAAAACTCGAACGCTACGTATATTCATTTGTGAAAATAATGTAAGATTTCGCACCACATACGGAATGACGAAAGAAATATGTGTAATTACAAATACTAAAAATGCCGAGAAATGTAATAATTCTCGGCATTTTCCATGATTGGGAGTGTGTGTATTTATTAATCGTCTTCGCGCCCTTTGAGTTCTTTATCGAGTATAAGTAGTGCCGCAGGATTGCTTCCTATCATATTCAGCGTGTGCAATATTTGGCGCGGTGTTTCTTCTTCTTCTATTTGCTCGTTTATAAACCATTGGAGCATATTTTTTGTTTCGTAGTCTTTCAATTCGCAGGCTTTTTCCATTAAATTATGAATTAAACCGGTAACAATTTTTTCGTGCATAAGCGTATCTTCAAACGCATCTTTGGGCGAGTTCCACTCCTGACGAACTTCGGAAATTGGTTTTAAAAGCACTTTGGCATCGCGCGAAGTAATGTATTTTGCAATACGACTTGCGTGCTCAAATTCCTCGCGGGCTTGCACTGCAAACCAATGCGCAATTCCGGAAAAACCTTTGTTGTCCATATCGTAGGACATAGATAAATACAAATACCCAGACCATAATTCGGCATTCACTTGTTCATTCAGTGCTGATACCATTAAAGAATTAATCATAATAGTGTGTTTTAAGTGTTATTGTTGTTGTTGCTTTACAAGAACAAATATAGAAAACACATTCTTTTCTTCACTCAAAAACACTATGATACTCCGCAGTATTTCGTATGCGTTTCGTAGCACGCATTCCTCGCGTTCGGGCATAAAAAAAGAGTTTGCGTAGCATAGCAAACTCTTTTTTTTGTGTGGAAACGGGCGGGATCGAACCGCCGACACCAGGATTTTCAGTCCTGTGCTCTACCGACTGAGCTACATTTCCTTTTGTAAAATGCAGTGCAAAAGTAGGTGTTTTTTTCTATTCTCAAAATTTTTCACGCACATTTTTCACTCTTTTTTGCATTTTTTATTGCACCAAATTCTGTATCAACACATTGCGAAGTTCATTATATAAATTTTCCAATGCCAGAGGAATATTCCATTTATCTTTATTGCGTTCGCCCACCATATTAGAAATTGCCCGCAGGTGCAAGCAGGGAAGATTTTGCCGCAAAGCCACATAGTGCACCGCCGCTCCTTCCATAGTTTCCACTGCGGGATTATAGGTTTTTCGCCATAGGTCGCGCATGGGTTCGCTTGCGGTAATAGTATTCACCGTAATACCCGAAACCTGCGGCAGCGAATGGCGCAGCGGCGCACACGTAATAGGCAAACGCCCATGCACAAAAGGTGTTTGCTCCGCATGAGCCAACTTCATGTCGAAAATCGACTGAAACGTAGTTCCGGAAATCACACCCACATCGGCAAAGCAATCGCTTGTTAGCGCAACAATCTGCCCAATCTGATATTCTTGCGAAAACGCACCGGCAATACCGGCGCACACAATAATTTCGGGCGAGTGGTGCATGCAATAGTCGTGCAGCGCATACTGCATGGCGTAAGCCCCCACGCCACTTACGAGAAATTCCACCCGGTGCTCACACGCAGGTGGAATTTCAAATCCTTGTGCTTCTAAGTGCGAAGCGAATACTATAACGATACGAGCCATAAACTATGCACCGTAACCGTGTCCCAAAAATCCGCCTAATTTTGCTTCTTTGGGGAAAACGGTGATTACCGAAATGAGTGCTTTATTGGCAATAATTTTTTGCTCTTCGGCACCAAACATATAGTCGGCAATGTCGAGCAATCGAGGCACGGTAATCAAAATAGCGTTTGCATTGAGTTTTTCAGAATAATCTATCACTTGGTCGGAAAAATCTTTGTTATCGGGTGCGGTAACTTCTTCGTATTCCACTTCGTTTTGGTCGAGAATTGATTTGGTATATACCAAATTGGAATATACTTGTTGTTTTAATTTCGGGTCGGTAGAATTTTGCACATACAAAAAGAATTTTGATTTGTACAATCGGTTCAAATACAATGCCCACGAAACTTTTTGTTTTCCTTCTTTTTTGTAATCCACAGGGAACACTATGTTTTCGTACTGTTCTTCGCGCGGCGGACGTTGCACCACCACAAAGGGCATTTTTGCACCTTCTATTACTTTGAGTGCCCAACTTCCGGTAATTTTTTGCAATCCTTTCATGCCGTGAGTACCCATAAACACTAAGTGCGCGTCCATTTCATTGGCAGTTTCGGCAATAGTGGTAAAAATACTTCCCACTTTCACCAAATACGTTGGTCGGTAGCCGTATTTATGTTCTACGTCTTCCACCACTATATTGAACTGTCGTTCTATATTGTCAATATCGCTTTCGGCATCTACAATATTTAAAAGCAATACATCGGTATTTGTTTTTTTTGCAAATCGAATGGCATGTTGCAATGCGTATTCTGCTACATTTGAGAAATCCCATGCAACCACAACTGTTCTTTTTTCTTCCATAAGTTCTTCCATAATCAACGGCATTTATTGTTTGTTATATTTTTTTTTATATCTTTGAAGTGTAGTTAATTTTTTGCTAAATTAAAATTTTTTTAGATTGTTTTCAATTAAACGCACAGTTTTTTTCATTTTTCTTTTTGCAGAGGCAATTTACAGTGCGCAATCGCAGAGTATAGGCGTGCCTTTCAGCGAAATTTTTCCGGTGCAACGAAGTGGTTTCGAGGGTGCTATGCACTGCATTAGTCAAAGTAACGAAGGATTTATGCTTTTTGGCAATGCGCACGGTATTCTTTCATTCAATGCCCTGCATTGGAATTCTCACGAATGGACGGGGCGTGCGTGTTTTGTGCGCACACACGATGGTCGAGTGTTTGCCGGAGGTTTCAATCGCCTTGCAGAAGTGGAGTTTGTGAATAATCAACTCACGCTGCGCAGTGTGATAGATAGTGCAAAATTCGGACAAATTACTCGTATCGTAGAGCATCAGCAACGCTTGTATTTTACCACTTCGCAGAACGCACTCTATTATGTGGCAGAAAACGAAGTGCACAAATTATTGCAAGACAGTGCAAAAATCGCGATTTTTTCAGTGCAGAATATGCTTTTTGTGAAAACGCCCACAAAACTCATGGAAATTGAAGATATTCAAAATAGCGGTGCTTTTGTAGAAAAATTTTTCGCCGGCAAGCCTATACTCGATATGATTCCGTTTGGCAATCAATTTATAGTACGCACAGGCACTGCATTTTACAAAGTAACTACCGCGCCGCTAAAAATAGAACTGTTCCGCACCGACATAGACCATCAGTTGGAACTTTTTGAATACAGTTGTGCGCTGGCACTTTCCAATGGCACGCTGTGTGTGGGCACGCGCAAAAACGGACTGTACATAATAGACAAACACGGAATGTTGCTGCACAATTTGACTATGCGTACCGGTTCGCTCAATAATAATATGGTACTCGCGCTATTTACCGACCGCGCGAATAATTTGTGGGTGGGACAGCACAATGGTGTGAGCCGCGTGGAATATCCATCGGCATTTTCATATTTTTACAAAAATAGCGGTGTGCGCGGCGGAGTCAATTCGGTGTTACGATTTGCCGGTGCACTCTATGTGGCTACGGAATTTGGCGTATTGCAAATAACCGATACGCACATTCGGTCTATTTTTCCTACCTTTAAATTGTGTAATGTGCTCTACACTGCTCGCAATCAACTTCTTGCAGGCACAGAAAACGGACTGTTTCTTTTGAACGATTATCGCAATCCAAAAAAACTGATAGACGATAACATAGTAGCAATAACCTACGACCCACGCACGGAACTGTTTTTTGCGGCATCGCCCAATACCATATATATGTATAGCCATGCGCAGGTTGCAGGATTCCGAAATATTGGGAATTTCGATGTGGAATTTAACACGGTGGCAATAGACAGCGTGAGCAATGTGTGGGTGGGAAGCAACACGGGCGGTGTGTTTCGCTTGCGCCCAAACGATAATTTTCAAAATTTGGAAACCTACATAAAAGCACCGGGTTTGGAAAAAGAATATCCGTGGATACAGGTGTATAATACGCACTTAGGGGTGCTTTTTAGTTGTCCGGGAGGTTTGTATCGCTACAATGCAAAAACCGACACATTTTATAAAGATACGCTCATTCCCATTCCTGCGGAATTACAGAATTACCTGATTTCGCCCATAGTGGAAGATGCCCAAAAAAACCTGTGGCTTTCATTCAAATCCTCGAAATCGCTTCGCAATCACTTGGCGTTGGCACGTTGGACAAACAATTCCTACACGGTGAATAGCACCTATTTCAATAAAATAGACGCATTTTGGAGCAATACCATGTATCCCGACCTCAATTCGGTACTGTGGTTTGGCGGCAGCGAAGGTTTGTTGCGCATGGATTTTAACCAACTCGCCATGCACCCCAACGTTAAACGTCCGCTCTTTTTTCAAATCACACTCAATAGCGACAGTGTGGTGCCGCCCACCTATTTCAGTGGTGCAGAAAAATTGCGCATAGACTATGTATATAACACGGTACAGTTCGATTTTGCGGCACCGATTTTTGAAAACCGCGATAAAGTGCGCTACGTGTATTTTTTAGATGGGTATTCCAAATCGTGGTCGGAACCGGCAGCGCAAACGAGCAAAACATTTTATAATTTACCGGCAGGGAATTACACCTTCCGTGTGAAATCCATAGATGTGTATGGCAGCGAATCGCCCGAAAGTGCGTTTTTATTTACCATACATAGCCCGCACTTGCTGCAATGGTGGACTTTCGTAATTTACGCCATACTACTTTTACCCGTGTATTTTGTGCTTTCACGCCTTGTGCGCTGGCTCAAAAAAATTATTACCCGCCGCCTAAAAGAACAAAACGAACGATTGCAACAAAATTACTCGCGCATTACCAAAATTATAGAAAACATGCTGCCCAAGCAGGCAATAGAAGAATTGAGTACAAAGGGAAATGTATCGCCACGCACCTATACTATGGTATCTATTCTGTTTTGCGACATTGCCAATTTCACACAAATAAGCGAACACATAGACAGCGAGGGTGCGCTGATAGATAAACTCAATTCTTTTTTCACCACCTTCGATGCGATTATAGAAAAATACCGTGTGGAAAAAATAAAAACCATAGGCGATGCGTATATGTGTGCCGGAGGTGTGCCGCAAGAAAATAGTACAAACGCCATAGAAACGGTACTTGCTGCACTCGAAATGCAAGCCGCCATACCTGCCATACAATCGAGCGGAGGGAGCACGTGGCAAGTGCGCATAGGCATTCACACCGGACAGGTAATAGCCGGCGTAATTGGCAGTAAGAAATATTTTTACGATATTTGGGGCGATAGTGTGAATACCGCAAGCCGAATGGAATCTTCGGGGAAAATCGGCGAAATCAATATTTCCTACGACAGTTACCTTCTCATTCGCGATTATTTTGACTGCCACTATCGCGGAAGAATTATGGCAAAAAATAAAGGACTGCTGAAAATGTATTTTGTGAAAGGAATAAAAGCGCACCTGAGCGATGACCCACTGCGCATACAACCGAACGAAACATTCAAAGCAATGCTGGAAACCATGCGCTACGAAGACCTTAAAGAACGAATTTTTTCCATTTACAGCACCTACAATCCCGAAAAGGAAAATCAACGCCTTTTTGCCGATATTCAAGTGAGTAACAAACAGTTTGCCTACTACACCTATCACAATTTGGTGCACGTGCGCGATGTAGTGGAGCAAGCAGAAACAATAGGGCGCAACGAAGGTGTGAGCGAAGACGACCTGTTGATATTGAAACTTGCGGCACTTTTTCACGATATTGGGCTGGTGCATACCTACAAAAATCACGAAGCACACAGTGTATCCATTGCTCGCTCGGTGCTTGCCGATGCTCGCTACACGCAGCAACAAATAGAAAAAATTTGCACCCTCATAGATGCTACCCGTATGCCGCAAAATCCACACGGATTGTTGCAAAAAATTATGTGCGATGCCGATTTGGATTATCTCGGAAGAGAGGACTATTTCTCGCGCTCTCGCGATTTGTACGATGAATTTGTAGCATACGCCAACGTGGAACGCAACGAAGAAGATTGGCTGAAATTGCAAATTAAATTCTTGCAAAATCACACATTTTTCACCAAAAGCGAACAAGAAAACCGCGAACCGGTGAAACAACAACACATTGTGATTTTACAACGACTGCTGGAAGAATTGGGGTAATACAATTACAAGTTACGAGGGTTGGAATAGCGAAGATGAGAGAACAACATTTACTCCTGATAATGCTTGCTTGCCCTATCAATCATTTTTCGCCAACAATCGCTTGCAAATAGCGGCAATAAGCGGCGGACCTTCGTAAATAAATCCGCTGTATAGTTGCACAAGCGCGGCTCCCGCTTCCAATTTTTCTACGGCATCTTCAGGGGTCATAATGCCGCCCACACCTATTATGGGAAATGAGCCGTTTGATTTTGTGTGTAAATAGCGAATTACTTCGGTACTCATGGCAGTTTCTGGTGCACCGCTCAATCCGCCCGCACCTATATTTTCTATATATTCAGGTGCATAAGTCAAATTATTGCGCGTAATGGTAGTATTGGTAGCCACCACACCGGCAATGGCGGTAGTGCGCACTATTTCTATAATATCGTCTAACTGTTCGTGGGTCAAATCGGGTGCAATTTTCAGTAAAATCGGTTTTTGCGCCGGGCGTTTTGCGTTTTCCTGCATCAACGTTTGCAGCAAGTGCGTAAGTGGTTCCTTATCTTGCAAAGCACGCAAATTGGGTGTATTGGGCGAACTCACATTTACCACAAAATAATCCACATGGTTGAAAAGTTCGTTAAAACACTGCACGTAATCGTTCACCGCATCTTCGTTTGGAGTAATTTTATTTTTACCGATATTTCCACCAATAATAACCTTAGAATTTCGCTTGCGCAACTGTTTTGCCATATATGCCACGCCATGATTATTGAACCCCATGCGATTGATGAGTGCTTTATCATTCGGCAGACGAAACAATCGGGGTAAATCATTACCCGGTTGTGCTTTGGGCGTTACCGTACCCACTTCTACAAAGGAAAAACCCATTGCGCCAAACATGTTGTAGGCGCGGGCATTTTTGTCAAGTCCTGCCGCCAAGCCTACCGGATGCGGAAATTGTATGCCAAACACTTCTTTTTGCAGCGGCGTGCAGTTGGGCAAGGGATAGGCACAGCGCACAATGCTGCGAGCAAAGGGGAATTTGCCCAACAGTGCTAAATAATTAATGGTAAAATTGTGTATTCGCTCCGGGTCGAAGGAAAATAAGAGCGGACGAATAATAGATGTATATACCGACATAGTGGAATGCTGCCCGATTTTCGGTCAAATTACTCTTGCGATTGTTGTTGTAATCCTTCGGCAGTTGGTACGTTTTGCGGCATTTCCACTTGTGGTGCATTGCTTTCAAAATATGATTGCTCTTGCTCCACTACTCTGTTGCGTGGCAATACGGTAGTACCCACTATACAAAATACTACAAGCGCAATAGCAAGCCCCCATGTGGCTTTTTCCAAAAAATCGGTAGTTTTGCGCACGCCCATCATTTGATTGGTTGCAGCAAAATCGGAAACCAAACCACCGCCTTTTGAGTTTTGTACCAATACTATAAGTACCAAAAGTATGCTTGTAATAATTATCAATGTTAGAATTAAACCTGTCATGTCTTTCTGTTTTTTATGTTGTTATTGTAATTCCGAAATTTTTTGCGCAAAGTAAACACTTTTTTGTGGAAATTGCAAGGCTAATTGCTCATAGATTTTAATTGCTTTGCGAAAATTTTTCTGTTGCACATAAATTTTTGCCATCGTTTCGCTCACATATTCCCCTTCGCGCACACTCCGCTCCGATTTATCATACTGAGTATCAGCCATATTTTCCACTGTAACCTGCGGCGTAACTTCGTGCGACAAAAATTTATCTATAATACTTAGTTGTTCGTCTTTGGGTAGAATTTTTGCGTTTGTTTCGACTTGCGTCTCTGTTTCAAGCATTTCGGCAGCGGTTTTTGCTTTTGTGTCGGCAAACGATTGTGCTTCGTTTTCTTTCATTTGCTGCACGCGCAGCAAAATAGTTTCGGCGAGTGAAAGTGGTTTTGCCGATTCTGTCGGCATTGGTTCTTGCGCCGATTGCGATTGTACTTGCGCTGGAATTTCTTCGTGTTTGGTTTCTTCGTCTTCTATTTCAAACGAAATTACTTCGTCAAAATTCTGTGTTTCATATTGCATATCGAGAGCCGCCACTTCCTCTGCCACCACTGCAACTTCTTCGTGCAGTTCAAAGGTCATACTTTCGCGCTCCGGTTCATCGTCCGCATCACTCAGCACCATAGTAATTTCCGGTGCCGGTTGTACTTCTTCGGGAGTAGAAATTTCTGTTTTTGGTATTTCCGCAACACATTCTTTATTCAAAAAATCTGCAAACACCTGTTTATTTCCCAGAAAAATACTGTGCAGTACAACTATTTCATCGAAATTTTCAGAATCTATCTGTTTCAATCCTTTCAAATAGAGCGAGTGCGCCGCCTGAAAATACGGATACTGCGCCGCAATTGCACGCAATTCGCCACAGGCATCGCCGGTAAGAAGCGAAGGATTGCGCACAAACATAGTAAATTGTTCTCCGTTCATAGTTGTAGGTATTATATCAAAATTTTCTGTTTTCAAAAAAAGCCGCTGTCGTTTTCCCAAAAAACAGCGGCGTCCGTAACGTTTAAATTACTTTTTATTACATGACAATTTTAAAAAAACTTATTTTTTAACGCAGCGCACGCTTAGTCCCACTGAGCGCACTATGTGGCTATGATTCACGTTTGTATTGTTGTCCATAGAGTAATACATACCGTTGTGCGTATCCTCAAGATTGTTCTTTTTATCCATACGTACCGTAGTACTCCACCACAGCGCATTTTCACCCATTATAAAAAATCTGCCATCGCGTTCGCGGAAACCCGAAGGAAGTGCCGAAAAGCCGCTTTCATTTGTTGCCGTTCCTTCTTTCCACAGTGCTTTTGATTTCAGCGTAGTTGCGGCAATTTCTTGTCCGCCCGCTTGTATTATCAATTTGTCCCAATCTTCATCACTTGGCACCTTCCACCCTTCGGGGCACAAATTTTCGCTTTCTAAGGCTTTGTAATTGTAGAGCAATCCATGAGCCGATACCGGTTTTTCGTTGTTATACGCCGCGTATGCTGCTTCTTGGGTACTTGCCCATGCTGCATTGTCGGCAACTTCGGCTATCGGTGTTCCATCGTTCAATTTTTCGCTACGCAAATTTTCTGCAAACCACGTTTGCGTGCCTATGGTAATGGTTTTATATTCATTGCTATCCACATCGTAGGCTTTGCCGTAGGTCAGTTGCGGATTGATTGCATCTTTAATGTCCACCGATTTCACGGCGGTTTCTTTTGAAGTCGATGAGCAGGCTGCCAAAAAAGCCGCTGCACCGAGTATAATAAGAGTTTTTTTCATTGTCTGTAAGTTTATATGTCTATAAGTCTAAATGTCTTGTATCTTGTGTCTAAAATTACGCTTGCGCAGCACGTTTGTACGCTAATTGTTGTTGAATTTCATATACTTTTGCTTTGGTAAGCGGATATTTCCAAATAAAGAAAATGGTTCCAAGCATGGCAATGGTAGGAATAATTACAAAGAACACGCGCACGGTGAACATTTTTTCAACGGTAATTACCGGATTGGAACCGTCCACACCAATTTGTACGAGCATCCACGCGGCGGCTATCATTACAATTGCTTGCGCAAGTTTTATCAAAAATCCGCATACAGCCGAATACATACCCTCGCGGCGAGTGCCGGTGCGCAATTCATCGTAATCGCAAATATCGGCGGTAAATGCCCCAATCATAGGCCAGCAAGCGGCTAAACCTATATTTACAATTACCGGCGGAAGTACTGCCAAAAATGGATAGGTTTGTGAGAAGAATATCCAACTCGAAAGATAGCCAATAATAGTGATGCACGATGCGGCTATAATTACAGTACGTTTATCGAAATATTTCGCCACGCGATTGAGTATAATTACCGTAATAATTTGTGTGGTTGGTTGCAAAAATGCAGTATAAACGCCCAAATAACCCGCAAGTTCTTTATGTGTTACAAAGGTTTCTTCCACAGCAAAGTGGAAGGGTTGTCGCCAACTCCAATTGAGCACCGTGTGCATACCATCGGAACCCACATGATACATGTGAATATAGCCCAAAAGCGGCAACATGAAGAACAACGCCATGAATACAAAGAAGAAAGATATAATAAAAAGTATAAATGGTTTTGATTTAAAGGTTTCTTTTACCGATGTAAAGAAGGGTACTTTTTCTTGTTTTTCGGTGCGAATAGCCGAACGTTCTCTACAAAAAAGAGCAGGAATAATACCGAAAAATACAATGGCAATACCAATAATGACCGCCAAATTCTGTGCTCCGGCAACTTCGCCGCCGGCTTTTTCTTTACCCAGCACTACCGCAATTAAATAGAGCGAACCAATTAACACCCCAATTAGGTATGAAAATATTTGTTTGTACGTTTGCAGTTTGGTACGCTCGGTGTAGTCGTCTTCCATTTCCAAACCAAGAGCCGCAAAAGGCATTTGCCACACCGCCACCACTATAAAAAAGAGCGAAACGGCTATAATAAAATACATATCTTGCGCTCTCAGAGCAGTGTCGCCCAAGTGCCCTACCACACTTTTGGGGTCAAAGCCCAAAAACGTAACTATTTCTTGCGGAAACCACATTGCCACAAAGAAAATGGCGAGCAAAAACGCTCCCACAAATATCCACGGACGGCGGCGACCGAAACGTGAGCGAGTATTATCACTCAAACTACCAAAAAAAGTGTCGGAAAAACCTTCAATAAATTTCGAGGCACTCATGGCAAAACCAATCACCACCGGACTGATACCCATACCTATATTAAAAATATTGTACGATAACGTAGGCAGGGTATTCATCGAAAGATTTTCGGCAATACCACCGCTCGCCCAAGCCAACTTCTCGCCGCCTGTCGATTTTGATTTTGATTCTGTAACTATTGGTGTAGAATTTTCCATCGTAAAAAATAGATTTAAACATTAATTCGACAAACATAACAAAAAACTTTCACACCAAAACACACTTCGCGTGTTTTTTTATGAACAAAAAATCAGCGAAAAAGTTATGAGCCGCATAGTGTTGAAAAATATTTTTTACGAATTTTATTCCGTATCTGTTATTTTCTGTATGTTTGTACACCGTTTTGTAATAGTATATACGCACTTAAAAATTCAAATTTATGTCTGTAAATCAACAAATTAAGATTTTTACCGGCGATGCTACTCGCTATCTTACCGAAGAAATTGTAAAAAACTATGGTACGCACATGGGCGAATCGTCAGTGGCGCGTTTCAGCGATGGTGAATTTGAACCTCGTTTCGATGAATCGGTGCGTGGTGTAGATGTGTATATTGTACAATCCACCTTCACTCCTTCCGACAATGTAATGGAACTCCTTCTTTTAATTGATGCAGCAAAACGCGCTTCGGCACGGCAAGTTACCGCCGTGATTCCCTATTTCGGCTTTGCTCGCCAAGACCGCAAAGAAAAATCGCGCGTGTCGATAGGTGCAAAATTAATGGCAAATCTACTCACCACCGCCGGCGTAGATAGGGTAATTACCATGGATTTGCACGCAAGTCAAATTCAGGGATTTTTCGATGTGCCGGTGGACCACCTCTACGCATCGGGAATTTTCATACCATATTTATTGCAACAAAATATTCCCGACCTTTTGATAGCCGCACCCGATATGGGTGGCGCAAAACGCGCAAAAGCATACGCAAAAATGCTCAACGCCGAACTTGCAATTTGCCACAAAACCCGCACCAAAGCCAATGTGGTGGATTCTATGGAAATTATAGGTAACGTGGAAGGCAAAAATGTGATTATAGTAGATGACATGATAGACACCGCCGGCACCATTACTATGGCAGCCGATTTGGTGATGGCAAATGGCGCAAAAAGCGTGCGGGCACTTGCCACTCACGCCGTGTGTTCGGGTCCGGCATGGGAACGCATCGACAAAAGTTCCATTTCGGAACTCCTTGTTACCAATACCATTCCCCACAAGGTGTGTTCTCCCAAAACCACCTTCCTTTCCTGCGCACCGTTTTTTGCCGATGCTATTGCAAAAATCTTCAACAACGAATCAGTAAGCACCTCATTTATAGCAATATAATAGTAGATACAAGACCTGAGATAATATGACAATATGATAATGTGTCAATATGCCAATGATACAATGAATATCTATAAATCTCTCAATATCAATACCTATCATTTTTTCAGTTATTCAATTACTCATTATTAAGACATGAACGCACACATATTTTTAGCACCCGGTTTCGAGGAAATCGAGGCAATTACCGTGATAGACGTGCTCCGCAGAGCAGAATTTGAAGTTGTAACGGTATCAATTCCCAATGATGATGATGATGAGTTTTGGGTAGAAGGAGCGCACGGCGTTTCGGTGTTCAGCGACATTGATTTTGAATATGCCGATTTTTCGGAAACCGATATTTTGATTTTACCCGGCGGACAGCCCGGTACCACAAATTTGAGCGCACACAAAGGATTGCAGCAATTACTGCTCGATTTTGCAACACAAAAAAAACATATTGCCGCCATTTGCGCCGCTCCCATGATACTCGGCGATTTGGGATTGCTCAAAGGAAAAAAAGCAACCTGCTATCCGGGTTGCGAGAGCCGTCTTACGGGAGCCACCGTTACCGGCAACGCCGTAGAAGTAGCCGACACCATTATTACCGGCAACGGACCGGGTGCGGCTATGGCATTTGCCCTCGCCATAGTGGAAACACTCAAAGGCAGCGAAATTGCGCAAACGGTGAAAAAACAACTGATGATGCAATAAAGAAGCACCTTACTTTTTCGTCATTGCAAACGCAGCGAAGCACTCTATAATTATTTTCTAAACAATTTTTGCAGCAATTCTCAAAATAATACCTATATTTGCCCCACGAAAATAATACAACTTGGGGGTGACTGGAATTGACGGGGAGTTGATTATTGATGTAAGCATGTCGGGCAATCAAGATTTTGACCCGTAAAAACATATCTTGAAACAATAACTGGCGAAAATACTTACGCTCTTGCTGCCTAATCGAATCATAGTAGATTAACGCTTTACGCTGTTCAAGGAACAGTGGCAGGACATTCCGCAAATGGCAAGTCCTTAGTCGTTTGAATCCGGAGTGCTGTAATTAAGGAATAGCGCACAATGTGTTTGGAGTTGTGCGTAAAATTTACAAACTAAGGAAAAAGTAGAGTGCCTGTTTTCGGCTTTTTCCCTACAATCAACAACACGGCTACACATGTAGAAAGCATTGGTAATGCTTGTTCGGACCGGGGTTCGATTCCCCGCACCTCCACAAACCGTACCCACAAAGGGTTTGCCGACTTTTTGTGGGAAATACGGGAACTGAATCGGAACTATTTTATTTTTTTTTCGCGCTGATGTTCATCAACGTAAAAAAAAAATGCCCACACCTCAAAAAAATCAAGAGCGCGGCGCAATAGTGAGTGATTTGTACGGCTACACTCCTGCCGTACTCAAAGAATATGCCGACTATTGGTGCATAGAATACTATGTGAAGCATCCGGTAACGCACAAACTTACGCGCCGGAGAGAAAAAGTAAGCGCTTATAGAACGCGCTACGGCGTGCGCGAGGCACGGAATTTACTGCGAGTGGCAGTTAGCCGCTTGAATTTAAAATTGTCGCAAGGCTGGAATCCGTATTTTGTGCATGAAGACGGTCGCCTACTTGAACCGCTGCACATGGTTATACATAAATTTTTGGCGGAAAAAGAACGCGATTTACGCCCGAATACACTGCGTTCATACAAAAGCATGGTAGGCAAAGAACTGCGCGAATGGGCGCAAAAGAATTATCCCACAATTACCGCTTCCACATTTACACGAAATATTGCCGTGCGCTATATGGATTTTATTCTGGCAAAAGGAGTGAGTAATACTTCATACAACAATACAAAAAAAATGATGAGTGCCTTTTTTAGTTGGTGCGTGGAAAAATGCTACGCAAAAGAAAATCCGTTTGCGCACATAAAACCAAAGAGAAAAGAACAAAAACGCCGCATATTGGTTCCTGCCGAAGTACGAGAGCAAATTACCACTTATTTACAAGAAAACAAAAATATTGGTATGCAAATAGCCGTAAATTTGGTGTATCAAAGTCTTTTGCGCCCCAAAGAAATAAATGAAATTCAACTCAAACACATTCATTTGAGCGACAAATATATACTTGTGCCGGCTACGGTGGCAAAAAATCACAACGAACGAAAAGCAACACTGAGCGATGCCACAATAGAACTACTGCAAAGATTGAAGATTGAAACATTACCGAAGGAATATTACTTACTCGGCGGCAATTCCAACCAACAAAGTTTACTGCCCCACGCTATACAATCGAATACGCAACGAATTTCTAAAAATTGGGATAGCATGCGAAAAAAACTAAATTTTCCCAAAGAAATGCAACTATACAGTTTGCGCGATACCGGCATAACCGATTTGCTCAAAAAAGGAATAGACCCACTTACGGTAATGCAGCACGCCGACCACCATTCGCTGGAAATGACCACAAAATACGCAAAACATATTGATACGGGATTGGTGCAGAAGATGAATAAAGTACTGCCGGATTTCTAAAAAAAAACGGAATAGTTCTCGAAAAACTATTCCGGGTATTCATACTCTTTTACCATATTCTTATACTAACTCCGGCTCCTATAATAGATGTTGATGCAATACAAAAAAACATATATCGCTGATTTTCAGCACTTGCAAAAACTGCGGGAGCGAACACACTCTGCGAGTATAATCCACCAGCACCAAATCCATATCGCCACCTGTGCAGCGGTTGTATTTCTTTGGTAATTATGGTAGTGCGCTTATAACTTTCGCCGTGCCACGAGCGCGAAATAATTTGATTGGCAAGCACGCTATCGGTAAGAAACACCACAAAACAACTATCACGCAGCGTGTCGGCATACACGCGCAGTTGCTTGTATGTGGCTATTATTCGCTCCGTGTCGGTTGCGGTAGCAAGTGCAATGGTATCTACCATGCGCAGGGTTCTATACGCAGGTACATAACACGTATCGCGCACCGTAATAGTATCTATACGAGTTACTGTGCGTGTTTCTATGGTGTTTTTTGGTGTACACACATGAAACACACATAACATACTCGCCACGCCAATAGCAAAAGCCCCAATGATTTTCAAAAATGTTTCCATCGTTTTTCGTTTTAGTGCATAAAAAAACCGGTACAGTTCGTATTGAATTATACCGGTTCTGTGGGTGAGTGGAGAGAAAAAAACTTATTCTTTGTAGTGTTTTGCAGCCCAATCAATAATCATTTTTCCTTGTTCTAAACTTGCTCTCACAATTTTATAATTGGGATTACCATCGTACCCCAACGCTTTGTGCAAACTTTCGTATGCTCCCAACAATGGAAAATTCATTTTACGGTCTTTTTTTGCAACCGCATTTTGATAATCTTTAAAATCAGGTCTTTGCCCTTTTTTGAGATTTTTACGTACATCGGTGGCAGCATCAAGAGCCACAAGAACTCCGTTCCATGCTGTATTTCCTGCCATTTTCACATACTTAGGGTCGGTGTAATAATCACCGTCTTTTTCTGCTTTTTCGGAAAGTATCTGCTTTGCATTTTCCAAATAGCGTTCCGCTTCTTTAATCGGGTGCTTTTGTATTGCCATAGTCGTATGATTTTAAATTCCTTTGTGCAAATATACAACGAAAAACGTAAAAACAATATTTCTTTTTCGGTACAATTCAATATGTCAACGAACTCTTTTTTTTGTAAACAACCTATTTTACTTCCGGAAACCACAGCGTATAATCGTGGGCGTGTCCATTATTTTTTGAATTTTTTATACGCCACTACTCCGCCACCAACGATTGCAACTATTACAAGTACAATCCACCATGGAAAACAAAATTTCACATTTTCGGCAGGAATTTCAAGTAAACTCGTAACCGGTTCGTTTTTCACACTATCGGTAATTTTTATAGATTGCTTTGTGGGGTCTATAATCAATACTTGTTTGTCGCCTTTGGTTTTCATATCGCCCACAATTTTTTCCCCTTCGGGAATACTTGCGGTAATTTCCTTACTCACGTATGCGCTTGCTTTGTACGTATCGAACGCTACCGATGTGGCTTTGGTTACTTTATACGTTTTAAAAAGATTTTTCATAATTGATTGTTGTTTTTATTTATTGTAATACATTGATTTTTTGAATGTTTCATAATACAGTTTCGATATATATTTATCGTACTGTGCTCTTTTATTTGCTCCCTGCCAATGCAAAAAACTCGCAGGCTTCAATTCCGTAACTTCCAAACCATAGAACTGTACAATTTGGCTCAAATTAAATTCCTCAACTCCCACCAAATAACCCATAGTTTCAGTGTTTCGCGGTGCTTTTTGGCAGTATGTGCGTGCAAAATCAAAAACTTCCTTCCATACAAAATAAGCACCTGTGCTGCCAAGTAAGCCGCTGCATATCAATTTTGCCGGAATGGTATCGGTTTTGGGTAATATGGCGCAGTCTTTAAACGCTTGCACGTAGGTATAATCGCGCTCCTGTTCGGTTATAATATGTCCGCTTTCGGGTATCCGGAACTCGGTGTGAAAATAGGTGTCGAAATCCACGTGTAAAAACGCTTCGCTTTGCAAACTATATACATAGAGTTTTCCAAAATTCCAATATGCCATATTGTGCGGAAACTGCATAAAATCCACCACGTGTACCACATCGAAAGACACGCAGAAATTACTGCCACGAAATACATCGGCACAGTACGTATCGGTGTAGAGTTCTACCCGGTATCCGCAGTTTTTCATACTTTGTACACTCAGTTCCGCCATGCGCAGCCACCATGCACAGGGTATGTTTTTTCCACCGTAGGAATTAAAGGAGTATATTACTTTCATGCTTTACTTATTTTATTATTTGTATTTTATGCGGTGTTCGCAATTCATATTTTTGCAGGCTTTGCCTTTGAAAAATTGCACTTCTTTTTCAATCTCTTCTATGCGTATTTCCCACTTTTTGTCGCGTGCTATCATTTCGTTGCGCAGGCTTTCGAGGGCGTATTGATAGGTTTCGGCAATGGTTTTGTAGGTTTCGTTTATGGCACGCTCGGTTTCGGCTTTTTGCTTGCGCATACCAAAAAAGTAACTTACCACTCCGCTCGCCGCTGCCGTTGCGCCCAAAACTCCTATATGTACTTCTTCAAAAGTCATAGTTTGATTTTTTAGAAAATTCGTATGTACGGCACGTCAAATTGTTGCACAGTGCCGGGAAATGATTGGGCGATATATGATTGTAAGTTCATTGTACCGCCGCCGTATGCCGTTGGTGGTGCAATTTCACTACCGGCAATAACGGTTTGCAGTACATTCGTGGAATTGGGAATTTCGCTTTTTATGCGTTTTGCAGCCAAGTATCGTGCGCTTGTGTGGTCTATAAACAGTACGGCATAGTATTTTTGCTCGGCATACAATAAAACTTCGTCTTCAAAATCGGCAGTAATAGCGCACGGTTCGCTACGAGAAAGATAACCAATAAGCGTTTTGCGAACAAAAGTCATGTTCCAATCGTAAATCGCCACACGAAAGTTACCGCCGGTGTGATTTGTTTGTACGCAAATTTGCGCTTGTTTCACGGTAGTATCTACGGCAGGAATTACCATAACACCCACAAAACCGGGATTAAAATTTTGTGCACCCTCGCACAGTGCAAAGGGAAAACTTTCGATAGGTGCGGAACTGCCATTGCTTATGCAAGTTTGCTCACCACCAAGCGAAATAGTTTTTATTTTGTTCCATGTACGCACTTTGATTTTTGGCGTTTCACCGTCCATAAAGAGCGACATTGTTTCTTCCATGAGATTATCATCGTCCGTTTCTTTCGCACTGTGAATAAAAGATTGCCCGGTAAGAAAATAATGATTGTCTGCATTAATTCTCAAATTAATAGCATTGGCGGAACCCTGCTCAGAAAATGTTCCGTTGTAATTTTTATACAAACAATTTCGGTCGGTAAGGCGGAAAAATTGAAAAGGATACCCGTATGTTCTTTGTTCGTGATTATATACAATCAATTCGTTATTTCTCACTTGCAGTATATCAAAACCGTTTTCCCGCTTCAAATGCAATCCGTTGCGCGAAATAGAAAGCCATTTTTTATACTCATTTCCCCATTCGTTTGCCTCATATTTCGCAAATTCTTCGGGATTTTCGCGTTTCAATTCCCCCAATTCTACAATCACATGTCCACTGCCTTCTATGGCAAGCGGTGGTGTGCTATTGTTTTGCGCTGCGGTATCGCCGCCAACAATATCAAGCAAACCGGTTTGCGGATTAATCGTTGTTTCGTAATCAAAACTCATGGCTATACGGTTTTTAGTGCATATTCATACTGTTCGCGTTGCGCCCAATCGAAATCAAACATACCGAAGCCGACCCATTCAGTACGATATGTTACGCTGCGCGTATTGGAAAACACTATTTTTTTTACGCGCTCAATGCGGCACTTCGTAGCATCGGTATTTTTTGGAAATCCGAAATACCACGTAGTTCCACCTTCATTCACATTCACCACTTCATGTACCAATGGTGCTTTCATGCAATTTGTTATTAGTTCCGAAGAATATTCATTCATAGTATGCAGGCTTTAAATTATGCAAGTGTGTAGCCTTTTTGTGCTACCCATTTGGTAATATAGTTTTTAAAAGAACCTACGGTAATAGCACCGGTAGCATCTTGGAATATTGCATTTTGCTGTGCTACTTTACTGCCGGGCGCAGCTATTATGTAACTTTCGGCTTTGCCCATTGCTGCAGGGTAGAATACTGCCAAATACACATCGGTAAAGCAATTCATTTTACCTTTATAGGTATTCAGGTATTTATACACGTAATCCAACTGTTGCACATTGGTCATGGCGCATAGTGCATCGCAGGTGGTGCCAAGTGCATTTGCTGTTTTGGGCATAAATTGAATCAATCCGGTGGCTCCACCTGTGGGATTCACAGCGCGGTGGTTCAATCGGCTTTCCATAGCCATTACCGCCATAAGCCAATCACCTTTAATGCCCAAAGAACCACAAATAGAGTGCACTTTTTGCAAAAAAGCCTCTTTGTTTTCGGTAACGTAGTTTTCAAAAATCATGACTGTATGTTTTATTGTTTTGCGAAATACACACACGAGCAAAACCAATAACGCTGCGCATAGAGCAACGGCGGTTATAAGCAGTTTCTTTTCGCCTATCGGTATTTTTAGGTTCATTACTGTATCATTTTATTGCCCACAATGAGAATAACACCCACCAAAAGCAAGGCACCGGCAAGCATACAAATACTTGTTGTTTCTATTGCTACCGGTACTTCGGGCAGCCGACCGTCTTTGATGTCGGCTACTAATTTTGAGTTTAAAAGGTCATTCATGTTATTTTACGTATTGGTCAAATTGTGCTTTGGTAAATTCTTTGGTATTGTAATATTTCACAAGTGCCGCTTCGGTAAGTGGTCCAAAATCACCATCAACAACCAAACTCGCTCCTTTACTATTCAAGTGCGTTTGCAATTTTGACACGTTGTCGCTATTCATTACTCCGTTTTTAAGCGGAAAATCGTTGGCGGTGGAAGAAGAAGTTCCTATACCGGGCACTCTGCTTTGCCCTTGTGATTTTTTACCTTGCACTATAATAATTGCCGCTACTATGGCTGCAATTACTACTGCTATCAAAATATATTTCGTTGTTTTTGTCATAATTGAAAGTTTTTAAAGTGATACGTTTATTGATTTTAAAATAAAATTGAGTTCTTGCATTTCGCCGCTACTGAGTTCGGTGGGGAGTAGTTCCGGTAGGTTGCCTTTGTAATTACCCACAAAGAATAAACCTGAATTGACTTCTTTAATGCCAAACACATCTACCAAGCGCAGCCAATCCGATTTTGTTTTCATTTTTCGGGCTACATTGTAAATTGCCTCTACATTAGTACCTATGCCGTCCATAGCGTTAAATATGGTGGCTGCCATATCGCGGTATTCAACATCGGAATAACTGAGGTCATTTTTATTAATTTCGCTTTTGCGCTCGCTCTCACGATTTTTTGAGAGAAACCATTCCTGAATTTTTGGTTTCAGAAACGTATATCCTACGTATGCCACTATTACTACAATAGTTACGAGAATGATTTTTTGCAATCGAGGGTCTAAATTTTTTAACATAGTTTTTTATTTTTTCATTTTCATAAACACAACACCTCCGCCGATTGCGAGCACTACCACCGCAATAATTATTACAATCATGATAGAATTACTTCCTTCGCTCTTGTTGTCATTATTATTTCCTCCGGCTCCGGCTTTTGCAAGTAATGCCATTTGCTGTATTTGCATTTCGGCTATTCTTTCATTTGACGCTGCTACCGCTGCATTTCCAGCTGCGGTTGTTTTTGCAGCCTTATTATTTGCTATGCCAGCCACTACTGTACTTCCTAAGTCGCCTACACATGATATTATTGGTCCTAAATCAAACATAATTCTTAATTTTTAAATTTGTTGTACATATACACTCCTCCAATTCCTATTGCAATAACCGCAACTACTATCACTATCGGCAGCATACTGCTTTGTTGTTGCGTTTTGCTATTGGCTGCAGCATCTCTTAGTGCTGCTTCCTCTTCCAATTTTTTGATATATTGTAGTTCGGCTTTGGTTTGAAGCACACTACTTTCTACCTCACGTTCGCTTTGTTTCGCCGCTTCTTTTTCTGCGGAGGCAAGTGCTTTGGCTGTTTTGTTTTGCTTTATGCCTTTTACAAGACTGCCGGTAATAGAAACCGCCGCAGAAACGCCTGCTGTTATCAGTCCTATAAATTCGTGAATATTCGCATTATTCGGAATTTTCGTATCAAACACCTGACGCAGCACCGATGTATTATCGTTATCGGTAGAAAGTGCCGTTTGTAGCAATTCTTCGCCGCGTGCTATTTGTTGTTTGGTAGTAAATGGCAGACTTTTATAATATGCTTTCAAAATATCTACCGTATCATCGCCAAGTTCTAAACATCGCCAAAACGCCCATCTATCCGCAAGCATTTCGTTATCTTCGGCAGCGTTCAAATGTCCCAATTCATGAGCAATAACAAATTTTTTGCCCATTTCACTGAGTTTATTCCACGCCGCCGGATTTATGTACAGTACGGCAGTATTCAAATCAACCGCTGCCGGTCCGTTAATCCACGAAACTTCTTGTGTGGAAGAAAATAATTTCATAGTGGTTATGATTGTTTCATTACTTGTGATGCTTTTTTCAAGCATATACTCATCTGCACTTTATGTACTTTTTTTGCCGGAATGGTTTTGTAACCAGCTTTGTTTTGAATGTCCTGAGCAAGTTTCATGAGGCGTTTTGCTCTATTTTGCGCCGCTTTTTGTTTTAAAGATGCCATAGTTATACCTTTTTATATTTCAGTTAAAACGTTTCGGAAACCCACCAATCGGCACAAACTTGTGTGAGCCATGTGAATTTTCTAACTTTTTTGAGTGTTTTTTTCGATTGCAATGCTGCTAATTTTGCAAACAGTTGTTTTTCAGAGTAAGGACCAAATTTGAGATTATTTGCCTCCCCTATTTCTTTGAGTACAGCCAAAAACTCTTTTTTTCTAATTGATTTCGTTGTTGCCATAATTCATGTTATATTATTTTCTCTTTACCGAAGAACTTTTCAGTATCGTTGGTGCTGCGGTTAGGGCAGCATGATACACACCGTTTTCTTTATTATCCCATAGAAAGTTAGAGTAATTTTTATCTACTGTGAAGGCATATACCGAAGAACCGTTTATATAAGAAAGGTGTGTTTGATATATCGCAGTTAATACAGCATCTTCATAACTTGTGTAGCCCCAATTATACCACGGACCGTCCGGATTGAGATAGGATATTCGTTTCTTTACTTCTCTCAAACACGATTCGCGCTGTGCCAGCGTCCACAAGCCGTTTGTTAAATCCCACTTACTTGCTACCGAAGCGGTTGCGGAATTAGAACCCGTACCTGTGGAGTCTTTATTTTCACTTGTTTCGGCAGCATTGCTTTTACCGGCAAATACAAACACCAGCACTATTACCAGCACTACTGCAATTCCTATTATTATTTTTTTACTCATAATTTTACTTTTTACAAATTCGTATAATAGCAAACGTTGTGATAGAAACTATGACAATGGCTACAAAACCCAAAATGATAGTTTTCTTCTGTTTTGCCTCTTTTTCATCAGCCTCGGCGGCTGCTTGGCGTGCTTTTTCCTCCACTTCTTTTTTTGCTTCGGGAGTTATGCCGTTTTCTATGCCAAACAAATCGAAGGCAGTATCTACGATTGAACGCAAATCTTCTCCACTAAACGCAGCAATCTTTGGTGCCGACTGTATCAACATTCTGTTCAATTCGTTGCTGAACTGTTTGCCGTGTTTCACGTATGCGCGGCGCAATTCGTTTTCAAGGTTCACATCATTGGGGCGCAACCCATAGCGATTGAAAAAGAAAAGCCAACTCTTCGGGTCGGCTTTTCTCATTTCGTCAATCAACACATCTATTGATGCCGTTTTTTTCATAGTTACTTAAATTAAGCCGGTTGCTATTGCATTTTCCAACTGTGTTACTTGGCTCATGCGGTCATCGAAGTAAAATACCAAACTCACTTTTGCGCCCGCTTGCACTTTGTACAAAAACACACGGTCTTTGCCCAATACAAGGGTATCGTTTGAAAAATCTACCGATACACGAGTTTGATCGTTTTCCGTTTCCGATTTTGATGCGCTTGGTGTGCGTGTAATAATTTGTTTTGGGCGGTGTGGACCAAGTTCGTACACTTGAAGAGCCTCATCGAGTTGGTCGGTTTTTTTACACATCACTCGCACACCTTTAATACGGCATGGAGTTTCGATAAAGGTTTTGCGAATATCAATCACATTGGCACCTTGTCCGCTTGCTGTTACGGCAGTAGAAGTAGAGGTTGCTGAAATAAATATACCATCGTCCACAATGCCGGTAACTTTTTCGGAAAAGTCCTTCATTTGCGATGCTTTTTCGTAGTATCCTTCACTGATTGCCACGAATTGGTCCACCGGTGCTTTTCCATCGGATGCCGGAGCGGCATTATCTATTACTAAGGTTACGCTTTCTCCCGAAAAAGGATTTACATAACCATTTTGATTGCCGGCATAACCCTTAATTCCAAGTTGTCGGCGTGCTCGTTGTTGCGGAGTTTCATTTTCTAAAAATTCCATTACTATATATTTTTTTTTAAGTTATTACTTGATTATTTTCCGGATAGTTTGTTGGCAAGCGTAAAAGGATTACCGGTAAAATTCGCTACGGTGCCGTTATTTTCGGCTGTTTTTTTCGCTACGGCATTCACCAATGCCATATTCCACACTGCGGAACCTACAATAAATACCACTAAAATAATAAGTAGTATGTTTGCTGTTTTGATAGAATTCATGTTTATTTGTTTTAACTGTTTACATTATTGAGTGCAAATATTATAACAAGTGATTGTGCCGATACGGACTTTATCGGACTTTATCGGACTTTCAAGCACTTTATCGTGCTTTATCGGACTTTTTGTGCATAAAAAAAGCCACCGTATGGGTGGCTCTTACTGCAAACTAAAAAACGGAACAAAGATTTATTTTTTGAATAAGTCGGAATGAGTTCCGGTATGTGTAAGAACAATGTTTATTCGATTTTTTCCTGCGTTCCACACAAGCAACCAATCGGGTTGTAAATGTGCTTCCCACAAACCATTGTATTTTCCTTTCAATACGTGTGTTTTATATCTATCTACCGGCAGCGTGCCTGTGGCTTCCAATATTTTAACAGCAACATTTAACAATTCCATATTAAGACCTCGTTTTTGGGCTAATTTGGCTTGTTTTTTAAATTCGTGGGTGTAAGATATTGTGTACATATAACTAACTTAAAATTTCCTCTATCGGATTCTTTGTGTTTTTGAGAATATGTATTTTCCCTTCTCGTAAATCCTGCATTGATTTTTCAAAAGTAGCAGTTGTTTTCGCCGTTCTTTTGGGTAATGTTACACTCCATTTGAATTTTTTTGCCAATTCCGTAAGCAAATCAAATTCATTCATGGGAATAGTAATAGTTACTTGTTGTACTGTTGTTGCCATAGCCGTAATAATTAGTTTCTTGTGCAAATATAGAAAATTATTTTTCAAAATCATTCTCTGTAATGCCATTCGGACTTTTTGTGCATAAAAAAAGCCACCGTATGGGTGGCTCTTACTGCAAACTAAAAAACGGAACACAGTTATTTATCTAAATAATGTCCTTTCACGCTCAGAATATCAACTGTAATAGCATTATTGTTGATTGAATATACCATACGATTTTTACTATCTATTCTGCGCGACCAATATCCGGAAAGTTCGTGTTTTAATCTTTCCGGGTTCCCCGAACCTGTTTCGGGGTGTTCTTCGAGTTCATCAAGCAATTTTTTGATTTTTTTCAATCGTGGTTTATCTCCACTTTTCACAAGAAAATCTAATTGTTCTTCAGCCTTTTCCGATAAAAATATGGTGTATTTCATAATTCTCCGAAGTATTTATTTTTTACAGACGAAGTTAATTGACGTTTGGGAGATTTTTCGGCATCTTGAATCATTTTCACAAATGACGCACTGTATTTTGTCGTTTGCGTTGTGCTTTTGGGTAATGTTACACTCCATTTGAATTTTTTTGCCAATTCCGTAAGCAAATCAAATTCATTCATGGGAATAGTAAGGGTTACTTGTTGTACTGTTGTTGCCATAGCCGTAATAATTAGTTTCTTGTGCAAATATAGAAAATTATTTTTCAAAATCAGCCTCTGTAATGCCATAATGTGCGCACACGTGTTCGAGTGCTGCACCGTATAAGCGTTTGTGTGTCATACGATAGCCAAATTCCTGCACGCGGGTAAAGAGCGGCGGCGTGTGCAGTTCCTTTGTAAATACTTCGGTGCTTATGCCTATGGCGTAGGCAATTTCGTTTTTGTAGCGTGTTTTCATGTTATTCTGTTGTAATGTGGATTTTTGCGTAGGGATTTTTGAGTGCTTGTGTGCGCACTGTATTCACTGCGGTTTCTAATTTTTGAAGTATGTGTGGCGGTATCCATGCTTTGCGCAGGCGCGGTTCGTCCATAGTATTGAACAATACATAATCGGTAATGTAAGTAAATAATGCCGGTGGAATATCGCGGAAGCCATGAGCAACAAACACAATATCGAGCATCATCTTTCGGCTCACTATAATAATTTTTTTCAATGCCGAATGGTCGAAATTGCTACCAATGTAAGCGCGTGGGTCGTCGAGAACCAACACGGCATCGTGCAGGTGTTTATAAATTGCCACAAAATCGGTTTCATTTTCATATACCCGGCAGCGCACGCCGGTATAATCAAAATCTTTTCGCGCCCGGCACTTACATTCGGGAAGTTTATCCGCCCAATCGTCCCACGTGGGCACAACAAAAAGTGCACGTTTGCCTATACAAGCAACTGCTTCGGCAAAGGTAGATTTTCCGCAACCACGCACGCCCAGCAATAGCATAATTTTAGTTTTTCGCATTGGTTTCTTTCTCTTGTAATTGTTTTCGCAACGCATCTATTTCCATATCTTTTTGCATACCGCGCATTTGTTCTTCTTCCAATTTTCGTTGTGTTGCGCGGTATTTCACGGCAGTACTGATTTTTAAACCATAAATAAACACCGTAGAAATAGTGGCATTGACCCACGGCGGTACCGGTTTGTTTTCGGGCAACACTTGCGCCCATGCGTTGGTAAGTTCTTCGAGTTCTTCGGCATCGGCAGCCTCGTAGCCTTCGCGTATAATCATACCCATAATAAAGGTCATGAGCCGGTCGCCGTTTTTTACGAGTATTTGCGCGGTGGTTTTGTTTACCGCCGCATTAATTTTTTGGCGCACGGCAGTAGGCACATCGCTCAGTTCCTCGCCGCTGTCTTCGGGTTGGTTATACACTTGCTTTTCCTCTTGCAGGTCTTGCAGCAAAGTATCGGCTTCGGTGTAGTCGCTCACTGTGCCGGTTTCAAATGTGTATTCGGATTCCGCCGCCGGTGTATCTAATACTTCGGCTGGTACAAATTCTTCAAAATTCATGATTACAAAATAGATAGTAAGAATTGTTTAACAATATCGGCTGCTGGTTGCACATTTTCCATGCGCAATATGGTTTTGTTTTCATCTAAAAACACCGTGCCTACATACATGGTATCTTTTACCGGAAACGCCATAAACGATACTGTATTTTTGCTTTCGGCTTGCATGGTTTTTATGCGTTCCAGCGCAAATGCTTCGAGAGAAGGTAGAAATTGCGGAAGAATTTCGCTTTCCAATAATTTTTTAATTTGCTTTTTTCCTGCACTTGATTTCAGGAGTGTTTCTAATCCAAACATATTACTCGTATTTTTTCATGATTATTTTGATTTCTTCATTTGTTACCATAGTAGGAAAACTACCGAAATGGTTACGTGTTTTGGTGTATTTTACAAACAAATCGGTAAGAAGCACGCTTGCGCTAAGGTCGGGTTTATTCAATTTTTCGCGCAGTCGAGCAATGGTTAAATCCATAATTTCGCGAGCCACATCGCCAAATTCCACCAAATATTTACCGCGTTCGGGCTGTGCACAGGCGAGTGTCATTTTGGTAAGTTTCTGCGCATTGGCATTTGCCATTTCCTGCACTTTTGCATTTTCTTCCATAAGTGCTGCTATTCGCACTATATCGGCACCGGCTTTTGCTTCGAGTTCTGACACCTGTGCACGCAAACTTTGTATTTCGGCATCGGCATTGTCGGCACCGCTTGCCGCTGCATCGACAAGGTTGGCATTTTCTACTTGCAGTTCTTGTACTTGATTTTCAAGCGATTGCAGTTTTTCGCACAATTCGCTCTCGGTACGCTGCGCTTGTTGCAATTCAAAATTCAAATTTATGTTTTCTTTGGCATTGCGCTGGTAGAAATCGCACAACAGTTCCACAATTTCTTTGGTGGTAAAGTCCGGATTGTCTTCGGCAATTTCATTGAAAGTTGTTTTTATTTCGGGAGTGAATCTACCGGAGTATTGGGTTTTGTCTTTAAATTTTTCGTCCATAGTATTATTTTTTGAGTATTATTTTGATTTACATACGTTTTGATATATATTTGCCGTTATAAAATTGTTGGTCATACGCGCTCTCTTACAAAAGCCTTTTCAATATTATGTAAGCAGGTTAATTGAGGTTAGGGAAAAGGATACTAACTGCCAACCTTGCACAAGTTGGACGATAACAATTTCTTTCTATACAGTCGCTTCGTTTCTATTGGAGTGGCTGTTTTTATTTGATATTTGTTCTTCTTGTCAAATGCAGTCAGTTGTATAGCGGCTTGTTTCGATTTTTTATCTTCCATAACAACCAATAAATATGAATTATCGGAACCTTGATATATCGCATTAAAATTATCAACAATGAATTTCACAAAATCAAAAGCACTTAACCCAAGTTGCGTAAGTTCCGTAGTGTGGTCATTATATATATGCACCAATTCGCGTTCTGAAACTACAATATCGCAGGCTTTGAGCACAGGTGTTGCCCACGAATTGTATTGTATGCGCCCAACTTTTAAAAATTTGTTATCGTTGTGAGCCTTTGCGCCGGAACCGGCATTGCTCTTTTGTGATTGTTTGGTTTGTTGCAGCATGACTAAAAACTATAGTGTATATATTTTTAGCCGTTCACAAATATAGAAATTTTTATTGAAAAACAAACGCTTGTTATAAAAAATATGCGTTTACAATGCTAACAACTGTAAATCAAATTGTTTACAACTTTGAAACCACTTGAAACCACTTTGTATTCAACCGATTTCACTTTGTATTCGCTTGAAACCGTTTTGTAAGCAGTTGTTTTTACACTGAAATCGGCGTGAAAACAGAAATAGTTTGACGGAATGTACGGACTTCTGTAATATGGTATTATTCAATATATTACATAAATTCTCGTTTTGACGGAGCAATATGATAATACCACATTCAATACACTGATTATAAAGAAATTACATTCCGTCAAAACAATTTTTTTGAGTTTTGACGGAAAAACCGTGTCCGTCAAAAACCGTCAAATAAAACTCAAAATTTTGACGGCTTGCAAATGATTGAAAATCATTGTTTTATATACTTATTTTTTTCTCTCCGTCAAAACCGTACAAAAGAATATATTATTTAAGAGTATATCATTTGAATTAAGCTGCGCGAGTGGTACAAAAAAGGTAAAAAAAAGCCCCCCGAAGGCAGTGTTTTGTGCAACTGTTTCGGAGGGCTTTTTTTTGAGTATTATAACAGACCGTTAGAGATTATTACAATGCTGCCGATACGTTTTGTATTGGGCAAGGTAATCGTTCCACGAAAGCGTGGTGATGCGGCGCAAATTACCATGATGTATTTCAAATTGCCAGCCAAATTCCGCATGATTTTCGCGCAGAATTGCAATAACAGTAGATTCAAATTGCACACTATCTTTTGCAATGCTGCCGATGCCGACACTCTGCCCGCTACTCATGTTACGCAAATATGCTTCAACTTTTCTTTTATACTCCATTAAAACGGTTTTTCTTCGATTGCTTCTATGTGAAAATAATAAACATCGCGCCCATTCTCATAGCCGCGAATCACATTGCGTGATTTTTCGGTTTCGGTAAGGAGCAAGTGCGGAGGATTGAAAAGCCATCTTTTGAAACGGCAGAATGTAATGAGTTTTTCTTTCATTTTGCTCATTTTGGCGTGTTTTGCATATTGTTCCGGCATGGAGTTTTTATATGCGTTGAATATTTCAGCACTATCAATATTACAATTAAGTTTATCGGGCTGAAAAAAATCCTCAGCCCAGAATATAAATTCTTCGGTGAGTTCCCTGCGTAGTATTCGTTGTTCTATCATATCCATTGGTGGATTTACTTTTTCGCGGAATTTCAAATAAGTATGCAGGCATTGAGCCATGAAATTATAAAACTCATTCATTTCATTTTCGGTGTAATCGATTGGAATATTTTTACCAAATTCGGTGTATGGCGAAAATTCTTTTATTCCTTGTACCGGGTCGTCTCCATGATAATAATCGCAAAAGCCGGTAAACCAAAAACGGCGTTTGAGCGGTCCATCAAAATTTTTCGGTGCATGGTTACTCGACGCACAGAGTTTTGGTGATTGAGAAAACAGCAATGTAACTTCGTTTTTGTAGAGTGCTCGCACGTCCATACTCTGAGTAATGGGGGGCAGCAGAGCGTGCAAATCAACCACACTATCAAGGTCATCAAAGTAAAATACTTTGGTTTTGTTTAATTCTACTTTCGACCACAATTTTTCGTCTTTCAAATCAATGCCTTGCCCACCTTTTCGCTCAAAGGGGCGCACATAACTAAGACTTTCAAAAAATATTGATTTACCGGTACCGCCTTTTTTATCGCCTTTGCTGTCAAGTTCAGTTTCTATGGCATATACAAGCCACGCCTTTGCCATTTCTTTGTACCGAAACATCATGTAGCCAAGCGCAAGAACTTTACTGATAAAAAACAAGTCCTCCTCGCGTTTTTCATCAATCGTAAGCGTTTTGCCTTCCTTTTCTTTGCGCCAATAGAACTTTCCTGTATTATACAAAAACTTCAAAAATGAAAAATCTTTGTTGTTAATCGTTAGGTCAAATCGCTCACTATTAGGCATCGTATTGAGTTGCTGTGCCTTTTCCTTATATTCGTAACTCGTAGGGTTGAGTTCCGAGAGTTCCTTTCGTAAGCGCACATACGCTTTGCTATAATCTACCCGAAAGGGTTCTTGTTCTTTACGAAAAGTATGGTCTATGATTTCGTATTCGTGTATGAATTTATTTTTTTCGTTGAATTGCTTTACTTCTAAGCCTTCGGCAGTGATTCGCACGGCTGTATTTTTGAAAAAAAGATAATCGTGCTCTTTGCTCCATGTTTGAAAATCAAGGTGTATGCGCGGTATTTTCTTTAAACTCGAAAATTTTACTTGATTACTGCGGTGTATAGTGTTAATAAGTGATTTATTGTAGTATTCCAAGTTTGTTTTCACAAAATTGATTAATTGTGTGTTTGCGTGGCTATCTACATTGTCTTCGGTAATTTCGTAAGTTATATTATTGTCTATTTGTATGAAATCAAATTTTGATTTGTTTTGCGGATTGTCAAAAGTCCACAAGCCCAATGCAGAAAGAAAACGATATAAATTATCGTTATCCAAATCGTATTTTATATTTACAATCGTTCCATCTTTATCTTTTTGCTCTACTTCACTCCAAAATTGCAGGGTATTTGCACTACGCACCAACTGTTTGAATAAGTATTCGTTTCTGGGATATTTTTTATTTCTGTAATGTACAAAAAAATCTTTTACGTCTTTACAAGGATTGCCTTTGCGGTCGCGAAAATTTTTTAAATCTTCGGGAAGATTGATAATGTGAAAATCCAAAAATTCCAAAGCGTATTTTTGCGCTTGGCGAATACCGGTAGTGTCGGTATCGTAGCACAAATAGAGTGTTTTAGCAATTCTGCGCAGTGTTTTGTGTGTGAAATTTGAAATTTCGGCACTTTCGGAATTGAAAAACAGTACATTAAATGATGTATTTGCAAAAATATTGAGCGCATCGCTGCCTCCGGAACAAAGTATTACCTCTTCCAATGTATTGTCTTCATCGGGAGCCTTTCCCTCTATAGCTTGATTATATAGCCGCATAGTTTTTGCATTGCCCGAAATGCTGTTTTGTGGTTTTTCGCCGTAATACGAAAAACGATTGTCTTTCGAGTGGGGCTGATACAAACGACCGTAGATACCATAATCGTACAAAAAAATAGGAAATTCGGTCGTGCTGCTTATTTCCCAACATTCGGCACCGGTCTTTCCGGGTCGTATAAAACTTTCAACAGAATAGAGGTTAAATTCTCGCTCGCATATTTCGGCTGTTATGTTTTTGCCAAGTAATGAGAGTTCCGCTTCCGTAAATTGTTTGCGTTTATACGAAAACGTATCTTGATACGCAACCTTTTTGAAACCGGGTTTTGCTTCCGGAGCCGCTTTGCCATCAATTGGTATATGATAGCGTTCCGCAAGGCGGCGAATAGCATCGCCTTTACTCATGTTTTCTATTTTTGCCACAAAATCTATCACGTCCATTGTGGAATCCATACACGAAAAACACTTACAGTATTGCTTTGCCGGATTCACACTAAATGCCGGTGTTTTTGTATTGTCGTGGAATGGGCAAAATCCTGACCAACTACCCCCATTGCGTGTTAAATTTACATAGTCGCCTACCACATCTACTATGTCGGTGGCGTTTTTAATGCGGTTTATTATTGAATTATCCACACCTATAAACCTTTAAAAAATTTATTTTTCATAGCCGCGCATAGTTCTTCGTAGGTAGCCATGTAGTTTAAGCCTACGGCATCGCAAATTGCCTCGTAACCCTTTGGAGTATGTTGTTCCACAAGTCCTTCAATAAAGGATTGTGAAAAACCAATTTCATAGAATAAATCGCTTTCGTCAATATTTAGATGGTAGCGCAAGTGGTACACTATATCTTCCCTATCGAAGTCGAAAAGTGTTTTTTGTTGAAAGTATTCATCTGCATACGCATTAATTATATCCTGCGGAATTTGTCGAATAAAATCGTATATTTCAAAGGATGAAATACACGTTACTGTGTTGTCGTTTATTGTTAGTTTCATGTTGTTTTAGTTATTAGTGGTTAGTTATTAATTTTCGTTTTTGTACATAAAAAACCGGTACAGTTCGTATTGAATTGTACCGGGTAGAAGGCTGAGGAAATAAAAAAGTAAGTTATTATTTCTTAAATAAGTCGGAGTGGGTTCCTAATTGAAACAAGATAAGAGTTAGTTCTTCATTATTCACTTGCCACACCAAAAGCCAATCGGGTTTTACGTGGCATTCCCATGTTTCAGCACCATAGCCATGTAATTGGTGGGGAACATATTTAGAATCTAATCGAGCACCTTTGGCAATAGTATGAATTACTCTTTCAAGTAATCGTAAATCCAAATTGCGCTTGTATGATAATGATAATTGTTTCTTAAACTCATTGGTTGCCAATATTTGGAATATTGCATCGGAATAATCGGCAATCGTATCAAAAAACCCTCTTACCGTCATTCTTTTTTCTGATATAGTGCCGTGCTGCAACTTTCTCATTTTCTCCAATTTTTTGGCGTATGAAGCACTGAAACACGACCATATTTTACATCGTCAAACGCTTTTTCCATGCCTGTTTTTACAGGGGTGTTTATTGTCCACTTTAATTTTTTTGCTAATTCCGAAATCAGATTAAAATCTTTCATGGGAATATTAACGGTAACGTAAGGTTGTTCGATTGTTGTTGCCATAGCCGTAAATTTTAAAATTTCTTTCTGCAAATATACAACGAAAACAGAAAAAACAATATTTCCTTTTTCGGTACAATTCAATATGTCAATGAACTCGATTCCGGTGGGGTACGCACTCTTGCGCACTGATTGTAATGTTCAATTCTCAACTTTCAATGTTCAACTGTTCGGAGAATTGATAGATGCTGCGCACGCGCTTTACTTCCGAAGTCCACACTGTGTGGTCGAAGCCTAATTGCCTACCCGGAATATAACATCTCCAACTTACATGGCGGGAATTATGCTCGTATTCCGAAAACATGAGTGCTTTGGTGCGTGGATACGTTTCGTTGAGTTCCAGCATTTTGAGTTGAATTTCTGCTTTCAGAGCATCGAGGCTCAGGCGCGAGGAAATTAATACATTTTCATACTGTCGGGCAATTTCGCCCATTGCAGCACATTTAGCGTTTTTCTCCGCATACACGCTCAGCGTGTGGGTAACATACAGTTCTGTCATAGCCGTAGTGGTTTTAAAACAAAAATGCCGTTTAATTTCTGCACGGCTAAGGACAGTCATTAAACAGCACTCTTGTTGTACTTTCTTTTCTGTTTACGTTTTTTTAGCCGTTACCAAGCAAACTTTTGTTTGCTTCGCAAAATTAGAATTAAATTCCGCAAATAACCACATTTTTGAGAATTAAATTCATTAAAAATAGAATTAAATTCTTAAAATATTAGAAATCAATTAATTAAATTTAGATATGAAGTCAATCACAGAAATTTTAAAAGAGTTACGCGAAAAAAAAGGTAAAACTCAACAGGATTTAGCCAATGTGCTTAATTTGGAGGTTAGTAGTTATGGAAAGAAAGAACTTGGAAAAGCCGATATAACCCTAACGCAATTAGAACGTATTTCTAATTTTTATAACATTTCAGTATTGGAACTTTTAGCATACCCCAATACTGTTTCTATTAATGAAAAACAGAATATTAAAGGAACATTGAGTATTGAAATAAACGGAGAAAAACAAGATTTTGAGATTAATTTAAAGCAATAGTATGAATTTAAAAATAAAGTGGTGGCACATTTGCATTGTAACAATAGGACTGATGGGATTTACTTTTGCGCTTGGTTGTTTTATAGATAGCAAAGTAATATTACTCGAACAAAATTTAATATTAGGATTTGTTGGTGGTTTGGCAGCATTTATCGTTGTGGGAAATTTTGCACAGGTTTTACATATAAAACAAGATTTAGACGAAAGAATATGCAAAATTGAAAAATTAGAGGGACGAATTGAAATATTAGAACAAGTCTTTGAAAATTTAGCAAAAGAGAATAGCAATATTGGTGAACTAATAACAAAACTTGCAAAACAAATACTTCCGGAAGAAAAAACTAATGAATAGAATTATGGACTACTCTCGTTTAAAAGATTTAGATGAAAAAGTACGCAATAAAACAGCGAGCGAACAGGAGAAATTGGAATATCTTGAAATGTTGCAAAAAAACGAATCGATTACAAAAAAACAATTGGATAATTACAGAAATGGAAAACTTAAAGATGACTTAATTACTGCTGGCTTAGCAATTGGCGGTATGTTACTTCTTGCTTGGTTGATAAATAAATTAATAAAAGATTAACATGACGTTATTTATCGCGATTATCGCAATGATTGCAACATGGGTAGGAGCATATTGGACATACCAAGCAGCCAATACTGTTCACATAATAAGTAAGAATATTGAAGTAAATGAACAAACAAGGCAAATCATACCACCTTCTACCCGGTACAATTCAATACAAACTGTACCGTTTTTTTTGTGCTTTGCAGTAACCATATAGGAACGCACCGGCAATAAAATAAAATAGAAAAAATATATAAACAACTGAAAATAAGCGTGAGATACAAAATAGAATAGTTTATTTTTCGACTGGGGTTCGATTCCCCGCACCTCCACTTTCGTTTTGCAAACGACACTGATTTTCAGTGCATTTACAAAACAAACAACAAAAACACGCGCACTTTGAAAGATTTTTCGTAATTTTGCCTCATGAATACAATGAATTTCTTTCAAGAACACATTGGTCGTTATTTGTTGAAATTGCGCTCAAAACACACGCAACGGAAACTTCATGTCAATAATTTTGAAACGGCTCACAGCATTGCCATTATGTACCACGAAACGAGCAAGACACAGGCGCAGAAGGTAATGCAATTTGCGCAGTACATTGCGCATACCTATGCCGAAACCAGCATTTCCATAATGGCATTTCGTGCACTCAACAAAGGCAAACAAGTGTATAAAACCGAAGATTTCAGCAAAACAATTATTACCCAAAATGATTTTTCGTGGTACGGCACAGCCAAAAGCGCAACTCTCGAAAAATTCATACAAACCCCTTTCGATATTCTTATAGATTTGAGCATGGAAGAAATTTTTCCACTCCAATACATACTGCAACTCTCTCATGCTTCGTTTAAAATAGGAAAATTGAACAGCACCTTACACTATGATTTTATGATAGACGTGAAAAACGAAAAAAATATTGATTTCTTAATCCAACAAATTAGTGTATATTTGCCCTCTCTTAAACAAAAATAATATGTCGTTGAAAAAATTCTCTGGTACAGGGGTAGCACTGATTACACCTTTCACAAACGAAAATACGGTTGATTTTGCAGCACTTGACAATCTCATAGAATACGTAATAGAAGGCGGAGTGGACTTTCTTGTGATATTTGGCACCACCGGCGAGCCGGTTACGCTCACCGAAAGCGAAAAATCCGAAATTTTAGAATTTATTTATCAACACGTAAACGGCAGAAAACCAATAGTGGTAGGCTGCGGAGGCAATAATACCGCCGAAACGGTAAAAGCAATTTCGGCGATAGACGACACAAAATTCGATGCAGTGCTTTCGGTGTCGCCCTACTACAATAAACCGGGTCAGCGCGGAATTTTAGAACACTACAAACACGTAGCCGCAGCCTCGAAACTTCCCGTAATTGCCTACAACGTACCTTCGCGCACCGGTTGCAATATTGAAGTAGATACTGCCATAAAAATTGCCAACGAAATTCCCAACATTGTGGGACTAAAAGAAGCATCGCCTTCGGTGGAGCAATTTACCTACATTAAACGCGCCGTACCCAAAGATTTTTTACTCATCAGCGGCGATGATTCCATAGTGGTACCACACATGGTGCTGGGAGCCTGCGGCGCAATTTCGGTTACGGCAAATGCCGCGCCGCACTTGTATTCCTCTATGATACGCCTGTGTTTGGAGCAAAATTATACCGAAGCACTCGAAATTCACCTCAAACTCATTGAATTTACCGACAGCCTTTTTACCGAAGGTAGCCCTGCCGGAGTAAAAGCAGCACTTGCCCACAAAGGATTGGTAAAAAACAATCTCCGCTTGCCGCTTGTGCCGGTAACTGCCGCTCACGAGCAATATATACAATCACTTTTGAAACAACTTGCACTATAACAGGCTGTTTTTTTTCATTTTTATAATTTACTATGACCGAATTTAAACCACGTGGTGAAAAACCGTATGAAAAACGAAATTCTGCGAACACCCGATTTCAACGCAATGAGTCGAGAGATTCTTACAACACAAAGCGTTCCGAAACACCGAACTACGAGCGAAAACCGCGTTTTTCAAACGAAGAACGCCCCTACTCGCCCCGCAAATCATATAACGACCGCGAAGCGCGTGGCGAAGGCGCGTTTCCGAAGAAATCGTGGAACAACGATTCTTACGACCGTAAACCTTACGAGAAAAAATCATGGAACGATAATAATTCCGACCGTAAACCCTACGACCGCTCGGAACGCAAACCGTTTGAACGCAAACCGTTTGAAAATAGAGATTTTGACCGCAAACCTTACGACCGTAAGCCATTTGAGAAAAAATCCTTTGAGCGCAAACCTTTCGAGAAAAAATCATGGAACAATGATAATTCCGACCGAAAACCCTACGACCGCTCGGAGCACAAACCCTTTGAACGCAAACCGTTTGAAAACAGAGATTTTGACCGAAAACCTTACGACCGTAAGCCGTTTGAGAAAAAATCATGGGGCGGAGATTCTTCGTTTGAACGCAAACCTTACGAAGGAAAATCATTCGACAAAACTTTCAAAAAATTTGAACGTCCCGATAATTTAGCAGGAAAACGTCCGGCGTGGTACGAAGGTAAAACCGGTATTTCTCGCCGCAATGAAAGCAGTGCCGACCGGGAAAATTCACGCGAAAATTATCGTCCACGCAGAGAATTTTCGGAGCAAAAACACCATGCGCCCAAATTGCGTATGCTCGATGTATTTGAAAATAAACTTGACGACCAAGAATTTGCACACGCGCCCGAATTGCGCAAAAAGGAACAAGAATCAGAAAAAGACGAAGTGCGCTTGAATAAATTTATTGCAAATGCAGGAGTTTGTTCACGCCGCGAGGCTGACGACTTAATTCTTTCGGGAAAAATTACCATAAACGGTGAAGTAAAAAACACACTCGGCACGCGCATTAATCCAAAAACCGACACGGTGCTTTTCGATGGACAACCCTTGCAATCGCAAAAGAAAGTGTATATTTTACTCAATAAACCCAAAGATACCATTTCCACCAAAAACGACCCCGAAAACCGCAAAACGGTATATGATATTATTGCCGGTGCGTGCAGCGAAAACGTGGAGACTGTTGGGCGATTAGACAGAAACACCACCGGCGTATTCTTATTTACCAACGATGGCGATTTGGCGCAAAAAATTCTCCACCCCAAATTCAATAAAATGAAGATTTATCACGTTCATTTAGATAAAAACCTGAAAGCCGATGATTTTGAAGCAATCGCCGGCGGCGTGGAATTGGATGATGGTTTGGTGGAAGTAGATGACTTACAATTCGTTGGCAGTGAAAAAAATCAAGTAGGAATACAAATTCACAGTGGAAAAAATCACGTAGTAAAACGAATTTTTGAGCATTTTGGCTACACGGTTGAAAAATTAGACCGCGTGTATTTTGCCGGATTGACCAAGAAAAATCTTCCTCGCGGGAAATGGCGTTTTTTGAGCCGTAAAGAAGTGGAAGTTCTCAAACAAGGGTCGTATGAATAATAATAGATTGCTTCGTTTTTCGCAACGGCATAGCCCTCACCGAAACTAATGACGCTTTTTTACACGTCATTGCGAACGCAGTGAAGCAATCTCGAATGAATAAGGAAGTGGCAAAAAAATAAAAAGTATGAATCGTCTATCGAAATTTTTGTGTGTTCTTTTCGTATGTACAGCACATTCCGTATATGCGCAAAAAAAAGTGAGTACCGGCGTGTTACATTGTCCAAACACTCATTTTTCCTTCGATACGTTGGGATTTGCAGCACCGGTTGTACACGAATTTATGTGCATTAACACCGGAGCGCAACCGCTCAAAATTGTGAATATTCGCCCAAGTTGCAGTTGTTCAGTTACACAGTGGGACAGACAGCCCATTGCTCCGGGCGATACTACCTACATTTGGGTAAAATACGACAGCCGCCGCAGTGGTGAATTTTTCAAAGATATTACGGTGTATCCCAATACCAAGCAAAAAGAACTGCAACTCAGTATTTCGGGTGTGGTGCGCGACAATCTGCACAAGTTTATTATTGAATAACAGCGACTTATCGACTTACTGTCCACACACTGAAATCAACCTGTGATTTGACGTGTTTTGGCAGTGTGGGGAAAAATGTAATACCTGTTTTTTCCTCTAATTCACGCACTGAAATTGCATAGGTTGAGAGCGGACGCTTTCCACTTACATTATCGAACACAAAGGCTATGCTATGCCATTCGGCATCGGATTTTCGCAATAGTGCTTTAAAAAATCCCTGAGGCACCGCCACATTATGTGCGCCGATTGTTTCATAATTTTCGTTCACCAATGGTCCGCACACTACGAAAATACTGCCATTTTGCGCAGCGAGCGCACGCACTTGTTTTTCTAAATTTTCCCACACACCGGCATTCAAATTGTGATTTTGCGGACAAATATTGGAAAAATAAAACGATTCGTCCATTGCTTGTTTGCTCCACTTCATATCGGCAGCCGGAGCCATGTGCCCCCTATCAAAACCCGATTTTTTGTAATCGGCATCAGTGGCAGTATGCTCCGAAGCAAGCAGAGGGTCGGGCACAAAATGATTGCTCCGCGATATATCGCCGCCCACTTCGGCACTTGTGAGTTCGTATGCCACCCAATTCGGAATTTTCCAATCGGGATTGTAACTCACCGTGTAACCCGTGTGTGTTAAGCAAATTTCACTCCGATTGGGAATTTGCGCAGGAATTTCAACACCCGAAATAGGAATTTGTGAGTCTGTTTCAGTCGTGTGCGTAGTTACAATCGCGTTTTTTTCGGATTTACTGCTCGTAAATTGATTACTCAAAAACACCACCCCCACCGCAATAAGGGATATGATAAGAAAAATCGGACTTTTTTGTTTTGACTTATGCGCTTTCACAATAACTGAATAACTGAATAACTGAATAATTAGAAACTAAAAACTGAAACTATGTTACTAACTCCTAAAAATTAATCCTTAATTTCCGCACCGCCGAAAGCAACGGAACCTATGATTATGAGTTTTTTAGAGTCGGAAACAGTACCCGAAACTGTGCGAGTATCTTCAATGTTGCCAAAATTTTGTTCCACATTTCGTTCCACCACCCAATCGCTTGGCACACGAATTTCTATTGCACCAAATTCCACTTTTATGGCAAGCGTTACAGGAGTTTCGGGCAAACGAGTTTTTCGTAAATCGAGCACAATGCTGCCAAATGAACATTGGAGCGAACCGCCGGTAAATTCTCGTGCCGTAATTTTGTATTTATTGCTGGCAAAACTGCATTTTTTTTGAATAAATCCTTCTTCCACCTGCACTTTTTCGTGCGCAAAAATTGCTCCTCGCTTGCAACTACACACCGGCACCTGTGGATTGCGATATTTTTTTATGGCAATAGCCACACCCGCTATTATGAGCAATATTGCCCAATATTTTGAAGTAAAATCGCTGAAATACACAGGATTGACGTTCGGAAAAATTTTGGGCAACAATGCCGGCGCAAGAAAAAATAATCCCACCGCCATCACTACGCCGCCGCTCAATCGGCAGCCTTTGGCAAATATGAGCACACCACCCACAAACACCAACATTCGCCACGAAAATACTATATATTTCCACTGCGAAGAAATTAAATCTAATTGCAAAACCAAAAGAAATGCACCTATAAAAATGAGAAGTGCCGCAAACCCAAATTTGTGTAGAAAACTGCTGTTTTTCATAATTGAACGTTTTTTTATTGTTTGAACCACAAAAATATAATTTATTTTTTACTTTTGCCGAATTATTGACAATAATACATATAATATAGGTATGGCAAAAAATTTAGTAATTGTGGAATCTCCGGCGAAAGCAAAAACAATAGAACGCTTTTTGGGAAACGATTATGTGGTGAAATCGAGTTTCGGACACATTCGCGATTTGGCGAAAAAAGGACTTGGCATTAATTTAGCAAATAACTCATACACACCCGATTACGAAATTTCTGCCGACAAAAAGAAATTGGTGAGCGAACTCAAAAAAGATGTAAAAAATGCTGAAACAGTATGGCTTGCTTCCGATGAGGACCGCGAAGGAGAGGCTATTGCGTGGCATTTGTTTGAAACGCTGAATTTAAAAAATACCAATACCAAACGCATTGTATTTCACGAAATTACCAAAGATGCCATTGTTCATGCCATACAAAATCCGCGTTCCATAGATTACCAACTTGTAGATGCGCAGCAGGCTCGCCGCGTGCTCGACCGTTTGGTGGGTTTTGAACTTTCTCCTGTGTTATGGAAAAAAGTAAAACCTGCACTTTCCGCAGGGCGTGTGCAATCGGTTACAGTGCGCATAGTGGTAGATAGAGAGCGCGAAATTATTGGCTTTGAGAGTACTTCGGCATTCAAAGTTACGGCGATTTTCAATGTTACGCAATCCGAAAAAACATACAGTTTTTCGGCAGAATTGAATAAAAAATTCGATACAGCAGACGAGGCAACAGCATTTTTGCAATCGTCCATCGGCGTAAATTTTGTAGTATCGGCGTGCGAACAAAAACCTGCCGCAAAATCGCCGGCACCACCATTCACCACATCTACATTGCAGCAAGAAGCAAGCCGAAAACTCGGTTTCCCTGTGGCAAAAACCATGCAAGTAGCGCAACGCCTCTACGAATCAGGGCACATAACCTATATGCGTACCGATTCTACCAATCTTTCGGGATTGGCTATCAATACCATAAAAAATCATATTATAACCACTTTTGGCGAACAATACAGTAAAGTACGTCAATTTGCTACAAAATCAAAAGGTGCGCAAGAGGCTCACGAGGCTATTCGCCCTACATACGTGGACAACGAACACGTGTCGGCATCGGCAGACGAGCAGCGATTGTACGATTTGATTCGCAAACGTACCATAGCATCGCAAATGGCAGATGCCCGATTTGAACGCACTACAATTATTATAGATTGTCCGCAAGCAAAAAACACCAACTTTGCTGCAAAAGGCGAAGTAATATTGTTCGATGGATTTTTGAAAGTATATATGGAATCTTCGGACGATGAGAAAGAGGACGAAAATGTGATTTTGCCTCCGCTCAAAGTTGCCGCGCCGCTTAGTTTACACACTATGCAAGCCGTAGAGCGATTTACTCAGCACCCACCGCGCTACACCGAGGCTACGCTCGTGCGCAAATTGGAAGAATTGGGAATTGGGCGACCATCGACTTACGCGCCCACTATTTCTACCATTCAAAAACGCGGCTACATAGTAAAAGAAGACCGACCCGGCAAAGAACGAAGATACAAAACCGTAACACTTGCCAATTCTCGCATACAAACTGCCGAAAAAACCGAAATGTTTGGTGCCGAAAAAGCAAAACTCTTCCCTACCGATATGGGAATTGTGGTAAACGACTTTTTATTGAAACACTTTCCTGCCATTTTAGATTTTAATTTCACAGCACACGTAGAAAAAGAATTTGACGACATAGCCGAAGGAAAATTGCAGTGGCAAACCATGATAGACCAATTTTACAAACCCTTCCACGCAAGCGTAGATACCACTATGGAAACTTCGGAGCGCGGCAATGGCGGACGAGAATTGGGCATAGACCCCGAAAGCGGAAAACCGGTATTGGTGCGCATGGGGCGATTTGGCGCAATGGTACAATTGGGCGAAGCAACCGAAACCGAAAAACCGACTTTTGTGAGTTTACCCAAAGGACAACTTATAGAAACCATTACTTTACAAGAAGCACTGAATTTGCTCTATCAACACGATGACAAACCGCTGGGTACCGACCCGAAAACCGGCAAAAACGTGTATATCAAAATCGGACGCTTCGGACCCTTTGTGCAACTCGGCGAAACTTCCGATGCCGACAAACGCTATGTGGGTCTTATGAAAGGGCAATCGCCAGAAACCATTACGCTGCCCGAAGCACTCAAATTGGTTACGTTGCCCAGAGAATTGGGCGAATTTGAAGGCAAAAAGGTGGAGGTGAACACCGGACGCTTTGGTCCTTTTATTTCTCACAACAAAACCTTTACCTCCATTGGAAAAAATCAACCCGATATTTTTACCATCACGCTGGAACAGGCTGTGGAACTGATTAAGCAAAAACGAGAAAAAGACGAAAAACGCCATATCAAATCCTTCCCCGAAGATGCAAAAATCAGCGTAATGCTCGACCGCTGGGGAAAACCAAGCGTGTATTACAATAAAAAATATTTCAGAATTACCTCTAAGCAAAAGCCCGAAGATGTAACTCTGCAAGATTGCTACGCCATTGCCGGAGTGAAAAAGAAATAATATATAAGTCAATGAATTTTTCCGACCTACTCACACCCACCACCATATCCACGCAGTTCAATAAACTGCCGGTGGATATTCTGCTTTCGTATGAAGATTGCAATTTCTCCGATTATGATGTGTTTATAGTGGGATACGCGGAAGATAGAAATTCCGAAAATGCAGGTGCCGGCACAGCCGCCGATAGTATTCGCACACAACTATATTCCCTCTTTACTCACAGTAAATCACTAAAAATCTGCGATTTGGGAAATTGCAAATTGGGGAAAACCGTAAAAGATTCCTATATGATTGTAAAAGAACTCTGCTCGCTGCTCCATTCATATAAAAAACCGCTCATACTCATAGGCGGCACGCAAGAAATTACCTGCACACTTGCACAAGAGCGGTTAAAAGACGAAGAATTTCCCACCCTTACCTGCATAGATGCAAAAATTGACCTGCACGCCAATGGCGAAGATTTTCACCATACCAATTATATAGCACAACTTACGAATACCTATGTTACCATAAAAGTAAACCATATAGCAGTTCAGGAATATTTGTCGCACCCCAATTCATTCGAGTTTTTGACTGCGCATAATTTTCCGTACATTCGCTTGGGCAATGTGCTGCACAATACCAAACACACCGAACCTATGCTGCGCGAAGCGCAACTTGTGAGTTTCGATACCACCGCCCTGCGCGTTTCGGAATTTGATGCCAATCGCGACACGCTACCTGCCGGAGTATATGTAGAAGATGCTTGTCAAATGGCATGGTACGCAGGATTTTCGCAAGAAATGAATACCTTTGTACTTTCAGAATACAATCCTACCCGTGCAGTGAACTCTTCCTCTTCGGCTGCAATCTGCGCACTCATACTATGGTATGTACTCGATGGAATTTCGCAACGAAACCCAATTCCGAACAATCGTTACGAAGATGTGTGTACCATACATTATGTAAAAAACAACGTAATGGAGCACGATGTGCGATTTTTTGAACACACGGTGAGTAAACAAATGTGGGTGGAATTACCCCTGCCCGATTACAATACCAAACGAATTTTACCTTGTAGTTTCAGTGATTATCAATTATTTTCACACGGAGAAATACCCGAAAATTGGATTATGGAACTGCGCCGCGCAAATAAAAGATAAAAATTTCGCAGAATTTTCATGAAACTCTTGCATTGTGATTTTTTTTTCATTTCCTTTACCTGCTAAAAATTCAACACTTCATACCGATATGAATTTCCAAACAATAGTGCTCATTTGTATTAGTTTGCTGTTTTCCACAAGCATTGCTTTTGGGCAGCAAATTCCGCGTAGCACTTTGTATAAATACCAACAAGTATCTTTCAACCCTGCCATTGCCGGAATTGGCAATTTGGGAAATGCGCAAATAGTAAATCGCAATCAATTCATGGGCTTACCCGAAGGCAGCGGACCGCGTGCCACATGGCTCAATGTAGATATGCCCATAAAACAAATCAACAGCGGCGTAGGAGTAAGCGTTAATCAACTTGGTCAAGGATTTGAAAATCGCCTGATTTTAAAAGCAAACTACGCATATTTCCTTGATTTAGGCGGCAATCAATTAGGCTTCGGGCTGAGTGCCGGCATCAATTCCATAGGCTGGGACGTAAAAAATCCGGTGTATCCCGGCGGCGGTACCAACGATAATTTTATAGACCAAATCACCGCACAGAAAAATTACATCAATCCGATTTTCGGATTTGGAACTTGTTACAGAACACCGCAGTTTTACACATCGTTTGCAATTTCGGAACTCAATAATCCCAAATTGAAGCTACAAAACAAAAGAATAGACTACTTCAATCGTACCTATTGGCTGGCTGTGGGCTACGATTATAAACCTACAAATCCGGAGTGGACAATTAAAACTGCCGCCCTTGTAAAAAGCACTTTTGTTGCAACTCAACTCAGTTTTGACCTGATTACAGAATATAAAAGTTTTTTAATGGGTGGAATTACGTACACAAGTTCTAATGATTTGTCGCCAATTTTTGGAGTACAATTCAATAATGGGGGTAAATTAGATGGTCTTATGGCATTAATTTCGTATGATATTATGATGTCGAAAATGAATACGCAAAGTTCTGGTAATCTTGAATTTATGCTAAGTTACAGTTTCACAATCGGCATTGAAAAAGAAAATAAAACGTATAAAAGTGTAAGATTTTTATAGGAAACAATAGGAAAATAAAAAATAGTTATTAAATTGCAAATTATTTTAAAAAGAGTGCATATGAAAAAAGTATTGTTCTTTAGTTCGATTATTCTTTTACTGGGTAGTTGTTCACAGTATCAATCAGGCGAAGTTCTTGGAGCCTCAAACCGTCCGGTTTGGTCCAATGAAGTTCCATTTGGAATGTTGTATATTCCTATGGGGAGTTTAACCGTTGGTCCAAGCGACCAAGACGTACCATGGGCGCATACAGCACAAAACCGTTCAATTTCATTACAATCGTATTGGATGGACGAAACAGAAATTACCAACAATGAGTACCGTCAATTCGTGGAATGGGTGCGCGACTCGTTGGCATACGTAAAATTGCGTGATGACGGTGGTAGAGAAGAATTTTTTATAACCACAAACAGATTCGGAGAGGATTTGGAGGAAGAAGACCAACCCATTAATTGGTCAATGCCGATAGATTGGAACGAAGCGGAAACGCGCGAAGTGTTAGCCGATATGTTTTTGCAAGGCGAAGAGCGTTTCTATAAAAGGTCAGAACTTGATGCTCGACAGTTGAACTATGTGTTCTATTGGATGGATTTGAAACAAGCCGCACAAAAACATAATATGAACGGAAAATCTACCCGTGCGTTCAATTTTAAAACAAAAAAATATGAAGGCGAAGTGCTTCGTGCCGATGGTACAACAGTTGCCATCAAAGACCGTTCCTCATATATTATACGTGAAGAAGTAAACGTATATCCCGACACACTTTGCTGGGTACACGATTTTACCTATTCATACAACGACCCTATGACCTCAATGTATTTCTGGCATCCGGCATACGACAACTATCCCGTGGTAGGTGTTTCTTGGGTGCAATCCACAGCATTTAACGTATGGAGAACACAATTGCGCAATGGATATTTGCGCAGTGTAGGAAAAGTTATAGTGAACGATTACCGACTTCCTACCGAAGCAGAGTGGGAATATGCGGCGCGTTGCGGATTAGCATCTTCTCCATATCCATGGGGTGGTAACTACACACGTAACTATTTAGGTTGTTTTATAGCCAACTTTAAACCTATGCGTGGTAACTACACCGATGACGGAGGTATTCACACCGTAATAGTGGCGCACTACGAACCAAACGAATGGGGATTGTATGATATGGCAGGAAACGTTGCGGAATGGACTTCAACAGCCTTTGATGAATCTTCATACAGTTTCACGCACGATAATAATACCAACAACTACTATCGCGCCCTCGATGACGACCCGATTGTGTTGAAACGTAAAGTTATTCGCGGCGGTTCGTGGAAAGACGTAGCATACTATATGCAAAACGGTACTACTACCTATGAATATCAAGATACCGCAAAAAGTTACATAGGTTTCCGTTCGGTACAAACATATTTGGGTAGAAACTACTCATTTGATGGGCATCGCGGCGATTCACAAGTGTATTATTAAATCGCGCAATAAACATTACCAAAGAGCGTTAAAATAAAATCGTTAAATCAATTTAAAATAAAGTTATATTATGAGTATTTCGGAATTAGTAGAAAGTGAAGGCTATAAAAAGTTTATGGCGAAAGTGTATGGTTTTGGTGCATCAGTCGTTCTTGTAGGAGCGTTGTTTAAAATTCAGCACTATCCGGGTGCGAGTTTGATGCTTGTAATTGGTCTTTTGACCGAAGCATTGATATTCTTCTTCTCGGCATTTGAACCCTTACACGAAGAATTAGATTGGACTTTGGTATATCCTGAATTGGCAGGTTTAGACGAAGTTGAAGAAAATGTTTCAGGCAAGCGAGTTGGTAACGGTGGCGGAAACGGCAGCGGTTCTGCACTGCAAAAATTCGATGAATTATTGGAACAAGGAAAACTTGGACCGGATTTATTCGAGCGATTGGGTAACAATTTAGAATCGTTGAATACCAACGTACAAAACATTGGCGAACTTACCAATACCGCAGTAGCAACCGATTCTTTTGTATCGAATGTAAACAAAGCAGCCGATTCAGCAGGAAATTTAGCAGGTGCTTTCTCTACATCAACATCAAAAGTAAACGAAACCTTTGATGCCATAGCATCTTCTTCAAAACAAACCGCAGAGGCTATTGCAAATGCAGGAATGAAATCTTCGCAAATCATAGAATCTTCGGCTTCACAAACAGCCTCTATCATAGCAAATTCAGGTAATAGTTACCACCAATTATTGGAAGGTTTGAATGCAAACTTCGCTTCAATCGGCGACAGTAGCAAAGAACAAGCTGTTCAACAAGATGCTTTGACCAAAAATCTTTCAGCATTGAACGCAGTGTATGAATTACAATTAAAAAATTCAAGCGGCAATTTGGAATCAACCGAAAAAATCACTTCGGGTATCAATTCTATTATGGAAGATTTGAAAGCCACTGCCGATGACGTTGCAAAATACAAAACAGAGATTTCAAAATTATCGCAAAATTTAGCAACATTGAATACCGTATATGGCAATATGCTTTCTGCTATGAGTATTAAATAATTGCAAGTGTTAATAAAGTAATAAAAGGAAAAATAATACTATGGGACACGGAAAAGAGACTCCAAGGCAGAAGATGATAGGTTTGATGTATCTGTTTCTTACCTGTATGCTTGCTTTGAACGTATCGAAAGATATTCTTGACGCATTCATTCAAATCAATAATTCTTTGAACGAAACCAACCAAAACTTTGTGAGCAAAAACCAAATGTTGTATGCTTCGATTGAAAAATCATATTTGGCAACGCCGGGCAAAGTGCAACGTGTGAAAAATGCTTCTGATTCTTTGCGCACCAAAGCCGATTTTTTGGTAGGTAGATTTCAACACTTCAAAGATACTATCGTAATTTATGCCGATAAAATTCCACAAAGCGAATTAATCGTAATCAACGGAAGAAATTACATTAAACAAGAAGAAACCGGCGACACTGTGGCAATAGAAACGGTGGTGAATAATAAGGATAATACCGATATTCCCGCACAAATCATGGTGGGTCCGGAACAAGACGGTTCCAAAGGACAGGCGCGTTTCCTGAAAGAAGATGTAGATAATTTCCGCGAATGGGCTATTGCAACTGCAAAACAATTTGGTGCTGACAGTAATTCGGTAATCGTGAAAAACATTAAATCGGCACTGAACACCGAACCGGAACACGTACACGGAGAAACAGGTGCCGCTCACACATGGATGAGCCGTTATTTTGAGCACCTTCCGTTGATAGCGGTGGTGGCAAATTTAACACAAATGCAATCACTTGTGCGCAATATTGAGGGCGACCTATTGAATTTAATGTATGGTAGTATAGATGCTGCGTCATTCAAATTCAATAAAGTAATTCCAATGATTTTACCGCGCGAAACCTACATTATGCAAGGTAACGAATATGTAGCAAACATATTCTTGGCAGCCTTCGATACCACCACACCTACTCGTGTAATGGTGGGTGATAGAGAACTTCCAATAGACCCTGCAACAGGTTTGCCGATTTTGAGAATTACCGGTAATGCAGTAGGTCCGCAAACATTCAATGCGGTGATAAAAATTAAAGACCCTGTAACCGAAAAAGACGTTGCCTACCCTATAACCGGGCAATTCCAAGTAGCAAAAGCCGGATTGGTGGTATCGCCTACAAAAATGAACGTATTCTACATTGGTCCGGAAAACCCTGTGGCAATTTCGGTACCGGGTGTGCCAGCCGACAGAATTTCAGCTTTCTTAACACCTGCCAATATGGGTAGTATTACAAAAGCAGCAGGCGGCGGATATATTGTGAAAGTGAATACTCCGGGAAAATGTTACATAGCCGTAACAGCCGATTTCAACGGAACGAAAAAGAATATGGGGCAAGAAGAATTTCGTATCAAACGAGTTCCCGACCCTGTGGCTTCGGTACTTGGTATGAATGGTGGTCCTGTGGATAAAGCAAAATTACAAGCAGCAACTACCGTAGATGCGCAAATGAAAGATTTCGACTTTGACCTAAAATTCACTGTACAATCGTTCCAAATGGCAGCGAAACTTGGTGCGTATTTTGTGGAAGAAAGTGCTCCAACAAACAGAATAACAGCAAACATGAAACAAAACATATTGCAGAAAGTACAAAAAGGTTCAAAAGTGTATTTTGAGAATATCAAAGCAACGGGACCCGATGGTGCTCCACGTCAATTAGGTGTATTGTTATTCACAATTAATTAAAACTAAAAAACACAAACAACATGAAAAAAGTAGGATTAGTATTGGTGGCAACAATTATAGCGTTGTCGGCATTTGCCCAAAGCGAATATCCCGATAGCCCGTATGATAGACCCCACACAGCCGATAGAAAACCTATCGCGTTGCAAACCATTCGGTATGCCGATGTTATGTGGTCAAAAAAATTGGAACGTATGCTTCCTCTTCGCGAACGCATGAATCACCCCTTGTATTTTCCCAATAATGAGGCAGGAAGAATTGGTTCTCGTTATAGTTTTACCGCTTTAACCATCTCAGGGGTTAATTACGGTTACTTTCAAGCCTACGATGCTATGGCAGACGGTGCGGTGCCTATTTCGGCAGCAGATTTCGACTCAAAATTAGGTGCACTTACCGATACTATTCAAGTAGAACAAGAAGACGGTAGTTTTAGCAACGTGTATGTGGAAAACAAAGCCGACCCAAGTTCTATCAAATTCTTAATCTTCCGCGAAGAATGGATGCTTGATAAACAACGTTCGGTAATGGAACCGCGCATTATGTGGATTACATTTTTGCGCGAATATGAAAGAAACGGAGAAGTACGTAAATCACTTGCGTTCAAAATTTTCTATCCAAGTGCGCAAGCACTCTACGCTCGCAACGAAGTTTTCAATCCTCGCTCCGATGTTGCTTTCTTAACGTTCTACGATATTCTTCTAAAACGAATGTTCAGCAGTTTCATTTCGCGCGAAAGCAATCAATTCAACGACCGAGAAATCAATTCGTATATGCTTGGTATAGAGCAACTGTACGAAGCAGAACGCTTGAAAGATAATATTTTTAGATTTGAACACGACTTGTGGGAATTTTAAAACCTCCTCTCCCACTACTATTACATAAAGAACTCGGATTTTTCCGAGTTTTTTTTTACTATTAATTACTGATTACCCATGAATACAAATAATTATTGCATTATTATGGCTGGCGGCATAGGTTCGCGCTTCTGGCCCCTAAGCACTACCAATGTTCCCAAACAATTTTTAGATATTTTGGGCGTAGGCAAAACCCTTATTCAACTCACCTTTGAGCGCATGAAACACATTTGCCCTGCGGAAAATATTTACATAGTAACCAATGCGCACTACGAAAAAATAGTGCTGGAACAATTACCCGAACTGAAAGCCGAGCAAGTACTCAAAGAACCTATGCGCCGCAACACTGCGCCCTGCATAGCATACGGCAATGCCGTGATAAAACAGCGAAACCCGAATGCCAACATTTTGGTAACTCCTTCCGACCACCTGATTTTGAACGAAAAAGCATTTACCAACGTGATTAATGCCGGACTAAACATAGTGTCGGAACATAATTTTTTAATAACCATAGGCATCAAACCTTCGCGCCCCGACACCGGCTACGGCTATATTCAACTCGGCAAACAATTCGATACTGTGAATAGTGTAATTGTGAATAAAGTGAAAACATTTACCGAAAAACCCGCCATCGAAATGGCAGAAGTATTTTTGAAATCAGGCGATTTCTTTTGGAATGCAGGTATTTTTATGTGGTCGCTCAAAAGTATAGACGAAGCCTTCAATAAATATTTACCCGAAGTGGCAAGTCTTTTCAACGAAGAATTGCACGATGTGCACAATGCCAAGCAACTCAATGCCGTGTATGCCAAATGCCCAAGTATTTCCATAGATTACGGAGTAATGGAAAAATCAAACAACGTGTATGTGTTGCAATCCGACTTTGGGTGGAGCGATTTGGGTACATGGGGAGCACTCTACGAAAATACCTCCAAAGACAACGCCGAAAACGCACTCATAGGACACGATATAATGATGTACAACTCCCAAAATTGCATGATTTCCATTCCTGCCGAAAAAATTGCAATTATAGAAGGTTTAAACGATTATATAGTGATAGATTCCGGCGATAAACTACTGATATGCCGCCGTAGCGAAGAACAGCGCATTCGCCAATTTGTAAACGATTTGAAAATGAAAAAAGGCGAGGCGTATGTGTAAATGAGTATTCAGTAGTGAGTACAGAGTATAAAAAACCTCCTGCAAAACAGATTTTGCAGGAGGTTTTTTCTTGTTTCTAAAACCCTATTACATAGATTTTTTCTTTTCTTTGAGAATACTTTTGTAATTCTCGGAAATATATGCCTCGTAAAATTCAATTTTATTTGTAAAGAATTGTCCGTTTTTTCGCCATTCTTTGTCCATTTCTTTATGATATTGTAGTACTTCGTCTATTGCTTTTGAGTATGTATAAGATGATATACCTTTTATGGTTTTTATAATTTCTACTGTTTTTGGTTGAAATCCATATTCTCCCATATAATATTTAAGGTATCTCATCCAAACTTCCGAGCGAAACACATCTTCTCCTTTTCTATACCACTTTTCAAATTCATCTTTGTTGTTTCCAAAAAGATAACCCACTCTGTCGTAATCATTTTTTTCTTTTTCTTGTTTTTTGCGAAGTTCTTCTGCTTTTTCTGCTTTTATCTTTGCTTCTGCATATTTAAAAACATAACCTTTTAAATACGGATTGTTAATGCCAAGTTTATCAAAAGAATATTCAATTTCAGTTTGATTTTGAACGATTGGTACAGAGTATTTACGGTCTTTTTTATTAGCATAATATCTCGCACTTGCTATAATCATAGTTGGATACAAATTATTCTCCACAAAGCACCAATCATATTTCAGATACCTACACCATTCATCAAAATAATCTTTATCTTTAAAAGTTTCTGCATTAGATAGAGGAATAGGAATTTTACACTGAATTTGCTCCTTTCCTTGTTGAAGCGAAAGGATAAAGTATTCATCTTCTGCATTATATGACGATAGTTCTTTTTTAAAATTATCTCCACGCATAGAACCTATATTGTCTATTTGTGAAATAGAAATACTATCAAATATTCGTTGCGATTGCGCTTCCAATCGTTTCGCATAAGCAGCCTCTTTTTCAAATTCTCCTTTTTTATTCCATTGTTCAAATGCTTCTTTTATTCTTCTTTGAATTTGAAATGCATCGGTTTTTTCGTATGCTTCTCTTTCTGCTCTTGCTTTTCGTTCTGCTTCAGCACGCGCTTGTGCTTCTGCTTCACGCTTAAAATCAATACTATTTTTTAATTTTTTCGCATCTAAAAATTCTTTTCGTGCCTTCATAAATTCTTCCTCCTGCATGGGAGGAACATTGACACCCCAGAGATAGCCTTGTTGAATATTTGCATTATGCGTTCTTATAGCCATTCTCAGAGCTTGTTTTGCTTCTTGCGGAATTTCCTCTTCTACGGCTAACAATACACACGTATTGAGGCATATTTGTGCCGCATTTTTATCAAATCCTTTATCCAAAAAGTATGTTTTCCATTTCTGTTCTAATTCTTTTTCTTTCTTTTCATACGGAGTTTCTTGTGCACACACATTTGTTACTATACTACTACACATCAGTAGTAACACGCACATTGTTTTCGTTACTTTTGTCATATTTTTCATTTTTTTATCGGTTTAATTTTGTTGTAAGTTATTTAGTATGTCAAATATTTTATTACAAATCTGCTGTTGTTTTTGCATTTTGTATTTTATCTATCGTAGTGTAGCGAAATACTCCCATAGTATATGCTTGTCCTTGTCCACTTTTGGTGTGCGGTATGTGTAATGTATCATTAATTAATTTCAATCTGTAAAATTGTCCCAATTTTCTACCTTTATAATACGGTGCTGCATCTTGTAAAAAAGCGTTAATTCCTGTATTACTATTTTTCGATAAATCAAAATTATTTTGTGGGATTTCCTCAATTTCAAACAATGAATGTATGCCTCCTTTATTATAAAATGCCAAATACTTGCTTGGTCTTCGAGTGCGATTGTTTTGGCAGGCATAAAAACCATATTTCAATGCCAAACCTTCACTCCATGAACCTGCTACTATTTGTACTCGTTTATCAGAAAAATCCAACAACCCTAAAAACTCTAAATATTTTTCAAATTCGGTAATCAAAAAATTAACCGGTTCTGTTTTTGGATTTACCTCCTGCAATATTTCATTGATTTTATTCCAATTCGCCCAATAAATTTTCTGCTTTCCGGATAATTCTTGTGGTTTTGTTGTATCGGGAGTTATGTACAATATATAGTCCGTTTCACTTTGTGCATTTGCAATCAATCCTTGTAATTGCGTTTTATCTACACTACTTGGTTTAATTTTACTCTCAACAAGAACGCGGAAAGAAAAATCACACTCCAATAATCCATCATACACATTGTGATTTTGTTTTTGTTGTGTAACAATATTAATTTCATTATTTGGGAACTCTATTTCTTCAATTCTGGAAATAACGTTTGCAATAAATTCTGTGCCTCCCAGTCTTAAAATTTGTAATAGTGCTGCTGTAACTGTGTTTTCTTTCTGGCTATAATTGCCAAATACCGACTGATTCTGAATTTTACTCATAGATTTAAAATTTTGTTTGTTTTATGTTTACTTGATTTTCCTTCACCTTCAAACACAAAAAAAGCGTGAAACGTAACTGTTTCCCGCTATCAGTGGTATTTGGCGTAACCTTGCACGCAAGAAATCAAGTTAGATTCACGCAAACGCATGAACACTCAACTTTTCTCCTTTGCGTGCTATCTTCTAATCGCCAAATTTTCTGATAGCAAAGAATCAAAATCAATGCTTTTTTATATGGTCTTGTGCCAAAGGCACTCTTTTTTTGTTTTCTATATCATTTTGTAAAAAATTACGGTTATTATTCAAAGCGCAAAAATACAACTTTTATTGCAATGTTTGAAATTTATTTTTTGATACAGGAAAAACATGACAAGCATTTCACAACTCTATGAGCACGCAAAGAAACTTTATCTCCGCAGATGTTTTTATTCCCAAAATCATGGTGAAAGGTGCAGTACTATTGTACACCAAAGCAGTGTTGTGTTAAGCGTTGCACTACCTTTGTCATTCTCAAAAAAACACACCTGTAATCATGAAATTCCTTGCCGTCATAGCCCTCTGTGTAAGTTTGTGCTCTGCTCTCTATGCTCAGGTATTGACTGTGAGCGAAAATCAAACTCGCTCTATTTCCGGCGAGGAATATTTTGAGAGAATTGAAATACAGGGTGGTGCTACGTTTACTCTATACGGCAGCGGAAAACTTTCGTGCAACAAATTGAAAGTCGATGGTACTTTTATAAATCACGCTACGGTGGAAATTGAAAAAACCGATGCAACATTTTCCGGCAGCGGCACTTTTGTTCAGGGCGAACATGCAGAACTCATCACCCACGCTCCCACTACGCCAAAACTTGTAGCATCGGCTGTGGGCAATACGGTACGCTTAGTGCGCAATGGCGCGATAACTATCAACTGCGCAGAATTTTACAATCTCGATTGCTCCACCACCTACAATCTCACAAAAAATTTCCCTACCTTTTCACTCACGGCAAACACCACTATTCACGGCAGTCTTTCATTTTCGCGCAAGTGTTTTCTCGGTCTTCATCACTATTCTCTCACCTTTCCCGAATGGCACGAACATCTTATTTCGGCAGTGTTCGATACTGCCGGCATTATTATGGGCAATGGTAACGTTATCGTTACTACTATTCCCGCGCACAAAACTGTCCTTCTGCCACTCTTCCATACGTCCAATTTCAGCGATTTTACTCATGTGGAATTTACCAATAACGAAGGTTCGGCTACCAATTTTTCGATTGTGGGATTGGAAAAACGCCAACCTACGGTGGAAAATTACGCCATTCATCACGAAATTCCGCACTTACCGGTGCAATTCACCGTAGAATCGGCATGTAACGATGCCACACTGCGTTTTTATTGGCACAAAGACACACACACACAAGCATTTGAACCCGAAAAATGCGCCGTAATCTTCCTCAATGGCGACACATGGGAAAAATATGGCAACGAAGAAGCCGCCGAAGCAAGCACACACAGTACAAACAGCGATATTTTATGCACCGGCACTATCTATTCTTCCTCCGCGCCTGCGCAATCGGCAGTGCAACTCCGTTCCGGCACCAATGCCACCACCTTTGGTATTTCGTCAAATCCCACATTTTTACCCGTACATCTCACCATTTTTAGCGCACAGCAACACTCTAACCACAGCATAATTACATGGAAAACCGCAAGTGAAACGAATTGCGATTATTTTATTCTAAAAAAATCAGTCGATGGTGCGCATTTTTCGCCTTGTGCACATATTTTAGGCAACGGTAATTCAAGCACGCCTCACTCCTATTCGTTTGTAGATACCGAAGTTAGGAATTTCACAACATACTATCAATTAGAACAATACGATTACAATGGCGCGGTATGGAAATCAAAAATTATCAGTGTAAATGCTGCGGAAACTGCTCGGCAAGGAGTGTTAGTATGGAAAAACAAAACGCAGTGTATTATATATAGTACAACATCGGCACAATGCGAAATAATTGACACTTACGGACGCAGTATCGACACATTTTGGTCGAATACCACCTATGATTGTTCTCATTTGCCACAAGGCGTATATTTCATAAAGAGCGAATATTTTAAAATTTCAAATAATTCTTTTATTAAATAGAAAATTTACACGAAAATTGATTTTTAATCACAAAATTTATATTTCGTTATTTTTATTAAAAAAATCAAAATGTACATATCTGTTATTTTTTTGTAAAAACACCTACTTTTGCAAGAAAATTTGTAATATACGATTATGGCACAAGAACTAAATAATGGTCTGGGCGACCTCGGACAATATACTTTCCGAAAAGAGGGCGAAAAACACGCTTGGAATCCCGAAACTATCGCGCTGCTCCAAATTGCTACCCGCATTGGCAGTTACGAAAAATTCAAAGAGTACAGCAAAGCAGTAAACGACAGAAATTACCCTATCTTTTTGCGCGACCGCTTGACTTACAAACGCAACCCGATTGACGTGTCGAAAGTGGAACCCGTAGAGGCTATCACGCGCCGTTTTGTTACGGGTGCTATGTCCTTCGGCTCTATCAGCAAAGAGGCGCACGAGGCTATGGCTGTGGCTATGAACCGCTTGGGCGGAAAAAGTAACACCGGCGAGGGCGGCGAAGACCCTGAACGCTTTGCTACCAACGCTCGCAGTGCTATCAAACAAGTAGCATCGGGACGTTTTGGCGTTACGGCTAACTATTTGGTAAATGCCGATGAAATTCAAATTAAAGTGGCGCAAGGTGCAAAACCGGGCGAAGGCGGGCAACTTCCCGGCTTTAAAGTAGATGAAGTGATTGCAAAAACACGTCATTCCATTCCCGGAATTTCACTTATTTCGCCACCACCACACCACGATATTTATTCGATTGAAGACTTGGCGCAGTTGATTTTCGACCTTAAAAATGTGAATCCAAAAGCAAAAATCAGCGTAAAATTGGTAGCCGAAACCGGCGTAGGAACCATTGCCGCAGGGGTAGCAAAAGCAAAAGCCGACTCTATCATCATAAGCGGTAGCGAAGGCGGAACAGGTGCCAGCCCTATGAGTTCAATTCGCCACACGGGTATTTCTTCCGAAATCGGTCTTGCCGAAGCGCAACAAACGTTGGTAATCAACAACTTACGTTCGCGCGTGGTGTTGCAGGTTGATGGTCAGGTAAAAACCGGACACGACATTGTGATAGGTGCCCTGCTTGGTGCCGAAGAATTTGGATTTGCCACAAGTGCGCTTATTGTGCTCGGTTGCGTAATGATGCGCAAATGCCACCTCAACACTTGTCCGGTGGGAGTAGCCACACAAGACCCCGAACTGCGCAAACGTTTCAAAGGCGATGCCGATTATTTGGTGAATTTCTTTACCTTCCTTGCCCAAGAAGTGCGCGAAATTCTTGCCGAAATGGGTTACACCAAATTAGACGACATTGTGGGTCGCACCGATTTGATAGAAGAAAAACCAAAAACCGGTAATTCAAAAATAGACAAAGTGGATTTCACCAAATTGCTGTACGGCAAAAATTATGTGAACAATGGTCCGCTTCGCAAAGAAATAGAGCAAGAAAAAAATCCTGAAACGGAAATCCTAAAAACACTGCTCGAAACATACAAAGCAGGCAAAAAATCGGTAGAAATGTCGATAAAAAATACCGACCGTACCGTAGGAGCCACCCTTGCCGGCGAAATTGCCCTCAAATACGGCGATGCCGGACTTCCCGAAGATACATTCACCGCAACCTTCAACGGCTCTGCCGGACAAAGTTTCGGTGCATTTTTGACCAACGGATTGACCTTTGTATTGAAAGGCGAGGCAAACGACTACTTGGGCAAAGGATTGAGCGGCGGGAAAATAGTAGTAGTGCCGGCAAAAGGCGCAACCTACGCACCTGAGCGCAACGTGATAGCCGGAAATACCTTGATGTACGGAGCCACTTCGGGCGAAGTATATATCAACGGACGTGTGGGTGAACGTTTCTGTGTGCGCAATAGTGGTGCAATAACCGTAGTGGAAGGTACCGGCGAACACTGCTGCGAATATATGACCGGCGGTCGTGTGGTGGTGCTTGGCTACACCGGACGCAACTTCGGCGCGGGTATGAGCGGCGGCGTGGCATACGTGTGGAACGAAAGCGGCGACTTCGATGCCCGTTGCAATATGGAAATGGTGGAACTTACGCTGGTGGACAACCAATTTGACCGCGAAGAATTGATGGGATTGATTCAAAAACACTACCAACACACCAAAAGTCCGGCGGCAAAACGCATTATCGACAGCCCGGCATTACTCGGAAAATTCATTAAAGTAACTCCAATTGAGTACAAAAAAGTGATTTTGGAAGAACAAAAGAAAGCCTTAGAAGCAAAAATCGAGAAAGTACAAAGAGATTATTAATCTCACACCCATACACTCACAAAAAACTCCGCAAAAGCATTTATCTTCTGCGGAGTTTTTTTTACTACACTCTCATTCTTATTACTTAGGTTCTTTGCGATATGCAGTAGCCTGAAACGCGGCAATCAATTCTTCTTGTTCGTTGCGAATTTCCACGCGATATACACCAATGCTGCGTTTTACATCAATTTCCCATGCAGTGGCAGTGAGCACGCCCGAAGATACTGCTTTTATAAAATTGACCGTAATATCGAGGGCTACTGCCACTTTGTCGCGCGAATTGCTCGCGGCAGCAAAGGCTAAATCGGCTAAGGAAAATAAGGCTCCGCCCTGCACCGTAGCTATGCCGTTCAAGTGCGCGGCACACACTGTCATTTGCGCCTTTGCCGTGCCTTCGCCCACTTCCACCAAGTGCATGGCGTTGTGGCGAGCAAACTGGTCTTTTTCTATCAGGGCTATGGTTGCGTTTTTCATTAGTGTTTTTTACTTCTCGCAAAAATAGAAAAAATATCAATAAAAATAATTTGTAAATCGTAATTTATAATTGGTAATTGTATTGTATTTTTGTGAAAATTTTACAACTATGACACACACTCCCGACAATCTCGAAGACGAAAAAAAATCACTCAATTTTTTGGAACAAATTATTGAAGACGATTTATCCTCCTATCCCTATATTCTCACACGCTTTCCGCCCGAACCAAACGGTTACATTCACATAGGACACGCAAAATCTATTTGCATCAATTTTGGTTTGGCGCAAAAATACGGCGGCAAGTGCAATCTGCGTTTTGACGACACAAACCCCACCAAAGAAGATGTGGAATACGTGGATTCCATAAAAGAAGACGTTACGTGGCTTGGCTTTCAGTGGGCAAACGAACTCTATGCAAGTGATTATTTTGAGCAATTATACGCATGGGCGCAACTATTGATTCGCAAAGGCAAAGCCTATGTGTGCAATATGACCGCCGAAGAAGTGTCGGAAAACAGAGGCACACCCACCGTGCCGGGAAAAGAAAGCCCTTACCGCAATCGTTCGGTTGAGGAAAATTTAGACCTTTTTGCGCGAATGCGTGCCGGCGAATTTAAAGAAGGTGAATGTATGCTCCGCGCAAAAATTGACATGGCATCGCCCAATATGCACATGAGAGACCCTATTATGTACCGCATTCGCTACGCGCACCATCACCGCACGGGCAATGCGTGGTGCATTTATCCCATGTACGATTTTGCGCATGGACAAAGCGATTTTATAGAAGGAATTACTCACTCCATTTGCACACTGGAATTTGAAGTGCACCGTCCGCTCTACGAATGGTTTTTAAATCATATTGCCGATGAAGGGCAACTCAAACCAAAACAGCGCGAATTTGCGCGATTGAATATTAATTACACCGTAATGAGCAAGCGCAAACTGCTGCAACTTGTGGAAGAAAAACACGTGAACGGCTGGGACGACCCGCGAATGCCCACCGTGTGCGGACTGCGCCGCCGTGGATACACGCCCGAATCTATTCGCAACTTTGCGCACAAAGTGGGAGTTTCCAAACGCGAAAATATTATAGATGTTTCTCTCCTCGAATTTTGCATTCGCGAAGATTTGAACAAAACCGCACCGCGAATTATGGCTATATTAGACCCATTAAAAGTGGTAATTACCAACTATCCCGAAGAAAAAACCGAAGTATTACACGGAAAATCGAATCCCGAAGACGAAAACTCCGGCACGCGCGAAATTCCGTTTGAACGCGAAATTTTTATAGAGCGCAGTGATTTTATGGAAGATGCACCGAAGAAATTCTTCAGATTGACTGTGGGCGGCGAAGTACGATTGAAATATGCCTACATTATTCGTTGTAACGAAGTGGTAAAAAACGAGCAAGGCGAAATCACCGAACTCCGCTGCACTTACGATGAAGACTCCAAAAGCGGCAGCGGCAGTGAAGCATCGCAACGCAAAGTGAAAGGTACACTGCACTGGGTGCCGGCGCACACAAACATTTCCGCAGAATTGCGCCTCTACGACCGCCTTTTCAATGTGGAAGACCCACTTGATGTACCTGAAGGACACGACTTTTTAGAACACATCAATCCAAATTCGTTACAATACGCCTCAGCCCTTATAGAACCCGCTATCGCCGGAGTACAAGCAGGTTTCCGCTGTCAATTCGAGCGCACCGGTTACTTCTGCGTAGATAAAGATTCTACAACCGAAAAACTCGTATTCAACAAAACAGTGGGTTTAAAAGATTCGTGGAATAAATAATTAGGAAACAGCGATTAGGAATTACGAACGGCGAATATCTCAATATCAATGAATATCTACAAATATCAACAATAGAATGGATTTTAAAATAGCAGACATTAGCCTCGCAGAATGGGGGCGCAAAGAACTTGATTTGGCGGAAATAGAAATGCCGGGTTTGATGGCAATTCGCAAAGAGTATAAAAACCAAAAACCGCTGGCAGGCGCAAAAATTATGGGTTCACTACACATGACCGTGCAAACGGCAATTTTGATAGAAACCTTGGTGGAACTCGGTGCCGATGTGCGCTGGGTTTCGTGCAATATTTTCTCTACGCAAGACCACGCTGCGGCAGCCGTAGTAGTAGGAAAACACGGAACAATAGACAATCCGCAGGGAACACCTGTATTTGCATGGAAGGGCGAAACGTTGGAAGAATATTGGTGGTGCACCGAGCAGGCTCTTTCGTGGGCAGACGGCAGTGGACCAAATCTCATACTCGATGACGGCGGCGATGCCACTATGCTCGTGGTAAAAGGTGCGGAATTTGAAGCCGCAGGAAAAGTTCCCGATTTTAATCCTGCCACCGACAGCGAAGAATGGGGGGTGTTTTTGGCATTGTGCCGCAAAGTAATGGCTCAAGACTCGCAGTGCTGGACAAAAAAACGCGCCGCCATACACGGCGTTTCCGAAGAAACCACCACCGGCGTACACCGCTTGTACCAAATGGCGGAAAAAGGACAACTCCCTTTCCCTGCTATCAATGTGAATGATTCGGTTACAAAATCAAAATTCGATAATTTATACGGTTGCCGCCATTCTCTCACCGATGGCATTATGCGTGCTTCGGACGTAATGCTTGCCGGCAAAGTAGCCGTAGTGTGCGGTTACGGCGACGTGGGCAAAGGTTGTGCGCAGTCGCTCAAAGGGCAAGGTGCGCGGGTTATTATCACCGAAATTGACCCTATTTGCGCACTGCAAGCCGCTATGGAAGGTTATCAGGTGCTCACTGTGGAAGACACTCTCGATTACGGCGATATTTACATAACCACCACCGGCAATAAAGATATAATTACCGCCGCGCACATGAGCAGAATGAAAAATATGGCAATTGTGGGCAATATCGGGCATTTCGACAACGAAATTCAAATGGCGGAATTGGCAAAAGTTCCGGGAATTGTAAAAACCAACATCAAACCGCAGTACGATAAATGGACCTTTGCAGATGGACACAGCGTGCTCATTCTCGCCGAAGGACGTTTGCTCAATTTGGGTTGCGCCACCGGACACCCAAGTTTTGTAATGTCGGCATCGTTCAGTAATCAAGTGCTGGCACAAATAGAATTGCACAACAACCACAGCAAATACGAAAACAAAGTTTATACCCTACCCAAAATTTTGGACGAAAAAGTTGCTCGCCTGCATTTGGAAAAATTGGGTGTAAAACTTACCACCCTTTCGCCTGCACAAGCCGCGTATTTAGACGTTCCTGAGGAAGGACCCTACAAAGCAGAGCATTATCGGTATTAGGATTTGCAGAACACTTCTGCATGTATTACGAATAGTCATTTCTGTAAAATCAGAAATGACTATTTTTTTGTAAGACTGTCAAAAATTGCCACATAGTTCGCTTTTTGCGAGTCAATAGAATAGCGTTCTTCCACCGTTTTTCGCCCCGCTTTTCCTATTTTGCGGCGTAATTCCGCATGTTCTATCAACATACCGAGATAGGTTTTCCATTCGTCATTGTTGTGCGCCAAAAATCCGTTCACGCCCTGCGTTATAATTTCGGTATTCACTCCTACTGCGGACATTACGCAGGGAATTTCCATAGACATATATTGCAAGCCTTTAAATCCGCATTTTCCTTTCGACCACTCATCGTTGGGCAGCGGCATAATTCCTATGTCGATATTCGATAATTGAGCGATTTCGTCCTGCGCCTTCCAAAACGTAGTGCGCACGCCCAATTCTTTATTTTCATACAATTTATTGCTAATGAGCATAAAACTCACCGCATCGCCGTACTTTTTTTTGATTTTGAGCAATACCGGTTCGAGCAGCATAAAATGTTTTACGGTAGTTTCCGAACCTGTCCAACCTATGCAAATCGAAGTTCTTTCCGGTTTTTCTTCCATTCTGTGATAGGAAGTGTCTATGGTTGTGGGAATTACAAACACATTGCTATTGAATTGCCGCGCGTGCTGCGCCAAAAATTCATTACCCACAATCACCGCACTTGCCATAGCAATAATATCGTTGGTTTTACTCGTTTTTTTGAGCCACGCCAAATTTTTATTCCCGTCCGAAGTATCATTGAGCCAAATACTATCGTCAAAATCATAGATAATCGGCACAGCGGTGTGTTTGAGTAATCGCTCGAAAAACGTGGTGCCTATCATAAATGCTTCGCGATAAATAAAAATAATATCGTAATTGCGAGCAATGCACACGTGATACAAGCGACTAAAAAAACTTTTGACAAACACTATAAATTTGAAAAAATACGCACCCTGTCGGTAAAAATAGGTATCGTCCCACGCACTGAGCAAATACGCATAGCGCGTTTCATAGCCCTCTTGTTGCAAAATAGGTATAAAGTGTTCACAGCGAAACCGCTGTCCCGGACTGCGATTTAAGCGATGTGGCACTATGTAAAGGATTTTTTTCATGCAAATATGTTCGCTTAATGCAAAATTTTAAACGCCAATTCGCGCATTAAATCACCCTGCGAAGTACTGCCCACGTCCACCCCTTTCGACATCATATCGTATTGTCGTAAAAGTGCCACAATTTCCACCAATTTTGCCGCCGAATAGCGTTTTTGCGCATTCTGATATTGCTGAATTACAAAGGGTTGCGGACTTATTTTGAGAGTTTCGGCTATTGCTTCGTTAGTTTTTGGCACAAAATACAACAGCAACAATTTGCGAAAATACCCATACAACGCCGCAATCGTTACCGGCATGGGGTTTGCCTTCGGATTTGCCGCATAACTATTCAAAATCCGCTGCACTTTGAACACATCTTTATTGCCAAAGGCTTTGGTGAGTTCCAAATTATTGTATTCATTGCTTATGCCTATATTTTTTTCAATATCCTTGCGGGTAATTGCAGAAGCTTTGGGCAACAAAATCATCAATTTTTGAATTTCATTTTCCAATTTGTGCATGGAATTTCCCAAAAACTCTGCCAAAAGAGCCGCAGTATCATCGTCGATACTATATCCTTGTTCTTTCACATAGGCTTTCACCCATTTCCCCACTTCCCACTCGCGCAATGCCGGCGAATCGAACAAAACACCATGTTTTTTCACCAATTTTGCAAGCGTGGTGGTTGCCGGAAATTTTTTGTATTTATAACAAAGCACCAAAATCGTAGATTTCAACGGATTTTCAGCGTAAAAATGCAAATCCTCTATTTTTTTCAAATCCTGCGCTTCCTTCACTATCACCACCTGATAACTCGACATCATAGGGAATCGCTTAGACAACTGCCCCACCGACCCTGCATCGGTATCTTTGCCATATAGCACGCTCAAATTGAAGGATTTTTCATCGTCCGTGAGTACACAATCGGCAATTTTGTCGGCAATTTTGTCGATATAATACGGTTCTTCGCCCGAAAGTAAATAGATAGGGTAGTAAATTTTTTTATCTAAATCCTGCAAAATTTGCTGATAGTCCATAATCAATATTTTGTGTACATTTGTGCTGTAAAAATAGTAAAAATGCAGCAACTTTCACTCCCGCAATTCGATTTTTTGTTCAAAAAACACGGCAATGCTCTCTCGATTTTCGACCCCGTTCGCAAAAAATATGTGCGCCTTACACCCGAAGAATGGGTGCGGCAGCATATTGTGCAATTTTTAATTCAATACCGCAATTATCCGCCTTCGCTCATGGGCGTAGAAGTATCGCTTACTCTGTACGGACTGCCCAAACGCGCCGATATAGTGTGCTACAATTCGCAAGGCGAGGCGCAGTTGATAGTAGAGTGCAAAGCCCCGTCGGTGGCTATTTCGCACGCCACACTCACCCAAATTGCTCATTATAATATACAACTAAAAGCACCTTTTTTGCTGGTGAGCAATGGCTTACAACATTGCGTATGTCATATAAATTTTGACGAAAAAAATTTTTGTATGTTACAGGAAATTCCTTATTATTGTACAACAAAAAAAACATAATACTCATTTAAAACATACACATCATGAATGTAAAAGGAACAGAAACAGAAAAAAATCTCCTCAAATCATTTGCCGGAGAATCGCAAGCACGCAATCGCTACACCTATTTTGCAAGCGTAGCAAAAAAAGAAGGTTTTGAACAAATTGCCGCAATTTTTACCGAAACTGCCGACAATGAAAAAGAACACGCAAAACGATTCTTCAAATTTTTAGAAGGCGGAATGCTCGAAATTACAGCATCGTATCCAGCCGGAAAAATAGGCACTACTGCCGAAAATTTACTCGAAGCAGCCGAAGGCGAATACGAAGAATGGTCGGATTTATATCCACACTTTGCCGATGTTGCCGACAAAGAAGGCTTTAAAGAAATTGCTTGCGT